>NZ_CP011921.2:1200000-1800000 GCF_001042525.2 Francisella orientalis FNO12 | reverse complement strand
AAGCATTGCCGGGTAGCTATGTTCGGAAGGGATAACCGCTGAAAGCATCTAAGCGGGAAGCCTCCTTCAAGATTAGATCTCTCTGATGAAAATCAGTAAGGAACGTTGGAGACTACGACGTTGATAGGCTGGGTGTGGAAGTACAGCAATGTATGAAGCTTACCAGTACTAATGATCCGAGAGACTTAAGTCTATTTCTATGCTGAATTGTTAAATATCTTTATAAGATATATTATCCAAAACACAGTTTTGGCGATAATAGCTTGTAGGAACCACCTGATCCCATTCCGAACTCAGAAGTGAAACTACAAAACGCCGATGATAGTCTGGCAATGCCCAGGTGAAAGTAGGTAATCGCCATCTTATTACATTAAAGACTTATCGTGATAAGCATTTTAAAAGCCTCATAGAAATATGGGGCTTTTTGCATTTATAGACATCATGATTTTTAAAACTATTACTGCTATATTAAACAGCAACTTTCATCTATAATCTCCTGATATTTATATTTATCACTTATATGATTATGTCTTTATCAAAAATATTTGAGCAACAAAGAATTCCTACTATGGAGTTATCTAAAGAACAAAGAAAGAAAATTTGGCTAAATAAATTCATTAAATCATATTTAGTTGTATTTATCGGCTATCTTAGTATGTATATGATTCGTAAGAATTTTAATATAGCTCAGAATGACATGATTCAAGATTATGGTCTCTCTTTTACTGATTTAGGATTGATTGGTTTAGGTTTTTCGATTACTTATGGTCTTGGTAAGACTGTTACAACTTATTACTTTGATGGTAAGAATACTAAACAGGTACTACCGTTTATGCTGATATTATCTGCAATATGTATGATAGGCTTTGGTCTAAGCTTAGGAAGTAGTACATATGGTATATTTCTTATGGTTGCTTTTTATGCTATGAGTGGTTTTTTTCAAAGTCCAGGAGGCTCATGTAGTTATTCTACTATTACTAAATGGACACCTAGAAATAGAAGAGGATTCTTTTTGGGACTGTGGAATATGTCTCATAATATTGGTGGAGCATTATCTGCGGTTGTAGCGCTTTTTGGGGCACATGTAGTCTTTGATGACAATGTGATTGGTATGTTTATATTTCCATCAGTTCTTTGCTTAATTATTGGTTTTATTGGACTGAGGGTCGGTAATGACTCTCCTGAATCATATGGTCTTGGACCTGTTGAAGAAATATTTGATGAACCTATTAGCGAAGAGGATGCTTATGTCAAAAAAGTACAAATATCAAAATGGGAAATTTTTAAGAAATATGTGGTTTTCAATAAGATAATCTGGATTTTGTGTTTTGCAAATGTCTTTCTATATGTTGTTAGAATAGGTGTGGATCAATGGTCACCAGTTTACGCTCATGAAGTTTTAGGTTTTACAAAAGAAACTTCGGCATGGAGTTATGCACTATTTGAATCAGGAGCTTTAACTGGAACATTATTATGGGGGTTATTGTCAGATCTTATTAATGGTAGACGTGGATTAACAGCTATTATTTGTCTTATAGTTACTATCATTTTAATTTTCTTATACCAATCAGCGACTAATCAATATGTATATTTAACTGTAATGTTTCTTTTAGGATTTTGTGTATTTGGACCACAACTTCTTATAGGCGTAGCTGCTGTGGGATTTGTTCCAAAACAGGGTATTGCAGTAGCAGATGGTATAAAAGGTACTTTTGCTTACTTGCTAGGCGATAGTTTTGCTAAACTTGGCTTGGGCATGATTGCTGATAAAAAAATTAGTCTATTTGGTTTCGATGGCTGGTATGGAACTTTTATAGCATTATATTTAGCTGCGATTGTATGCTTCGTGCTAATGATGTTTGTAGCTATTGCAGAAGAGAAAAAAATTAGAAGAAATAAAGAGTATTATTCTAAGGCATAACTAAATAGAGATCTAGAATATACCATTATTATTTTTAGCTTCTTTTAGAATAGGTTCCATAAGCTCCCAATGTTCAATAATCTTTCCATCTTTTACTCTAAATGTGTTAATTGCAGCTGTTCCTAAATCATTTTTTGATGAGTAAAAAATATTTTCTAATATTACATAATCATTACAAGCAAATATTTTTTTTGTCTCAACCCGTGTAAATACTTTTTTATCACCAAGTCCTTTAAGATAGGTAATTAAACCATCTGGTCCATCCTTTGCTGAAGGGTAATGTTGAATGTATGTTTTTCCTAAATATTTAGAGACCTCATCTACATTACCTTTATTAAATATTACATTTAATACAGCATTCTCAAAATCAATTACAGTGTTAACATTTTTTTCATTATATTTACATTTGATAATATTAGATTTAGGTATTATTTCTGGTACGGGATTATCTTGTTTATTTGCTAGTAATATTGTAGGTATTAGAGTGGCTAAAATTCCTAATGATATATATTTCCTCATACAACTCTCCATATTTATTAAAGGGTTAAATCTTTTATTTGTTGCACAACTTGTTTTAGAGATTTTTCTCGTATTTCAGCATTTAAATCAACTCCTTCAGCACAGACCACAGTTATGTCATTTATACCAATAAAATTAAGAATTGTTCATAAATAATTTTCTTGAAAATCTAAAGGTTTCGTAGCTCCTTTACTATAGATATTTCCTTTACTAAGAACAATGATAGCTTTTTTATTTTTTACTAAGCCTTCAGGCCCATTCGCTGTATATAAGAATATTTTTCTTGCGATCATTATATTATCAATCTAAGATTTTAGTGTCGAAGGGATACTAAAATTATACATCGGCGACTCGATAATAATAATATTTTTTTCAAAAAGCTCTTCTATAAGCTTGTTTGAGGTAGTAAGTTTATCTTGATTATTATTTGCCATGGCATTAATAAAGTCTGGATTTATATGTTCTACAGAGTTATCTACAAGATCTCTCTCTGAAACTTTCACCTTGTCAATGCTTTTTAAATGGCTAATTAAATCATCACTAATTTTTCTTGAAACTGAATTTTCTTCTTTAATACTTGATCTAATATGTAGTAGTTTTTTCATTTTATTCCCATACCTGAGGTTAAAAAATATATACTTATAATTATCACTGTATTTACCAAATAAAACAAGAATGCACAACTATGATGAGTACTAACAAAAATGTAACTGAAAATGGGTACTCTAAAGATTCTTGTAAACCTTTTAGAGAGATCTTAGGTCTAATAGGCGATAAATGGAGTATTATACTGATATCAATACTTGAAGATGGTACTAAAAGATATAGTCAGATTCAGAAAGACCTTAGAGAAATATCCCCAAGAATACTATCACTAAAGCTTAGAGAATTAGAAAAATGTGGATTAGTATTTCACGAGGTTGAACCTACGGTTCCACCTAGTGTCTTTTATTCTCTTACGGATCTTGGAAAATCTTTACTGATTCACACGAAAAACATAATACGTTGGGTAGAAGAAAATCAATATAAGATTGAACAAGCTAATGTAGATTTCAATAAATTAAATTCAAAGTAATATAAGTAAAGGAACTAATTTTTATAAAAATTTTATATCTTTGCTAAACTTCATTATAGAATCTTTATATCACTTGAAATTATAATCTATCTCCTAAAAATATAGGTTTAAAGAGGTTTATATGATTATTGTTTCAGCAATTACAATGATAAGTTTGACGATATATATGACAGCTACGCTTATATATCCAGAGAAATTTTAGCTTATAGGAGAGTGTAGCTATGAATTATAATTTTATTCTGTTTGCGGTTTTTATATTTACATTAGTGATTATTACTAAGCCACTAGGAACTTATATATTTAAAGTATTTAATAATGAGAAAACATGGCTTGATTGGTTTGCAAAGCCTTTTCAAAGAGTATATTTATTAATACTCTAATCATTATCTTTCTGATGCCGATGGTATTGGTTGGTGTGAAGAATGTTGTAGCATCATCACAAACTTTATTAAGAAGAAATCTTCTATATTATGGTTTAGGTGGTGTGATAGTACCTTTTATAGCTATTAAGCTTATAGACATGCTTATAACAGCTATGCATATAGTTTAAGCAAGGAGTTAATCTTATGAAAAACTTATTTAAATCTTTTTATGGCGATGTTTTTCTTTAGCATTGTATTTGGTTTAGTTTATCCATTTTTTATAATGGCAATTGAATATGGTGTTGCACATAATCAAGCTACAGGATCACAAGTTTATTATAATGGCAAAGTAGTTGGTTCAGAGTTGATTGGGCAAACTATGCCAGATAATCTGTTCCCGTCTAGACCATCAGCATCAGGATATAATCCATTAGCTACAGGCGGTACTAATTATGCAGTTAATAATCAGACACAGTTACAAGATGTTAAAAATAGAATTAAAGACTTACAAGCTAAGTATGGTGTTAGGAAGCCTATTCCAGAAGATTTGGTTTTTGCATCTGGTAGTGGGGTTGATCCAGAGATAAGTTTGCAAGCTGCGCTATATCAATCAAAATATATAGCTCAAAAGAATAACCTTTCTATAGATCAGGTTAATAAACTTATCAAAGAGAATACTAAAGAGCATCTCTTTAATGTGGCTACTGTAAATGTTTTACCGTTAAATATAGCTCTTTTACAACTGATAGGTAAAAATTCTCAAGGTATATCTAGTCTGATATAATTATATTCTGTGAATATTCTCAACAAGTTTAATAGCATTCTTAAGGCCTCTATGGATAATCAGCAAAAGTAGATGCGCTACTAAATCTAGCAAATAAAAGTCAAGAATATAAGAAAGGTAAGCTAAAGATTTTTTTAGGTTATGCCCCTGGTGTTGGTAAAAGCTACGCGATGCTTAATAATGCTAGAGCTCTACAAAAGGATAGCAAAGATGTGGTAGTTGGGCTTCTTGTTAGTCATGGTAGAGCTGATACGCAAGCTCTATTAGAGAGATTAGAGGTAATGCCACTTAAAAAAGTGATATATCGAGGTAAAGTGTTTGAAGAGCTTGATATAGATGCAATAAAAGCAAGAAAGCCAGATATAGTAATAATCGATGAATTACCACATTCAAATTTTCCGACATCGCGAAATAAAAAAAGATATATAGATATCGAAGAGCTTCTAGATGAAGGTATTTCTGTTTATACTGCGATAAATATTCAGCACATTGCTAGCTTATCTTATGAAGTTACTCAATTAACACGGGCTAATGTGAATGAGATTGTCCCTAATGATTTTATTCAGTCTGCAGATGAGCTTGTTGTTGTAGATGTTAGTCCAGAAGAGCTTATCAAGAGATTAAAACAAGGTAAAGTTTATAAAAGTGATGCAATAAATAGAGCGTTAGAAAGATATTTTCAGTATACGAACTTAACTATATTGAGAGACTATACATTTAGGATGGCAGCAAACCATGTTGGTCAAGATATTCAACAATATAGAAAGTTGTATCAAAATGGTAGTGAGATACCTACATCACCATACGTATTAGTTTGTTGTGGTTATGATGAAGCAACACCTAGTTTACTGCGTAAAGGTAAGCTTTTAGCTACAACATTAAATGCTCGATTAATAGCTATATTTGTCCAAAAACCAAATAAAGTTACAAAGACTAGATTAAACTTTGCCGTTATCAGACGCTATAAGATGTTAGCAAATAGTTTAGGTTATAATATTTAGCATATTCTTGGGGATAGGATTTCTGATACGATACTAGAATATGCAAAGTCTATAGGAGCTACTGATTTAGTTATAGCTAAGTCAATACGCCCTAAGTGGAAAGATAGGTTCTTTAGATCACTTGTTTATGATGTTGTTCGTAATAACAATACGGGAATGCAAATCCATATTGTTTCGATAAATAAAAAAGAATGTAAGGCCGAAGAGCCACCGCGACATAAAAAGATAAACATAAAAGAGTTAGTTTTAGATACTATAAAATCGGTTTCAATAACTGCGATATCAGGTGTATTTATATTTTTTAGTTTGAATATCGCTGGACTAGTGTCTCAGACACTGTGTTTCTTATTAGTTCTCTCTGCGTGTGCGTATAGGTATGGTTTGATGCCATCGATATTATCTTCTCTAGTAGGATTATTCTTATATGTATATTTGTATCTTGAGCCTAACTTTGTATTTCATATATCTAGTTTAGCAGGAATAATTACATTTGCTTTGTTTATGGTTATCGTTATATTTTCGAGTCATGTAATTCTACGTATAAAAAGAGCGTTTACTCTTCTTAAAGAGCGAGAAAATAATATTTCCGTATTATATCGATTTACAAAAATATTTAATGAGAAAAGTTTAGATAAAAATTTACGTCCAATATTTTTAAATGCTTTGGAAGAGTATTTTAAGTGTGATTTTGTATTTTTAAGTGTTTCAAATGGTGAATTAGAATCTTCAGCATTTCCTCAACATCCAAATTTTAACCAAAAAGAGTTGGTAGCGGCAAAGTGGAGTTTCAAGTATAAAGAGAGTTGTGGTAAGGGGACAAATACTTTCGCAGGATTGGACTGGACGGTTGAGCCACTAGTTATAGAGAGTAGAGTTCTCGGCGTAATAGCTGTTTATCTAAGCTCAGAAAAAGCTGTAGAGAGGATAGTCACAGATAGTGTAATTCTAAGTAGCATGCTATATTCAGTTTCTCATAATTTAAAGACTCCTCTAGCATCTATAATGGGCGCCTTAAGTAGTGTTAAATCATTTAGAGAATCTTTTACTCAAGAGCAACAAGATGAAATGATTGACTTAGCTTTGACAGAGTCTAAAAGATTAGATAACTATATAGATAATATAATCCAGATGTTAAAAGTCGACTCAGGAAAACTTTCTTTGAGTATAAGAATATATTGACAGTAATGATTTCCTTGCAGAAATTGAACAGGTTTGTAAAAGAGTCTATAGCAAGCAGAAATTCAAATTTATAGTCCCACGTGAATCATTTAAAATACAGTTGGGTCCTATCCTATTCCAGCAGGTTATTCTTAATTTGATTGATAATGCGGTTAAATTTACAGCTGATTTTGATAAAGAAGTAAAGGTTTCTCTTGTAAGAAAGGGTAACGAAGCTTGTCTTTTTGAAGTAAAAGACCAAGGTATTGGCTTGAAAGAGGCTGATATGGAGAAGATATTTACAATTTTTCATAGAATTGAAAAAAGAGACAGCTATACCCATGGTAACGGTTTACTGCACATAATGGTAAAATACGTGTTTATAGTGATGGCGAGGGTAAAGGAAGTGTTTTTAAAGTTACATTACCTTTGCAATTAAACTTAAACAATAAGTAAATATAGATAGTTTAAATATGATAAAAAAAATACTAATAGTAGAAGATGAACCTCAAATTAAGAAGCTTTTAGAAAAAACTTTTTTGGTATTAGGGTATGATGTTGAGAGTGCACCAACAGCTTCAATAGCGACTAGCCTACTAGGGTAATATCATCCTGATGTTGTTATTCTTGATCTTGGACTTCCTGATCAGAATGGTCAAGATTGGCTTAAGGCTGTAAGAGTTAGTAGTGACGTACCTATTATTGTAGTCTCAGCAAGAAATGATACAGAAGAGGTTGTCAAAGCTTTAGAAAATGGTGCAAATGATTACGTTAAAAAGCCTTTTGATATGCCTGAGCTGATTGCTCGAGTTAGAAGACAGTTGATTGCTGTTATTAAAAAAGATCTTGAAATAGCTAATATATATAGCTTTGATAATCTCATAGTCGACTTGAATGATCATAAGGTTATTTTGGATAACCAAGAAATTCATTTATCAAAAAAAGAAATTTCGATTTTGAGCTATCTAGTCAGACATTCTGGTAAGTTAGTAATGCAGAATGCTATTTTGCATGAGGTTTGGGGAGATTGCTATGGAGATGAGGTTCAGTATCTAAGAGTGTATATTGGACAGTTAAGGAAGAAGTTTTCTGCCTGTAAAAAGCAACCATTAATTGTTACAGAAAATGCTATAGGACATCGCTTTATACCAGCTGACTAGAAAGTATACTTATAATTTATAAGCTCATCTTTTTTTGGTCCGGATATTTTCCATATTAGACTAATCTCACTCTCTAAACTGTAAAGTTCAGCTGAATATAAATCATCAACACATATATGTTCTCGTTCACTACACCAGTAGTTATCTCCTATATGTATTAAGTCAAAAAGCTTGACGAGATTGTTATAACCAAATCGAGCATGAGATAAACTTAAGCGCTGTGGATTTATCTTTTGCCAGATATATTCGTTAGAAATACTTATAGGTTTATTTGAGCTATTTAGTGTAAAGCAACCTTCTTCTTTGAAGTATATACAATTATCTTTTTGTTGAGATGTAACAGTACCATATCCATCTCCATTCCAACCTGTTTGAGAGTTTTTGCCGCTCTTCGACTCATACTTAAAGTGTTGTATATTAAGTAGCTTAGAGAATAGTTCCATAGTGTTAACAAATTTAGTTTTTATGACCGTGATTATATGAAAAATTGTTAGATAAGTCAGCATTATTTGCTTAGTTGTTAAAATAGAGTTATTATTTCAGCGCTTAATAAAAAATTATAATAAATTTTATGAACTCCAAATCTATCGGCTCAGTTTTTTTGATAATAGGTACTACTATTGGAGCAGGAATGTTATCTTTACCTTTGATAGTTGCTTCATGTGGATTTACTATGGCGATAATTCTTCTTGTATTATCATGGAGTGTGATGTATGTAACAGCTATTAAGCTATTGAGAGTTTGTGCAGAATATCCTCTTGGGGTTAATTTTATGACAATGATGCAATCTCAAGTATCTAGAGGATATTTATTATTTTTTAGCATTATATACTTATTATTACTTTATTCATTGATGTCAGCATATACAACACAAGGATCATCATTAGTAGCTACACTTGGAAGCATTGATAGTTCTTCTAAATCTGGAGTAGCACTATCTGCTATTTTATTCACACTAATTTTGGGTGCGTTAATGTTTAGCTACAGAGTTAGTGACTATGCAAATAGATTGTTTGTGATACTTAAGTTTGTGTTTTTTGCAGTAGCTGTCGTTATTATGTTGTTTTATATAAATACGAGTTATTTAAGTAGAGCACCTCTTAGTTTTTCAGCATTTATTTTTGCATGGCCAACGCTATTACCATCTTTGGGTTTTCATAATATAATTCCAGTCATTTATGAGTATCAAAAAGGAGATATTAAAGGTCTAAAAAAAAGTATACTTATAGGCAGTTTAAGTGTTTTGATTATATATATGATTTGGATTTTATTAGCTTTGGCTCTTATTCCTCAACAAGGATTGCATAGCTATCAAACGTTGTTTTCTTCGAGTAATAACACGCCTATGGGATTTGCTTCAGAAATTAGACATTTTTCAAAATCTGCTTTCTTGGAAGCTGGTTTAAATGTATTTATGCATATAGCAATTATTACATCTTTTATTGGTGTGGGAATTTCTCTCATGCATTATATTCGTGACTTATTCTCTCGCTATAATAGACAGATTGGTAATATAATTTTAGGGTTGATTTGCTTTGTGCCTCCTTTGGTATTTACTGTTTTTTACCCTAGAGGGTTTATACTTGCATTACAATATGCGGCAATATTCGCTGTGATAATATTTGTTTATACGCCAGCATTTTTAAGTAGAAAGGCAGATCTTAAGGTGTCTTATTCAAATATCTATGTGATATCAATGGGAAGCATAGTAATATTTTTTCAAATTTTTAATCTGTGTTTCGATATCAATCCATTTACTGGTTTTTAAATAGTCGATGATAATTTAAGCTAGAACATATATAATGTATGATTAGCATTTTTATAAGTATAAGATTATAGAGTTATGAGATTCGTAGATGAAGTAGTGATTAAGCTTCAAGCCGGTAAGGGTGGTAATGGTTGTGTGAGCTTCCGTAGAGAAAAATATGTTCCTCGTGGTGGACCAGATGGTGGCGATGGTGGTCATGGAGGTAGTATTTATCTAAAGGCAGATGAGAATGTAAACACTTTGATTGATTATCGATACAAAAGAGAATACTACGCTGAAAATGGACGCCCAGGAGAGGGACGTAACTGTTATGGTAAAGCTGGTGAGGATATGTATCTAATAGTGCCTGTTGGTACTAGTGTGTTTGATCTTGAAACAAACAAGAAAATTGGTGAAGTTTTAAATAATGGAGAAACTCTTAAGCTAGTTTCGGGTGGTAAGAGAGGAATAGGTAATACCCACTTCAAGAGTAGTACAAATCAAGCTCCAAGAAAGTTCACGCTAGGTGAAGAAGGCGAATATAAAGAGGTTCGTCTAGAACTAAACTTATTAGCAGATATTGCATTGTTAGGCTTGCCAAATGCCGGTAAATCAACGCTCATTCGTTCTGTATCTGAAGCTACACCAAAAGTTGCTGACTATCCATTTACAACTATGTATCCTCATCTAGGAGTGGTAAAGGTTGGTGTAGATAGTTTTGTGATGGCGGATATCCCCGGTGTAATTGAAGGTGCTGCTGAAGGAGCTGGGCTTGGCCTTAGATTTTTGAAGCACTTAATTCGAGCAAGATGCGTATTACATGTAGTAGATATTTGTCCATTTAATGAGTCAGATCCTATAGAGAACTATTTTGCAGTTGAGAAAGAGCTTAAAAAATATAGTGAAGAACTATATGATAAGTCCAGATTCCTAGTTATTAATAAGATTGACTTGCTAGCTGATGAAGTAGAACAAAAGTGCCAAGAGTTTGTCAAACAAATAGGCTATGAAGGTAATTATTACATGATATCGGCAGCTATGAAAAAAGGAATAGAAGAATTAGCTAAAAAGCTTAATGAGTTTTTACAGAAGCAAGAGTAAATGATAGATGAAAATAAAGAATCTAATATTTGGTTCACCAATTCCTAATGCAAAGCAACAAGATCAAAAAATAGGTTTATTTGCTGGATTTGCAATATTATCATCAAATGCTTTATCTTCAGTTTCTTACGCAACTGGAGAAGTTTTTATAGTATTAGCTACAGTAGGTGCTGCAGCCGTTTCACAGTACTCTATAGGAGTATCAGTGATGGTTATACTATTGATGCTATTGATGGGTTTTTCTTATGCTCAAGTCATAAAAGCGCATCCAGAGGGGGGCGGGTCTTATTCAATAGTAAAAGCACACTTTAGTGAAAGATTAGTTTTACTAACCTCAGCATCATTGATTATTGATTATATACTTACTGTAGCAGTTTCTGTTTCAACAGCTGCAGTAGCTATTAGTTCAGCATTTCCAGGATTAGAGAATTATAGTACTAAGTTAGCCTTATGTTTCTTAGTATTTTTGATGGTTATGAATTTAAGAGGGGTAAAATCTACAGCAAAAATCTTTGTGTGGCCAACTTATATGTTTATTGTGTCAATAATTGTGATGATAATAGTGGGCATATATCAGTATAATCATGGCACTCTAGAGACTTTTAGCTATAAAGAAGACTATCTTAATCAAATGCAAGCATCGATGGGTGTGTTGACAATAACACTAGTTCTTAGAGCTTTTTCTTCGGGAAGTTCAGCTTTGACTGGTATAGAGTCTTATGCTAATGGTGTTTCTGCTTATAAGTCACCAGGACTATCTAAGGCTATTGTTGGGCTATTACTGATGGTTTTCTTATCTATCGTGATGTTTGCTGGTGTTACCTTTATTGCTGCAAAGACACAGATACTTCCTAATTTCTCTGAAAGCGTTCTATCTCAAGTGGCTCACCAAGTTTTAGGAAATGGATTTTTTTATTACTTTTTACAAGCATCAACATGTTTGATTTTGCTTATGGCTGCTAATACATGCTTTACAGGGTTTCCTATTCTTGCTGCAATTATGAGTAAAGATAATTATCTACCTGAACAGCTTCAGCGTCTAGGTGATAGATTTGCTTTTAGAAATGGTATTCTTATTTTGACAGTTTTATCAGCTATTTTAGTCATTATTTTTGATGCTAAAGTTAGTAGATTAATCCCTTTATATGCATTTGGTGTTTTTATTGCGTTTACTCTTTGCCAAGCAGGTTTAGTTAAATACTGGTATAAAAATAAGCGTATTTATAAGAGTTGGGGCTTAAGAGCCTTTATTAATGCTTTTGGATGTGTAGCAACATTTGTTGTGTTGATTACTATTATTGAAAGTAAATTCTTTGAGGGTGTTTGGATTGTAATAATTGCCATATTGATAATAATGTATGGTTTATATTCAATTAAAATGCACTATATTAAAAGAGAACATAATCTAGCTTTAAGTATTGATGAGGCTGTTGTAAATGCCTGTATACATGAAAATTTAAAACCAAAAATAGTTATACTAATCTCCCGTATTCACCGTGGTACAATAGATGCGTTGACATTGGCGAGAAATATCTCTGATGATATAACACCTGTATTTGTTTCAGCGAATGAAAAGAAAATAGAAAAAATAAAGACTGAGTGGAAGAATCTTGCATTCAAAGAAAAGCTTCTCGTGATGCGACCGGTTTATAATTCATTTATCACACCAGTATTACAGATTTTGCATAAGAATGACTTAAGAGATCCTGAAAAAGGATATTCTGTAGTAATAATTCCTGAGGTTGTAAATACAAAGTGGTGGCACTTCTTATTGCATAATCAAAATTCGCGCATGGTTAAACTAGCTATTGCTACGATGGATAAAAAAGATAATAAGACAGCTACTAGAGTGGTTATCTCTGTACCGTATAAGGCAGAATAACGGATGTTGAGATTTTTTGGAAATTTCTGGCATATATCTGATTTTTTCTGGAAAAGTAAGTACGGTAAGATAGCTTTAGCAATAGTAGCTTTGTTGCTAGTTCTTGAGGGCTTGGGAGTTGCATTAAGTGTTTATCTAAACTCGTGGAATGTTGGGTTTTATAACTCCATTCAAGAATACAACAAAGCATTGTTGATACATCAATTAATTATCTTTATTGTCTTGATATCTTTGATGATGTTTAACTTCTTTCTATCATATTTAGTTAAGCAGTTTTTTGTTATTTTTATCCGTAAACCAATGACTGATTTTTATACTAAAAATTGGCTGTACTCACGATCATACTACAGAAGCAAACAGGTTGATAATCCAGAAGAAAGGATTGATGAAGATGTCACAAGATTTATTACCGATTCACTGTCATTATTTTTAGGAATCACAAGAAGTATTTTTAGTTTTTTCTCATTTGCGGTTGTTTTGTGTGGACTATCAGGAGACTATACTTTCAATATTTTAGGTGTAGATATTACCATCTATGGCTATCTTTTTTGGGTGGCTTTTTTATTAGGTCTTTTGAATATTGTTGTAGTATTTTGGGTTGGTAGACCCTTGAAAAAGCTAGTGTATCAAAAACAGAAGTTACAAGCTAACTTTAGATACCACTTATCTACAATTAGAAACAATAGACTCTCAGTTAGAGATTACAATGCTGAAAGATATGAATATGCTCGTTCTAGAAGGAATTTCAAAGCAATTGTAACTAACTTCTATAGTTTAATGTTCCGTAATGCAAAAATAGATGTTGTAAATACGCTATTTAGTCAAGTCTATGCAATTATCGGTACAATCATGTCATTACCCAGATATTTTGCAAAACAGATAAGCTTTGGTCAGATGATGCAGGTAAACTCAGCAGTAATACAAGTGATATTTCCTATGGTTTATTTGACATATGTATATGAGACCTTAGCTAGCCTAAGAGCTAGTATGTCACGACTTACAGAGTTAAAGCATGAAATATCCTCAGAAAAAACAAATTCTGATGAGATAGATATGCTTAATTGTGAGGAAAGTATTTTAGAGGTAAATAGTTTTTCGTTGCAAAAATCACAAAATTCACCATACTTGTTGGATAACATATGTTTTAGGCTAAAGAATCAAGAAAGATTGCTTATAAGTGGCCATTCTGGCATTGGTAAAAGTACTCTATTAAGAGCTATTGCAGGAGTTGGGTGTGGTAGTCATGAAGGAGATATCATCTTTGCCAAGAAGTGTCTCAAGATTTGTTTATTGCCTCAGAAACCTTATTACCCTGAAGATAATTTTAAGCGAGCTATTTTTTATCCAATACAGTCGGGGATACCTTCAGATGATAAGTTTATCGAGATTCTTGAGTTATTAAATGTCAGCTACTTAGCAAAATACATAAATACAATAAATGACTGGCGAAATTTTCTATCGTCTGGGGAGCAGCAAAAGCTTAGTTTCTGTAGGATTTTTGTTAAAGAGTATGATTTATTACTACTTGATGAGGCAACCTTAAATATGGATATAAACTCCGAAAGAAAAATATATCAAATTCTACAAGAAAAAGGATTTACATACATCTCAACAAGTCATAGTGAGAGAGTTAAAGAATACCATAATAGCTTTTTAGATTTTTCTAATGATTAATCAAAAGATGGACAATAATACTAGCGAAATAACCTATGGCAATAACCCAAGTCCACTTGAGGTGTCCCATAAAAGTATATTTGCCTTTGGATTTACCCATCACAGCAACACCAGCTGCTGAGCCTATAGCTAGTAAGCTACCACCAACCCCAGCGGTTAGAGTTATTAGTAACCATTGAGCATGTTCCATTATTGGATTCATGCTAAGAACAGCAAACGTAACAGGGATGTTATCAATAATTGCTGAAAGTATACCAATAATTGTATTTGCTTGAGTATGTGCAGAGAAAAGGCTTGGTGCAATTGACTGCATATCTGTATAGATATATTGAGATGCTAAACCAAGATACCCTAAAGCTGATAGTCCTTGTACAGAAACTAATATTCCATAGAAAAACAACAGTGTATCCCACTCTGCTTCTTTGACTTTATCAAAGATATCAAAAGCATGAGGAGGCATTTTGTGTTTTTTAGGATTCCTATTCTCATAAGCAATTTTCAGTCCGTAGATATAGTTGTATATCATTACATATCCGAAGCCAGTCATCATTCCTAGTGATGGTGGTAAGTGAAGTAAATGCTCAAATGATACAGCAGTAGCGATCGTTAAGATAAATAGCAAAATAACTGGAATAGCGCCACGTTTAAGCTCTACTTTTTCCTCTATTATCGATTGAGATTCCATTTTTGGTATAAAAAAGCTCATAATAATGGCTGGTACTAAGAAGTTCACTAATGATGGTACAAATATAGCAAAGAATTCTGTGAATTTTACAACCCCAGTTTGCCAGACCATCAGCGTAGTAATATCTCCAAATGGAGAAAATGCTCCGCCAGCATTTGCTGCAACTATAATATTAACACAAGCCATAGTTATGAACTTTTTATTGTCTTTACCAATAGATATTACAACAGTACTCATCACTAGAGCAGTTGTTAGGTTATCAGCAACTGCCGATAGAAAAAAAGCTATAATGCCGGTAAGCCAAAATGTCGCTAGATAGCCAAAACCAGCTCTTAGCAAGGTACTTTTTAGTTTAGCAAAAACATTACGATCTTCCATTAGATTGATATATGCCATTGCAACTAATAAGAATAATAAAAGCTCTCCATATTCGGTCATAATATGGTCAAAGTTTGAATGTACAATATTGTCCGCACCAACTGATTTGCCAACTATTGCTACCAATATCCATATAATACCTGCTGCGAGAATTACAGGTTTAGACTTATTGAGTTTAGTGAAGTCTTCGGTCATAACAAATAAATAAGCAATTACAAAAACCACAACAGCAGCAATCGCTAGTGGTTGGTCAACAGCATGAACACTCACTGCACTTAGAGACTTAGTCCCATCAGCAAATGATAATATAGGTAACATGCTTGTAAATATTATAAGTAGGAGTTTTTTAAACATTATATTTAAATAAAAATTATCGATGGCGCTATTATAACATTGTCAGCTAGAGAGTTAAGAAAATAAACTAGGCTTTTAGCTTTGGTAGTACTACTATACTAAATGGGTAACATATTTATATTAATCTGATATAATAACCCACTACTTACATATAAAATACAAGAGGTGTTTCTATGTGGAAATATTCTCCAATTAAAACTATTCTTATTTTAGGGCCTATGGTTTTTGCTTTTGCATTAGCTATGGATGTCTATATGCCTGTTCTACCAGATATGAGAGAGGCTTTTAATACAACTCAGCAAATGGTGCAAGCCACACTATCTTTGTTTTTGGTTGTTACAGGAGTTGGTCAGCTTATTCTAGGACCATTATCAGATCAATTTGGTAGGTTCAAAATTATTTTAACATCTTCTATTATATTTTTGATAGGATCGGTTTTATGTGCGATCTCTCAAGATATTGAGTTTTTGATATTTTCGAGAGTTGTTCAGGCTGTTGGATGTTGTGGTCTATCAGTATGTGCTTTTGCAATTATTAGAGATGCATTCTTCGGTAAAACAAGTTCGATGATATATAGTTTTATTAATGCGATAATCTCTGTTTCACCAGTAGTAGGGCCATTAATCGGAGTGCAATTAGCGATACATTTTCCATGGTATTCCGCTTTTATATTTCTGACTATATTAGCTTTTGTTTCATTTTTGATAATAGTATTTTTTGTCAAAGAAAGCTTACCTGTTGAAAGACGCAAAAAGATTACTTGGAGTGTTTTTGCGAGATATTTACATGTCTTAAAGTCTTTGCAATTTTGGGCATATTCGCTAGCAGCTGTATCAGGAGTGGTTTCGTTTTTTATATTATTTTCAATGACTCCATACATTATTAACTATTTGGGTTATCCAATTTCAGAGATATATATTGTATTTGGCTCAGCAGGGGTGGCATTTCTGATAGGTTCAATATTTGCTGGAGTTATTGTCAATGCACTTGGTGTCTATAACACTGCCTTTCTTGGTGTGGTGTGTGTATTTATTGCAGGTGTTTTGTCATTTAGTATATATGAAGTATGGGGACTAAGTTTATGGGGCTTTTTTGCTCCGTGTTTCTTAGCGACATTTGGTTGTGCCCTTACCGCAGGTACTGGTGCTAGTGGTAGCATGGAGCCTTTCTATGAAATGGCGGGTGTTGCAGCTGGATTATTTGGAACTATGGAGTTTGCTATTAGTGGAATTATAGGCAGTATAGCTATGTTATTCCCAGCAACTAGCTCTTTACCAATAGCAATTACAATGATTATCATTTCTATTATTGCTGCTTCACTATTAATTATAGTCAAAATTACACAGACAAAAGAATAGTTAATATTTGTAAATCTTAGAAGTTACTTATGCTAAAAATATTAAAAACTATATTTATTTACCTCTCATACTAGATCCTTTAGTCATAGTACCAGCAAAATGTACAAATTCAGGAGCAACAGCTTCTACTCCTAAGCCAGCACCACGCAATCCTAATCCTATACCTTTAAAGGATGAGGCAAGAAACTAACTTCATTTACCATCATTATTAGAACTAAATTTTAATAACCACAATATGAATATGATAATACCTAATATTAAATTTATTAGATTGAATAATAGAAAAAATCCATATTGATATGCACCATCTATTAAAGAGCTAATAGCGACTAAAGGTACATCTAAAAAAATCCTATTTATATATATCGTAAAGGATAATTATTATTGATGATATTAATCTTTTTTTAAGCGAGAAAACGAGAGCAGCAAAAAGAAATAAATATGTTACCAAGTCTTCTAGGTTAAATATGCTATTAAAAGAACAATACCTATAATTATATTTGTAGTATTGAATAAAAGATAACAACCAAATTGAAATCTTCCATCTGTAAGAGAATTAAAAATTATAATAGGTAAATCTAATAAAATACCCAAGCCCACAAGCACATATATTCCGCATATGATAATAATAGAGGATAAAACTTTGTTTTTTATCGAAAGAAAAAAAGCTAAGAATATAAGAAGATATACTATGAAATCTCCAAATGTTAATGGGCTTGAAATGCCAGAAAAGTATCTAATTACATAGTATTGAGCAATAAACATAGTTATCAGTAAACCAATTATTGAAAATGTTTGCATTAGAAAAAATTTCTTCACTTTAATTATCTTCCTGTAGGTACAAATCCACCAACTGTTCTCATTCCTAAACCAACTCCTCTAGCTATAGGATGAGGAATAAAGCTGATTACCGTACCAGTTATTGAAAGAGTGTACTTTAGTCAAACAGCAAATTCGTGTAAAAAACTCTCTTGTTTGGCTTCAGCTTCTTTTCCATTTTTTATAAAAGTTATAGCAAAATCTATAGTTAAAGAACTTGACGATATAAACCTCTTATCAATAGTAATATCTTCATTAGATTTTGTTATAGTTCCTTCAACATAAATATTACCTTTTTCATCAGGTTGAAAAACAGTTTGTGTTATTGTATAACTAGCAAATTTCCAAGATATATTTATACTTTTGTTGATATTTTCAAAATCAATATTGGTAACCACATCGACAATAGCAGCATTATCATTACTTTGATCTTTAGGAGCTTTACCATAGTCATTATGTATCCATTTCTGAATTTCTTCCGATACTGAGTTTTCTATAGATACTTTCTTTTGCTCTAAAGTCACATTTGATATTGGACTCTGTGTATCTGTAACTGTCATATCTCCTGATAACGATATTGTCCCAAAGTATCTATAACCATTTGATACACCTGTTACTGTAGCCTTAGGTGTATTTATTTCTGCTTTAGTACTTGGATAACCAAATTTAACATCCTTGTCATCTAATAGCTTTATCTGTGCTTGAGATGTCTTTTTAAGTTGGTTCTCATCAAAGTCTGGTAGCATCATTGCAAACGCATAAATTAGTTTATCTAAGGTACAGTTCTGTATGCTTGTGTAACATATAAAATCTGTACCAGTACAATTAGCTTGATATAAATCACAATCTACGAACTTACAATTAGAAATATTTGCTGTAGCAAAATTATCTCCAGCACTTTTAAGACCTACAAAATCACTATCAGGAATCTCAACAGCAGAGAAATCATTTCTTAACGTCTGAGAGTTTTGTACCTCATTAGCTATCCACTCACTATCACTAAAGTTACATTGCTGGATATTTTCATTATAAAGAGAATATTTATAGATGCTATTACCATGAGCAAAGCTAACCTTTAACCAAGCATTATTACTAAAATCACTATTCTGTATCTGACTTGCAAAAAATGTTGCTTTAAGAAGTGAGCTATCAACTAATGTGACTGAATCAATTACAATTGAGCTAAACTGGCTTTTATTAAATTCACTCTTTGAAATCTTAGTATCAAATATATTACCTTTGTACCAATCTCAGAATTAAAGATACATTCAAGAGTATTACAGTCGTAGAAGTCACTTGTATGGAGTTGTGTACCAAGAAAGCTACACTTACTAAAAGTACAGTTTTTAAACTCTACATCTTTTATATTTGTTCCATCAAACTCTACATTTGTAAAAGTACAGTTATCGAAATTTGCTTGCCCTATTTCAGCATTAGTAAAAGAGTTATTCTCAAATTGGCAACTCTTAAACTCACCACCATGTATTTTTGTCTTAGTAAATTTAGCGTTTCCAAAATTAGCACCTGTATATTTATTAGATACTATGGCACAGTCTTGAGCATTTAGATTAGTAAAGTCAGTATTTTGATGATCTATAGTATCTATAGTCTTATCTTGCCAATCTTTATTTAGTTTCTTAACCTTATCTAGTAACAGATCATATGCTGGCTTTGTCCATAACTTATCATATACAAAATTATTTACACTACATAGCTCTACAGGACCTTCTAATATCTCATCAACCATATTAGGACCTAATGGTACATTATATAAAGGAGGCTCTGCACCATACTTACCCTTATGATCTATAGATGGGATACTTGCATCATAGTCATCCAATGGGCGTTTCTTTTTCTTATCATCTGACATAAAAATACCTGTTTGAAATAAAGTGAAAATATAGAATAAAATTTATCTAACTATGCTTAAAATTGTAAAGGCTTAGTGTTTTTTATTTATTGGATTTCTAAAATCTCTTAGAATTTTGATTTTATTTGTAGTACTAATAATATATGAGGCTTTCTTTAAAACATCAGCATAAATTAGCATATTAATCTTGATTTAAATTTCTTATCATTAAGGCGAACTTCATATCATCAGATGTGACATTATCAAAGCTAACTTTAGCTTGATAACCACTACCTTTTGCCTCTTCCATAGGATTACCATCTTTGTCTAGCATATTGTCTAGTATTATCTCACGATTACCAGATGGCAACATAAGTTCGATACTATCGCCGATTTTCATTTTGTTACGGACATTGATATCAGCATAGCCAGTATGCTCATCGAAGTTTGTTATTTCACCAACAAACTGCTGAGTAGAGCTACGTGAATCTGAGTTTTCATATTTTTGATACTCATCATGAACATGACGACGATAGAATCCTTCGGTATAACCTCTGTGAGCTAGACCTTCAAGTTTATCCATAAGCGTCATGTCAAAAGGTTTGCCTGCAAGAACATCTTTGATAGCCTGATCATATAGCTGAGCAGTTCTAGCAGCATAGAAAAATGATTTTGTGCGCCCTTCTATCTTAAAGCAATCAACACCCATTTTCATCATTGCTTCTACATGTTGTATAGCTCTTAGGTCTTTTGAGTTCATGATGTAAGTACCATGCTCATCTTCAAACATTGGGTTATATTGTCCTAGCTCTTTGTCATTCTCTATAAGCACTACTTTATCAGAAGGTGTACCTATACCAAGAGTTGACTTGACTTCAACAGGTTCGAAATCCCCCCACTCATTTTGTTTTGCTTCAGCAACTTTGTAGTTATTGCGACAAGCATTATTACATACACCTTGATTAGGATCTCTATGACTGTAGTATCCTGATAGTAGACATCTGCCTGAGTAAGCCATACATAATGAGCCATGGACGAATGTTTCAATTTCCATATCTGGAACATGCTCTTTGATCTCTGCGATTTCTTTTAGAGAGAGTTCTCTTGATAATACAACGCGTGTAATACCAAACTTTTGCCAAAATCTAACAGTTTCATAGTTCACAGCATTGGCTTGAACTGATAAGTGTATCTCTTGATCTGGGAAGTTCTCTCTAACTAGCATAATCATACCAGGGTCTGACATAATCATAGCATCAGGTTTAAGAGCAAGTACAGGAGCTATATCTTTGATGTAAGTTTTGATTTTAGCATTATGTGGAGCTATATTATTAGCTAGCATTATCTTCTTGCCTTGCGCATGAGCTTCAGTAATCGCTGTCTCAAGAGTTTCTAATTTTGAGAACTCATTATTTCTAGCCCTTAGGCTATAGCGAGGTTGTCCAATATATACTGCATCAGCCCCATAAGCAAAAGCATAGCGCATAGCTTTTAGGGTGCCTGCTGGTGACAATAGTTCAGGTCTTTTCATTTTTGTTAAATATCCTTTGATTTGTTAGTCTATAATAGAAGTTAATTATATGAAACATTTAAATTAAATATTCAAATTTGCTAACGTGAAATTTTAGCTTCTTTTGATGGATTTGCCAAATCTAAAATATGCTATAGTTCACATTGGTATGCTATTATGATATTATCAGATGAATTAAACTGTGGATGAAGTCTACTTCTTAAATTTATAGGATCAAATATGAATTTTGAGCTTGCTAGAGAGAATATGGTAAAGCAACAAGTCCTCACAGAAGGTCTTTCTTTAGATGGTGTTGCAAAGATTATGGCAGATATCCCTAGAGAGATTTTTCTACCCAAAGAATATCAATCTTTAGCTTATTGTGATACTAATCTTGTGATAGATGATAGAGAACTTAGAAGCCCTATGTTTACAGCTAGGCTAATAGAAGCTTTAGCCCTGAAAAAAACTGATAATGTATTAAAGCTTGGTTTGGAAACGGGGTATCCAGTAGCTTTGATAGCAAAGCTATGTAATAGTGTTGAACTTGTTGATTATGATGAACAAAGATTAGCTATAGCAAGACGTAATTTAGCAAAAATAGATGTCTATAATGTCGAGTTTAATAGTGCTGAGCATCTGACAAATATTATAAAAAATGCTAAAAAATATAACCGCATATATATATCAAATGTTGTAGAAGAAAATGAAGTAGATGAGTCTTTACTAGATCTTCTTGAAGTTGGTGGTAGATTGGTTTTTGTTGTCAGGACTAATGTGTGTGACAAAGCCCATCTCATAACTAAAGCAGTAAAAGAAACATATCAGAAGAATTTTCTCTTTAATGTTTACAATAGATAAAAAAAGTATGAAGAAACTAGCACTATATATTTTTGGTTTTTTGGGAGTTTTTATGGCAT
The DNA here is from genome assembly GCF_001042525.2 of Francisella orientalis FNO12. Classification (NCBI taxonomy): domain Bacteria; kingdom Pseudomonadati; phylum Pseudomonadota; class Gammaproteobacteria; order Thiotrichales; family Francisellaceae; genus Francisella; species Francisella orientalis. The sequence continues at coordinate 1,777,743 of NZ_CP011921.2, read as the reverse complement.
TTGCCAACGAGGATACTCCTGTGCCAGAATACAAATATGCAGGAAGACCTCTTGGTACAGATATAATGCAGAATCCATATAGTGTAGAAAAACAGTATGCGAAAGCTGACGAGATTAAAGTAGATAACAAATTCTATGATCTTAAAAAAGCTGATGAAGTCGCGATGGTTGGTAATACTGAAGATAAATTCTACAGCTTAGTTGATATTTATAAGTTAGCAGCTGAACATAACGCAGATTACCAAGCAGCCAGATCAACGTTTGCAGCTAATGTTGAAACAGTGCCTGCAGCATTAGGTGCATTATTACCGCAAATTGATTTTAACTATAATCTTAGACGCGATCTATATAATCAGTTCGGTGGTAGAGTTAATGATACGGCAAACAATCTTAACTTTAGTGGTTCTCAAGTGCTTTTTGATTGGAGTAAATGGAAAACATATACTCAAGCTACATATCTACAAAAGTCATATGCTATGATTTATGCAAAGGCAGAGCAGACTCTTATAGTTGATACTGTAACAGCATATTTTGAGCTTCTCAGAGCAGAGCAGGCACTACAGTTTCAGTTTGCAAACGAAGCGTGGAACAAGAAGCTATATCTAACACAGAAGTATCAATATAATTCTGGTATGGTTTCCTATGCAGATTTTAAGACCACAGATGCTCAGTATCGTCAAGCGATTGCTGATAGAGTTAGTGCCCAAAGGAACTTTATCAATGCAAAAGCAGTTATGGCTAAACTAATCGGTAAACGCATTAGCTCTATATTATATATTTCAAAAGATACTGAATTTGGCAATCCTGTACCGGATGATATCAACTACTGGTTAAATACTGCTGAGAAGTATAATCTTGATATTGCGCAGAAAAAATTTGAGTATGAGGCCGCTGGCGAGGGTGTAGGTATTGAGTGGGGTAATTTTTTCCCTAAGGTTAATTTAACTGGCGGTATAATGATGTCACGGAATGCGCTTTCTAGAAGTCCTGAACAGATAGCACGCATTCCTACTAAATATGATATTGCGAGTGTCGGTGGTGAGGCTAATTGGAACATATTAAGAGGTGGCTCTGATTATGCGAAGCTTAAACAGGCTAGTTATAATAATCAAGCAGCTAATTATGCACTACTTCAAACACAACGAGAGGTTTATGCTGGAACTGTAGAATCTTATCAGACGGTTGTACTGGATGCTGTGAGAATAGATGCTTATAGAAAGTCAGTTTATGCTGGTATTGCTTCTGTAAAAGCGATATTAGAGGGTTTTGAGGCTGGTACTCAGACTATTGTAGACTTACTTAACCGTCAGGCAATACTTGTGCAGGCTCAGCTTTCATTTGCAGATGCTATATTCAACTATGTTGAGGATTATGTTAGATTGAAGCAATTGCAGGGTGGCTTGACTTATAAAGATGTTGAGTACATAAACAATATTCTTGGTAAAACAGATATAATCTTGCAGATTGCAACGGAGTAATTACTTCAATGTCTCAAGTTTCAGCTTTTATTTTAGATTTTGAAAAATATAAAGCTGAGGATCTTAGAAATTATCTTTCTTCTAAAAGCAATATTGATTCGCTAAAGCTAAATAACAAGCAGAAAATATTTTCTCAGTTTATTCGTTATTTTGTATTAGAAAAATTTTATGATATTGCTACCCCAATATTTGAGTATAAGCATAGTAAGCCAGATCTACAGGATTATGAACTATATTTCAATATAAGTCATACTAAGAATAAAGCTATAATAGTTTTTGCGAATAAAGATATAGGTGTTGATGCAGAGGAGATATCTTCAAAGAGAAATGTTCTTTTGATAGCAGAGCGATACTTTACTAATCAAGAGTATCAAAGTTTAAAAAATAGCGAAGACACATATAATCAGTTTTATAGGTTATGGACATTAAAAGAAGCTCAGGTAAAAAGAAGTGCTCTAGGTATTGCTAGAGGGCTGTCTGATGCGAACTTCATTAAGCGAAATACACGATGGATAAGTAATAATTACCCAGAAGATTTTTTCACATTCAACTATCAAGAATTAATAATTTCAATTTGTTGTCAAAACATCACTAATCAAAAAATAGATTTATACGAAATTCAAAATTTTGAATTTATAGGAATAAACATTACTAGGAGGTAATCAATTATGGCGTTACATTCCAAAAATGACATGAAACATAAGTTGTATAAAGAATCATTACCAAAATTTGAAATTCCCAAAAAATCAAATGATGCTTTTGAAGTATATCAGCAAATCAAAGATGAGCTAATGCTCGATGGTAATTCAAAGCTGAATTTAGCGACATTTTGCCAAACAGAAGTTGATGATTTCATTCATAGGCTTATGGATGATTGCATTGATAAGAATATGATTGATAAAGATGAGTACCCTCAAACTGCAGAGATAGGATCACGATGTGTCAATATATTGGCAAACCTATGGAGCTCGTCAGCAGAAAGTGCAATTGGCTGCTCAACTACTGGCTCATCTGGAGCAGCTATGCTTGGCGGTATGGCGATGAAATGGCGCTGGCGAGATAAGATGAAAGCGCAAGGTAAAGATTATACAAAACCTAATCTTGTTACAGGACCTGTACAAGTTTGCTGGCATAAATTTGCTAGATATTGGGATATTGAGCTTAGAGAGATTCCAATGTCGAGTGAAAGTTTAATAATGACTCCAGAAACTATGCTTAAGTACTGTGATGAAAATACAATTGGAGTTGTGCCTACTTTAGGTGTTACCTTTACAGGTCAGTATGAGCCTGTTGAGGCAGTTTGTGAAGCACTTGATAAATTTGAGAGAGACAGGTATTGATATTCCAGTACATGTAGATGCTGCTTCAGGAGGCTTTTTGGCACCATTTGTAGAGCCTGAGCTGAAGTGGGATTTTAGATTGCCAAGAGTTAAGTCAATTAATTCATCAGGATATAAGTTTGGTCTATCGCCGTTAGGGGTGGGTTGGGTTGTTTGGGCAGATAAGAAATACTTGCCCCAAGATTTGGTTTTTAATGTTAATTATCTTGGTGGTGATATGCCGACATTTGCTTTGAATTTCTCTCGACCTGGTGGTCAGATAGTTGTCCAGTATTATAATTTTGTCAAGCTTGGTTTTGAAGGGTATAAAAATTCCATAAGCTTAGTTATGATGTTGCAAAATATATTGCTAAAGAAATTAAGGGTATGGGTATCTTTGATATTATTCATGCTGGCAAAGGTGGTATTCCTGCGGTGAGTTGGTCACTTAAGACAGGCAAAAGTTATGATTTGTTTGATATCTCTGAAAAAAACTCGAGCTAGAGGTTGGCAGATAGCAGCTTATTAGATGCCAAAAGATAGACAAGACTTGGTAGTTATGCGAGCACTTGTTAGAAGAGGCTTTAGCTTTGATTTAGCTGAGCTCATGATTAGAGATCTAAAAAATGTTATTGACTCTTTAGAGCATAAATCTAAAGATATCGAAAGAGGAGGTTTTTCGCATTAGCAGTATTCAATGATTTTGATTAATTTATTATGATAAATATTGCTATAATATGTTTGTTAATTAAATTGGTATAAATAAGTAGTTGGTAGTTTTATGTGTGGAGTTATAGGAGTCGCTGGACCAAATCAGGTTAGTTATCCATTGTTTTATGGTTTAGGTCTTTTACAGCATAGAGGCCAAGATGCTGCAGGTATCGCGACTATGGATCAAGGACATTTTTTTATTCGCAAAAATACAGGACTTGTAAGTGATGTATTTACAGATGAAAAGCTAGAAAAGTCAAAAGGTAAAATGGGTATAGGTCATGTCAGATATCCAACTGCCGGAAGCCTAGGGGCTGCAGATAGTCAGCCTTTTTATGTAAATAATCCCCATGGCATAGTCTTTGCGCATAATGGTAATTTGACAAATGTTGATGAGCTTGCGCAGATGTTACATGGTATCGAAAGACGTCATCTAAACACAACTTCTGATTCAGAGTTGCTTCTGAATTTTTTTGCATGCGGTATGAATAAATCAAAAGGTTGCCCAACACCTGAAGCTGTCTATAAAGCATGCGAGTTTGTTTTTGAACATGCGAAGGGTGGTTATGCTTGTACTGCGATGATAGCAAATTTTGGACTAGTAGCTTTTAGAGATTCGTATGGTATACGACCTTTGATACTAGGAGTTAAGGAATATGGCAATGGCGAGAAAGCATATATGGTTGCTAGTGAGAATGTTTCTTTGGATATATCAGGATTTAATATACTAAGAGATGTTGAGCCTGGAGAGGTAATAATTATTACTGAAGATAGACAAGTTCACTCTAAAATATGTGCAAAAAATCCAGTTTTAGCACCTTGTCTATTTGAGTATGTATACTTTGCGCGTCCTGACAGTATTATGAATGGCGTAAGCGTATATCAAGCTAGAGTTGATGCTGGTAAAGTGTTAAGTCAAAGAATCAAAGAAACATGGAAAGATAAAGAGATTGATATTGTAATCCCCGTGCCGGAGACAGGTAGAGCATCAGCCCAAGAGATAGCTACTGCTTTGGGTGTTGAGTACCGTGAGGGGTTTGTTAAAAACCGCTATGTTGGTAGAACATTTATCATGCCTGAGAATGTCGATAGAAAGAATTTTGTAAGAAGAAAGCTAAATCCAATTCCAGCAGAATTTAAGGATAAAAATGTTTTGCTGGTTGATGACTCAATTGTTAGAGGTACAACATCTAAGCGTATTATTGAAATGGTTAGAGATTTAGGGGCAAAATCTGTATATCTTGCTTCTGTATCACCAGCTGTTTGTTATCCAAATGTATATGGTATTGATATGCCTGTTAAATCAGACTTGGTTGCACATGGAAAATCGTTAGAAGAAATTCGTAAGTGGATTGGAGTTGATGGATTGATTTATTTACCACTAGAAGATCTAAAGCAGATAGTCCAAAAGCAAAATCCTAAAATCACAGAGTTTGAGGATAGTGTTTTCTCTGGTAATTATATTACAGGTGATGTTGACGAAGCTTATTTGAATGAGCTAGAAAGACATAGAAAAGAGTTAAAAGAATTAGAAAAGAAATATAAAGGGTTTGATAGCTAATGATTAGAATTTTTGAAGGGTTAAGTGCATTATCTCCATTTAAAAGAGAGAAGATTTTAGCAGATGCTAAAAAAATATCTAATAAAGTTGAGTCTGTATCTGCTCAATATATTCATGTTGTAGAGCTTGGGGCAGAGTTAGATAGTGAGCAGGAGAGTATAGTCAAATCTTTACTCAACTATAATAGAGAGTATGGCTCAGCTGAACCAAAAGGTCATACTTTTATCACTGCTCCAAGAGTTGGAACAATTTCACCATGGTCATCAAAAGCTACTGATATTATCCGTAATACTGGTATCAATGCTGTTAAGAGAGTAGAAAGAGCTGTTCTTTTTGGTATTGAGGGACAGGTTTCTGATAGTGATTTAAAAGCCATAGAAAACTTAGTTCATGACCGTATGGTTGAGGAAGTCTTTTCTTATAAAGAAGATCTGCATAGGTTGTTTAGTGTAACAGCACCAAAAGAGCTAGAGACAGTTAATGTACTAAAAAATGGTGCTCAGGCTATCAAAGATGCGGATAAGAAGCTTGGATTAGCTTTAAGTGAGCAAGAGATTGATTATTTAGCTGATGAGTATACAAAGCTTGCTAGAAACCCTACTGATACTGAGCTATATATGTTTGCTCAAGCAAACTCAGAGCATTGTAGACATAAGATTTTTAATGCCAAATGGACTATAGATGGTCAAGAGCAAGATAAGTCATTGTTTAAAATGATTCGCAACACTACTGAGAAATCTCCGAAAGGTGTACTTTCTGCATATAAAGATAATGCTGCTGTGATAGAGGGTGCAACTGCTCAAAGATTCTATTCAAATACGCAAACTGGTGTTTATAGTTTCAATCAAGAAGAAGTTGATATCTTGATGAAAGTTGAAACTCATAATCACCCAACTACTATAGCTCCATTTAGTGGTTCAGCTACTGGTGTTGGTGGCGAGATTCGTGATGAGGGAGCTACTGGATTGGGAGCTAAACCAAAAGCTGGTTTAACCGGTTTTACAGTATCAAACTTAAATATCCCAAATTTTGAACAAGCTTGGGAGACTAGCAAGTATGGTAAACCACACCATATAGTTACACCGCTTCAAATTATGTTAGAGGCACCAATAGGTGGAGCTCATTATTCAAATGAGTTTGGTCGACCAAATCTAAATGGTTATTTCCGTACCTTTGAGCAAGAAGTGAACACATCCGCTGGTAAAGAGAGGTTTGGGTATCACAAGCCAATTATGATTGCTGGAGGTATGGGTAATATCAAGAGAATGCATGTTGAGAAAGGCGGTATCAAAGTTGGTGCTAAGCTAATCTGTCTTGGTGGACCTGCGATGCGTATTGGTCTAGGCGGTGGTGCTGTATCTTCGGTTGTATCTTCTGATACTAATTCAGAGCAAGATTTTGCATCAGTTCAGCGTGATAATGCTGAGATGGAGCGTCGTTGCCAAGAGGTTATCGATAGATGTTGGCAAATGGGTGAGCATAATCCAATCACATTTATCCATGATGTTGGAGCTGGTGGTATATCGAATGCATTCCCTGAGCTTGTCAAGGATGGTAATGTTGGTGGGCATTTTGAGCTTAGAAAAGTTAATGTTGGCGAAGAAGGACTTTCTCCACTAGAAATATGGTCAAATGAGTCGCAAGAAAGATATGTGTTATCTGTTGATCCTGAATCACTAGAGCTTTTTGAACAGCTTTGTAATAGAGAAAGATGTCCATTTGCTGTGGTTGGTGAGGCAATCTCTGAGAAGCATATTACGTTGAATGATGAGTATTTCGATAATAAGCCAGTTGATTTACCAATGGGACTATTATTTGGTAATACTCCGCAAATGCATATTGATGTTAAAACTGTTAAAGTAGAGCAAGATGCTTTTGATACAAGTGCTATTAAGCTTGATGATGCGATTGAAAGAGTGCTAAAAGTACCAGCAGTATCTTCTAAGTCATTCTTAATAACAATTGGTGATAGAAGTATTACTGGTATGGTTGCACGCGATCAAATGGTTGGTCCATGGCAAGTGCCCGTTGCAGACTGTGCTGTGACAACTGCTACAGTCGATAGTCAAGCAGGTGAGGCTATGGCCATGGGTGAAAGAACTCCTGTTGCTAGTATCAATGCTGCTGCTTCTGGTAGATTAGCAATTGCTGAGACTGTAACAAACTTATTAGCTTCCGATATCGAAAAGCTAAGTGACATTCGCCTATCTGCAAATTGGATGGTTGCTGCAAATCAGGGTGACGAAAACCAAAAATTATATGAAACTGTAAAAGCTGTTGGTATGGAATTTGCACCAGCGTTGGGTATTGCAATACCAGTTGGTAAAGACTCAATGTCAATGAAAACTAAGTGGTCAGATAATGGCCAAGCTAAATCTGTTACATCGCCTTTATCGTTAGTGATTTCAGGTTTCTCACCCGTGACAAATGCGCGTAAGACTCTTACACCAGTTTTAGTTGATGATAATGATACAACTGTTTTACACATTGATCTATCAAATGGTGCTGGTAGGCTTGGAGCTACATGCTTAGCTCAAGCTTATAACCAAGTTGGTAATGTTGCACCGGATGTTGAAGCAAGTAAGTTGAAAGTGCTATTTGAAAATATTACAGAGCTAAAAGCTGAAAATAAAATCTTAGCATATCATGATGTATCTGATGGCGGTGTATTTGCAACTTTAGCAGAGATGTCATTCGCTGGGCGTAAAGGTTTAGATATTAAACTACAAACCCAAGATGTGCTAGCGAAACTCTTTGCTGAAGAAGTAGGAGCTGTTATCCAAGTTAAAAATAGCGATGTAGCACTAATTGAAGAGATGTTTAAAGATACTCAAATTTACCTGTGTGAAATAGCCAAGCTAAACTCTAGCGATGAGTTAAATATCTTTGCAAATGGTGAAAAAGTATACTCAAATACGCGTGTGAATTTACAAAGATGGTGGGCTGAGACTTCTTATCAAATCCAATCGATTCGTGATAATAGTGAATGCGCTAAACAAGAGTTTGATAGTATTTTAAATACTAATGATAAAGGTATCCATGTTGAGGCGACATTTGATCTTGAAGAGGATATTACAGCTAAGTTTGTCAATGTTGAGAAGCCCAAAGTAGCAATCCTAAGAGAGCAAGGCGTCAACGGTCAAGTTGAGATGGCAGCAGCATTTACTACAGCTGGTTTTGAGGCTCATGATGTTCATATGTCAGATTTACATGCTGGGCGTGTAACTTTGGCAGATTTCAAAGTATTAGTAGCTTGTGGTGGTTTCTCGTATGGTGATGTTTTAGGTGCTGGCGGTGGCTGGGCAAAGAATATCTTATTTACCGAGAAGCTAAGAGATGAGTTCAGCAAATTCTTTGGTCGTGATGATACTCTAGCATTAGGTGTGTGTAATGGTTGTCAAATGCTTACACAGCTTAAATCATTGATTAAAGGCGCTGAAAATTGGCCGATATTTATTAAGAATAAATCAGAGCAGTTTGAGGCTAGAGCTTCTATGGTAGAGATTCAAGAATCTGGCTCTATTTGGTTTGCTGATATGGCAGGCACAAAAGCACCAATTGCAGTAGCTCATGGTGAAGGTCGGCCATTATTTGAAAATGACAGCCAGCAACAAGCTATGCTAGCAAGTTCGCAAGTAGCTCTTAAATATATCGATGGTCAAGGTCAAGCAACGGAAATGTATCCATATAATCCAAATGGTGCAGTAAACGGTCTAACAGCTGTCACAGCTCTAAATGGTCGTGTCCTTGCAATGATGCCGCATCCAGAGCGTGTTTATAGAGCTATTACAAACTCTCATATCCCAGCAGAGTATGAAGAGTATTCTATATGGATGAGAATGTTTAGAAATGCTAGGAAGTGGGTTGGGTAAGATATTTATGAGTTGGCAAGAAAAGAAGTTTATAAATCCTAATGTAAAAATTAGATTAGCAACTGTTTTTTCAGGTATTGGGGCGATAGAACATGCTTTTCAGCGTTTAAATTTAGATACGGATATCATTTTTGCTGGAGATATTGATAAATTTGTCAAACAAAGTTATATGGCAAATTATAAAGTTTTAGAAGAGGACCGGCATGATGATATAACAACTTTTGTAGCTGGTAAGAGTAGAGTTTCTTTATCAGAATTAGGGTATTGGATATATACATTGCCGTTATTTTTAGTTATATAGCTATATACATACTTTGATTGAGAGACTTCTTTGCCTGATGGATCTTTAATTTCGCTGAAATATTGACATGATGTCTTATTATCGTTACAGTTCTTTATTGTTGTTTGAACTAAGAAGTTATCTTTATCATCAGCATCAACACGTTCAAAATTATATGTTGTACCAACATCTGTTGAAATATAGTCACTACCTTTTAATACCGAGCTATAGCCTGTAGATGCTAGAGTCATAATTGCGATTGATGTGAACATAAGCTTTTTCATGCTATCTCCTTTTACTAGGTAATCTATTTTGAATTGTATATTAAAAACAATAAGTATTTTTAGTCATAATCTCTAGATAGTATTATAGCAAATGAGCTGAAAAAAATTAGTAAAATCGTTGGAGAGTAATATTTATAAAAATGTTGACAATATGGCTCCATTTGAGAGAATTAAAATATATTTATGTTGAATCAAATAAATCATTGTATATAGTCGCTTCTTGTTTTCAGCCATATGTTTTTGTGTCTGATGTGTAGAGGGTGCTTATACATGTTTATCGAATAGGATAGTAAGATGATAAAAAGGTATGACGTAGCAGAAATCTCAAAGATTTGGGCAGATGAAAATAAATATGCAAAAATGCTTGAGGTTGAGTTAGCAATTCTGGAAGCTTTAGAGGACAAAATGGTTCCTAAGGGTACGGCAGCTGAGATTCGTGCTAAAGCAGAGATTAGACCTGATAGAGTTGATGAAATCGAGAAGGTTACCAAGCATGATATTATAGCTTTTTGTACTTCAATTGCTGAGCAATTCACTGCTGAAATTGGGAAGTTTTTTCATTTTGGTGTTACATCTTCAGATATTATCGATTCAGCTCTTAGCTTACAGATCCGTGAGTCAATGGAGTATGTTGTTAGAGACTTAGAGTCTTTATGTGATTCATTATTGGCAAAAGCTCAAGAAACAAAAGAAATTATCACAATGGGTAGAAGTCATGGTATGTTTGCAGAACCTATGAGTTTTGGTCAGAAGTTTTTAGGAGCGTATGTTGAATTTAAACGTAGGCTAAAAGATCTTAAAGAATTCCAAAAAGATGGTTTGACAGTACAGTTCTCAGGTGCGGTAGGTAACTACTGTATTTTAACTACAGAAGATGAGAAAAAAGCCGTTGATATTTTAGGTTTACTTGTTGAAGAAGTATCAACACAGGTTATCCCAAGAGATAGAATCGCTAAGTTAATATCTATTCATGGACTTATTGCTTCTGCTATTGAGAGATTAGCAGTAGAGATTAGACATTTACATAGAAGTGATGTTTTTGAAGTGTATGAAGGTTTTTCTAAGGGTCAAAAAGGTTCTTCAACTATGCCACATAAGAAAAACCCAATTTCTACCGAGAATTTAACAGGTATGGCAAGAATGTTAAGATCTCATGTGTCTATAGCATTAGAAAATTGTGTACTATGGCATGAAAGAGATATTTCTCATTCTTCAGCAGAGCGTTTTTACTTACCAGATAACTTTGGTATTATGGTTTATGCACTACGTAGAATGAAAAATACTATCGATAATCTTGTAGTTCAAAAAGATATTATCGAAGATAGAGTAAGAAGTACAAGTGCGTATTTATCAAGCTTCTATTTACATTTCTTAGTAGCAAATACACCATTTATGCGTGAGGATTGTTACAAGATTATTCAGCAAGTTGCTTTTGATCTTAAGCAAGGTGAGTCATTCTCTAAGAACTTACAAAAAGTCATGCAAGATGAGCATAGTATTATTTTAGATGTTCCAGAAATGGATTTTGAGGGTATTAAGAAAACTTATCTAAAAGAAATTGATCATGTTTTTGCAAGGTCAATCAAAGTTTAGAAATGGTTTGTAACCGGTTTCAAATTATCTCTTTACTACAAATATGTATCTTTGCTAGATACATGTAGTATCATTACATAAAATTAATATCCTAGTGTAGACATTATTTAAAACAATATTATACTAAAGTAGTATATTTATTATTGATATTGTCTTCTATTTATTATGCTGTATAAACAAATTAAAACAGTTTTGAAAATTCCTAAGCATACTGTATATACACTGGTTATATAGTTTATTATTAGGTTTTTTATCACTCACAATTCCTGTATCTGTTCAGACATTGGTTAATCTTGTTGGCGTTAGCTTGTCTATTAGGCCCGTTATATCGTTGATAACTATTTTGTTTCTCCTGCCGACGGCAGCTTTTTTTGTGAGGATTTTTCAACTAAAGCTTGTTGAGGATATCCAACGAAAAATTTTTGTAGATGTAGTGCTACGAGTAATAACTGCTATCTATCGAGTTGATTTTAATAAATTAGATAAGATAAATGTTCGCGAGAAAATTAACAGGGCTTTTGAACTTAAGTTTTTGAAAAAGTCGGTATCAGTTATTCTTATAATCCTTTTTGATATATTCTTACAGACTCTTTTTTGTGTAATTATTTTAGCGTTTTATAATCCATTATTTTTAGTCTTCGATATTTTATTGATTACTCGTATCATACTGTCAATATTTGTGCCGATGAACGCTGGGTATAAAGCAGGACTTAAAGAGTCGAGTAATATTTATGATATTGTTGACTCTCTTGGAGAGAAAACAGCGGAGTTTTTATCATTTAAACAACGACCTCTAAATAATTTTATGAAAAAGGCCGATACCAAACTATGTAACTATTTAGATGCTAGATCTAATTTCTTCGGTGTTGTCTTTAGACAACATGTTTACATAGGTCTGACATATATATTTATAAATATTCTATTACTAGGTATCGGTAGTTATCTTATCATAAATGGACAATTATCTATCGGACAGTTGATTGCTGCAGAGCTTTTGGTCAATATAGTTTTACTTGGATTACTGAAGTTTAGTCAATATTTATATGATTGTTATGGCTTTCTTGTTGCAGTGCGCAAGATTCTAGATTTATTGGAGATTTCTCAAGAAGATAAAGTGCGTGCAGAGCATAAAGAGGCTAAGCTGACTGATAATGTTGTATCATTTGATGTTGTATCTGCGGAGGATGAGCAAAAGTATACTTTTGATTACACTCAAAATCAGTTTTATGAACTTTGTTTATCTATAAATAGCGCACAAAAGCTTCTAGATTCATTCTTTGATGATGATTCTCTTGGAGTAATAAAATTAAGTGGAGTTTGTCTGATAAACTACTCTAAGCAAGAAATTAGTGACAAAATCCATATTGCTAGTGGTATAGAGGTCATTACAGGTACTGTGCTTGATAACTTATGTGAGAGTGATTTTTCTCAAGAGAGACTTGGTTATCTAAGTGAATTATCAGATATTTTCGGTGTTAATTTTCTTGAAAAGCATTTTGAAAAAGAAATTGACTCACAAACTATCAAATACAATTTAGAGTTTAATACGATGGTAGTATTAAAGATGAATTTGATAAGGGCTATTTTAAAACAACCTAAGCTATTAATATTAATGGATTCGTATGGCTTGACAAATAGAAATGGTGATATGGCGATTACTCATATACTACGTAAAATAGCAATACCAACATTAATCATATCTATTCAATAAATGGGGATTTAATGATGCAATTAAAATCATCAGAAATGCTTAGAAAAGATCCTAGCTTTAAAAAGATTATATTCTTAGTTTTATTGAGTATTATTGTAGTTGTAGTTGTAGTTGTAGTTGTAGTTGTAGTTGTAGTTGTAGTTGTAGTTGTAGTTGTAGTTGTAGTTGTAGTTGTAGTTGTAGTTGTAGTTGTAGTTGTAGTTGTAGTTGTCTTGGCTATGATTCCATGGCAACAGACAGTTGATGGCTATGGAGATGTTACAACCTTATCACCATCTGAGCGCCAGCAAAATATATCTGCACCTATTGGATGTAGGCTAGGTAAGTGGTATGTATTTGAAGGAGATACTGTTAAGAAAGGTGATCCTATTGTTGAGGTACTTGATCTTGATCCTGAGGTTGTCTCTCGTTTAGAAGAAGAAAAAGCTGCAATTGAACTAGGTATCAAGTTAGTTAAGTTAGCTATAAAGAATACTCAAAACAATATTGAAAGACATAAATATCTTATAGATAAAGGAGCTAGTACTCAAAGAATATATGAGCAGGCTCAGATGGAGATGGTTAACTATACTCAAGAACTATCAAAACTTAATGTTGATCTAGCGAAAGTAAAGGCACAAATAGCACGTCAACAAAGTCGTCTAGTCAAAGCTCCTACAGATGGTGTGATAATGGATCGTATCCATGGTATGGGAGGGGTAATAGTCAAAGATACAGATGTATTAGTGGTTATAGTTCCAGAGAGTAAGTCTAGAATAGTTGAGTTATAGGTTAATAGTATGGATGTCCCTATGGTCAAGGTCGGAGATAATGTAATGTTACAATTTGAGGGGTGGCCTGCTATACAATTTAGTGAATGGCCTTAGGTAGCAATCGGTACCTTTGAAGGTGAGGTTATATTTATCTCTCCACAAAATAATGCCCAAGGACAGTTTAAGATATTTGTTAAACAAAGTGGTAGTAGGGATTGGCCATCTCCTGATGTATTAAGATTAGGTACCAAAGTACATGGTTGGGTATTACTTAATGATGTTAGTCTAGGTTATGAGCTATGGCGTAGATACAATGGTTTCCCAATAAAACTAAACAGTAGCCAGCTACATATAGGTATCAAAAAGAGTGAGTCAGTGATTAAGCCTGTAACAGTAAAAGAGCAAATACAGAATCAACCATCAAATATAAAATAGCAATAGCTACACCTTTCTTTATGTTTATGAGTATTCTATAATTTATAGGTATTTGTTTCTAATGATTTATTTGGGTGTTTAAATGGATAAAAAACTAGTAAAACATATTGCTAAGCTATCTTGTTTTGATTTGAATGAGCAGCAGTTAGAGCAATATACTCAAGATCTTACTAATATTTGTAAGATACTTGATGCCGCCAAAGATTTTGATGCCAATGGAGTTACACCGATGGTTTCTCCAATTAGTGTTGATTTTAAATTTCGTGAAGATATTCCTCAAGATCAAGATAATCGAGCAAGTTTTGATAAATTTGCTTGTGAAGTAGTTGATGATTATTTTATGGTGCCACAGGTTGTTAAATAGGGTGAGCAATGTCATATATTAAAAAATTGAGAGCTAGATTAGATAGTGGCGAAGTCACAGCGGTTGAATTAGCTAAGCAATATCTAGCAAAAATAAAAGACCAAGATAAAAATATAAACTCTGTAATTACACTATGTGAAGCAGAGGCGCTAAAAGAAGCAGAAAATGCCGATGCTATTATTTCTGCAGGTAAGCAAAACTTATTGACTGGTATACCTATTTTGCATAAAGATCTTTTTTGTACAAAAGGTATCAAAACAACAGCAGCTTCTAAGATGCTAGATAACTTTGTAGCTCCATATGATTCAACAGTTACAAAAAACTGTAAAGATCAAGGTATGGTAAATCTTGGTAAGCTAAATATGGATGAGTTCGCTATGGGCTCCACTAATGAGCATAGCTATTACGGAGCTGTTAGTAATCCTTGGGACTTGGATAGAGTACCTGGGGGATCTTCAGGTGGTTCAGCAGCAGCGGTTGCTGCAGGCTTTGCTCCTGTTAGTACAGGTTCGGATACTGGTGGATCTGTAAGACAGCCTGCGAGTTTTTGTGGTCTAACAGCTATGAAGCCAACTTATGGAAGTACTTCAAGATTTGGTATGGTAGCCTTTGCATCATCTTTTGATCAAGCAGGTATTTTTGGGCATTATGCTGAAGATGTGGCTATTATGTTGGATACTATCTCTGGGGAGTGTCAGTATGATTCTACCTGTGTTGGTGTCAAAGAAAATCATTTCACACAAGACTTAGAAAAAGATATTTCAGGTAAAGTAATTGGTGTTGATGAAAGTTTGATCAAAGATCTACCAGAGCAAATCCAACAAGCAGTAGTAACAACACTTAAAAACTTTGAGAAGCTAGGAGCCGAAATAAAGTCAGTTAAAGTTCCTGATTTAAAAGAGGCTCTTTCAACTTACTATATCATAACGCCAGCAGAAGCAGCGGCTAACCTAGCTAGATATGATGGTATTAGATATGGCTACCGTAATCCAGAAGCTAGAGATTTAGATGAGCTATACAGAAAATCTCGTACAGATGGTTTTGGTGAAGAAGTTAAGCGTAGAATTATTATAGGGAACTATGTGTTAGCATCAAGTCAGTATGACTCTTATTATAATAAGGCTCAGCAGCTACGTAAGGTAATGACTGATCAAATTAATCAAATATTTGAGCAAGTTGATGTTATATTCATGCCTGCGGCTCCAAGTGAAGCTTTCAAAAAAGGCGATAAGTTAGATCCTGTTTCAGCATATCTATCAGATATTTATACTATACCAGCTAATATATCAGGTCTACCAGCAATAGCTTTTCCAATTGGTTTTGCTAATGATTTACCTGTTGGTGGTCAGTTCATGGCTAAAGCATTTAATGATAATGTTTTGACGCAAATGGTCACACAATATCAAAATAATTATGGTATTGAAGAATTTATTTTAGAACAAGCGAGGATTTAATAGTGAATTGGGAAATGGTGATAGGGCTAGAGGTCCATATTCAGTTAAGTACTAAATCTAAGCTGTTTTCGACTTCTGCAACAAAATATGGGCAGCATCAAAATACTCAGGCTGCATTTTTGGATTTAGGTTTGCTAGGAACTTTGCCTGTAGTAAATAAAGAAGCTATTCGTAAAGCTGTTATATTTGGTTTAGCTGTAGATGCTAAAATATCAAAAGATAGTTTCTTCGCACGTAAGAATTACTTTTATCCAGATTTACCAAAAGGCTACCAGATTAGTCAATCTAATAATCCAATAGTCCAAGAGGGTAAGCTAGAGATTGAAACTTCTAATGGAGCCAAAACTATCAGAATTGAGAGGGCTCATCTAGAAGAAGATGCTGGTAAATCAGTTCATGGCTATGTTGCTGGCGAGACAGGGTTAGATTATAACCGTGCAGGTACACCACTTTTAGAAATTGTTACATATCCTGATTTTAGGTCATCTGAAGAAGTGATTTCTTATCTTAAGAAGCTTCATCAGTTAGTCAAGCATTTGGGTATATGTGATGGTAATATGCAAGAAGGCTCGTTTAGATGTGATGTCAACTTGTCAATAAGACCAAAAGGTCAAGATAAGTTTGGTACTCGTGCAGAACTTAAAAACATAAACTCGTTTAGATTTATTGATAAAGCGATTGAGTATGAATATGCTCGTCAAATAGCTGTGCTGGAGTCTGGAGGAGAAGTTGTTCAAGAAACTCGTCTATATGATGCTGATGCAAATGAAACACGCTCAATGCGCGCAAAAGAGGATGCTTTTGATTATCGTTACTTCCCAGATCCAGATCTATTACCGTTGGTAATAACTGATGAATATATCGAAAGTATCAAAAAGCAGGTGCCACTTAAGCCAGAAGAGCGTGAAGCAGTATATCGTGAGCATTTAGCTGATCAAGAAGTTGAGTTTTTATTATCAAATCTTGAAATAGCAGATTACTATGACGAAATAGCAGCTGTGATAGGTTATAAGCCGGCGTATAACTGGATAACAGTTGATCTAATATCAACTCTTAATAGAGCGGAAAAAGAATTCTCAGCAGATATTATTCCTGTAGAGATTCTATTAGAGATTATTGATAATGTACAAAAAGATGTTATCTCACAAGCAAATGCCAAAAAAGTCATAGCAGAGTACATTGAGTCAGTAACATCTGTTGCTAATATCATCGAGAAACTAGGTTTGAAACAAGTATCAGATGAGGGTGCGATAAGAGAATTAGTTCAAGGTATAATTGTGGCTAACCCTCAACAAGCAGCTGATTTTAAAGCTGGTAAGACTAAGCTTACGAGCTTCTTTGTTGGTCAAGCTATGAAAGCAAGTAAAGGTAAGGCAAACCCTAAGCAGGTTAATCAAATAGTTCAAGAAGAGCTTAATAAATAAAATAGGAAAATCAAATGAATACAAATAAATTTTACTATCATCTTATGAAGCTGAATGTTTTAAGTAGTAGCTACGTTGATGATGCTTATAAAGTTGCTTGGAAAGGAAATGTATACCCATTTTTTCATGATAGTAAGTATGAGTTTCATTATGAGGTTGCAAAGTACTTTGACAGAGCTGATGAGAAAACTATAGATAAGCTTTGCTCTTTATTAGATGATTATATTGATGAAAAAACAGATTTTTCTAATTTCGAAGAAAAGGTTGAAAAGATAGTTGGTAAAGGTAATGTATTTTATGTTCTTGATTATATTTTCAAGTCAGGTCAATATCAGCAACTTTTGGAAAATGTTAAATTGAATAAAATGCACTTTAGCCAACATTTTATTGATCGTTTTGTTGCTGGTGGTTATTTCGAGTAATTTTCTGCCTATATATTTATTCCTAAATACTCGTTAGCAATATACTCAAATAGTGCTTTATGCACTTGATAGGTTGGATGGACACCATCCTAGAATATATATTCTTGAGGATTATCACATAATTTACCAGTTTCAGCAGCTAAAATTGCACTAGTAATATCTGGAGTCAGAGGAATTTTTCCCATATCTAGTTCTCCTGATGAAATATTCTCAGATTCTTGAAGTAGGACAGGCTTAGGGTTGTCTCTTAATAGGTTTTCATAAAACTCTTTTGAGTTTAGATCATCTGGGTTATAAGAGAAATAACCACCACTCCAGTAACTTTGGTTAGTTTTGCTTGGGTTTATTGAAGTATGATATTTTTTGTTGAAATTATCAGTATCATTAACAAGCATCTCAAATATTGCATTCATATCTACAAACTCTATATTATTCTGATCTTCAGCAAACTGTTTTAGAATTTGGTTATGTAGAGAAGATACTTCTTTTAAGAGGTTTTGGTTACCTATATTTTTTGACTCTGGTGTCAATCCTAGATTAGGTAGTCCAATAACTAGAGTTTTTTGTGCATTTACAGTTTTGATAGCAGCTATGATCTTGTCAGTAACTTCAGTAGCAATATTCTTGAGTGAGTTAGGGTCTTGGTTGGCTGCTATTGTTAAATAGTCATTTGCACCAATAAAAAATATTGCTAGATTTTTAGCGGTATCGTGAGCTCCATCATCTAGAGAATATGCTTGAAGTTCAGTACCTATTGTATAGGGTAGTCCAAGATCTGTCCAAGATGGTTCAAAGACAGCGGTAGCTCCTCCAACAGCATAATTGCTGATGGGGATTTTATTTTCTAGACTTCCACTTAACATTGTTGTCCAAACTGAGCCATTAGAAAACATACCTCTATAATAAGGAGTTGATCTTGGGATAATTCCATTTGTATAACCATATAGGTTGCCTGTATCGCTTAGACTATCTCCAAATATAAGTATTCTTTGTATGTCTTTGAGTTTTGAATCTTGTGGATTTGTGAATTTTGGACATGCAGAAATTGTAAATATAGGTATACGATATTTTAGTGTTGTTGTATAGCTATGCTAACTATAATTAAAATCATTGTTTTGATGCTCTATAGCTATATTACCATTCAAATTATTAAAATTTGCACTATTAATTGTCCAACCATTTTTTAGATTATATTGTATTGAGCCACTATGTTGTAAATTCTCAGAATCGAAGTTTATATCTATAGTTGAATTATAATCTACAAACTTATCATTGGTATATTGTCCAACATTGATATACTGATTTGCATCCAATACTTGGCTATTTATAGCTTTTCCAGTACTGTTTCCCGGAGATATACTGAATGATATTGGGACTGGACTGTTATTTTCTATAATAATTTGTGATCTTGCATCAGCATAACACAATTCAGTTAAGGAAGTGGTTAACGTCAAAAAAAAATAGACTAAGCTTTTTCTTTTTCATGTCTATAAAAAATAAACAAAATAATAGTAATACTTTAGCTTAGTGTTAACTTAGTGACTACATGTATACAGCAATGTCTATAGTGAAAGTATTCATATGCTTGTTGTTGTATAACTTTTGATATGAATACTCTGGGCCTATTAAGACATTGTTGTCAAAATATGCGCGTTGAGTTGATAAAATTAGCTGGTTTTTGATTCCAGATGGAGATTGACCAAATAGTAGAGGAGATGCTGGTAATGACATCGGTATATTAGTAGAATTATATGTCTGCCCATATGATACACCAAAGTTTGTGTTTCTTCCGCCAAGTTGTAATGAATAGTTTGCTGCAGCATACCAGCCTCCAGCCAAGACATTTTGATTACTACCGTTAAAGTCTTTTCTATTTGTGGTACTTGCCCAACCTGTTCCTAGATTTAAAAAACCACCACCTATAGTGTAAGTAAGGTTACCATTAATATTGAAACTACCTATATTGTCACTTGAAGAATTTTGATTCTCCAAAAACTTATTGAAAGAAGCATTGCCAGCTCCTGCAATATTAAATACATAGCCTGTATTAAAGTCAACTGCCAATGTCTCAGTCCAACTTTCTGCGTAGAATAATCCAGTTGAAAAATTTAGATGATTATCATCAGATCCAAAGACAGCTATATTGGCATTTAGAATGTCATCTTTATAGTTTAGTGATATGTTGGTTGTTCTACCCGGTGCCAGAAATCCTGTTATACCACCAGTCCATGGCCCACCACCACTAAAAGCACCTACAGATAGTTTACTTCTTCCAGCAGTTACAAATAATGGTGATGTATCTAGGTTACCAAATATGACAAAAGCATTGCCTAAGCCAAAGTTATTAAGCTCACTAGTGCTGATATCAAATTGAGCAGTCACGTAGTGTCCGACATTGGCTAAAAAATATAATGTAGAGGATGTTAGAGAAATATTTTGACCATTAGCATTTAGATTATAACATCAAATTTATTGCGTTGTCCAATTACTGTAGATGAAAATAGACTACCTGATATCATTCCTATAGGTATACTATTATCACCTGAATAGGCTCCTAAAAATGTTACTTGTCCTCTGGTTGTAATAGCTGGGGCATTTCCGACATTAATAGCACCATCATGAGTGAAGATACCTCCTGCTAGGGTATTTCTTAAATCGATGATTGAATTATTTGTATTTATACTTGTGCTGATTTCGTAAGCATTTGTACTATTTCCGAATATTAGGCTTATATCATTAGGATTTGGGTCGGTTATTTTTGAGTCATATGTTGTTAATCGGTTAGAGTCTAGTGTGTTTTCTTCTATATCACTAATATCAGCTTGCAATTTACGTATTTGCTGTTGTAGTTCGATGATAGCTTCTTCATTTAAGCTAAGCTCTTGACCATTAGTGTTTGAAAAAGACGTGCTGTAAGATAATAAAATAACTATACATATAATTATAGGTGCTGTAATTTTAGAATTCATAAGAATGTTATTGCATTAGAATTAACAAATTATGACTTAGATAATATCACTATGATAATAATAATCAGTATCATTTATGGCGAATGAATAAATTAGATTATCTATTCAATATAATAGGCTTAGTACTCTCACCAGAGGATAGTTTTTGTAATAATAGTAATGCTATTAAATACCCTGGTATGGAAACAATACCACCTAGTGTGAAAAGCATTGAGTAACCAATATTCGCAGCTAAGAAACCACTAAGTGACATTCCTAGTATATAGATTAGAAGTTCAGCGCATACTGAAACTGTAAAGTCAGTGCCTGCTTGATCTTTTGAACTAAATTTCATGAATATAGTATATAGAACTATCATCTCCATAAGTCGAGAAGCCATATTCAATAATACAATACCAAAGATAAATATTTGATTATCAATACCATAAAAACTTATAAATCCTAGAGAGAAATAGCAAAAGCCTCTGATTACTGCCAATATTGTCAAAAGAATAGTTTCTTTATAAAAGTTAAAGAGGTAACTAATAACAGCTGCACCACAAACACCTATTAATGCACTACCAGTTCCCATAACTATGCCTATCGTTGTTAGCGGAATATGAGAATCTACTAAAAATGATGATTGCATTCCCATAACCAAACCTTCACAGGCTCTGTAGCTCAAACACATAAGTAATAATATTCTGGTTTCTTTTCTACTAAAGAAAGACTTTAGAGATGGTATATGGTGCTGGTATTGTTCATTGTGATGATTTTCTCTTATAAGAAACATATAGATACAAATGCATAAACTTATAAAAGTCATATATAGAGTAATTTGATGCCAGCCTAAAATTTTGTATAACGCAATTAGAGATGCTCCACCAATCATGCTACTTAGAGTAGTGCCAATTACTCTACAAAAGTTGCTCCACTGTAAGCTTTTAGCTTTTGTTTGTTCTATTGAAAATCCATCGATTGCTATATCTTGCATTGCTGCAATAGATGACAATAAAAACGCAAATAAGAAAATATAGTTGGTATAGTCTTTTGGAGTGTAAATAGAGAATATTAAAAATAGACTTATGGTCAAAAATTGCATTACAATAAACCAGCTTTTTCTTCGGCCTATTTTTTTGATATATAACCTATCTACATAAGGAGCCCATAGGAATTTGATAACCCATATGGTAATAGTAAGATACTAAAAAGGCCTATTTTTTCTAAAGAGACTCCTTCAGAATGTAGAATTGTTGGTAATCCAAAAGTACAGAAATATAGTGATATAGCTTGTGCTAAATAAAGAATGGTTATATCAAGTTGTTTTTTCATATCAAGTTATCTTCAATTAGAATTTGTTGAGCTTTTTTCCATGCTGAGCATGTATTACCAACAGCAATACAGCTAAAGGGCATACCTTTAGCCATTGCTGGAGCATTAATCTTTTTGATCATAATAGGATCATTTGTGACACGAATCATACCTAGACACCATTTAGCAAGTTCAGGTTTAGACTCTTTAAACCATTTTGCTTGTTTTAATCGTGCTTTATGCTCAAACTGATATTGTTCAGAAAAAGTACTAATTACTAAGAATTTTTGTTGTTTCTTTAGTATTTGAGAACATTTATCTAACCAGCTAAGTACATCTTTATAGCTTGGGGAGCTACCGAAATGCATTTTAACTATTGGCCATTTTAAAATATTGCAGTCTATCATAATGTTTCCCCCTCTATAAAAGAGCTCTTTGAACAACTAAATAGATATGCTTGTTTTTCAGGTAAGGCTATCTCACCAAGATTTGAATATCCGATTTTAGGAGCAATTTTTTGAAAAGCGATCACTCTAACATCAGGTTCAAAGATAACTTTATTAGTGCCAAGCATATCAAAGCAATATTTGCTAAGAGCTTCTACAAGTAATTTAGAATATCCTTTACCTATAGCTTCTTCAAGGCCAATTAGCAGGTGCCATCCATATTCATTATCATCAGTAGAGAAATAATTGGCGATACAATCAGTCTGAGTGTTATAAATTTCAGCATAGGCGATTTCTGAGTTATCTATCGATAATATAAGTAATTTTTGGTTAGGCTTTGAAAGCATATTGCAAAAATATTTTTTTAGCTCGGACTTTGATTTATTCAGGCTCCATAATTTTGCTACGTGAGGTTTATTCAACCATGAGTGAATAGTATCTAAATCATGTTCTAAGTCAAATGCTCTAAAAGACACTCTATTATGCTTGAATAAGTCCTTATCTATATTTTTGGTGCTTTGAGCAAGATAAAGAGGATTATCAAGTTGCTCTGTAGAGATTACCTTAGGTCTTGCTGAATAATCACTATATCCAACTTCAAAAATTCTTAGCCTATTCAGACATAGTTTTGTAAAAGTTGGTTTATATAAATCAAAACGTTCAAAACGAGATTTTAGCTCAGGATTGCTTGCCTGATATTTTTGTATACATTCATCTAATTTTTGATAAAAGTAAAGCTTGGGGTAGTTTAGTTTGTCTGCTAGTAGCGAAGAGATATATCTATAGTGAACAACGAATAATCCTGTATGAATAAATTGCAGAAGGTAATCATCTTCAACTTGAGGAATGTCATCTTTTACCTGTTGTGGAAGGGATCTTAGCTCATCAACAGGATTTTTGCATATATTTATATCATCGACAAAATCTTTCGTCGCTAGACCAACAGGGAGATTGTCCTCTATGATTAATATACTATTTTCTCCATGAGGAGAGAAAATCATGCCATATTTGTATAAGAAATGTAGTAGAGCAGGGACGGTATTTTCAAAAAACATTTCTAGCCATTTATCAATATCTAAAGATGATTCTTTGATCATTTCACAAATAATACTTTTACCATTAGCATCAACATAAGTTAAAGCAGTCATTGTTATAGCCTGTTCACTACTTTTAAGTCTAGTGTGAATACTTTCTCTCCAGATTGCTCCTAACTGCTCTGTAAAGTAGTATGGTACCTGAGGAACTTCAGACTGATAAGGATGATGGCAGTAGGCACTAGCTAACTCTCCTAGAAGTATGAAATTTTTTTTAGCTAAAAACTCATCTTTTTGGACTATATTCTTAATCCATTGTGTAAGCATTGGAGCATTAATTGTTTGATCTTTGGGTAGGCCTCTATAAACCGCGGTATTTAGTATATTTAGAGGTAGCTTTATACTGTGTTTTTCAGGATGAGAAATATTAGACATAGTTCTTATTGACTGCATAGCTAAGTATTGATCGGTAGACTTACCAAGAAATATAATATCTTTATCATCTATATATTTCGTGAACTGTTGCATTACAGCATTTTTCCACTGCCATGGATGAACAGGTAAAATGTAAAAATCACTAGGCTTTTTACCATTCATCTTTATAGTTTTATTGAAACTGAGTAAGGTTTCTGAGTTAATTTCTTTATTGGTAATTTGTAGATAATCAGTACTTGCTATAGATGAAAAAGTTACTAAATTTTTGTTTACGGCAATCCACACTAAATTGATGATTTTTTGCATCTCTGGAGTGTAGTTTGCATAGTCTGATGCATTAAAGCCAATACGACCTTTATTAATCACAAACCAAGGGTGACCAGTCATGTTTCCTTCTATATAAGCGTATGGAAGTTTGTAGATGTCCTTTGCTGAGATATTATCTTTTTGTAAGATAGCTATATCAGCATATATCGTATTATTTAGCTCTTTTATGAAGTGTGCCGTTGTGACAGAATCAATATTTGTTATAGGTAATGTATCAATGACAAGTCTTATAGCATCATCAGCAGACTCCATACTATTACTCTCATGTCTTGTTACAGAGTCCTTTTCAATAGTTAAGTTACCGTATATTCTTTGTACAGCCTTAAATTTGTAATATAGGTTGGAGTTTATTTCTAAAGTATATACTTCTTGATCTATATCTTTTTGTAGTGGCTTAAAAATTCCTTCATAACTAAATTCTGAAATTATCTTTTCTAATAGTCTTGTGCTAGCTATCTTGTAGTAGTTTATTTTATTTTTCATATAAATAGTCTCCTAATATTTTATGCGACTTTAATATTTGCTCTTTGTGTTAAGTATTTTTTTGGAACTCTAAAGGTTGAGAAAATCGTTCGAGAAGATACTTTGTATATCTCCTTGTTAAGAAGAGTATTTACTATCACAGCATTTCTATAACCTCCTAACCCTAAATCAGGAGTACCTACACCATGAGAGTTGATTTCAGCATTTTGGACAAAAATGTTTAAAGACGTATTTTGTGTGATTATTTTATAATCACGAGATATCTTGAGATTATTGCTATCATCTCGTTGAATTAGTGCTTCTATATTTTTGAGGACATTATTTATATTTGCTTTATATCCGGTTGCTGCAATAATTCTATCTGTTGCGATTGAGAACTCTTGATTTTGTTGACTATGATAAAAAGAGCAGAGAAATTTATCTTGTGAGTTATTAATATTTAAGCATTCACAGTTTGCAATCAATTCAGCATTGTTTTTATTTTCTATAGATTGTTCATAAAGGACATCATAAATATCAGATATTGTTTCAGCACTAAATCCTTTATAGAGTAGATCTTGTTCACTTAGAAGTTTAGGCTTTTCTGAGTTAGGTAGGTTATAAAAATACTCAATATAATCAGGCGAGAAGTGTTCTAGACCAAGTTTAGAATACTCCATTGGGAAAAAGCCTTTACTTCTAGTTAACCAGCTAATTTTTGTAGAATCATCTTTTGACTTCATCAAATCCAAAAATATCTCTCCAGCACTTTGACCAGAGCCTATCAGTGTTATGTGCTGATCTTTTAGAGCTTGATCTTTTATATTCAGATATTCACTACTATGGTGAATGTTTGCTTTATTCTGAAGTTTACTTGGCAAATATGCAGATGTACCTAACCCAAGTACAATGTTCTTTGTTAAGTATTGCTGTTTTAGATTATCTTTATCTTTTACTGTGATGCACCAAGCCTCGTTCAGGGAGTCTATTTGATGCTCTATATTTATAACTTCAAAGCCAAATTTACAAGAATTACACTTTTGTGATACCCATAAGCAATAGTCGTTATACTCTTGTCTAGGTATAAAGAAATTTTCTTTGAAGTAAAATTTATACATACGGTTTTTTTGATGTAAGTAATTTAGAAAAGTAAACTCACTAGTTGGATCAGCCATAGTTACTAAATCAGCCAGAAATGGTACTTGTAATGTTGTCCAGTTCATCATCAAACCAGGGTGCCAAGAGAAGTTTTCTTTTTTTATCAAAGAAAAGACAGTTGATAGGTTTATCGTTTAATAATGCTGCTAGTCCAAGATTAAAAGGACCAATTCCTATGCCAATGATGTCATAGATTTTCATATAACCTCCTTAAAAGGATTGTTTGTATTTACATAAATAGATTGATTAGTTAAAGGAGCTTGTAGTTCATCAAGCCCACTAAGTCTTGTGCGTAGATTAGCCTTTAGAGGTAATTGATCTATATTCAGAATCTTTTTGATAAATTTATCGCAGGTTTTATACTTTTCTAGGAAGCCCTCTAAGAAATCTATAGTTATTTTTATTAAATCTTGTTCGCTAATATAGCCAGTATTTGTAATGGTTTCTATTACAGAAAGAAGTTGATTCACAATGAAGTAGTAGCAAAAATGATGATCTATAAAGTCCTCAGATTCTCCACATAGACTACTGATATCTCCAAAATTAGCTTTTTTGAGCTCTGGATGATCTTTTATATAATAATATCCTTGGCTATCACGATAATAGCTTTCAACTGGTAGTCCATGCTCTATTTTGACTAGCAAGTTTTGTTGATGAGCTTCTAGAGCAATACCATATTTTGAGTACAGCCAAAGTATAGGGGTAATAGCTACTGTTAAGTAAGTCTCAAACCAATAGATAGCAGCTTCGTAAGTAGAGATATTGTTGTGTACACTGAAATATTGGATTAATGAACTAATACGGGTAGCTTCATTAAAAGGATTAGGTTCAGTTAGACTTGCAATACATGCAATATCATCTTGATGATTAAAATTGGTATTGCGCATGATGCATATACTTGGATCAAAAATTTTATTATTAACTTTTATTGCACAATAAGCAGGATCTGTAATTAGCTTAAAGTATTGGAACTCATTATTTAAGATGGTCTGTAAATGATTTGTATATAGTTTATGAACTGCCAAACTTCTGTTACATTCTTTGGCCAAATTCGTTCTTACTGAATTTGTTATGGCGATATTTAGCGAGAATTTCAGCATAATGTTGGCTTGTGGAGAGTACACAGTTCTAACAGAGGTTGTTGGATAAAACCAAGGGCCTGTTATGCCAATATCTATTATCTTTTTTTGAGCTTTATACTTTTGGATTTCATCATGTTTTGTCAAGTATTTTGCTTGCCAAGGATGTACAGCAAATAATTGGTAATCTTTATCAGATTTATAGTATATACTCTCATTTTTCAGGAAGTCTGAAAAAATCTCATCTGTATTTTTTTCAAGTAATGATTGTGATTCTAAAATATCTTTACTTATATACATATAATAAAGCTGAAACTTGCCATTTGTTTCTGGAGAATATTGTACGAACTCTTCCTTATAAAAGCCTTCTCTACTCTTAGGATCTGGTTGTAATCTATGACCTCTTATTAAGTTTTGCTCATTTGTGATAAATGAGTTTTCATATCCAAAGGCATCATCAATTTTGTGTTTTCTGTAATGTAATATCTGAGTAATATTTGTTGCGGAGTTGGTTATCCTCTCTAATAACTCATCGAAGGCAATTACATTAGAGCTTTCTAACTCCTTGCTAATTAAAAATACAGCTTCAAGAGGGTCGAGCTTTATTTTTTCATCTTGTTTTACTAAATAGCATGGTAACTCCCATATTGGAGATTTCAATATTGGAGAAATTTTTACATTAGTTTTAAAACTAGAATCTATAGATTTCAAAAAGATATTAAACTTATAACCACCATCATTGTTTTGGGATAATTCATAATTGTTAAACTCACGGTAGTAACAATTTAAAAAATTTTTTAGAGTTATTCTATTTGCGTACTTATTCATTGTTGGCTTGCCTCTATTTGATTTTTGACTAAGTTGCTATAGTGTTTTATTTGCTTGAGACAGGCACTTATCAGTTCTGATGTTATCATTGGATTAACTAAGGTGATTTTTCAAGTAAATATTCTTATTTATTTTTGTCTGAGCTATAGCAAATTTGCCACTATGAAATATAAGCTTATGAATCTCTCTATTAATTAAATTTAGAGTGTTAGAACTTAAATTTTTATCATAATACCTAAAAACAATTGTATTTAGATGATTGCTTAAGTGTTGTTGCTCTTCAAAGGCTAGTTGTAGGTTATTGTCTTCTTCTATGGTTGTTATCGTTATATTTGTAATCTCAATAATATGATCAATCCATTTTGCAAATAACTCAGTACCACTATTTTGTAATGAGATAAATATTTTTAGAGCATCAAACCTACGAGTTGTTTGTATCGATTTATCTACTAAATTTATAGTATCAAAGCCATCTTCATCAGGGTTTAAGTAATCAGCATGGTAGCTCAGAAGCTTGAATGCTTGTTTATCTTTACAGAAAAAAGCCCCACAACTTACAGGCTGAAAAAATAGTTTATGAAAATCAATAGTTACAGAATCAACAAGTTCAAGACCTACTAGTCGATCTTTGTGTTTATTTGAAAGTATTAAAGCCCCATCAACAGCGGCATCTGCATGAATCCATATGTTATGTTTATTTGCTATTTCTGCTATTGACTTGATGTTATCAATACAACCAAAGTCAGTATCTCCAATAGTTGTAACTATATATATCGGAATCAAGTCTTGTACTTTCAGAGAGTCTATTCTTGAGGCTAAATCTTTAGTATCTAATTTAAGATTCTCATCTGTTTTTATTAGTTCGATTGAGTTTTTACCTAATCCTAATATTGATAGAGATTTGTGTACAGAGAAGTGCGTTTTTTCTGTGCATAAGATACGAAATTTATTAGCAATATTTGGCAAGCCTAAATCTGCTATTTTATGATTTAGAACATTTTCACAATAATGATCTCTTGCTAAAAGTAGTCCCATTAGGTTTGACTGAGTTCCACCACTTGTAAATATACCATCTGAGCATGGATTATCTTTGTAAATTAAAGAGCTAAACCAGTTAATAACAGCTTGTTCAATATATGTGGTAATAGGGCTTTGATCCCATGAATCCATAGATTGATTTAGAGCGGAGATAAATATTTCAGCAACTAATGAGGACAACATTACAGGGCAATGTAAATGAGCCATAGAAGTTGGGGAATTAACATTCAGCGAATGTTTAAAAAACTCGCTAAGCTGATTCTGGATTATATTCTCTAATTTTTTAGGTTCTTTATCTATCTTATATTGAGCAGTCAATCCTTCTAGTTGCCTTGTCTCTTGCCCACTAAAAATATTAGAGCTCTTTAAGTTAGCTGTGATTATTTCTAAAGTATCTTTTATACTTTGTTTATATGCATTAGTACTTTCTATAGAGCTGTTTAGAAAGTAACTATCAAGATTTAGACTCATATATTCTCCTTAATTGAGTCTTCTAATATTTTAACTACTTCATTGATTTGTTTAATAGTTATTGTTAAAGGAGGTAATAGTCTAATAGTTCCTCCAAAGCGACCGCCTAACTCAACTATCAATCCCATGTCAAAACAAGTTTTTTTGATTGCTAGAGCTTTTTTTCCATCAGCAGGCAAGCTACCGATTGAGTCCAGCTTTGAAGATATATCAACTATTTCCATACCAATCATCAAGCCCGAACCGCGAACATCACCAATAATGTTATATTTGTTTTTTTAGGCTACGGAGTTTGTCGAGTAGATAATTACCTTTTTTACTTACTTGTTCTAGGAAGTCAGTATTGTTTACTCTTTTTAGAACAACGCTTCCTGCAACCATTGCAAGCACGTTACCACGAAATGTTCCTGTATGATCACCAGGCTTCCAAGTATCTAAATAACTTTTGTATAGTATTACAGATATTGGCAATCCTCCACCAAGTGCTTTAGATAGAACAATTACACCTGGATCAATACCGGCTTTTTCAAAAGCATATAAGTATCCCGTTCTGCCAATACCAGACTGAACTTCATCAACAATTAGAGGTATATCTAGCTCTTCAGTTAGCTCTCTTATTGCCTTTAATCATTTTACAGGAGCTGGGATTACACCTCCTTCACCTTGTACGGGTTCCAGTATGATTGCGGCTGGTTTTTTTATACCACTTTCAGGATCTTTTAATAAGCGAGAGATCATTTGAATATTTATGTCTACGCTTTGTTCGTCTTTTAGACCAAAAGGGCAACGATATGAATAAGGGTAGGGTAGGAAATGTATATAGGGAGTAAGTCCGGCAATATCTTGTTTTGGTTCTAAATTACCCATAAGAGAAAGTGTTCCATGAGTCATACCATGATAGGCACCATGAAAAGCAATTATATTCTCTCTACCTGTTGCTGTTTTGCATAGTTTAATTGCTGCCTCAACTGCATCAGAACCACTTGGGCTACAAAATTGAACTTTTGTTTTGCCATGATAAGACTGGGGTAGAGTATTTAGTAGCCCCTCCATAAAGCTATGTTTTTCTTCTGTAAGCAAGTCTAATGTATGTATCGGAACCCCGTTGTTTAGAGTTTGTGATATGGCATTTGTAATTTCAGGATCATTGTGTCCAAGAGCAATAGTTCCAGCTCCCGCTAAGCAATCTATATATGTTTATTCTCAATGTCTGTTAAATAAACACCTTGAGCTTTTTTATAACTAAAGGATTTTTTCTAGGATAGCTTCTAGCATTAGACTCCCAAGTTGCTTGATTTTCTAACATCATTTGTTGTGATTGTAAATTCAAATTTTATCTCCGCTGTTTATTTATTGATAATGATTATCATTTGGATTATATTTAAATGTAACATGAATCAGTAAAAAAATTATGAAAAAACAAATCAGTGTAGCAAAATTTGGTGGAACTAGTGTCGCAACTATCGCAGCTATATAAATGTGTTGACATAGTCAAAAACAATGAAGGTATAACAGTTGTTGTTGTCAGTGCGCAAGCTGGAGTTACTAATTTATTAGAGAGGCTTATAAAAAGCGATATTTATAGCTATAAAAAAATATTTAAAGACCTTCATCTTATCATAGATCCTATTGTTGAATCTGTTCTGCCAGCAGAGAGTTCTAATGTAGAGAGTCTATTTAGTGAGCTCGAGGAGCTTTGTCAGAGACTGTATGTAAGTGAAGAATTGGATTTATGATTACAGTCACAGATCTTATCTTTTGGAGAGAGGGTTTCAGCATATATTTTTAATCAGGTTTTGAAAGTGCAAGGCATAAATTCAAAGTATGTAGATGCTTGAAAAATTATTAAAGCCGATCGTAGCTATATTGAAGCTAAGCCTTTATTAGAAAACATAAAAAATCAGACGAGAAAATATCTTTCTGATCCGGAAAAGATATATGTCATGAGCGGCTTTATTGGTTCAAACTTAGATAATGAAACAATATTGTTAGGTCGAGGAGGGAGTGATTACTCAGCAGCATTGATTGCTGAGGCTATAAATGCAAATATGCTGTATATTTGGACAGATGTTGCAGGTATACATCAAGCTGATCCAAGATTGATACCTAAATCTCAAGTAATAAGGCAGATAAACTTTGAGGAGGCTATTGAATTGATAAGTTTTGGTGCTAAGGTTTTACATCCTGATACACTTTGGCCTGTAATAAGAAGTGGAACAAAAGTATTTGTCGGGTCAACATTTGATCCCAATAAAGGAGGAACTTATATTGTAGATAATCAAGAGTTAGTTAATAGAGATGGAGTGAGGGCTATTATAGAAAAGCATGAACAAATTCTGATGAAAATAAAACTTCAAGATAGAGATATATCAGATGTGGCTCCTGATATTTTTTCCCTGCTAAAAAAATATGGAGTAACGCCAGTTATAGTTAGTTTGAGTGACAAAGAATTCTCATTTGTTATTAACAGACTTGATAAATTTATAGAAAATTCTGTAATTAGTGATTTAACTGCCTTACATCTTGATTGTTTTGAATTTGAGCGTAATTTATCTTTAACTGCCTTAATTGGAAATGGTTTAGATAAGATACCTCAGTTGTTTAAGGACCTTTCAGATAGGCTGGGCATCTCAAGTACTAATCTGGTTGGTTATGGAGCTAAAGGTAATAGCTTATATTTTTTAACAGAGAGCGATAATACTCTCTTGCAAACAGTGTATGATGAAATTTTCGAGTATTAGAAGTTACTTTTTTAAGCAAGATTTACATTTAATATATATATTTAGACTGCGGTCAACCATTTCAGCTCCGAGAGACTCAACTATTTTTTTCTGCATGGCTTCGATTTCTTCACTATAAAATTCTTGTATTTTGTTACATGAGACACAGATGATATGATCATGGTGATCTCCTTGATTTAGCTCATACATAACTTGATCATAGTCTAGCTTGAGTCGGCTTATTATTCCCGCTGATTCAAACTGATTAAGTACTCTATAAACTGTAGCTATGCCTGTATTACTTCCTTCAGATTTAAGCTTAGAAAAAACATCATCAGGACTAAGATGCCTGTCTGTATTTTCTTCAAAAAGTTTAAGTATTTCAACTCGTGGTTGAGTAATCTTAAAGCCATATTGTTTTAGGTTAAAGTTATTTGAGTTCATCTTATGTTGTTTATAAATTATGTATAAAATTCTAATATTAAAGATTATGTGAAAAGCTTGACTAAGTAAAGCCTTTAGAGGCTATAGTGTTTAACGATTTTAGGTTTTTGTAGTTCTAATTAATTATTTTATAGTATCTATAAGGTTTAAAATTTCTTATGACTTTGTACTTAAGCTCTAATTGTGCTATCATTAACGAACTAATTATTTTTATCAATCTTTTTCTATGAGCGCCAATGTTTATGCAGAATTTGCACCAATATTGATATTTTTTATCATAGCCTTTGGTTTGGGGGCAGCATTTGCAATGATCGGTAAAATCTTATCGATGATTGTTGGAGCCAATAATCCGAATGCAACGAAAGGAGAGACTTTTGAGTGCGGGTTTCCTACCTTCGGAGATGCTAGAGAAAAATTAGATGTTCGTTTTTACCTAATAGCAGTACTGTTTTTAGTATTTGATTTGGAGTTGGCGTTCATCATTCCTTGGGGTATAAATTTAAAGGCTAGTGCTGGAATGCCTGCTATTTCAAATCATGCTTTTTTTGCGATGATTATATTTTTGGTGGTACTATTCTTGGGCTTGATATATGCCTGGAAAAAAGGAGCTTTAGAGTGGGAATAGGTAACGAGAATAAAGGTTTTATAACTGCAAGTGCGGATGCACTTATAAATTGGGTGCGCACTGGTTCATTGTGGCCTGTAACTACAGGTTTGGCTTGTTGTGCAGTTGAGATGATGCATGCTGGTGCTGCTAGGTATGACTTAGATAGGTTTGGTATTGTTTTTAGACCGTCTCCTAGGCAATCAGATGTTCTTATCGTTGCTGGTACACTTTGTAATAAGATGGCTCCAGCACTACGTCAAGTCTATGATCAGATGCCAGATCCTAAGTGGGTGATTTCTATGGGCTCGTGTGCAAATGGTGGTGGATACTATCACTACTCTTACTCTGTGGTGAGAGGGTGTGACAGAATTGTTCCTGTAGATATATACGTTCCAGGATGTCCTCCGACTGCAGAAGCTTTAGTTTATGGGATAATACAGCTGCAGAACAAAATAATTAGAAAAGATACTATAGCGAGGAAGTGATCGTGAATGCCAGATTACAAGATCATTTTAATAATGTGGAAAAGATATTGAACGGTTTTGGTGTTGAGTGTTATGTTGCATATGGTGAGATTAATATTTCTATTAAAGATCAGCGCGACATACATCTTGTGCTAAGGAAACTTAAGAAAGAGTATCACTTCAGGCAACTTACTGATATCACGGCTGTTGATTACTTGACTTATGGTCAGTCTGATTGGCAAGTGGGTAAGACTGTTTCACAAACAGGTTTTTCAAGAGGGAGGCAACAGGACTTTAAAACTGCTGATGTTAATAATAGATTTGAGATTATTTATCAGTTGCTAAGTATGGCTAATAATGTTCGAGTTCGTGTCAAATGTAAATTAAAAGATGCTCAGATTATTATGGTTGACTCGGTTGAGGATCTTTGGCCTTCCGCTAATTGGGCTGAGAGAGAAGTTTATGATATGTTTGGGATCTATTTTAATAATCACCCAGACTTACGTAGAGTACTTACTGACTATGGATTTGTGGGGCATCCTTTGAGAAAAGATTTTCCTCAGACAGGTTATGTGGAGATGCGTTATGATGAAAATCTTGGTAAGGTTGTTTATGAACCTGTAGAGATTGATGATAGGGTCAATGCACCAAGAGTAATTCGCAATCAATAAAATTATGGGTTTGTAACAATGGCAGAGTATAAAAACTATACACTAAATTTTGGTCCAGTTCATCCTGCTGCGCATGGTGTTCTTAGACTTATTTTAGAGCTAGATGGAGAGATGGTTGTTAGGGCTGATCCTCATGTTGGCTTACTTCATAGAGGAACAGAAAAACTTGCTGAATTTAAACCATATAATCAAAGTATTGGCTATATGGATAGATTGGATTATGTCTCGATGATGTGTAATGAGCATGCTTACGTGATGGCGATCGAGAAGCTTTTGGAACTTGAGGTTCCTGAAAGAGCTCAGTACATTCGTGTGATGTTTGCTGAAATGACAAGGATTCTTAATCATTTGCTTTGGGTTGCTGCGTGTGGTATCGACTTAGGTGCTATGACAGTATTTTTGTATGCTTTCAGGGTTAGAGAAGACTTATTTGACTGTTATGAAGCTGTTTCTGGTGCTCGTATGCACGCTGCATATTTTAGACCAGGAGGTGTGGCTAGAGATTTGCCAACACAAATGCCACAATATAAGCAAACTAGATTTACAAGCAAAAGAAAAACCAAAAAAATAAATGCTAACAGACAAGGTGGTATATTGGACTTTTTAGATTCTTTTGTTGTCGATTTTGATAAATCTCTAGATGAGATAGATACACTTTTAACAGATAACAGGCTTTGGAAACAAAGAACTGTGGATATTGGTGTTGTTACAGCAGAAAGAGCGGTTGAGCTTGGCTTTGCTGGGCCAATGTTGAGAGGTAGTGGTGTGGCTTGGGATCTTAGAAAATCTCAACCTTATGAGGTTTATGATAAGCTTGATTTTGATATTCCTGTTGGTGCTAATGGCGATTGTTATGATAGATATCTTGTCAGAATGGCAGAAATGCGCGAATCAAATAAGCTAATTAAACAGTGTGTTGATTGGTTACGAGCTAATCCGGGATCTGTTCTTTCAGATAATCACAAAGTTGTACCTCCAAAAAGAAATGCAATGAAAAATAATATGGAAGAGCTTATTCATCATTTTAAGCTTTTTTCTGAAGGTTATTGTACTCCTGAGGGAGAGGTTTATGTTGGTACGGAGCATCCTAAAGGTGAGTTTGGTGTATATATTAAGTCTGATGGAGCAAATAAGCCTTATAGACTTAAGATGAAAGCGCCGGGATTTACTCACATAAGCGCTATGGATGAGTTGTTGTCAGGGCATATGTTAGCAGATACTCCAGCGATTATCTCTACGATAGATGTTGTGTTTGGTGATGTAGATAGATAGAGGAAAAAGATGTCTTTAGTAGATTTGATACTGCCACAAGCGAAAGAAGATATAGATAGGGTTTTGAGTAAATTTCCAGCGGATCAGCGTAGATCTGCGATTTTGGAAGGGTTGCATATTTTACAAGATCAAAATGGTGGCTATTTAACAGACGACTTACAAACAGCTCTTGCTGAATACTTGCAAGTTAGTAAAGTCGATGTTTATGAAGTCGCTACGTTTTACTGTATGTATGAACTAAAACCTGTGGGTAGACATAAATTGAATTTATGTACAAATGTTTCGTGTATGTTAAATGGCGCGTATGATATATTGGCGCATATTGAGAAAAAACTTGGAATCAAGCCTGGAGAGACTACGAAAGATGGTCGCATAACCCTAAAAGAAGTTGAGTGCCAGGGAGCTTGTTGTGGCTCGCCTATGCTTGAGGTTGACAAGATTTTTTATGAAAATCTAACTATAGAAAAAGTGAATCAAATAATTGATTCTTTGGAGTAGTTATATATGGCAAATGAAGTTTGTTTTCGTACCCTACATTTGGATAAGCCGTACAGCTTGGAGTCTTACCTATCTGTAGGAGGTTATTCTTATTGGAATAAAATTTTAACAGAGAAGATTCCACCTGAACAGATTATTGAAGAGCTTAAGATATCAGGGCTTAGAGGTCGTGGTGGGGCTGGGTTCCCTACTGGCCTTAAGTGGAGCTTTATGCCACGCAATACACCGGGGCAGAAATATGTTGTATGTAACTCTGATGAAGGGGAGCCAGGTACTTGTAAAGATAGAGAAATAATGCGTAATAATCCTCATCAATTAATAGAGGGTATGGTTATTGCCGGATATGTGGTCGGCGCTACGGCTGGCTATAACTATACGCGAGGAGAGTTTTACGAACCTATTGCAAGGTTTGAAGATGCCTTGATAGAGGCTTATCAAACAGGATTGTTGGGGTCAAATATTAAATCTTCAGGCATTTCATTTGATTTGTATTCTGCGATTGGTGCAGGGGCTTATATCTGTGGTGAAGAGACAGCATTGCTTAATTCGTTGGAGGGCAAAAAAGGTCGCCCAAGATTTAAGCCACCATTTCCTGCTTTCAAAGGTCTTTATGGTAGACCAACCAATATAAATAACACTGAGACTTACGCATCGGCACCAGTAATTTTACAGCATGGCGGTCAATGGTTTAAAAATCTTGGAACTGAAAAAAGTGGCGGTACTAAGCTTTTTTGTATTTCTGGTCATGTTAAGCATCAAAAAGTCATGGAAATAGGTCTAGGCACTCCTTTCAAAGATGTTTTAGAAATGTGTGGTGGTGTTCGTAATGGCCATAAGCTAAAGGCTGTAATACCTGGAGGAAGTTCTTCTAAGATTCTTACGGGTGAAGAGATGCTTAAGGTTACTATGGACTATGAGTCTATAGCTGAAGCTGGCTCTATGCTAGGATCTGGAGCAGTAGTTGTTTTAGATGAAACAACTTGTATGGTAAAAACACTAGCTAGATTAGCAGATTTCTATTATGAGGAGTCTTGTGGTCAGTGTACACCATGCAGAGAAGGTACTGGCTGGTTAGCTCGTACATTGCATAGAATTGTTGCTGGTGAAGGAAAGCTTGAAGATATCGACACTTTAGTGAGAGTGGTAACTAATATAGAAGGGAACACTATTTGTGGTCTTGGAGATGCTGCGGCATGGCCAGTCCAAAGTTATATAAATAAATTCAGAGAAGAGTTTGTATATATGATTGAAAATGGTGGTAAAAGTATAGTGGATCAATAGTTGATTGAGGTAGTTCAGTGTCAGACAATAAAGAATCCAAAAAAATAAATGTAGAGATTGATGGTAAAAGCTATGAGGCTTTGCCAAATCAGTCAATAATAGAAGTAGCAGATGCTAATGGTATTTATATTCCTAGATTTTGCTATCACAAAAAGCTATCTGTAGCTGCTAATTGTAGGATGTGCTTAGTTGATATGGAAGGTGCTAGACGTGCCTCTCCGGCATGTGCTACTCCAATTATGGATGGAATGAAAGTCAAAACTCGTTCGGAGAAGGCTTTGCAAATGCAAAAAGATGTAATGGAGTTTTTATTAATAAATCATCCATTAGATTGTCCGATTTGCGATCAAGGTGGAGAGTGTGAGCTTCAAGATATCGCTATGGGATATGGTAATACAACTTCTGAATATCATGAGACAAAAAGAGCTGTTGAAGATCCTGAACTAGGTCCTTTAGTTGCTACGGATATGACTAGATGTATTTTGTGTACACGCTGTGTTCGTTTTGGTGAAGAGGTTGCTGGAGTTAAAGAATTAGGCGTTATGGGCAGGGGAGATCATTCTGCTATCAGTACATATGTTTCAGGAGATATGGTTGACTCAGAAATTTCAGGGAATGTGATAGACCTTTGTCCTGTTGGTGCGTTGACATCTAAGCCTTTTAGATTCAAAGCTAGAGCATGGGAGTTAAAACAATTTTCTACAGTATCCTCAGGAGATGCTTTAGCTACAGAGATTAATGCTCATGTTTATCAAAATAGAATTGTCAGAACTGTTCCTAGAGAGAGTGAAATTACTGGTACGTGGATAGCTGATAGAGATAGATTTGAGTATACAGGATTATATAGCCCAGAAAGAATTGAAAAGCCGATGATTAAAAAATCTAGTGGATGGGTCGAAGTATCTTGGGAAGAAGCGCTTGATTTTATCAAGGTGGCAATTGAGAAAACCAAAGAAAAAGATGGTGCTGATGCTATATCAGCTATTGTATCAGAGTCTGCAACATCTGAAGAGATGTACTTAATGAAAAAGCTATTAGCTGGTGTTGGATCTACTAATATTGATGGTAGAGTAAGGCAGTATGCTGATATAGCTAGAATAAGTGCTGGTAAAGGCTTTAATTGTTCATTAGATAATATTCGTGAAAGTGATTTTATTTTGGTTTTTGGATCAAATATTAGAAAAGAGTATCCACTAGTTAATATTGCAGTTAAAGATGCTGTAGAAAAAAATAATGCTAAATTGGTAGCTTGGAATATTTGTGATTATGATTTTAACTATGATGTTAAACAAGTCAAACTAGCTGCTGATAATATTCAATATATTGCATTATCTTTATTAAAAGCAATTTTTGTAAGAGCAAATCTACCATATGGTGACTTGGATGAAATTTTGAGAAAAGTTGATCCAGCAGCAGAAGTTAGAGAAACTGCAGATAGAATTGTTGCGGCAGAGAATCCAAAAATCATTGTTGGCCAAGATATTGTTAATAGTAGCAGCTTTGAAGCAGTATTCAGTATTTTGGAGATACTGGAAAAAGTTATTGGTGTAAAAGGAGGGGTGTTAGCTAGTGATGTTAATTCGGTCGCAGCTGAGAGAATATTTAGCTCTTCTAAATCTAAATTTAGTACATATAAGTGTTTGAATGGTCAAACAGCTACTAAGCTTTTATTCACTGCTCACACTGAGTTAACTAAAGATTGTTTATATGGTGAACAGAAACTAAGAGAGGCATTTGATAATATAGATATCGTTGTTAGTTTTACTGCATTTGCTGATAAGTTTACAAAAGATGTTTCAGATATTATTTTACCTGTAGCTACTCATTATGAAACAAGTGGAAGTTTTGTTGATTTATTTGGTAATACTAAAGCATTTAATCAAGTGGTAAAACCATATGCTGAAAATAAAGAACTGTGGCGAGTATTAGGAGTTGTTGGTAATCTCTTAGAATTGGAAGGTTTTGAGTATAGTTCAATATCAGAAGTCACTACTGATGCTTATGCTCATAGAGCTAGAGTAGGCATTAATCATGTTGCTCAGATTCTTAATGCAAATTTAGATTATCAAAAAGAGATTGCATTTGTTGCATCAAATTGTATGTATAGCACTAGTAGCTTACTTAGAAGAGCAGAACCTTTACAGAAAACTCGTGATGCTAAGCGTTTTTCTGGAGTTAGAATTTCACGAGAACTGGCTGATGAAATTGGTCTAAAAGCTGGCGTTGGTGTTGTTAAAATCTATGATATTGATAATGAGATAATGCCAGAAGTAATAGTTGATTCTAGTTTGCAGGCTAAAAATATTATGATACCAAGATCATTGTACAAGGCGTTTTTATCAGGTGATAATGTAAGTATTAAGCTTGTGAAGGAGGTTAAATAATATGCTAGCATATATATTATGGACAGTGCTTTATGTGTTGTTAATAGTTATTCCTCTTATACTTGTAGTTGCTTATTATACATACGCTGAGCGTAAGGTTATTGGTTATATGCAAGATAGAATAGGTCCAAATAGAGTAGGATCGTTTGGATTGTTACAGCCGATATTTGATGCTTTAAAACTTTTTCTTAAAGAGATTATTGTCCCAACAAATTCAAATAGGTATTTGTTTTTCATAGCTCCGATATTAGCATTTGCTCCTGCTTATGCTGCTTGGGCAGTTATTCCTTTTTCAAAAGGTGTAGTATTGTCAGATATGAATTTGGGGCTTCTATATATATTAGCAATGACATCTTTCTCAGTGTATGGGATTGTAATAGCAGGATGGGCATCTAATAGTAAATATTCTTTGTTTGGTGCTCTTAGAGCAGGTGCGCAGGTTGTATCTTATGAATTAGCTATGGGATTTGCAATCGTTGGTGTTGTAATTGCAGCAGGATCTATGGGAATAACTGGGATTATTGAATCTCAAACTGGAGGTTTGTGGCATTGGTACTTTATACCTTTGTTCCCATTATTCGTAGTATACTTCATCGCAGGTATTGCTGAGACTAATAGAGCACCTTTTGATGTGGTTGAAGGTGAGTCAGAAATTATTGCTGGTCATCATATTGAGTATACAGGATCTAGATTTGCACTTTTCTTCTTAGCAGAGTATGCAAATATGATTTTGATCAGTATCTTAACCTCTATCATGTTTCTAGGAGGCTGGTGTTCTCCATTCGAGGCTACTCCTTTAGAAGCGGTATTTAGCTTTGTGCCTGGAGTTGTATGGTTGTTTACTAAAACTGGTATATTTATGTTTATGTTCTTGTGGGTGCGTGCGACATTCCCTAGATATAGATATGATCAAATCATGCGTCTAGGTTGGAAAATATTTATACCTTTAACATTTGTTTGGGTTGTAGTAGTGGCTTGTATGGTTAGGTTTGGTGTAGGACCTTGGTGGTAAAAAGGATGATATTATGAGAAATATAACAAGTTTTTTCAAAACCTTTCTACTTTGGGAACTTCTAAAAGGGATGAAGGTAACAGGTAAGCACTTTTTTACACGTAAGGTTACTGTGCAATATCCTGATGAGAAAACTCCGATATCTAATAGATTTAGAGGGTTACATGCCTTAAGACGTTATGAGAACGGTGAAGAAAGATGTATTGCTTGTAAGCTATGTGAAGTTGTATGTCCAGCATTAGCAATCACAATTAACTCTACTGAAAGAGAAGATGGGTCACGTAGAACATCTAGTTATGAAATTGATTTATTTAAGTGTATTTTTTGTGGTTATTGTGAAGAGTCTTGTCCAGTAGATTCTATTGTTGAGACCAATATTCTTGAGTATCACTTTGAAGAGCGTGGTGAAAATATTATGACAAAAGCTAAGCTTTTAGCTATTGGTGATAAATACGAGGCACAGATAGCAGCAGATAGATTACAAGATAAGGATTTTAGGTAGAGAAATGGTAGTAACAGATATTTTATTTTACATATTTGCATCACTGGCTATTATTTCTGCTTTAGTGCTAGTTTTGGCAAATAATCCAGTAAACTCTGTAATAGCAATGATTTTTACATTTGTATTTACAGCAGCTGTGTGGATAATTTTTCAACAAGTATACTTAGCATTGTTGCTTATAGTTGTATATGTTGGTGCAGTTTTAGTAATGTTTTTGTTCGTAGTATTCATGCTGGATCTACATGTTGAGAAACAAGGTAGAGTCGGAAGATTTTTCTATGCTTTTGCGGCTATTATAGTTTGTGCAATATTTGCTACTGTGATTAGCTATGCTGCTACTAAAGTATTCGCAGGAGACTCTATGCAGGGAGGTGTTGGTGGACTTAAAGTTATAGGTCTAACAATGTTTGATAATAGTAATCTATATGTGTTTGAATTAGTTGATTTTATTTTATTAGCAGCAATGGCAGCGGCAATTACACTAACATTAAGATCTAAACGTAAAGGTAACAAGTCTGTAAATCCTGCACAACAGGTCAAAGTTAGAGCAAAAGATCGTCTAACTATGGTTAAGATATCAAGTAATAGAGAGGGCGCTAGAGATGAATAGTATTTCAGTTTCAGTTACGAATGGTTTAATTTTTAGTACATTGCTATTTGTAATAAGTGTTGCAGGCGTAATTATAAACAGAAGAAATATTCTTATACTTTTAATGTCGATAGAATTGATGCTTCTAGCAGTTAACACTAATTTTCTGATATTTGCTAATATGCACCATCAAGCGATGGGCGGCGTTTTTGTTTTCTTTATAATGGCTGTGGCAGCAGCAGAAACAGCAATTGGTTTAGCTATTGTTGTTGCAATATTTAGAAAACGTAAAACTATTGATTTAAGTAAACTCAATACACTAAGAGGTTAAGAGCAAGCTATGATAATAAATACTCAAGTAGCAGCTGTATTAATAGCAGTCATAGTGTTATCACCATTGCTTGGTGCTCTGATTGCTGGATTTGGCGGTAAGTCTGTAAAGAATGCAGGCGTTAACTTTTTTACAATTTCTTTATGTGGCCTTTCTTTTGTCCTTAGTGTAATTTTAGCCTATGGTGTTTTTGCTGGATCAGAAGTTTATTCTGTTAGTTACTACCAGTGGGCTCCGATTTCAGATAAGTTTACATTTGATGTTGGTTTTACTGTAAATAAAATAACTGTATACATGATGTTGATAGTAACTTTTGTATCGACATTAGTGCATGTTTACTCTATTGGTTACATGAAAGGTGAAGAAGGCTATGCAAGATTTTTTGCATATATTTCAGGATTTACCTTTGCAATACTATGCCTAGTTATGGGTAATAACTTCTTATTACTATTTTTTGGATGGGAAGGCGTTGGTTTATTTTCATACCTACTAATTGGATTTTATTTTAATAGAGATAAAGCTAACGTTGCTAGCTTGAGAGCATTCATTGTAAATAGAATTGGTGATTTAGGCTTTTTGCTAGGTATTGGGGCAGTTATTTTATACACTGGATCTGTTGACTATACAGCGGTGTTTGCAGCTTTATCAAATATTGATAATACTCAAACTATTCACTTCTTAGGTATGAGCTTTAGCCCTGTTACACTGATGTGTTCGCTATTATTTATTGGTGCGATGGGTAAATCTGCACAGTTTCCTTTACACTCATGGCTAGAAGGATCGATGGAAGGTCCGACACCTATTTCGGCACTAATCCATGCTGCTACAATGGTTACAGCTGGCGTATTTATGGTTGCTAGACTTTCTCCAATGTTTGTACTATCACCTGCAGTACTAAGTTTTGTACTTATTATTGGTGCGATTACATGTTTGTTTATGGGTTTAATTGCGATAGTGCAGACAGACATAAAAAGAGTAATTGCATATTGTACCCTTTCTCAGCTTGGGTATATGATGGTAGCTCAAGGTGCTGGAGCATTTTCTATTGGGATGTTCCATCTGATGACGCATGCTATGTTTAAAGCATTGTTATTCTTGGCGGCTGGTTCTGTAATAGTTGCGATGCATCACGAGCAAGATATTCGTAGAATGGGTGGTTTGAGAAAGTATATGCCTGTTACATGTTTGTGTATGCTTATAGGTGCTTGGGCACTTGCAGCATTACCTCCATTCGCAGGCTTCTTTTCAAAAGATTTGATTATTGAAGCAGCGCAGTCTACGACTGTATATGGTCACCAGTTTGCATACTATATGGTATTGGCATGTGCATTTGTGACATCTTTTTATATCTTTAGAATGTTTTTCTTGGTATTCCACGGTAAAGAAAGAATGTCAGAAGAAGAAAAGTCTCATATCAAAGAGTCGCCGTTTAGTATATTAATTCCATTAGTATTGCTGGCTATACCTTCAGTATTTGTTGGAGAATATTTCTTCACAAGTATTTTATCGCAAAGTCATGGTTTATTTGGTGATACTATAACTTCATATGTTCAGGCGGGACTAGGTGGAGAATCGGTCACAGCGCATCTTGCTAGTGAACCTGCTACTGCTAGTTCTATAGCATTTATAAAACATTCAATATCAACAGTACCATTTTGGTTAGCTTTTAGTGCTTTAGTTTTGGCTTATATCTTGTATATATGGTTGCC
This sequence comes from Francisella orientalis FNO12, assembly GCF_001042525.2. NCBI lineage: Bacteria > Pseudomonadati > Pseudomonadota > Gammaproteobacteria > Thiotrichales > Francisellaceae > Francisella > Francisella orientalis. Next base: position 1,734,062 of record NZ_CP011921.2, on the reverse strand, counting down.
AGTTATACCAAGAGTCCTTGCAAATGCTAAGTCTGGATTTGGTATTGTTTATCATATTTTAGTTAAGAAATACTTTATTGATACTCTTTATGATGTTGTATTTGTTAATATCTTCTTGGCTATTAGTACTTTCCTATGGAAAGCAGTAGATATCTTTATCATAGATAAAACGATTGTACATGGCACATCTAGTCTAATTTATCATACCGGCGATAGTTTTAGAAAAATTCAGCGTGGGTATCTATTTGACTATGCTTTTGTAATGATGGTCGGTGTGTTGTTATTTATGATTTTGCTAATATCAGTATAGGTAGAGGGTAAACTAGTATTATGAATTTAGGTAATTACTTATTAAGTTTAATAATTTGGCTTCCAATAGTTGGTGGCTTTGTTGTATTAGCGACAAGAACAAAAGAGTTGCATGGTGATGCTGCACGTTGGGTAGCTTTGGTATTTAGCTGTTTAACTTTAGCTTTATGCATACCTTTGGTAGCATCTTTTGATTATAGTAGTTCTGCAATGCAGTTCCAAGAATCAGCAAAATGGTTCAAAGTATTTGGCATGCATGATATTTATTATGGTCTAGGTGTTGATGGGTTTTCAGTTTTATTTATTGTTTTAACAAGTTTTGCTACTTTAGTTATTGTTCTAGCGGCTTGGACCTCTATCAAAATAAAAGTTAGACAATACATGGCAATATTTTTGATCACATGTGGTCTAACAAATGGTGTTTTCTGTGCTACAGACTCTATACTCTACTATGTTTTTTGGGAAGCGCTACTGATACCAACTTGTTTGGGTATTGGTATTTGGGGTGGTAAGAATAAAGCATATGCTGCTGTTAAATATTTTATGTATACTTTCTTTGGTTCGGTGTTCTTGCTAGCTGCGATTTTATATATTCAAACAAGAGTGGCAGCATCTCCAGTTGATGTATTAGTAAGTGCTGATACATATTCAATCCAAAACTTTATCGCACGGGCTGCTCAGTCAAATGGTTTGGCTGATTCTGTTAAGTTTACACTTACTGCTCAATGGTTAATATTTGGTGCTTTCTTCTTAGCTTTTGCAGTTAAAATTCCGATGTGGCCATTCCATTCATGGTTGCCAGATGCTCACTCAGAGGCACCAGCTGGAGGTTCTGTTATACTTGCAGCGCTTATGCTTAAACTTGGTGCTTATGGTTTCTTAAGGTTCGCGATACCGATGCTACCTAAAGTTACAGCGTCATTAGAGTATGTACTGATAATTATGTCTTTGATAGCTATTGTCTATGTTGGTGTGGTTGCAGTTGCACAAACTGATGTTAAAAGACTAATAGCATATTCATCAATTTCACATATGGGTCTTGTTACATTAGGTTTGTTCTCTATATTCATACTTAAGAGTGCTGATCCTGTGCTTGGTACAACTAATGCTCAATTAGCACTACAGGGTGCTGTATTTCAGATGATTGCTCATGCATTCTCATCTGGTGGTATGTTTATTGGTATTGGCTATCTGTACTTAAGGATGCATACAAGAGAAATATCAGATTTCTCAGGTGTAGCTAAAACTATGCCAATATTTGCAATGTTTTTCTTACTTTTCTGTATGGCTAATGTAGGTTTACCTAGCACTAGTGGCTTTGTCGGTGAGTTTATGATTTTATTGGCTGTATTCCAGTACTCTCCATTAATAGCATTAATTGCGGGTTTAACTTTGGTTATAGCGCCAATTTATACTCTATGGATGTATAAGAGAGTGTTTTTTGGAGAAGTGGTATCTACGCAAGTAGCGAACCTGACTGATTTGAATAAGATGGAGCTGTTTGTATTTATATTGTTAGCGGTACCAACTTTATTGTTTGGTTTTTATCCAGAGCCGATACTGCATCTTTCAGAAGCTGCTTCGGCTAATATTGTTGGTTTATCTCTGTAGGGTAGTGTTTTGATTATGAGTTTATTAATTCTTTATATATTACCAGAAATACTATTAGCACTAGGTGTGATAGTTGTAATGTTTTCTGGACTTTTTTTACACAGTAAAATTAGGAATATTAACTACATATTCTTTCAAGTATTTACACTACTTGCTCTTGTTGCTACTTTTGCCAAAGAATATTTAATCCAAAATAGTAGCTCTGTTTTTGAGGGGCAAGTTGTATTCAGTGGTTTTGCTTATACGCTACAGTTAGTGATACTTGTATTAGCAGTATTTGTGGCACTATATTCAAGAGAGTATGTAAAAGATAGAAAAATATCAGACGGTGATTTTTATACACTTTTGATGCTGTGTGTGTTAGGTGCTATGGTTCTTACAGCTGCACATAGTTTAGTTACAATCTATATCGGTTTAGAGTTATTGTCGTTACCTATGTATGCACTAATAGCAATCTATAGAGATTCTAGTACAGGCCTTGAAGCTGCTATTAAATATTTCGTACTAGGAGCTATTGCTTCAGCTTTATTGCTATTTGGTATGTCATTTGTATATGGTATGACAGGTCAACTTGATATTACAGATATTGCAACTGCACTTTCGCAAGGAAATTTCACAGGCTTAGAACAGCAGTTATTACTTGTATGTTTAGTTATGATGATAGCAACCTTCTTATTCAAACTAGGAGCTTTCCCATTTCATATGTGGTTGCCAGATGTCTATCAGGGTGCGCCAAACGCTGTTGCCAATATTGTTGCGACTATTCCAAAAGTAGCAGCATTTGCTATGCTTGTTAATATTTTATTTGTAGGCTTTCCATCGCTTAAAGATTCTTGGATATACTTATTCAGAGTTATAGGCATATTGTCGATATTCTTTGGTAGTTTAGTGGCTTTATCGCAAACAAACGTTAAGAGACTTTTGGGTTATTCTACAGTATCGCAAATAGGTTTTGTTTTATTAGCTACTACACTTAATCCACAGGGCTATGCTTTAACAGCTGCTAGTTTCTATGTAATAGTTTATGTTTTTACTACTCTAGCAGCGTTTGGGGTGTTAACTACAATCTCTGTTGGCGGTTATGAAGTTCAAGATCTTAAAAATCTAAAAGGTTTCAATACAAAAGACTCTTGGTTAGCATTTATACTGCTGATAGTTTTGTTCTCTATGGCAGGGATTCCTCCATTTGGTGGTTTCATAGCAAAATTATTTGTTATTATGGGCTTAATTAATGATGGCAGTTATGTATTGGCATGTTTTGTGCTATTTATGGCTGTTGTTGCATCATTCTATTATGTAAGAGTTATTAGAACTATGTATTTTGATGAACCAGAGAATAATGAGACAGTTAAGCCTCCAATGACATCTCTTATAGCACTAAGTATTAACGGTTTAGTTCTTTTATTCTTAGGTATCATGCCAATGCTTCTTCTTGGGGTTCTTACTCAAGTTACTAACGTTATTTAAGTTTCAATAGTTTATTGCCTATTCTTGTTATAACTTTTATACTTTTATGTAAAGACAATTTAATACTATTTTTCTATGAAAGAAATTTTAGGTCCAATTAATGATGTAATCAAAAACTCGAAAGATAATATTATTAATAAAAGTTTAAAAAAACTTGATGTGGTGGGTAGAGAAGAGTTTGAAATACAGAAAAAAATTCTTTTGAAGACACGTCAAAAATTAGAGCAGATCGAGGCTAAGTTAGATAAATTAATAGCCGAGAAAGAATAAAATGTCTTTAGCAGTTCTAAAAAGTCGCGCTCAATTAGTTATTGAAGCACTGCTTGTCTCTATAGAAGTGCAATTGTCAAATGGTCTGCCTGGCTTATCAATAGTGGGTTTGCCGGAGGCGGCTGTTAAAGAAAGTAAAGATAGTGTTAGAAGCGCTATCATAAATTCTGGATTTAATTTTCCAAATAAACGTATCACAATTAATCTTGCTCCTGCCAATCTACAAAAGAGTAGTGGAAGATTTGATTTGCCTATAGCACTAGGTATTTTATATGCGTCAGGCCAAATAAACATTGTTAGAAATGTTGAAGATTTTAAGTTTGCTGGAGAGTTGTCTCTAGGTGGAGAGCTAAGAAAAATTTCTAGTGCGATACCAATGGCTATTAAGTATGTTGCGAATGATAAAAAACTTGTGATACCTGTTCATAATGAAAAAGAGATTGCTTTAGTTGAAGATGTTTGTGCATATTCTTTTGAAACGCTAAAAGAAATTGTAGATTTTTTATCTGGTGATGATAAAGCTCCGGTAGAGCAATTGCAAGAAATTGATTTTGAAAGATTATATTCTGATTTAGAAGATGTCAAAGGGCAGTATCAGGCTAGACGCGCTTTGGAGATTGCAGCGGCAGGTGGTCATAATATTCTTTTAGTTAGTCCACCGGGAACTGGTAAGACAATGCTTGCTAGTAGGCTTAACTCTATTTTGCCACCATTAGACAAAAAAGAAGCCCTTTCATCGGCGATGATTGCTTCAATTAAAGGTGAATCAGGGATAGCGGAAAGTTTTTATAAAAGACCATTTCATCATCCTCACCATACTTCTTCAGGTGTTTCTTTGGTCGGAGGTGGTAGCAACCCTATGCCTGGTGAAATATCTTTAGCTCATAATGGTGTGTTATTCCTTGATGAGTTACTAGAGTTTGACCGTAAGGTTTTAGAAGTTTTAAGAGAACCTCTTGAGACGGGAGTTGTAAATATTTCTAGAGCAAAGTGTCAGGTAGAGTATCCAGCTAACTTTCAATTGATAGCTGCTATGAATCCTTGTCCGTGTGGGTATTTAGGATCGCAGTATAAAGAGTGCTCAGATTCAATTCAATCAATTAAAAGGTATCAAAGTAAGCTTTCAGGACCTCTTTTAGACAGAATTGATTTACAAGTTGAGGTTCTTGAGCTAGCAAAAGAGGATCTAACAAATCAAGAATTAAGAGGTGAAAAAAGTAGTCATAATTAGGGAGCGAGTTAAAAAAGCGAGAAATATCCATATCACTAGGCAAGGTAAAATAAATTCAATGCTAACAAGTAAAGAGTTAGACGAGGTTTGTGACCTTGATGAAGAAAGTAAAAAAATGCTAACATTAGCTATAAGAAAAGCTTGGACTATCTGCCAGAGGGTACTATAAAATACTCAAAGTAGCTCGAACAATAGCAGATTTAAGGGGATGCAAGAAAATTGAAAAACTAGCAATCCAAGAAGCTATAGGTTACAGAAAAATGGACAAGTTTTTTAAATAGTCCTTCACAATAAATTTAAAGGTACATTTTAAGTATGAGAGAGTTGTTTTTGGATGCTTTTAAGCATGAGAAATTAGAAAAACCACCGATATGGATAATGCGTCAAGCTGGTAGATATTTACCAGAATATCGCGCATTAAGATCAAAGTTTGAGAACTTTATGGATATGTGTCGCAATGCAGATGCTTGTTGTGAGGTAGCACTGCATCCGCTAGAAAGATATGATCTTGATGCTGCAATTGTATTTTCAGATATTTTAACTATTCCTGAAGCAATGGGTATGGATCTAAAATTTATCAAGGGAGTTGGCCCTGTATTTTCTGATCCTATTGAGTCAGAAAAGGATTTAAATAGGTTAAAGTCAGCAGAAGATAGTGTTGGCGATTTGGAGTATGTTTATGATGCGGTTAGAACTACGAAGGCTGCTATAAATGTACCCCTTATAGGCTTTACTGGAAGTCCATGGACACTCGCGGCATATATGGTTGAAGGATCTGGCTCAAAACAATTCAGTAAACTAAGAAAAATGATGTATGCAAATCCTCAATTGATGCACGCACTTCTTCAAAGGTTAGCTGACATAACAGTGATTTATCTACTTGAGCAAATCAAAGCTGGTGCTAGTTCTTTAATGATTTTCGATACTTGGGGAGGAATTTTACCTTTAGAACAGTATAAAGAATTCTCATTAAAGTATCTGGAATATATTGCTAAAAATGTGAAGAAGAGATCTAATGTTCCTGTGGTTTTCTTCACAAAGGGAGGTTCAAACTTTTTTGAGGAATTGAAAGATAAATCATGTGATGGTGTTGGTGTGGATTGGAATGTAACTCTAGATCAAGCTCGTCATAGAATAGGTGTGGGTAAGGTTCTGCAAGGTAATTTTGATCCAGCATTTTTGTATGGCACATCTGATAGTATTAGAAACACGGTTAAGAAAAACATCGAATTTATTCAGTCTGATAAGCTAAATAACTACATTGTTAATTTAGGTCATGGCATTTACCCAGATATTAATTCTGATAATGTTAGAATTATGGTAGATGCAATAAGAGAATTCAGTGTTTAAAAAACAAACTGTCATAAAGCTTGACATCTGTTAAAATGTTGTTATTATATATTGTCATAGACGCGGGGTGGAGCAGCTTGGTAGCTCGTCGGGCTCATAACCCGAAGGTCGTAGGTTCAAATCCTGCCCCCGCTACCAAAAGTTTTTATTTTATAAAGGCCCTTCAAGGGCCTTTTTGCTATCTAGAGGGTATGCAAAATCTAAGGGGTGAAAATGTTACTAGATGATTTGTATGAAATAGTAGAACCCATTACAGCTGATGTAGGCTATATTTTATGGGGAATAGAGGTCGTGGGTGCTGCCAAGCTTACTATACGTATTTTTATTGACCATGAGAATGGTGTTTCGGTTGATGATTGTCAGGTTGTAAGTAAAGAGGTGAGTGCAATTTTTGATGTGGAAGATCTTATCTCAGATAAGTATGTTCTAGAAGTGTCTTCTCCAGGGATGAATCGCCAAATTTTTAATATTGTTCAGGCGCAAGCTTTGGTAGGATTTAATGTTAAGGCAGTTACCATAACTCCAGTTGAGTCTCAAACAAAATTTAAAGGTGTGCTCGAGAGAGTTGAAGGCAATAACGTTATTCTAAAGCTTGATGATGGCAGAGAAGTCAGTTTTGATTTTGATGAGCTTAAGAAATTTAGAGTTTCGCCAGATTTTAGTTAGATAGAGGGATTATTAGGTATGAGCAAAGAATTATTGTTAGTATTAGAAACTGTAGCAAACGAGAAAGATATTTCAAAAGACCTTTTGTTCGAAGCTATGGAAGAGGCGTTAGCTATTATAACTAAAAAAGAGCTTGACGAGCACATGAATATCGAAGTCAAAATCGATAGGGTTATAGGCGACTTTAAAGCAGATAGAGTTTGGCATATTGTGTCAGAAGATGAAGATTTGATCGATTATTCGAAAGAGCTTTACGAAGATGTTGCTCAAGAAAAAGGCTACGATGTGAAGGCTGGTGATGTGATTCGTGAATCTGTAGAAGTTAAAGAGTATGGCCGCATTGCTGCTACTATGGCAAAACAGATCTTAATGAAGAAGATTAAAAACTTTGAGAGAGAAAAGACGGCTAGATTTTATCAAGGTAAGATTGGAGATATTGTTTACGGAGAGGTAAAAAGAGCGACTTACGAGATTTTGGTTATTGATCTTGGTAATAATGCTGAAGGTATTCTACCAAAGAAAGATTTGATTTCTAGAGAGAGATTTCGCGTTGGCGATAAGATTAGATCATGTGTTGAGAGTGTTGAGGTTGATGAGTTCGATAAACCAAATACAGTTATGCTTAGTCGCGCTAGTAATATGATGCTTAAAGCTTTATTTAAATTAGAAGTCCCTGAAGTTGAAGAGGAGCTTATAAATGTTGTGAGTGTTGTTCGTGAGCCTGGTTTTAGATCAAAAGTTACTGTCAAGAGCAATGATCAGAGGATAGATCCATGTGGTGCTTGTGTGGGTGTTAGAGGGTCAAGAATTCATTCTATTATGAGCGAGCTAAATGGTGAGAAAGTCGATGTTATTCTATGGGATGAAGATATGGTTCAATATGCGATCAACTCTTTATCACCAGTTGATTCTGAGGATATATTAGAAGTAAATGTTGATGAAGAAACTAATTCAATGGATATAGTTGTTAAGCAAGAAAGTTTATCAAAAGCCATAGGTAAGAACGGAGTTAATGTCAGATTAGCAAGAGCTTTAATCGGTTGGAAGATAAATGTTTTATCTAATACTGAGCAAGAAGAAAAACAAATGTCTATAGTTGAAAAATTTGTTGAAGCGATAGATATTGATCATGATTTTGCTTTGGTTCTAATAGAAGAGGGTATTGAAACACTAGAAGATTTAGCATATCTAGATAGAGATGAGCTTTTGGAAATCGAAGGCTTTGATGAAGAGATTGTAGATGAGCTTCAAGAAAGAGCAAAAGCAGTGATTTTGTCTCAAGCATTAGGTGGTAAGAAGCCAGCTGAAGATTTACTTAATATGCAAGGTATGACTCAAGAGTTAGCAGATAAACTTGCTCAAAATAATATAGTGACAATGGAAAATCTGGCAGAGCTATCTGTGGATGAATTGCTTGACATTGTTGCTATTGATGAAAAACAAGCAACAGATTTGATAATGCAAGCAAGAGCCCCTTGGTTTGAATAGGAAGTACGAATCAAAATAGTACAAAGGAGAGGGAAATGGCAGAGATTACAGTTGGCCAATTGGCACAACAAACAAATAAAGAAGTAAGTGCGTTACTGAAGCAACTTAAATCTTTTGGTATAGAAAAAAGTAGTGAAAAAGATACTTTGACTCCGGAAGAAATGAAAACTCTTTTAGATAAGATTAATAGTGCTAAAAATACTGTTACTAGAAAGAAAGTAACTTCTCTTAAACTTGATGGTAAGCATAAGATAAATGTTTCGGTCAAGAAAAAAAGACGAGTTGCAAAAAAAGTAGAAGAACAATCTCCGGCTAAAGTAGACGAGTCTATTGTTGAAAAACCACAAGTAGCACTTGATCCCAAAGATAATAAGGTTATTGAAAGTGTAGAGAGAGAGTCTGTTAGTTTTATACAACCTCAGCAAGAACAGCCGGTTACTAAACCAGTTATAAAAGATAATGGTTTTAAGATAACCGCTATGCCTGAAGTCAAAGTTCAAGAGAATAACTCTCAGGATGAAGAAAAGTTATCTGAAGATAAATCTACAGAATCTAAAAATAATAAGAAAAAATCTCCGAAGAAAGTCTTTACTGAAAGTAGTAACAATACTAATACCAAGTATAAAAGAGAAGAAGAAGAGAAGAAGTCTAAAGCTAAAAAGGCTAGTGGTAAAGGCTTCAAAAAAGCTAATCCAAGACAACTATCACAACTTGCGGGTGATTTAGAATCATTTGATGAGTTTGGTAGTAAGAAAGGTAAGTTAAAAGCACCTAAGGTTAAAAAACAAGAGTTTACAATGCCTGTCGAAAGTGCTGTTAAAACAGTTGAAATACGTGAAGGCATTACAGTTAGTGATTTGGCTAATAGAATGGCAGTCAAAGGCGCTGAGATCGCTAAAGTATTGTTTAATATGGGTGTAATGGCTACAATTAACCAATCATTAGATCAAGATACTGCGGTTTTGATTGTTGAGGAAATGGGGCATAAATATACATTACATAATGAAAATGCTCTTGAAGAAGCAGTGACTACTGTTGATAGAAGTTTACATAAGAAAATATCTCGTGCGCCTGTTGTAACTATTATGGGTCACGTAGATCATGGTAAAACCTCTCTATTAGACTATATACGTAAAGCAAGGGTTGTAGCAGGAGAAGCTGGTGGTATAACACAGCATATCGGTGCATACTCTGTTAAAACAAGTAAAGGAGCTATTACTTTTTTAGATACTCCTGGTCATGAAGCTTTCACATCAATGCGCGCTCGCGGAGCTAAGAGTACAGATATCGTAATCCTTGTGGTTGCAGCAGATGATGGGGTTATGCCTCAGACTAAAGAAGCTATTCAGCATGCTAAAGCAGCAGGTGTTCCAATCGTTGTTGCTGTTAACAAAATTGATAAGCCAGATGCTGATCCTGATAAGGTTGTCGGTGAGTTAGCGCAACGTAACGTTATTCCAGAATCTTGGGGTGGAGATGTTATGTTTGCAAATGTTTCTGCTAAAACTGGTGAAGGCATTGCAGAGTTATTAGATGCTGTGTTATTACAATCTGAAGTTCTAGAATTAGAAGCATTTGCTGAAGGTTTAGCTGAAGGTGTTGTTATTGAGTCTCGTCTAGAAAAAGGACGTGGTCCAGTTGCAACAGTACTAGTTCAGAATGGTAGTCTTAAACAAGGTGATAATATCTTGTGTGGTACTGAGTATGGTAGAGTCAGAGCTATGCATGATGATCTAGGCAAACAGATCAAGTCAGCAGGGCCGGCAACTCCAGTTGAAATACTAGGTTTATCAGGTGTTCCAGCAGCTGGTGATGATATGGTTGTTATTGAGAATGAGAAAAAAGCTAAAGAGTTAGCAGCTCAAAGATCTCAAAGACAAAAAGAAGCTAAAATAGCTCAAGAGCAGTCTCTTAAACTTTCTAATATGTTTAGCAACATGGGCAAAGAAGGTGAGCAACAAACTCTTAAAATTATCCTTAAAGGTGATGTACAGGGTTCAGTTGAAGCTATTAGAGAGTCATTACTTAAACTTTCTACTGATGAGGTTAAGGTTGACATAATTGCAAGTGGTATAGGAGCTATTGCGTCTTCTGATGTAACATTAGCTGTTGCATCAACTGCTGTAATTATTGGTTTTAATGTTAGGGCAGATAGTGCAGCGAAGAAACTAGCTGAAGGCGATGGTGTAGAGCTTCGCTACTATAACATTATTTATGATCTAATTGATGATGTTAAGAAAGCGATGACAGGCTTATTGTCTCCAGATATGAAGGAGCAGATTATCGGTATAGCCGAAGTTAGAGAAGTGTATAGATCTTCTAAATTTGGATCGATTGCAGGCTGTATGGTTATAGAAGGTACTGTTAAGCGTACAAATCCAATTCGTATATTGCGTAATAACGTTGTAATATATGAAGGCACACTTGAGTCCTTAAAGAGATTTAAAGATGACGCAAGTGAAGTCAAAAAAGGTATGGAATGCGGTATAGGTGTCAAAAACTATAATGATGTGCGTGAAGGTGACCAAATAGAAGTATTTGAAGTTATTGAAGTTGCTAAGGAGCTATAATTATGGCAGCAGAAGGTAGAGTGCAGCGAGTAGCAAGTGAGCTTCAAAAGGTGATATCTTTGCTACTGCGTACAAAAATAAAAGATACTAAGCTTGCTACGGCAACTATTACCGAGATTGAGCTTTCTAAAGATCTATCTTATGCAAAAGTGTATTATACTTGTTTGGATATTCAAGAGGCTCAAAGTATTGCCAAAGCCTTTGAAAAATCAAAAGGTTTTTTTAGATCATCTATAGCTAAATCGCTAAATCTTAGAATAGTTCCAAATCTTAAGTTTATTTATGATAAGTCTCTTGATTATGGGATAGAAATGGAAGGGAAAATCCAGCAGGCTCTAGAAGCTGATTCTAAAATAATCAAGCAAGATGATAAGTTGTTACAAGAAAACTATAAAGATATTGATAAAGAAACAAAAGTTGAAAAATTAAGGTAGGTGGCTTATGAGCAAACTTACTATTATTCGCGGTTTTAATGATATTCTTCCTCAAGAAAGTTACAAGTGGCAGTTTTTAGAGTCAAAAATAAAATCAATTCTAGATAAATATAATTATGATGAGGTAAGGCTGCCCGTCTTAGAAAAAAGTGAACTATTTCATAGAAGTGTAGGAGAAACATCGGATATAGTTTCTAAAGAAACCTATGATTTTGTAGATAGAAGTGGAGAAAGTCTAACGCTAAGACCTGAAGGAACGGCTAGTTGTGTGCGTATGGTAATCGAAAATAGTTTGGCTAATAGGGGACAAACACAAAAACTTTGGTATTCTGGTCCTATGTTTCGCTATGAGAGACCTCAAAAAGGTAGGTATAGACAGTTTTACCAACTTGGTGTTGAAGCTTATGGCTATGATAGTGTTGCGATAGACTTAGAAATTCTTACTATTGGCCGGAACTTATTTAGAGAACTGGGTATTTCTAAATGTATAACACTAGAGTTAAATAGTCTTGGATCGAGTTCTAATAGACAAGAATACACAAAAGCATTGTTAGAGTATTTAAAACCATATCATACGCAGCTTGATGAAGATTCAATCAAAAGATTGGACAAAAATCCTCTGAGAATACTTGATTCTAAGAATGAACAAACTCAGCAAATATTGATTAATGCGCCTAAGCTTATTGATTTTATTGATGAAGATTCATTGGTGAGATTTGAGCAGACATGTGAGTATCTTGATAACTTAGGAGTTAACTATCGAGTTAATCAAAAATTGGTTAGAGGTTTAGATTATTATAGTGGATTAGTTTTTGAGTGGATCACTGATCGGTTAGGAGCTCAAGCAGCAGTATGTGCCGGTGGTCGTTATGATAATTTAATAGAAAACTTAGGTGGTCAAAAATCAGGTGCTATTGGTTTTGCTATTGGCTTAGAACGCCTATTACTTTTACTTGAGAATGAGGGTAAACTCCCAGTTGAAGATAATAAAATAGATGTTTTTTTCGTATTAGATAATAATCATCTGCATAGATCGTTACTAGTAGTCGAGAATATTCGTCAAGATTTGCCAGCATTAAAAATAGATATGGATTTGAAATTGGGTAGCTTTAAATCACAGTTTAAAAAGGCAGATAAATCAGGTGCTAAAATTGCTGTAATAATCGGTCAAGATGAATTATTGCAGCAGACTGTTGGTGTAAAATATTTACAACAAGATAAGCAACAAGAGCAAATTCCTTTGAATGAATTAATAAATTTTCTAGAAAAAATAGCTATATGAAGTTACACAATATAAAAGGTTATGCTTGGATAGTTGTAGGTCTGAGCTCATTTTTACTTATTGATAAATATATAATGAATGTGTCTCCTAGTCTGATAGCAAATGAATTGATGACTAGTTTTTCGATAAACGCTACTGAAATGAGCGCGATGGTATCATTATTTTTATGGTCAGTAGTGTTTTGTCAGTTTTTTGTAGCTGGGCCAATTATAGATAAGCTAGGATTTAGAAAGGTCAGTTTTTTTTCACTAATTCTCTCTGCAATAGGATTGATACTATTTGTCCTTTCAGCTGATATTCATAGTTTTGCGCTTGGTTGTGTTTCTCGATTGATTATTGGAATAGGTGCTTCATTTGCTACGGTTGGTTATATTAAAGCTGCTGCAGTTTGGTTTGATCGACGTAAATTTGCTTTTGTTTGTAGTTTTTTAATGACTGCTGCGATGATGGGAGCTTTACTTGGACAAGTTCCACTTGTGTATCTTATTGAAATTACAGGGTCATGGCATAGAGCATTAATTGGTTATGCTTGTTTTAGTATAATTATGGCTTTATTATATTTAGCTTTAGTAAGAGATTATAATCCCGAAGCATCATTTGCAAATGATTCAAAAGGAAATACCGGTACTCTTGCAGGTATAAAAAAGGTACTTATGAACAGGAACAATTGGTATCTTACTTTATATACAGGACTAACCTTTACAACGATAGATGTTTTTGGAGGTATTTGGGGTAATAGCTATTTCAGAGAATTGTATGGTATTCCAGCAAAAGAAGCTTCGTTTATTGTATCAATGATGTTTCTTGGACTTGCCATAGGCTCACCAGTAATAGGTAAATTATCTGAAAAATTTGATAATAGAGTTAAAATTATGATAATTTTTCATATAATTGCTACAATCTGTTTGGCTTTGGTTTTACAATTTAAGCTTACGCCCGGAATTTCAGGAGCTTTATTGTTTGTATTTGGATTCTGTTTGGGAGTATACATGCTTGCTTTTGCGATAGGTAATCGTATAAATCCAATAGTTGTAGCTGCTACTGTAGCTGCGCTGATTAATACTGGTGAACCATTGCTTGGGGCATTATTTGATCCTTTAATAGGGCATTTGCTTGATCTAACATGGACTGGTCAATATATAGATGTTCATAATCAAATTACGAATGTAGCTGCAGAAGGAGCTCATAGATATTTTCACATAAGCGCTTATCATAATGCTTTCTTGATTTTAGTGTTTAGTATGATTGTATCCTTTTTTCTACTTGTTTTAGTTAAAGATAAAGAAGTCGAATAATGAATTTAGATGATATTTATCTCCAAAAGGTTCGCGAGCTTGATTTAAAGGTTGATTCTTTGCAGCTTGAAGCCATCAGGAGTTTGCAAGAAATAATAGATCAGATATTAGTAAATAAAAAAACAAAATTTGGTTTTCTTAAAAGATCACTATATCCATCTGTAAAGGGATTGTATATGTGGGGGGGGGTTGGTAGAGGAAAGACTTTCATTATGGATATTTTCTATAATAATCTGCCGATAGAACAAAAAAGAAGACAGCATTTTTCACACTTCATGAAAGGTATTCATTCTGAACTAAGGAAGTATCAAGGTTATAAGAATCCCATATCAAAAGTCGCTTATGATATGGCAAAAAATATGCGAGTTATTTGTTTTGATGAGTTTTTTGTCGAAGATATAGCTGACGCTATGATTTTAGGAAATGTTTTTACGGAGTTGTTTAAGCTTGGTGTAACTCTTGTAGCAACTTCAAATATTGAGCCAGAAAATTTGTATAAGAGAGGTTTGCAGAGAGAGTTGTTTTTACCAGCTATTGATGTTTTAATAAAAAACGTGCATGTTTTAAATCTAGATTCTGGGGTTGATTATAGATTCCGTTTGTCAAATGAATACTTAAATTATATTTATCCATATAATGAGCAGAACCGTAAAAATTTTTTTGATAAATTTTTTCTTAGAAATCCGTACTTTGACAAAGATACTAATATAGAAGTTTTGGGTAGAAAGATTTTTGCTATGCTTGTAAGCTATAAAGACATATGTTTTGATTTTAGAGTCATTTGTGGTAATGGACGTAGTTCTTATGACTATATTGATATTTGTAGTAAGTATGAACAATTTTTTATATACAATCTGACAGGGTTTGATCAATATAATGAAGATATGGCAAGAAGATTTATTGCTCTAATAGATGAGTTTTATGATCAAAATAAGAAAGTCGTAATTTTGGCTAATAATGATTTTACAGAATTATATGAAGGTGAACGTCTGAGATTTGAATTTCAGCGAACAATTAGTCGGCTTAATGATATGCAGAATACTAATTTTGGTGTTTTAGATGAATAAGGTTCAATTTATTGAAGTTGCTGATGATGTTATAGAGCAAAGAATCGATAATTTCTTGATAAGTAAGTTTTCACGTTTACCAAAATCATTAATTTACCGCTGGATTCGTAAAGGTGAATTACGGGTTAATAAAAAAAGGGTTAAACAAACCGGTCGTGTAAGTGCTAGAGATATTATTAGAGTACCGCCTTTTAGCTTAGAAGAAAGTGTAGAAGTTATAAAAGTATCTAAATCTCATTTGGATTTTTTAGAGCAACGAATTTTATATGAGACAGATGATTATATCGTTGTTGATAAACCATCAGGTATGGCTGTCCATGGCGGTTCTAGGGTTAATTCGGGTTTGGTGGAACGGTTAAGACAGTTGCGTCCTAAGGTTAGACGCTTGGATTTGGTGCATAGACTTGATAAAGAAACATCAGGTTGTGTGCTGTTAGCGAAGAAACATAGCTCATTGGTTTATTTTTTTGATATTTTCAAAGAGCGTAAAGTAAATAAGATTTATTATGCTTTAGTTCATGGTCATTGGGATGAAAGAATAGATACAATTGACTTGCCATTAAGTCGTACAGAAACTAAAGATGGCCAACGAATAGTTAAAGTTGATAAGCGAGAAGGTAAAAGAGCTCTTACAAGAATATTGTCAGTACAAAAAATAGGCGATTACAGCTTACTAGAAATCAAGTTAGAAACTGGTAGAACACATCAAATTAGAGTTCATACAAGAGCTATGGGATATCCTATTGTTGCTGATAAGAAATATGGTTATATGAGTGATGATAAAAAACTACTAGCTAAAGGAGTTGATAAGTTATTGCTTCATGCTGGTAAATTAGAGTTTTATGATAAGAAGCTGCGGAGGTTTATATCTATTGAAGCAAAATTAGACTCAAGGTTTGATGAGTTCGTTAAAACAAAATAGTTTTATTTTAATCTTTATTGTCTTTTATCATTAATAATACTACTAGTGATGCTATCATGCTTATTACAAGGGTTGTAAATGCAAAATGGTAAGAACTTAAATCAAAATATTTAATATCGTTAGGACTTGTGTGTTGTGAAACAATTTCTCTGGCTTTGTTTATGTATTTTCCAGTCCATGACCAATCTAAGAAATAGCCGATCAAAGGATCGAAGATCGCTCCTAATATAGGTTCTCCTGTATTAATAAAAGCTGCTACTGTTGCAGTTATGACTATAGGATTTATACGATTTCCTATGGCAAATGAAAGCATATATATTCCAAGACATAATCCAAAAATGAAAAGTAATATTGCTGAGAGTGTAGCACTTGTTTTAATAAGTAAAACAAAGCTTAAAGCAATAGAACCTATTATGTGAAAAAAAATCATTACTCCTTTTCGACTATCAAGGATCTCTGATAGTTTTCCTATAATTGGGGAGCCTATTGCCATGCCAATAAATATCATTGATATAATGCTAGCAGCTTCTTCATGGGATAGGTGATAGGCTTCTCTAAAGTAAGCATTGCCCCAGAATCCAGCAAAGGCATCTACTGCTGTAAAACTTAGACCTACATAGAAAGTTAAAAGCCAGTTATTTTTATTTTTAATTACTTCTTTGAGTGCATCAATAGTTTTTAGCTGATTACTTGGCGAGCTGGCTTCTGGTTGTTTTGGATTGAAGTCGCGTACAACTATATAATAAAGTACGCCAATCAATAAGCTGGCTACCGCAAATAAAAGCATCGCCATCTTCCAATCGCCGCATAATGTTATCAAATATGCTAATGGAGCCTGCGCACAAAGAGCTCCTATCATGGCAGCAGTTGCTAAAAAACTAGCAGCAAAAGCAAATTTACGAGGCTCAAACCAAACTGAAACTGCCTTAAGATAAGAGATAGTAGCGAAAGAGACACCCCAGCCTGTAATGATTCTAGCTATATACGCCATGCTCAAGCTACCGAGATTACAGGCAATAACAAATAGGATAACTCCCATTGCAGAAATAGTTATAGATATAGGACTAATTAGTCTAAAACCAAACTTATCTATAATTGGGCCGGCAAGAAACAGTTGACAAATAATTATTGACCAAAAAAACGCAGAGCCTAAAGCTCCCGTTTGAGTTGCATTAGTATGGAAGCTAGACATCATATCATCTGTGATAAGACTAGGAAATACTTGCATTATATATTTGTCAAAAAGCAAAAAAGAACTAAGAATGATAATTATCCATGCGTATCCGCGAATATTGTGAATTTTTTGTTCCATACGATATTTGTTTTAGTTGGCTTAAGAGTATAATTTTAAGTTCCTGAAATATATAAATCAAGCCTAAAGCTTTTCTTTGTTTAATATAAGTATTTTTGATATTATAGGCTCAATAAATTTACTTATATTAATATTAGAGATGTTGGCAAATATTAGAATTGACGAAAAGAAGTTTGTATTGATACAATTTCTTTTAGGCTTTGTGGGTTATGTTATTACACTCATGGTTTATGGATATGCTTATGCTAATTCATTTGCACTTGGTGCATTAACAATGTTTTTAGCTAATTTTGTGTTTTTCTTTAGATTGTTTATCGAAAAACAGTTTAGTCCAGAGGTTGAGATAGTTATTTTTTATTTGAGTGAACTCATGAAATTAAGCATTGTTGCATTGATTACAATACTGCTGGCAGTTTATGTCAAACCAAAATTATTTTCTTACATTTTTGGATTACTTTTGTTACAATTAGTCGAGTGTTCTGTGCCTATTTTGTTTAGAAGGGTGAGATAGGTGTATTTTAGGGTTGTAAATACTAATTTATTTAAATTATTGGTGGAATAAGTAATGGCAAATACAGAGGCGGGTTCTCAAGCAGCTACAGAATACGTTCAGCATCACTTACATCATTGGCAAATAAGCCTAGGTGAGGGTTCTTTTTGGCAGCTAAATGTAGATTCACTGTTGGTCAGTGGAGTTTTAGGTATAGTATTTATCTTGGCTATGTTTATGGCTGCAAGACGAGCTAATGCAGGTGTTCCTGGTAAGTTTCAAAATATGATTGAAGCAGTGTGGGAATGGATGGATGGCATGGTGGCAGAAAACTATTATCATAAAAGAGACTTCGTTACACCGTTAGCTTTGACAATATTTGTTTGGGTTGTGCTCATGAATTTGATGGATTTACTTCCTGTAGATCTTTTTGGTTGGTTAATTAGTTTCTTTACTAGTAGTCATGATGTGTATTTTAGGGTTGTGCCTACAGCAGATCCTAATGTCACTTTTGCGATGTCTATCGCGGTATTTTTCTTGGTGATTTTTTATAATCTTAAAGCTAAAGGGTTTGGTCTGCTGAAAGAAATTTTAAGCGCTCCGTTTGGAATATGGTTATTTCCTCTAAATATATTCTTTAGACTTGTGGATGAAATAGTTAAGCCAGTTTCATTGTCACTGCGTTTGTTTGGTAATATTTTTGCAGGAGAGCTGATCTTTATCCTGATAGCATTATTGCCATGGTGGTTCCAGTGGACTCTTGGTGGTATATGGGCAATATTCCATATATTGATAGTATTAATACAAGCTTTTGTATTTATGATGCTGACTGTAGTTTATCTGAATATGGCTCAGGAAGCTCACTAAATTTAAATCAACCTAAATAAAAATAAATAAACAGGAGAAATAAAAATGGATATGTCTTTACAAGTTTTGGGCAACTTAAATGGTTTAACAGCAATAGCAGTCGCTTTATTAATCTCATTACCTGCTTTAGGTACTGCGGTAGGTTTTGGTGTTTTGGGTGGTAAGTACTTAGAAGGTGTTGCTCGTCAGCCAGAATTAGGAGGTATGTTATTAGGTCGTATGTTTATCGTTGCTGCTTTCGTGGATGCGTTCGCTGCTATTTCAATTGCTATTGGTTTCTTAGTGTTGTACGCAAATCCTCTAGCTATTCCAGGCCTAGCAGATGCTGCTCAGAAAGTTATTGGTGCATAATAAAGTAATATAAAATCATAATTTTATTATCTAAAGGATAAGTAGATGGATATTAATATAACTCTAATTGGGCAGATGATAACGTTTGCAATCTTTGTTGGATTTACAATGAAGTTTGTATGGCCTCCACTGCGCAAAGCTTTAGATGAGCGTAGAGAAAAGATTGCTGAAGGTTTGGCATCTGCTGATAGAGCATCTCGAGAGTTAGAAGTTGCAAAAAGGCAGTCTGCTGAGATCTTGCGTGAAGCTAAAGCAAAGGCTACTGAGATAGTTGAGAACGCTTATGTAAGAGCACATAAGGTAGATGAACAAGCTAAAGAAGAGGCTATCGCAGCTGCTGATAAAATTAAGAGCATGGCTATGGCTGAAATAGAGCAAGAAAAAGTGAAAGCAAAAGAAGAGCTTAAACACGAAGTTGTTAGTTTAGCGATGGCGGCTGCTAGTAAGATAATATCAGCAAATGTTGATGAACAGTCTAGTAAAAAAATTTTGAAAGACTTTGTAGAGAAAGTATAACTTTTGCATAAGAAGGTAGGTAAATGACAAATCTAAGTGTGATTGCTAAACCGTATGCCAAAGCTGCATTTGAGTTTGCAAATGAATATAATCTACTTCAAGAATGGTCTACGCAACTAAAATCGTTTGCCGAGCTGGTTCAAGATGACTCTGTCGCTGCTATTATTTCTAGTCCTGAATTTTCTCAAACAGAGATTGTGAATGCTGTAAAAGATCAGCTAGATGAAAAGTTTTTCAACTTTGTTGCACTAATAGCCGAAAATAAAAAGTTATCTATACTACCTGAAATAGCATTTCAGTTTGAAACTATAAAGAACATTCATAGTAATGTAAAAGTAGCTGATGTTACTTTGGCTTACAGTGTCGATAAAAATACATTAGCTAAATTAAGAACTAAACTGGAAGAGAAGTTTAGTTGTTCGATAGATATGAATGTGATTATTGATCCTGTTATAGTGGGTGGAACGGTAATTAAAGTTGGCGATACAGTAATAGATGATTCTGTATTTGGTCGTATAGAGACATTAAAAAGTATTTTGTTATCATAAATTATAGGAAGTGAGCTTATGCAATTAAGTCCATCAGAAATAAGTGGTTTAATAAAGAAAAGAATTGAAAAGTTTGATAATTCAGTCGAACTTAAATCAGAAGGTACTATTGTCAGTGTTGCTGATGGTATTGTTACAATTTATGGCTTAGATGATGTAACTGCTGGTGAGATGATTAACTTGCCAGGAGATGTGTATGGTCTGGCATTAAACTTAAATACTGACTCTGTCGGAGCAGTAGTTTTAGGTGATTATGAACATATAAAAGAAGGTGATAAGGCATATTGTACAGGCAGGATTTTAGAAGTTCCTGTAGGTGAGGCTTTGTTAGGCAGAGTCGTTGATGCTTTAGGTAACCCGATTGATGGTAAAGGTGAGATTGAAACCGCTCATTCTTCTCCAATAGAAAAGATAGCTCCAGGGGTGATTTGGAGAAAGTCAGTAGATCAAGCTTTACAGACTGGAGTTAAGTCAATTGATTCTATGGTTCCAATTGGTAGAGGTCAAAGAGAGTTGATTATTGGTGATAGACAAATTGGTAAGACAGCTATAGCTATTGATGCAATTATTAACCAAAAAGGTACAGGTGTTAAATGTATCTATGTTGCTATTGGTCAAAAAGCATCATCAATTGCTAATATTGTAAGACAACTTGAAGAGCACGGCGCTATGGAGCATACAATTATTGTTGCAGCTACGGCTTCTGATTCTGCTGCTTTGCAATATATAGCACCTTATGCTGGTTGCTCTATGGGTGAATATTTTAGAGATCGTGGTGAAGATGCACTAATTGTGTACGATGACTTAACTAAACAAGCATGGGCATATAGACAGATTTCTTTATTATTGAGAAGACCTCCAGGGCGTGAAGCTTATCCTGGTGATGTATTCTATCTTCATTCAAGACTTCTTGAAAGAGCAGCAAGAGTAAATGAAGAGTATGTAGAAAAATTTACTAATGGTGAAGTCAAAGGTAAGACAGGTTCTTTGACCGCTTTACCAATAATTGAAACACAAGTAGGTGATATTTCTGCATTTGTACCAACAAACGTGATTTCAATTACTGATGGACAGATATTTTTAGAGACTGATTTATTTAACTTGGGTCTAAGACCAGCTATCAACCCTGGTAACTCTGTATCACGTGTTGGTGGTGCCGCTCAGACTAAGATTATCAAGAAACTAGGTGGTGGTATTCGTCTAGCCCTAGCGCAGTTTAGAGAACTAGAGGCATTCTCACAGTTTGCATCGGATCTTGACGAAGCTACTAGAGCACAGCTTAACAGAGGTCAAAGAGTGACAGAACTTCTAAAACAAAAGCAGTTTTCAACATTGTCAATTGCTTTGATGGTACTATCATTGTATGCAGCGGATAATGGATATTTAGATAGTTTAGATGTTTTAGAGGTTATTCCTTTTGAATCAGCATTACATGCGCTTGCGGAAACTAAATATGCAGAAGTTGTGGCTGAGATTAATGAAACTGGCAAATATGATGCCGAGATTGCTGAGAAGTTAAAAACAATTGTTGAAGATTGTAAAGCAAATCAAGCTTGGTAATAGGAGTATAGACTATGTCTAATGCTAGAGAAATACGTTCTAAAGTGCTGAGTGTTAAAAATACCCAAAAAATCACTGGTGCTATGGAATTGGTTGCAGCTAGTAAGATGAGGGGTGCAATAGTCAAAATGAATAATGTACGTCCTTATGTTGAAAGTGCAAATACTATTATCAAAAACGTTACAATGGTAAGTATTGACTATCCAAACCCGTATCTTTTTGATAGAGAGGTCAAAAGAGTCGGGTATATAGTTACTTCTACAGATAGAGGTCTTTGTGGAGGACTTAATATTAACTTGTTTAAGCACGTTCTCAAAGATATCAAAAAGAATCTTGATGATAGGGTTGAGATTGATGTTTGTGCAATTGGTTCAAAAGCGGCAACATTTTTTGCAAAACTTAAAGATATTAACGTAGTTGCCACAGCACATTATAATGATAAAGATAATGAAGGTAGTGTTAGAGCTATTGGCGGCGCACTTAAAGTTATGCTAGATAAGTTCACAAATGGTGAGATAGATAGACTTTATATGAGTAGTAACGAATTTGTTAGTACAATCAAACAAAAGCCAAAATTGCAAACATTGCTACCTATCCAAGACATCTTCTCAGAAGAAGAGCTTAAGGCTAATAAGGCTCAAGCATCTAAGGGGTATTGGGATTATATATATGAAAGAGATATTGAGGAAGTTTTAAATGCTTTATGCATTCGATATATAGAAGCTCAAGTAAGAGGAGCAATATTAGAGAATGCGGCATGTGAGCAAGCTGCTCGTATGATGGCTATGAAAAATGCGACTGATAATGCAAGTGATATAATCGATCAGTTAAAACTAGATTACAACAAAGTAAGACAAGCTATGATTACTCAAGAGCTTGCAGAAATTTGTTCAGGTGCGGCAGCAGTTTAGGAGAGATAAATGAGTACAGGTAAAATTATTCAAGTAATTGGTGCTGTTATTGATGTAGAGTTTTCTCGAGATAACACTCCAAAAGTATATGATGCATTAAATGTAAAAGAAGCAAATTTAGTACTAGAAGTACAGCAGCAAATTGGTGATGGTGTTGTAAGAACTATTGCTATGGGCTCTAGTGATGGTCTAAGACGAGGAATGGTTGTGGAGAACACAAACGCACCAATTTCTGTACCAGTAGGACATGGTACTTTAGGCCGTATTATGAATGTATTGGGTGAACCTATTGATGAGGCGGGACCAATTCAGTATACAGAAACTAGGTCTATTCACCAGGCACCTCCAGCTTATGATGAATTAGCATTAAGTACAGAAATATTAGAAACAGGTATTAAAGTAGTTGATCTTATTTGTCCATTTGCAAAAGGTGGTAAAGTGGGCTTGTTTGGTGGAGCGGGTGTTGGTAAGACTGTAACAATGATGGAGCTTATTAACAACATTGCAAAAGAACACAGTGGATATTCAGTATTTGCAGGTGTAGGTGAAAGAACTCGTGAAGGTAATGATTTTTATTACGAAATGAAAGACTCAAATGTACTAGATAAAGTAGCCCTAGTATATGGTCAGATGAATGAGCCACCAGGAAATAGATTAAGAGTAGCTCTTAGTGGTTTAACGATAGCAGAAGGCTTCCGTGATGAGAAGCGTGATGTATTGATGTTTATTGATAATATTTATCGTTATACATTGGCGGGTACAGAAGTTTCAGCATTGTTAGGTCGTATGCCATCTGCAGTAGGTTATCAGCCAACATTAGCAGCAGAGATGGGTGCTTTACAAGAACGTATTACTTCTACTAAGACCGGCTCTATTACTTCTGTGCAGGCTGTTTATGTCCCAGCAGATGATTTGACAGATCCGTCACCAGCTACAACATTCTCTCACTTAGACGCAACGATTGTATTATCGCGTCAAATTGCAGAGTTGGGTATTTATCCTGCTGTTGATCCTCTAGACTCAACTTCTAGACAATTAGACCCTTTAGTTGTAGGACAGGATCATTATGAGACAGCTCGTGCTGTTCAGAAAGTGCTTCAGAGATACAAGGAGTTAAAAGATATTATCGCTATTCTTGGTATGGATGAGCTTTCTGATGAGGATAAAAGAACGGTTGATAGAGCTCGTAAGATTCAAAGATTCTTATCTCAGCCATTCCATGTTGCCGAAGTGTTTACCGGTAATCCTGGTAAGTTTGTATCACTTAAAGACACGGTGGCTAGCTTTAAAGCTATAGTCAATGGTGAGTATGATCATTTACCAGAGCAAGCTTTCTACATGGTTGGTTCAATCCAAGAAGCAATCGAAAAGGCAAAAACTCTATAATAGGGTGTAGATATGACAAAAAAATACCTAAAAGTTGATGTGGTTAGTCCCCAAGGTTCAGTTTTTAAAGGCGAGGCTGATATCGTAAGTCTACGTGGATCTGCTGGAGAAATGGGTATAGCATATGGACATACAGAGCTTCTATCCACTCTACCAGCTGGTGTAGTCAATGTTAGAAAAGATGAACACACTGATATACTATACGTCTCAGGTGGTATTGTAGAAGTTACTCCTACTCGTGTTACAATTATGGTAGATGATATGGAGAGAGCAGAAAACTTGAATCAAGCTGAAGCTGAAAAAGCTAGAGCTAGAGCTCAAGAAGCACTTAAAAATCCAGATGCCTCTAAATTGGATGTAGAAGCTGCAAATAAAAGACTTAAAGAAGCGGATGCTCGTCTTAAGGCTCTCAATTCCTCTAAAGGCTTATATTACTCAAAAGATGACTAATAGCGATAGCTATTAATTTTTTTTAAAAATTCTGTTATATGTTTATCTTCAATAATAGTTTATTTAAAAATCACTATCACTAACATATTTATCTAGAATTATTTATAATTATAAGATTAGCATCTATGTTGTTTTGCAATGAAAAAAGTTATTACTTTGATTGTGTTTTGCTGGTCAATCATACCTATGTGCATAATTGCCCAACCATCTATGAGTGAGGAAGTAGAAAAAATAGCTCTACAGATTTGCTTCCTAAGCGAATTATTGCTGGATTTTTAGATGTTAGAACTCCTGGCTCAACATCTAGAGTTGATATAAATAAAGCAAAAAATGATGGATACAATGTTATTATCATAGCTTATGGCGAAGTTTACGGTACCGATATTGGATTTTATACTTCTAGTCCTACTTCAATACAAACCATTATAGATAAAGTAAGACAAGCTAAAGAGGCTAGCATGAAAGTCTTGCTGGCATTCGGAGGCATTCCCAACACCTTTCATCTGGGTGTAAGTAAAACAGATGCTATTCCTAACATTTTTGGTAAAGATATGCCAAATGCACAGATTAGCGCTTTAGCAAATAATATAGTTAATTTCTTACACAAAAATAGTATTGATGGAATTGTTTATAGTTTTAGGAAATTTACATCATCAGATTTTATTAATCAACTTTCTTTGAGTATCAAAAACTAGATCCAAAAATTGTAATTGTTGCGGAACCTCATGTAAGTGATTATAAGCTAGTAACAACAGGTAAGAGTAATGATTATGATAAAGTTATTCAGAATGGATATATAGATTACTTATTTATTCAGGAATATGATACATATCCAGAATATGAGCCAGGCTTTATAGCGGATAGCTATTCAAAAATTGTAAATGATTTACATGTTCCTATCCATACCAAAATTTTAATAGGTGAGCCAACAAAAGCAGTTTCAGGAGGTACAAATATAGTATATCATCCTGAAGGTAATGCGACCTTATCATTAACAACTGAGCAAGCGGTAGAGCTTATGTTACCTGAGTTTAAAAGCTTAAGTTTAAACCTAGATTTGCAGGTGTGACAGGTTGGTCTTTAAATACAGATTATGCAGCAGATTTATATGGAGATTCTTCGCATAATTCTGGAGTATTTGCTAAAAATCTCAGAAAGTGTATTTATAATAATTTTTGTGTTCGAGTTGATAGCAAAATTAAAGGACTAGTTATTGCCGGCTTCTTACCATTGTGGGGAAAGAGTAGTTCCTATAATATCTTGGGTAGACAGATAAATACAACCCCAGTCGATATATCGATGCCAAAAAATAAAGAATATTGTGACCAAAACCCAGATATCTGTAAATATAATGTGATAATAGCCGCATATGTTACACATACAAGTAGTAAGGGCTTTGAATTGTCATTTAATAATGAGAATGGCAGCTCGAATAAACTGTATGGTACCAAAAGAGCTAAAAGAATTTATTAACTATAAGGAATTAAAAGGAAAGCATGTTTTAATTTCTTTTCGTGGAAAATCATCACATATTGATTGGCAAACTGTAAACTTTGATAGTTTAATTAGTATTGTAAAGGGGTTTGGTTTCAATGGTATAAATTTTGACCTTCCAAAAACGGCTATACCAAAAAATGAGAAACAGGCTCAGGACTGCTGCTCTAAAAATAAATCGACCGATAACGTCACTTAGAAATAATGATAAAGACTTTGGGTTAACCTTTTCTCCTGAATGGGATTATATTGTAGCACCTTTAGCTAAGAATGATAAAGACAATATGTATGTTGATCATGGTTATGTTGAGTTATTAGATAAGATAGGTGTAAGTAAGATAAACTATATTTTTCTTAATACTTTTTTTGAAAGACCAGCAGATGCAACTCTAGGGTTCTATAAGGATCAAAAAGGTGAGTTTATAAAAGTATCTCCTTTAGATGGGTCTGATAAATTCCTAGCTTCGCTTGCATGGGCTATAACAACACCACAAGGATTTGAAGCAAATTATCCAAAGTATGAAGTTGATAAACCTATCAAAATTCCTGCTAATAAACTTGTTTTTGTTGTTCCTGTTACTAAAGGAGCAGCTCATGGAGGAGATACTTATGTTTTCTCAAGCTCAGAGATAAAGCAAATGCTTTCATTGATGAAAGAAAATAAAGCCTCTTTTGCTGGATTTGTACTTTGACGCTACAAATATTGGGTCAGAGGATTTAAGAGATGACTATCAGCATTTACCTTGGAGTTCTACGAATGATATAGCAAGTATCGAACTACCTCCGGTAGCTTCAATCGTGAATGATAGTGATAGATATTTAAAAAATGTAGATACTTCTTATAAACCGCAAAAATATATTATGGATACAGGGATTGTTAGATATTCGTATCAGATAGGCACTTATGAATCAGATACTGTTGTAAGCTTTGCAGGTAAGATGTATAAGTGTAAATCTATGCTAGAGATTAAACTATGCAACGATGAAGCATATATTCCAAATGGTTTATATGGAGATCTTGCTTGGGAAGAGCTTAAACCGCAGAGTACAAAAAAGTTTTAAAAAAAGAAAAAAATATAGATTAAAAGAGGGAGAGGTTGTTACATATCCGAAAGGTATAGGAGGTTATAAATTTGGTCAGATTGTAATTGCTGATGGAAGAGAGTTTGAGTGTCAGAAAGAAGAGTACTGTAATAACTCTTCTTATAGTCCTATGAAAGAAAAAGGGTTTTTGGCATGGAGTAATATTACAAACGATATTTCTCACTTTGCCAATGAAGAACAGGATATTAAATTTAGTGGTGCTGATTATATCTATCCTTATAGTATTGAGGATTATAAAGGAGGTACCATCGTAGCCGTTGACAAAGATTTGTATAGATGTAATATTGGTCCTGAATCGAGTCTATGTACTATAAGCGCATACAAGCCGACGGGTAAGTATGGTACAGATGCTTGGACAAAGATAAGTAATAAATAATTTTGTATCTGCTTATTTAATGGAGTCTATAAGTTCTTTAAGTTCTCCAGATTCATTCATTTCCCTGATTATATCGCAACCACCTATTAACTCACCTTTTACCCATAATTGAGGGAATGTAGGCCAATCTGCGTATTTTGGCAAAATAGCGCGAATATCAGGGTTCTCCAAAATATTAACAAATGCAAAAGGCTTCCCGCAAGCTCTAATCGCCGTAGCAGCATGAGCAGAGAACCCACATTGTGGCATATTTGGAGAGCCCTTCATGTATAGAATAATATCGTTTTCTTTTAGTTGTTTTTCTATTCTATCAACAACT
The DNA here is from genome assembly GCF_001042525.2 of Francisella orientalis FNO12. Classification (NCBI taxonomy): domain Bacteria; kingdom Pseudomonadati; phylum Pseudomonadota; class Gammaproteobacteria; order Thiotrichales; family Francisellaceae; genus Francisella; species Francisella orientalis. Next base: position 1,706,416 of record NZ_CP011921.2, on the reverse strand, counting down.
TTTTGCTCTTCTGGTGTGTACATATCTATTTCCTTTTTATTTGATTAGATAACTAAGTTTAGAAATTTTATCTAAAAAATGATAGCATATTATACTAAACTGGTATAGTACCGAGATGCTATAATAAATTAATTCAACTAGTTCAGGGAGAATGATCAGATGAAATTTGAATTACCAAAACTACCTTATGCATTAGATGCATTAGAGCCTACTATCTCAAAAGAAACGATTGAATATCATTATGGTAAGCACCATCAAACGTATGTAACTAATTTAAACAATCTGGTTGAAGGAACAGAGCATGCTGGTAAAAATTTAGAAGAAATAATAAAAACTTCTTCTGGCGTCATATTTAACAATTCAGCTCAAGTATACAATCATACATTTTATTGGAATTGTTTAACTCTAAGTAAAACTCAACCTTCTAGTCAATTGAAAGCAGCAATTATTGAAACTTTTGGTTCAATAGATAACTTTAAGGATCAATTCTCTAAGGCTGCTGTAGCTACATTTGGATCTGGTTGGGCTTGGCTGGTAAAGAATACGGAAGGTAAGTTAGAGATTGTAACTACTAGTAATGCAGGCTGTCCTTTGACAGATAACAAAAAACCACTTCTAACATTTGATGTGTGGGAGCATGCGTATTATATCGATTACCGTAATGCAAGACCTAAATATGTTGAGTCTTTATGGGATATAGTAAACTGGGAATTTGTTTCTGAACAATTTGAGAAGTAGGCTATATCAAATGAGTAAAAATAATTTGCCATTATATTCTTTTACTCTTGGGGTTTTTTGTCTATAGTATTTGTTTTAGTGGTAATTATATTATTTCCGAGTCTTCAAATAACTGCTGTCACAAAAAATATTGTACTAGCAATTCTTTTACTTCCGTGGATAGCTTTTATTATTTCTTTATTGTTTTTAGAAAAAATAAGTGAATATTTGATAGCTTATTCAATATTTGCCATTAATTTAATTCTTTTTCTAGAAAGATAGATGATAGCAGATATTAGCATTCCTATGATAAGGTTCGCTATAAAAAGACCTTCCCATTTATAGTGGCTTTGTACATATCCTGCAAATGGTCCTACAAGGACTCTTCCTAACGAATCGATTGAGCTAAGGACAGCAAATTGGGTTGCTGAAAAATTTATGTTTACAAGACTCATAATCATTGCTACAAGTATTGCAGTACCCATTGCTCCACAAAAATATTCAACAGCAACAGAGCTTACCATTAGATAGTAGTTTTTACCAACAACTGCTAGTAGTACATACATTAGATTTGCTGATGCCATAATAATGCTGAAGAAGAGAAAGCTTTTATAGATACCGATTTTCTTTGCAATTAGCCCACCTACTATAAGACCTATTAAAGTCGCTGCTAAAGAAAAAGCTTTGTATGAAACAGCTATAGTAGTTTTATCAAACCCTAAGTCAGCAAAAAAGACCGTATTAAGTGAAAATGCGATTGCATCAGCAAGTTTATATCCAATTATTATCAATAATATTATAATTGCAGTTTTAATTCCTTGCCGTTTAAAAAACTCAATAAACGGCTGCGTAAAGGCTTCTTTGAAACTTTTTGGTACTGTGGTTGATAAAGGCTCTCTTAAAAATAAACAATATAGTGGGCAGATTATGAAAAAAACAAGAATTGTTATTAGTGCTAGGCTCCAACTGTTAGATATAAGTTTTTGAGTAGAAACTATATCAATATTAGTAAATAAGACATTGCTACCATAGTATTCAGTAAGTTTAGGTGTACATATCTCAATAGGCTCAGCACCACCACTATAATAATCAGTAAATATCAGTATTAATGAGCCTGTTACAAGCATTGCAATGCGGTAGCCCATCACTGCTATAGCATTACCAAGAGCTTTCTCTCTCTCATTAAGAACCCCAGTCTGATATGCATTTATAGCGATGTCTTGTGTTGCAGATGTAAAGCATATTAAAAAGCCGATAAAAGCAATCATAAATGGTTGAGCTGCGGGAGATAATTGACTCATAAGAGCTATTAGAACAATTAGGCTTATCTGTGTTGTAAGTATCCAACCCTTGCGTCTACCAATCCCTAAAATGTTAATCTTATCAAGAAATGGAGCCCATAGGTATTTAAATGTATATGGTATTGCAATAAGTGTTAAAAAACTTATATTTTGAATGTTGATACGACTATCTCTATACCAAAGCAGTAATGATGATGCTGTAAGCATTAAGGGTAATCCAGAGGCGTAACCTAGAATTAGCATAGTAAACATTTTAGGCTGTTTAAGTGATAGTATAGTTGTTGGTAATCCAGATATATAACCTAAGATTAATGCAATAAACATTCTTATTTGTTTAAATAAATATATTAATACTTTAAATAAGCTTAGGTTGCTATTCATTATTTGTGGATAAAAATTCTTATTAGAAAGAATCGTAGTTTAATTAAAGACAAAAGTAAACAAAATAAGAAAGCAGTTTTCTTGACTAAACTATAGATCTCTGCTTGTCGCGCCAGTATATAATTGTCTTGGACGTCCAATTTTTTGTGCTGGGTCATTAACCATTTCAATCCATTGAGATATCCAGCCAGAAGTTCTAGCAAGAGCAAATATTGCTGTGAACATGCTCTCTGGAATACCCATAGCTTTTAAGATGATTCCAGAGTAAAAATCCACATTAGGGAAAAGCTTTCTATCAATGAAGTAACTATCTTGTAAAGCAATCTCTTCTAGTTTTTTAGCTATAGCAAGAAGTGGGTTATCACTGTTACCTAGTTTAGTTAGGATTTCTTCACAATTAGCTTTCATAGCTGTAGCTCTTGGGTCAGTATTTTTATAGACTCTATGACCGAACCCCATTAGTCTAAATGGATCATCTTTATCTTTCGCTTTTTCGATAAATTTATCGATATTATCAACACTGCCAATTTTTGATAGCATTTTTAATACAGCTTCATTAGCACCACCATGAGCAGGACCCCATAGAGCTGTAATACCAGCGATGATAGCTGCGTAAGGAGAGTTACCAGTTGAACCAGAAAGTCTAACAGTTGATGTTGAAGCATTTTGTTCATGATCAGCATGAAGCATGAAGATAGTATCCATAGCCTTAACATGTAATTCGTCAGGTTTAAAGTTTTCATCTTCACCAAACATCATATAGATAAAGTTTTCTGCGTAGCCATACTCTTTTTTTGGTTCTAAGAATTTTTTGCCTTGATTATGTCTATAAGCCATAGCTGCCATAGTCGCAATCTTAGCAACTATATTTTTAGCAACTTCATCTTGTGCTTCAGTTTGACCGTTGTGAATATGTTCAGCAGCTAAAACATTGACACCTGCAATTAATCCAGACATAGGATGAGTGTGTTGTGGCATAGCTGAAATAGCAGCTTTGACATGTTCACATACTGGCATTTTAGTTATGATTTCTTCTCTAAAATCTTTGATTTGAGCTTCTGTTCCTAATTCATCATAAATTAAAGCATAGCAGAGGTTTCTGTAATTTGATTTCTGAGTCCATTCTTCGATTGGATAGCCTCTGTGTAAAAGAATACCTTTGCCACCGTCGATATATGTGATTTTAGATTCACATGCGGCTGTCGACATAAAGCCAGGATCGTAAGTAAAGACACCGTGCTTTACAAGAGATGATACATCTATGCAGTCATTACCTAGGCTAGGAGGGTAGACTGGTAATTCTATTTCAATATTTTTATCTGCATACTTAAGAGTTGCATATTTACTCATTAATAGGCCTCCAAGTGAGTTGATCAAAAAATACAATGCAAAGGTTTGCAATAAAATAGATACCTTTCAAAAAATAATAATATACTAATAAGGTATCATTACAGGAGAATGATAAGCTAAAGATTTCTCTTTTGCAAATAAAAAAAATCATTAGCTGTGTATGATGTGGATATTGTTTATTTTGCTTAATAGTTTGTTGCGTTTGATTATGAGACGAAATAGAATTAAAAATTTGTTTAAGTATTTGAATTTGTTTTACTAAAAATATATTATTTAAGAGTTGTTGTATAACATTGGTTTATATCCGATTTACTGATATACATATAAAATGGCTTCGGAGGAATGTCGAGCATGAAAAAAAATACGAATGTTGATTTGATGTCAATTAAATCTTATAAGTTTCCTATTACTGCTATTAGTTCTATACTGCATCGTATATCTGGTGTGGTATTGATTTTTGCAATACCTTTGGCAGTTGTTGGTATGAATTATACACTCGCAGGTCCCGATGGTTATCAGCAAACTGTCGCTGTTTTGACTAAGGGTTGGTGCAGTATATTCTTTTGGTTGTTTTTATCATCTATAACTTATCATGTTTATGCGGGTGTTAGGCATATGATTATGGATATGGGTTTTGGTGAGAGTATGAAAGCAGCTAAGATTACTTCGTTGCTTGTTATCATTTTAGGTGTTTTATCGGCTATTTTATGGGGGTGCTACTTATGGCTGTAATATCATTAACTTCTTCTGGAATTAAAGACTTTTTTGTACAGAGAGTGACAGCTGTAGTTATTGCTGTTTATTTTGGTTATCTTATTCTTCAGACTTTGTGCTTATCTCATGCTGGAGGGCTTAACTATGATAGCTGGAGAGGATTGTTCACAGATAGTATGTTTTTTAGAGTTGCTACATTGATGGCTTATTTGGCGATGTTTTTTCATGCTTGGGTAGGTATTTGGATTATTTGTGGTGACTATATTAAGTGTGCTTGGGCATCAGCTCTTATTATGTTGAGCTTTGTATTAGTCTATGCATTCTGCTTTTTTTGGTTATTTGCGGTTTTATTTTTCTACTAAGAGGTTATTTTTATGAGTATAGCTACGCAAGAATTTGATGCTATTGTAATTGGTGCTGGTGGTGCTGGTTTAAGAGCATCTTTTCAGTTGTCGCAGTCAGGTTTTAAAACTGCTGTTGTTTCTAAAGTTTTTCCTACTAGATCCCATACTGTTGCAGCTCAAGGTGGTATTGCAGCGGCACTAGGGAATGTTGAGTTTAATGACGGATTGCCTTCAGATGATTGGAAGTGGCATATGTATGATACTGTTAAAGGTTCTGACTATATTGGTGATCAAGATGCGATCGAATACATGTGTGAACATGCACCACAGTCAATTATTGAGTTAGAGCATATGGGTATGCCTTTTTCAAGACTAAAAAACGGTAAGATATATCAGCGAGCATTTGGTGGTATGTCTAGAAATTGTGATCCCGCTAATCAGGCAGAGAGAACTTGTGCTGCAGCTGATAGAACTGGGCATGCGCTTTTGCACACTCTGTATCAAGGTAATCTTTCTCATAAGACTGATTTTTATACAGAATGGTTTGCTGTTGACTTGGTCAAAGCTGATGATGGAAGTATAGCTGGTGTAATAGCTCTTAGTATAGAAACAGGAGAAACGGTCTTCTTAAAGGCAAAAATTACAATATTGGCTACTGGCGGAGCAGGTCGTATATACGAATCTAGTACTAATGCTTATATCAACACAGGTGATGGTATGGGTCTTGCTTTAAGAGCATGTTTACCACTTCAGGATATGGAGTTTTGGCAATTCCACCCTACGGGTATTGCTGGAGCGGGAGTTCTGGTTACTGAGGGTTGCCGAGGTGAAGGTGGTGTGCTACGTAACAAAGATGGCGAGAGATTTATGGAGAGATATGCTCCTAATGCAAAAGATCTTGCTTGTCGTGATGTTGTGTCGCGTGCATCGCAACAAGAAATTATGGAAGGTCGTGGTAATACTTTCTCTGGAACAAGCTGTGTCTGGTTGGATTTGACTCATCTTGGTGAAGAAGTTATTGATGAGAGATTACCTACAGTTAGAGAGTTGGGTAGAACTTTTGCTGGTATTGATCCTGTTGAGAAGCCAATACCAGTTGTACCTACCTGTCATTATCAAATGGGTGGGATACCAACTAACAAGCATGGTCAAGTAATTACTCAGGTGAATGGCGAAGATAAAGTCATTGGAGGCTTATATGCCGTTGGTGAATGCGCTTCTGTATCAGTGCATGGTGCAAATAGACTTGGTAGTAACTCATTGTTAGATTTAGTTGTGTTTGGTAGAGCTGCAGGCATGCATGCTGAGCAAAGTTTGAAAGAAGGTATGCCTTCAAAAGAAGTTTCGCAAGAGAATATTGAAAAAGCTACTGCTAGAATCACTAAGTGGGATACTTCTGAGCAAAGAGGTTGTCAAGAAAAAATAGCAGTGCTTAGAAAAGAGCTTCAGCAGACTATGCAACAATACTTCTCGGTGTTTAGACAAGAAAGTACAATGAAAGAAGGTCTTAATAAATTATTCAAAATTAGAGAAAGACTTGATAATGCTGTTTTGGAAGATAATTCTAGAATTTTCAATATGATGAGAATAGAGGCTTTAGAACTTGATAATCTTGTATTGACTGCGATAGCCACAGCGAAGTTAGCACTTGAGAGAAAAGAGTCTAGAGGTGCGCATTCGAGAGTGGACTATCCTGAAAGAGATGATAAGAACTGGATGAAGCATGCGTTGTATTTCTTAGATGGTGATAAGACATCACAGCGTGATGTAAATATGTCTCCTACTAAGGTTAAAGCTTTCCAACCAGCAGAACGTAAGTATTAATACGAGGATTTGATAAATGGATGTAAGATTTAAGATTTATAGATATAATCCAGAAGTAGATAAAAAGCCATATTATGATGAGTATACTGTCACAGTAGAAAATGAGGGAGTTAAAGTCTTGACTGCTTTGGAACTTATCAAAGAACAGGACCCTACATTAGCTATGAGAAGATCTTGTAGAGAAGGTGTTTGTGGTTCTGATGGCATGAATATTAATGGTAAAAACCGTTTGGCATGTATTACCTCAGTTGGGGAGTTAAAACAACCAGTTAAAGTTAATCCTCTACCGGGCTTGCCAGTTGTTAGAGACTTGATTGTTGATATGAAGCAGTTCTACAAAAACTATGAAAAGGTTAAACCATATCTTATAAATGATGAAGAGCCTCCTGTCAAAGAAAGACTACAATCACCTGAAGATAGAGCTGAATTGGATGGTCTTTATGAGTGTATTCTATGTGCATGTTGTACAACATCATGTCCATCTTTCTGGTGGAATCCAGATAAGTTTATAGGACCTTCAGGTTTGTTACAGGCATATAGATTTATTGCTGATTCAAGAGATACTGCTACGGAACAAAGGCTCGAAGACTTAAAAGATCCATTTAGTCTATTTAGATGTAGAACTATTATGAACTGTGTTTCTGTGTGTCCTAAAGGTCTTAATCCTACGGAAGCTATCGGTAAGATCAGATCTGCACTATTAAAGAAAAATGTGTAAAATTTAAAACCTGACATTTAGGTATTTATATGAAAAAAAAACAACTGGATTTTAGTCAGTGGTTGGAAACAACCCAGCTCTTCGGAGGTAATTTAGAATATCTTGAATCAATATATGATGATTATATTATGGGTAACTATGAGGACATTGATCCAAAATGGTTGTCCTTTTTTGATTCTATAGCTAGTTCAACAGATACTGTGCATCGCGACTTGGTTGATGAGTTCAAATTTTTGGCTAAAAATAGATCTACTGCTACGACAGTTATTAGTGGTGAAGGTGATATAAGCTTAAAAGCAAAAGCTCTTGTAAAAGCTTATCGATCTCATGGCTACAAATCAGCAAATATTGATCCATTAGGATTAATGAAGTATCAAAGAGATTCTGATCTAGAGTTAACTGCACATGAGCTATCTGAAAAAGATTTATCTGAGAAAGTTAATCTTGGTGAATTTACTGATAATAAAGATATTACACTGAAAGAAGTAATAGCTAAAGCTAAGGCAATTTATGAATCTAGTGTAGGCTATGAGTATAGATACATTGGTAACAAAGAAGAAAAATTATGGCTTCAAGATAAGATTGAAAAAAACTTATCTACGGAGAAGTCAGATAAAAAATGGATTTTGCAACAGTTGGTTGCAGCAGAAGGCTTAGAGAAATATTTAGCATTAAGATATGTGGGTCAAAAAAGATTTGGCCTTGAGGGTGGAGAATCTTTAATTCCATCTCTTCAACATGTTATAGAAAAAGCTGTATCTAGACATTCAACAAGATTTATCCAATTAGGTATGGCTCATAGAGGTCGCTTAAATGTTCTTGTGAACGTTATGGGTAAAAATCCTAAAGATTTGTTTGAAGAGTTTGAAGGTAAGAGAAGTGAAAAGAGCCTGTCTGGTGACGTCAAGTATCATATGGGATATTCGAACTATAGATGTATTGATGGTAAAGAAGCAAAAATTGCACTAGCGTTTAACCCATCTCATCTTGAAACGGTAGATCCTGTTGTAGAAGGTGCTGCTAAAGCGATACAAGATAAATTGGAAGGTAATGTGTATAACAAAGTACTTCCTATATTGATACATGGAGACGCAGCTTTCTGTGGGCAAGGTATCGTAATGGAGACTTTTGGTTTTTCACTTACTGAAGCGTATGGAACGGGCGGTACAGTTCATCTTGTTGTAAATAACCAAGTTGGTTTTACTACTAGTAGTGCATTCGGAGTCAATAGAAGTAGCAACTACTCAACTGATATTGCAAAAATGGTAGATGCACCAATCTTTCATGTAAACTGCGATGATCCTGAGGCTGTACTTAAGGTTGCTGATATAGCTCTTGAATACCGCATGAAATTTAACAAGGATGTGGTTATTGATTTGGTTTGCTATCGTAGAAACGGACATAATGAAACTGATGAGCCATCAGGAACTCAACCACAGATGTATGAAGTGATTAAAAAGCTTCCTTCGACATTAAAATTATATAGTGAAAAACTTCTTAAAGAATGCGTTGTTGATGAGAATCTTCTTGCACAATTAAATGCTAACTATCGTAGTAAGCTTGATAATGGTCAAGTTATTATAGATATTCTTGATAGAAAAGCAGTGAAAGATAAACTTAATGTCTGCGATTGGTTACCATATATTGGTAAGCAAGAGACTAAATACACGTACAATGCAATATCTGAGGGTAAACTTAAAGAGCTAGCTCTAAAAATGAGTGCAGTGCCTGAAGAAATTAAAGCTCAGATGCAGGTTAAAAAAGCTATAACAGATAGAGTCAAGATGGCGAATGGCGAGCTTCCATTAAACTGGGGGTTTGCTGAATCTCTTGCTTATGCGACACTACTTGATGAAGGTTATTCCGTAAGGATATCTGGAGAAGATAGTGGTAGAGGAACATTCTCTCATCGTCATGCGGTTGTTAAAAATATGGATACTAGCTCACAACTAAGAGAATATATTCCACTTCAACATATTAATGGAAAAACTCGATTTGATGTTATAGATTCTACATTATCGGAATATGGTGTTTTAGGATTTGAATATGGGTATAGTTGTTATAGTCCAGATTCGTTAGTAATTTGGGAAGCTCAGTTTGGTGACTTTGTAAATACAGCTCAAGTAGTTATTGATCAATTTTTGGTGGCGGCTGAAGAAAAATGGGGTATCTTGTCAGGGTTGACATTATTTTTACCTCATGGTCAAGAAGGTGCTGGTGCTGAGCATTCTTCAGCACGTTTAGAGAGATTTTTACAATCATGCGCAAATAGAAATATGCAAGTTTGTACTCCTACCACTCCAGCACAAATATATCATTTGCTGAGACGTCAAGTGATTAGACTGCTTAGAAAGCCATTGATTGTAATGACGCCTAAGAGTTTATTAAGAAACCCTATGGCTGTGTCTACACTAGAAGAGCTCTCAAAAGGTAAATTTGAATCTATTATAGATGATGCAAGTGCTAATAAAGAGAAGGTTAAAAAACTTATACTTTGTAATGGTAAGGTTTATTATGATCTAATTGCTAAAAAGCAAGATGCTCATGAAGATATTGCTGTAGTAAGACTTGAGGAGTTGTATCCGTTTCCACAAGACGAACTCGCAGATATTTTTGCTAAGTATAAGCATGCTGACAAGGTTGTATGGCTACAAGAAGAGCCTCAAAATAAGGGTGCTTGGTATAATATTAGACACTTCATAGAAAAGCTTGTGTTAAAAAAACAGGAGTTGCTGTGTGTCGCGAGAGAGAGGTCATCTACTCCTGCAGTGGGCTATCATACGTTGTACGTCAAACAGCAAGAAGAAATTATTAATAGAGCTTTAGAAATATAAAATTTAAGTTGTTACTAGGAGTAAGAAATGATTGAATTAAAAGTACCTATGTTTCCAGAGTCTGTCGCAGATGGCACATTAGCTCAGTGGAATAAAAGTGAAGGTGATTTTGTTGAAGAAGGCGATATAATTGTTGAAATCGAAACTGATAAAGTGGTTATGGAAGTTCCAGCCACTGCCAGCGGTATTCTAAAGGGAATCAAAAAGCAAGAAGGTGATATAGTCTTGTCTGAAGAATTTTTAGCAAATATTGATACTAATGCTTCAGCTTCTGAGCCAAAGCAAGAGGTTGTTGCGGAGGTTTCTTCACAAGCTTCTGGCAAAGAAGTAGATGTTAAAGCACCTGTTTTCCCAGAGTCTGTTGCAGATGGTACAGTTTCTGAGTGGCATAAGCAAGAAGGTGATGCTGTAGCAGAAGGCGATATTTTAGCTGAGATCGAAACAGACAAAGTGGTCATGGAAGTTCCAGCGACATCTAATGGAGTTTTATCAAAAATATTAAAACCTGCTGGTGAAACAGTTCTTTCATCAGAGCTAATAGCAAAAGTTATTGAAGGCGCAGTGGCATCTGCAGCACCTAAGTCAGAAACAAAAGCCCAGGAAGATAAAGGTAATGATCCTCATTTAGTTCCTTCTGCACGTAAAGCATTTAATGCAAGTGGATTAGATTCTGCTGTAAGTATTGAAGGTACTGGTAAGAAAGGACGTATAACATCTGAGGATGTTAAAAAAGCGGTATCTAGTAGCAAGACACAACAGCCTACTATAGTCGCTAACCAAGGTCCAAGATACGAAAAAAGAGTTAAGATGACTCGTTTACGTCAAACTATTGCAAATAGATTAGTTGAGGTTCAGCATACTAATGCAATCTTGACGACGTTTAACGAGGTTGATATGAGTGCAGTTATGGCACTTAGAAATAAGTATAAAGATATATTCCTTAAAGAGCATGATATAAAGCTTGGTTTTATGTCTTTCTTTATTAAAGCAGCAACTGAAGCACTTAAAAAGTTCCCAGATGTTAATGCTTCTATTGATGGTGATGAGATTGTTTATCATAACTACTTTGATATTGGTATAGCTGTTGGTACGGATAGAGGCTTAGTAGTACCTATTTTAAGAGATATAGATGGTAAATCTTTAGCGGAGCTTGAAGCAGATGTGCTTGATAAAGCAATTAAGGGTCGCGATGGTAAATTAAGCCTAGAGGATATGCAAGGTGGTACGTTTACAATTACTAATGGTGGTACTTATGGATCTATGTTATCTACACCAATCATTAACTCACCACAAAGTGCGATCTTAGGTATGCATAATATCGTTGAAAGACCAGTAGTTGTAAATGGCGAGATTAAAATCCGTCCAATAATGTATTTAGCATTATCTTATGATCATAGAATTATTGATGGTGGTACATCTGTACGATTCCTGAAAATGATTAAAGAATTGTTAGAAGATCCAAATAGAATTTTACTACAAGTTTAATTATTTTTCTTTCAATTTATTCTAAAGGTATTTTTCTCATGAATTTAGATTTTATAAAAGACAGAATCATTGCTGTGCCAGACTTTCCGAAGCCGGGTATAGTGTTTAGAGATATCACCCCATTATTAGCAGATCCTCAAGGTTTAAAAATGACTGCAAAAGCTATGGCTGAAGAGTTGAAGTCGAAAGGTATAAGGCCGACTATTATTGCTGGTACTGAAAGTAGAGGGTTTATTTTTGGGGTAGCACTTGCAGAAGCTTTAGGCTTAGGATTTGTTCCTGTAAGAAAACCAGGCAAGCTTCCTAGAGAAACTTACAAAGTGAGCTATCAATTAGAGTATGGTAGTGATAGCTTAGAGATTCATAAAGATGCTTTTAAGGATACAGATAAAGTATTGGTTGTCGATGATCTGTTAGCAACTGGTGGCACAGCAAAAGCAACTGTTCAGCTTATCGAAAAAACTCAAGCAAGTGTTGAGGGTCTTATATTTGTAATAGAGCTTGAAGATCTGAATGGTAGAAAAACTCTTGAAGGATATAATGTTTCAGCATTAGTGAAATACTAAAGGATAATTATGGCTAAGTATTTTGGTACAGATGGTATTCGTGGTGAAGTAGGTAAATCTGTTATAAAAGCAGAATTTATGCAAAAGCTTGGAAATGCGGTTGGGGCATTAATAAATGAAAGAGATTATCCGAAGTTTGTTATTGTTGGGCAAGATACTCGTAGTTCGGGGGAATTCCTGAAATTTGCTTTAGTATCTGGATTAAATGCTGCAGGTATTGATGTGATTGATCTAGGTGTAGTCCCTACACCTATTGTAGCTTTTATGACAGCTAAATATAAAGCAGCGGCTGGATTCGTAATCACAGCATCACATAATAAGTTTACTGATAATGGTGTTAAGCTTTTTTCATCAAGTGGATTTAAATTAGACGATGCTCTAGAAGAAGAAGTTGAAGCTAAAATTGATTCGGATTTTATTTATCAGACAGAGTGCAAGTTTGGTAATTATAAGGTTGCTGAAAACTTTATAGACGAGTATATTGAAAACTTATTTGAAAGTTTTGGCTCTTTGGTTAACTATAAAGGTAAAGTTGTCATAGATTGTGCTCATGGTGCTGCTTCAAATAATTTTGAAGCATTGCTTGATAGATTTGGTATTGACTATATTTCTATAGCATCTAATCCAGATGGTTTAAATATAAATGTTGATTGTGGGGCGACTTGTACCTCAAATATTAAAAAAGCAGTTAAAGAGCATAATGCTAACCTAGGGATTTCTCTAGATGGGGATGCAGATAGAATTATTATTGTTGATGAGAATGCTCAAGAAATTGATGGTGATGGAATATTAAATATTATTGCTCAATATAGTAATATTTGTGGTGGTACTATTGGTATTGTGGGTACACAGATGACAAATATGAGTTACGAAAATCATTATAAAGCAAATAACATACCATTCATTCGCTCTAAAGTTGGTGATAGATATGTTCTAGAAGATTTGGTTAAGCATGGCTATAAAATAGGTGGGGAGTCATCAGGACATGTTATCAATCTGAACTTTGGAACTACAGGTGATGGTTTATCGACAGCTATTCAGTTGTTAGCGATTTTTTCGCAAAGTGATAAACCAGTATCAGCGTTTAAATTACCTGGTGAATTAATGCAACAGACTATGATCAATGTTCCACTTAATTTTAAAGTAACATCTGATGATTTAGCTAAGCTAGTTGGTGATGTTGCTAAAGCTGAAGAGCGATTAGGTAGTCGAGGACGTGTACTGTTGAGACCTTCAGGAACTGAACCAGTTCTGAGAGTTATGGTTGAAGCAGATGCTAAAGATTTAGCTACAAAAGAAGCAGAGCATCTGGTTGAAAAGGTAAAACAAAAATTGGTGTAGATATGCAAAAATTAATAATGGGAAATTGGAAAATGAATGGTAGCTCTGCAAGCATTAAAGAGCTTTGCAAGGGTATTTCGGAAGTTGATTACAATAGTGAAAAAGTCGTTGTTGCTGTTTTTCCTTCAAGTGTATATGTTAAAGAGGTGCTTGCGCAGCTTCCTAAAGAAATTGGAGTAGGTCTGCAAAATATTACTTTTTATGATAATGGTGCATATACTGGAGAGTTATCTGCAGAGATGTTACATGATGTTGGTTGTAATTATCTACTTATAGGCCATTCTGAGAGAAGATCTTTGTTTGGTGAAACTGATCAAGATGTTTTCAAAAAACTTAATAAAATTATAGATACATCAGTTGTGCCAGTTGTATGTATAGGTGAGTCGCTAGAAGATAGACAAGGCGGAAGGTTAGAAAAAGTACTAACAATACAATTAAGTCCAATATTAGAAAATTTATCTATTGAGCAACTTGCTAAGGTTGTAATAGCTTACGAACCTGTTTGGGCTATAGGTACAGGAGTGGTAGCATCTTTGGAGCAAGTACAAGAAACGCATCAATTTATTCGTTCGCTTGTAGCTAAAGTTGATGAAAATCTTGCTAAAAATATGAAAATAGTGTACGGTGGTAGCCTGAAAGCTGAAAATGCTAAAGATATATTAAGCTTACCAGATGTTGATGGTGGCTTGATTGGTGGAGCATCTTTGAAAGCTTCTGAGTTTAACGAAATAATAAATCAAGCAAATAAAATATGTACGGAATAATTTTAACTATAGATATTATCGCAGCTATCGCTATTGTAGCTCTAGTTTTGCTACAACAAGGTAAAGGCGCTAATATGGGTGTTTCTTTTGGTGCAGGTGCTTCTAATACTGTTTTTGGTAGTAAAGGAGCAGCTTCGTTTTTATTTAAAATGACGGTATTCTTTACGGCAGTATTTTTTGTATGTTGTCTTACTTTAGGATATTTAGGTAAAAGTCAAAATACAACTGCTAGCATAAGTTCAGTTAGTACTGATAACTCTATAGCTAGTCAATATGATCAATATCAAAAAGAGATTGATCAAAGTTCTACTAGTACGAAAAAATAAAGTACTCTATTTAGCACCGGTGGTGGAATTGGTAGACACGCCATCTTGAGGGGGTGGTGTCCGTAGGACGTGCGAGTTCGAGTCTCGCCTGGTGCACCAAAATCTAGAATTATTATAAAGATAATTTTCTGATAATATAACAAATACATATTGTTCTTTAGTTTTTTTAGTATGAGCCAAAATTTTGGAAAAGTTATTGATAAGAATGTAATAGAAGGTACAAGATATTTCATATCTTTAGTTGAATTAGGCTCGTACACGGCAGTAAAAAATTACTACTCTGTTGAAATTAGTACAGTTCGAAATAAATTAGAACTTCTTGAAAGTTATTTAGGAGTTAAGCTAACTCGTCCAAGTCGTAATAAAATAGATATAACAGATTGTGGTAAAAAATATTATTTATCGTGTAGTAATAAGTAGAAATAACGAAGTATGGTAAAAAATACTATGCATCTTGCCATAGATTATATATGGATTTAGAAAATAGTATTCTTTCTAGTAAATATAAAGGCGTTGATAAGTTAAAGTATATACGTATTTTTAGTACTAGAACATTTGTCAATTACATTTCACCAAATATTCATGAAATAGATACTAAGGATGATTATACTTTTACTTTTGATAGTTACTTATTGTATCAAGCTAATAGCTATATTTATCAATTAAACAATTATGATATAGCTCTTATATCATCTAAAGATCTTGAGAAAATAGATCAAGACCATTGGATGGTTTGTGCAACTATAGATTCGGTGAATTTACCATCTAAAGTGTATGTTAGTCAAGAATTATTAGATAAGTATGATTTGAAAGCCAATCCTCTAAGGGTTTTTGAGCTTCCTTTTATTATGCGAAGAGATCAATCATCTTTTAGCTTAAATGTTACAGTAGATGGTAAGGATATAAGTCAAAGTATTAAAAAGATAAAGTATCTCGTTGAGGATGACTTACATAAAGTTTCTCTGATTGAGAAGGGGTTGGGAGTTGGTGTTTTGTTAGATAATTATGCACAGATATCAAATTCATCTATTGTTGCTGTAGATGGAATTACAACAGAAATATTTCATGATAAGCAAGCAGTAATAGTATCAAAGCATGTTAGAAATAGAACGAAGTTAATAGAATTTCTTCGAAAACATGCTAAAAATTATGTTAGTACGGTTCTTGGTCAATAGCTATTGGTCTATATATTATTGATATTATAAATTCATAATGGTAACTTAAAATCATCTTTGAAAAAATAGGTTAAAAATGAGAAAGATTCTAATAATTTCTAGGATGATTTTATTGACGGCGATATCTATGTCAGTTATGTACGCAGATGATACTCCATCATCAACAGCAGTTCCCATTAGTAAGGTTGTTGCAAATATATACTCTCAAGGCTACCCAAGTATCAATAAAATCGAGTTTGATGATGGAGTATATAAGGCAAAAGTAATTAATGATGTCGGCAAAGAAGAGTATCTGTATATAGATCCGAATACAGGTAAAGTTCCTTTGCCAAAAAAAGGCTCAACGCAAATCAACATGAGTGATGCTATAGCTGCAGTACCTAGTGATAGATGTAAAACTATTATAAGCGTTGAAGACAAAAGTGATGTTTATGAGGTTGAATGTGTAGATACTGCTAATAAAGAGGTTAAAGTATATGTTGATGCTATTAGTGGTAAGATATTTCAAATTGAATATGATGATTAAATAAATATATTTATACAGTCATTTAAGAATAAGTAGCCCTTATATGTAGGCTTGACGTTATCTTTGTTTACTTTTAGTAAACCTCTGTCTATAGCCGTTTGTAAATTATTTTGTATAATACTCCTTGGTAAAAAAGTTTGCCTTTCAAATAGATCAAAGCTGAAACCATGTCGTAAGCGAAGGGTGTTGAGCATAAACTCATAGACTAAATCATCCTGACTGACAACATTTGAATCTTTTATAAAGTTATCTTCCTGTGAATATATTTTGGGATGTTTGTGTTTCCAAGTTCTTTTGATCTCTTTGGTTTGAAGATTTGTAATCTTGCTATGAGCTCCAGCACCAATACCTATATAGTCACCGAAATTCCAATAGTTTGAGTTATGAACTGATCTTAAATTATTTTTTGCATAAGCTGATATCTCATATTGATAGTATCCAGCTTCTTGGAGTAGTTTTTTACCAGTTATTTCAATTCTTTCTAGAGTTTCTTCGTCTGGTAGTTTTGGAGGCTTTACTGCAAAAAGAGTATTTGGTTCTATAGTTAGTTGGTACCAAGATATATGTGTTGGCTTCATTGCGATTGCTTGAGAAATATCAAAAACTCCATCTTTAAAGCTCTGATTAGGGAGACTATGCATGATATCAATATTAAAATTAGAAATGGTTGAATTCTTAATTTCTTCGATGGTTGTATAAACATTGTCACAATTATGAATTCTACCTAGTAACTTTAGCTTTTCATTTTGGAAGCTTTGTACACCAACTGAGATACGGTTTATACCAATATTTGCATAGTCTGAGATAGAACCACGTTCGACAGTGCCTGGATTCATTTCTAGAGTTATTTCGCAGTTAGGATTAATCTTTGCATTATTTTTTATATGTTGTAGAACTTTACCGAGATAGTCTGCCTTAAAAAGAGAAGGTGTACCGCCCCCTATAAAAATACTTATAACTTCTCTATCTTGTAGATTTTTTAGATGAGTATCAAAGTCGGCAATTAGTTTTTTGTAATAATCTTGTGAGAGGTATGTATCATCTTTGATTGCATGTGAGTTGAAATCACAGTAAGGGCATTTACGTACACACCAAGGAAAGTGTATATATATTCCTATTTGTTTGTTTATATTAAACATCTTATGCCTTAAAGATGAGAAATTTACTAACAACAAAAGTATATACAGCAACTAATCCCATTGTTATAAATAGTGCAAGTAAATATTGTATATGTAAAAGATGAAGCAATACATAATATATGCTTTCATTAAGAGCTAAACCTATCATGACATTAATGAAAAATTGTGTGGCAGCCTTTTTATGTGATTGAGTTGTTGTTGAGAATGTCAAAAATCTATGTCCAAAATAGCTGACATTAAAAGCAATAAGAAATGCAAAAAAATTTGCTACCATAGGCTTGAAAATATCAAGTTCAACCAAGAACCATACAATAATGAAGTTAGTTATTGAGGCTAATATACCTATAATAATAAAGTAAGATAATTGTTTTTTTAACATTAGTTTGTGGAGTTTTACAGTAGTTGTTTATATTATAACTATTAAAGAGAATTTTATAAGGGAAAGTTCAGTGGAAATAATTAAATATCAATTGGGAATTGTTGAAGGCTTACCATCATCTGCTTTATATATGATGTTTAGTATCAATAAAGAGAATGATGTTAAGTTTGGATTAAAGGTATTACAAAAGTTTGTTGATAGTAAGAGTGTAGTTGCTGGATTTGGTAAAGATCTTTTGCAAATGTTTGATCTTCCTAGTGATGATAATTTCAAAAGAGCTAAATTTAATAATGAAAAAATGCCAGATAATGATGGTTATGACTTGGTACTTTGGCTAAGAGGAGATGATCGAGGAGAGCTATTTCATAATGCACTAAACATCAGAAAAGCATTGCAAGATTTCTTTACTGTAGAAAAAATAGTGTCTAGCTATACCTATCATGGCAAGTATGATTTATCAGGATTTGAAGATGGTATTGAGAATCCTAAGGGTGGAGAGATTGTTCCATCATCAATAATACCAGAAGGTAAGTTAGAAGGGTCGAGTTTTTGGGTTCTTCAACAATGGTTACATGACTTTGATTGGTTAAATAATGCAAGTCAATCAGCTAAAGAAGAGTGTATAGGTAGGTCTCTAGATGATTCTCATCAATTTAAGGATTTGAAAGACTTCGCTCATGTTAAGAGATCTGCCAAAGAAAACTTTGATCCGGAAGCAGAATTGCTAAGAAGATCAATGCCTTGGTCAGATAATAATCTAAATGGAGGGTTTATGTTCTCTGCGTTTGCATTATCATTTAGATCATTTAATTTACAGATGGGTAATATGCTCGGTGGTAGTGATGGTATTGTTGACGGAGTCTTTAAATTTTCTAAGATTATTGATACGAGCTATTTGTGGTGCCCACCTTTCAAAAAAGGTAAGCTTGATATTTCATTATTAAAGTGATGCAAAATAGCTGAAAGATTATATTTTATATACAAATACTCATTAACAGGTTAAAATATGCGCGTGTTATGCAAAAATTAATTAGTATCTACGGAGGTTAAAGCATGTCTGATATTAAAAATATCACTAAGCTACAGATAGAGGAAAAAGGAAAGAAATACTCTCTATATAGCTTAAAGAAACTTTCTCAAGAGCTTGGTAAAGATGTAACTCGTCTTCCTTATTCTATCAGAGTATTACTTGAAAACCAACTAAGAAATATAGATGGATATAAAGTAAAAGAAGATGATATGCATAAGGTTTTAGATTGGGACGCTAAAGCTAGCTCAAGACCTGAAATTCCACATATGCCAGCTAGAGTAGTGATGCAAGACTTCACAGGTGTACCAGCTGTAGTTGATTTGGCAGCGATGAGAAAGGCTATCAAAGATGCTGGTGGCGATGCTGATAAGATTAATCCTCTTGTAGATACAGCTATGGTAATTGACCACTCTGTACAAGTTGATTACTATGGAACAAAAACGGCTTTAGCGCAAAACGTTGCTAAAGAATTTGAAAGAAATGGTGAAAGATATAGTTTACTTAAATGGGCTCAGAAAGCATTTGATGATTTCATAGTTGTACCGCCTGGAATGGGTATTATTCACCAAGTAAACCTTGAGTATCTTGCAAAGGGTGCATTGGTTAAGAATGTTGATGGTGAAGATGTTATTTATCCGGATACATTAGTGGGTACAGATTCACATACTACTATGATCAATGGTGTTGGTGTAGTAGGTTGGGGTGTAGGTGGTATTGAAGCTGAAGCTGTTATGCTTGGCCAACCATATTACATGGTTCTACCTGATGTAGTAGGTGTTAAGCTTACTGGTAAACTAAAGACTGGTGTTACAGCAACAGATTTAGTACTTGATATTACTGAAGTACTTAGAAAGCACGGTGTTGTTGGTAAATTCGTTGAGTATTATGGTGAAGGCTTAGAGAGTTTATCTCTACCAGATAGAGCGACTATCGCAAACATGGCTCCAGAGTATGGTGCTACTATTGGTTTCTTCCCTGTTGATGAAGTCACGTTAGACTTCTTTAACAATACAAATCGTAGCGAACTTGTTGATGTTGCGCGTGATATGTATAAAGAGCAATTATTATTTAGAGAAAATCCGGCAGAAGAACCTGAATACTCTAGTATTGTAGAAATTAATTTATCAGAAGTTGAATCTAACCTTGCTGGTCCTAAGCGTCCACAAGATAGAGTTGCTTTCTATGATATGAAAAAGGCATTCAAAGAAGCTTTAGTTCATGAGCAAGGTTTACATGGTTTTGGTTTAACTGATGAGCAATTACAAAAGTCAGCTGAAGTAAAAGGTCTTGGTGAGAAAATCACTCATGGCTCACTTGCTATTGCGGCAATTACTTCATGTACAAATACATCTAACCCTTCATTATTGTTAGGTGCTGGATTACTGGCTAAGAAAGCAAATGAGAAAGGTCTGAAAGTTAAACCTTTTGTTAAAACATCATTAGCTCCAGGATCTCAGGTTGTTACTCAATATCTTGAAAAGGGAAATCTATTGCCAGAGCTTGAGAATTTAGGATTTAACCTTGTTGGGTATGGTTGTACTACTTGTATTGGTAACTCTGGTCCTCTAGATGAGCCTGTAGTAGAAGCTATTAATGAAGCTGATCTTGTAGTAGCTTCTGTAAGTTCTGGTAACCGTAACTTTGAAGGTCGTATCAATCCTCATGTTAAAGCGAACTATTTAGCTTCTCCTATTCATGTTGTTGCTTATGCTTTAGCTGGTACAGTTGACTTTGATCCAGTTGAAGATGCTATTGGGATAGATGCTGAAGGTAATAGTGTTTACTTAGCAGATATTTGGCCAACTACAGAAGAGATTGCTGCAATTCAGTCTGATGTAATCAACTCAGCAATGTTTGAAAAAGCTTATGCTACTGTACTTGATGGAACAGAAGATTGGCAAAAACTTGATGCTCCTGAAGGTAAGCTTTATGAGTTTGATAGTTCTTCTACTTATATCCAATGTCCAAACTTCTTTGAGAAGTTTGCGGAAGGCAAAGATGATTTAGATATCAAAGGAGCTAGAACTCTACTTATGTTAGGTGATTCTGTAACTACAGACCATATCTCACCTGCTGGTGCAATTCCAGAAGAGTATCCTGCTGGGCAATATCTAAAATCTCATGGTGTTGAGAAAAAAGATTTCAACTCTTATGGTTCTCGTCGTGGTAACCATGAAGTTATGATGAGAGGTACATTTGCTAATATCCGTATCCGTAACTTACTTTTAGATAATGTTGAAGGCGGATATACTAAGTATCATCTTGATAGTTCACAACAGTATGTTTTTAATGCAGCTATGAAATATAAGGAAAAAGATATTCCTTTAGTAATCTTGGCTGGTAAAGAGTATGGTACTGGCTCATCACGTGACTGGGCTGCTAAAGGTACATTCTTACTAGGTGTTAAGGCTGTTATAGCTGAGAGCTATGAAAGAATTCATAGATCTAACCTTGTAGGTATGGGTGTATTACCTCTTGAATACGTCGATGGTCAAAATGCTAAGACTCTAGATTTAGATGGTTCAGAAATGTTTAATATCAAGAATTTAAACAATATTCAGCCTCGCCAGAGAGTAGTTGTAGAAGCTGTACATCCAAAAACTGCACATACTACAACATTTGAAGCATTAGCTCGTCTAGATGCAGATGTCGATGTTGATTACTTGAAGAATGGTGGTATTTTACAAACGGTTCTTAAAGATATCATGAATCAAAAAAAAAAATCTAGTTCAATAAATACTGATAGTAATAGCTGTTCTGGAGATGCATCAGAGTCTTCTTGCCCATTTTCAAAGATGGCTAATTTCTTTAAAAAACTATTCAAATAATTAATCTCTGAAAATTATTTAGTTCTCTATTTTTTTATTCTTTAATAGTGATAAAGTTTCATTATAACTATTAATTTTGTTTTTATATATGATAAGAAAACTACTAACTCTTTGTGTGCAAAAAAAGCATCAGATTTGCATCTATCATCTGGGTGTAAAGCCAAATATAGAATCGATGGCGACCTGATTGATATCGAAACATCTCCTGTATTAAATGATAAGATGATTTCACAAGTGCTCTTGGAGATTATGATAGATGATCAAAAAGATGAGCTTATAGAAACTTATGAATGTGATTTTTCGATCGATGATAAAGATAATGATGCAAGATTTAGGGTTAACGCTTTTTTTCATAATCGTGGCTATGGTGCGGTATTTCGTCGTTTAGAAAATACGATTCCTACTCTAGATCAATTTTGAGCTCCATGGATTCTTAAGGATGTCCAAGCTAAACAAGGAGGACTGATTTTTGTCACAGGGCCTACAGGTTCGGGTAAAAGTAGTACCTTAGCAGCTTTAGTCAACGAAATTAACCACAAAGAGGATTCTCATATTTTGACTATTGAAGACCCTGTTGAATTTGTGCATACAAGTCAAAGATCTTTAGTCAAACAGCGTGAGGTTTAAAAAGGTACTAAAAGCTTCAATGCTGCTTTAAAATCAGCACTAAGGGAGGATCCAGATTGTATCCTAGTTGGAGAGATGCGTGATTTAGAGACAATACGTTTGGCTCTTGAGGCAGCTGAAACAGGTCACCTAGTATTAGGAGCATTGCATACTATGTCAGCGATTAAAACTGTGGATAGGGATATATCGGTATTTCCACCAGCTGAGCAGGAACTAGTGTGTAATATGTTAGCAGAATCTTTACAGATTGTAATATCTTAGCGTCTTCTTAAGCGTAAAGGAGAAGGTCGTGTAGCTGCGTATGAAGTTCTTATATCTAATACAGGTATAAGGAATATGATAAAAGAAAACAAGCTTTCTCAAATCTATACAGCACTACAGACTGGTATAGCAAAAGGTATGGCTACTATGGAGCAAAGTATTGAAAATCTTCTTAAAGCATGAACAATAACTCCAGAAGAAGCCGCTAAATATATAGTAGTAAGATAGAGTATGCTCCGAATAATATTCGACTCTTTTTGATTATAATAGATTTTTAATCTGATTGGCTAATATTGAAGCACTTGTAAATGCAGATTCAACACGCCCCTTTATACACCAGTCTCCACATGCTGAGATATTCTGGTTTGTATCAATAAAGTAACTAGGTGTATTTTGTTTACCTATATTTGCATAGCGCCAAGCATGTAGTGTTTTATACTCTGGCTTATTTAGATCTACGGCCAATATCTCTTTGGCTCTTTCAAAAATTGTTTCTAGGATTTGTTCACGATCGCAATCAATATATTGATTAGCCCATTTATTTGCAGAGTGTATAACTAAGCAGCTAGAGGTATTACGTTCTGGTTTTGAGCTATTGACAGATATCCAACTAATTATTTCATCATGTACTAGAGCAGCATCAAAATCTAGACTAATTTCTCTATCATAACCAAGCATCAATGAAAAGCAGCTATCCATTTTTATCGAGCTAATTTGGTTATAAAAAGGAGTGTTTTGAGGTAATAAATCTTTAAGTTGGTCTTATGGGATTGCAAAAATAATCCAGTCAAAACATCCTAAAAATTGATTGTTATCATCTTTAACAATCCAGAGTTTATCTTCTTTAATGATAGAGCTAACACGTGTGTTTAGAGATATATCTAGATCTTCAGCTAAGTATTGAGCTATTGCATTCATTCTAGGAGAGCCAACATAATGTTTATATTCATTATCCTAAGATTTTTGATTTATTATCTTAGAGTTTTTGATTTCAACAAAATTAGCTTACCAGTTTTTGATTATGCCTTGATCTATCATTGGTTTAAGGAACTCTTTAAATTCTGGGGATTTAGCAGTGAAATATTGAGCTCCATGATCAAAGTAGTAAGGGTCAGCATATCTTGTTGACATTCTGCCACTAACTCCGCGAGATTTTTCAAAAATAGTTATTTGTACCGAATCTTTTAGAATATTTGCAGCGGTTAATCCAGCAAGACCAGCACCGATTATTGCCACTTTCATACAAGACTCCAAGAAATTGCTAGTAAAATAACAACGCATAGTGTTATTGGTAGTCTTATATATTTGAAATATTTTGAACTAATAAGGTCTAATTTAAAGAAGTAGTAATCGACTTTAAGTAATACTAGAAATTCTGCTATAAGTAATAATATAAAATCTTTGGGATCTAAGTTTAGATATCCAAATCAAATAATTATTGCATTTAAATTACTAGTAAGCTGTATAAATATTTTTGTAGAGCTGGGTTCTAAATTAATTTGTCTGCCCCAATGGGTTCCAGCCATAAATGATGCAATAACTACGCCATATAGTGAGATAGCTTTAATTATATCGCCAAATATTAAAAAGTCGCTATAACCAAGTATTAGACAGAGTGAGAAGAAAACAAAAGGTATTAATCCAAAATATGCGAGATAAATATCTAGATTTTTATAGCTTTTCAAATTAGTTCTCCTAGTAGCTTAGTTTTTCTTTGGTCTTTCCTCTGAAGATATAATAAGCATAGCCGGTGTATAACAACAGTAATGGAATCATAATTACAGCCGGAATGAGCGTAAACAGTAGTGTGGTATCACTAGCTTGTGCTTGACTATATGTGATGCGGTAAGGAATGATGTATGGGAATATTAGTACTAGCATACTTGCATAAGTGAAGACGAATATTGTCACAGCTGACCAATATGGTAAAACATGATTTTTAGAGTCTACTACTTTGATAAGAACTAAGAAACTAATAATGGTAAGTATAAAAAGAGCACCAAGGACTATCATTTTATAGAAGCTATCTAAAGGTAGTTTAGTATATATAGGAGTAATTGCTCCAATAAGTAACATTAATATCACAAGTACTATACTACATGATTTAGCTAGTTTTTTAGCCTTATCAAAAAACTCTCCCTCAGTCTTCAGTATAAGACGAGTTGCACCAAGTAAACTATAACCAAATACTAAAGCAATACCTGTAAGAATAGAAAAGCCTACACCATAAAAAGTACTATGCGGGAAACCTACTATTAATTCTCCAACTATGTAGCCTTGCAGAAAAGTTGCCGTCAATGAAGATATAAAGAAAAGTCTATCCCAGTTTTTGATACCTTTATGAGACTTTAGTCTAAACTCAAAGTAAATACCTCTAAAGAGTATCATAACTACCAAAAGTATTGCAGATAAATAAATCTTAGGGAATATGTAAGCAAATGCGATAGGGAATATGCCATAAAAGCACGCCAAAGCAAAAACTAGCCATGTTTGATTACCATCCCAAGTTGGTAATAATATACTCATAGCGATATCTTTTTGATGATTATCAAAAAATGGAAATAGTGATCCCATACCTAGAGCAAATCCATCTAATACAATATACAGTAGTAGAGCAAAAGCAATTATAAATAACCAAATTAATCCTAAGTCCATAATTATTCCTCCTCGCCTGTAGTCATCTCAACTGATTGAAAGTATGAGTATGGCATTCTTTCTTCACCACTAGTGCTTGGACCACCATTTATAATTCTAAATAAGTATCTAAAATAGAAGAATCCAAAGATAACGAAGTAAACAATGATTATTGCGGCTAATGAACTAAACACTTGCCAGAAGTTAATATCACTGACAGAATATTCTGTTCTTAATATGTTATATACAGTCCAAGGCTGTCTACCAAATTCAGCTGTGAACCATCCGGTAATTATAGCAACAAAACCTAGTGGAGTAGTTAACGTACAAAGTCTTAGGAACTATTTTGAAGTACGTAGTTTCTTTCTAGCTAAGAGTACAGTTCCTACCACACCCATCAGTATCATCAGTGTACCAATACCCACCATGATTCTAAAGCTATAGAATACCACGGCAACTACAGGTCTATCTTTTTCTAGAACAGATTTTAGACCTATTAGCTCGCCATCTAACTCATGAGTATTTATCAATGAAGCAAGCTTAGGAATTTCTATAGAGAATAAGTTCTTTTCTTGTGATTCGCTAGGATATGCAAAGACTACAAAAGGAGCACCTTTCTGCGTATCCCAAACGCCTTCTATAGCTGCTGTCTTGAGCGGTTGATGCTCATGTACTTCTATACCTACATCGTCTCCTACGGCAAGTTGACCTACGCTAATGATTAAAATCGAAACTATTGAAAATTTAATGCATGTCTTAGCAAAGCTATGATGTTTATCCTTGATAATGTAGTATGTACTAACACCTAGAATAACCATTAGGGTGCTTAAGTATGCGGCCGTAAGCATATGAATATATCTTGGAATCACAGAAGGATTAAAGATTACATGATACCAACTATAAATCTCAAACTTACCATTGATATAGTTAACGCTATCAGGAGTTTGTATCCAAGAATTAGCTGATAATATCCAAAAAGCTGATAATGTCACACCAGCGAATATAGTGAAGTTAGCTAGAAAATGGATATACTTGTTTATCCTGCCCCAGCCAAAAATCATAATACCTAATGTCCCAGCTTCTATAAAGAAAGCTGTAAGGACTTCATAGGTGAAGAGTGATCCAAGCACTGGACCTACTTTTTCTGCAAAGCCTGCTCAGTTAGCACCAAATTGGAACTCCATTACAATTCCTGATACAACACCCATACCAAATGTGAGGGCAAATATCTTTATCCAGAATTTTACTATAGAAAGGTATTTATCATTTTTAGTAATCAGCAATAGAGCTTCGAAGATCATCAAAAATGTTGATAATCTAATACTGAAGGCCGGAAATAAAATGTGAAAGCTCACTGTAAAAGCAAACTGTATTCTCGATAGTATTTCGACCCAGTACATAGAAAAAATCTCTATTTTTTGTTGTTATTAAAACTAACCTGTTAAAATATGGCTAGTAACTTTTATTATGATTTTCAGCAAGGAGGCTACTATAATTAGAATTTCACAATAGTTCGTTATTCTCAAGTAAGCATAATCTAGATTAAGAAATTGTAATGTTACTTAGCCAGATTATAAATATAATACTAAGTATAAATTGAGACATTAGGAGCTCTTATGAAAATATTAGTAGCAGGTGGATCTGGGTTTATAGGTAGAGAGCTATCAAAACAATTAAGTTCCAAATATAGATTGACTCTACTTACTAGATCACAAAAGTCTAAGATTGGATATTATGATGACTTAGTAACTTGGTCTGAGCTTGATGAGATCAAGATATCTAAATTTGATATTGTTATAAATCTATGTGGTTATAATATTGGTCAGAAGGGTTGGAGTAATTCAGTTAAAAATAAAATTGTATCCAGTCGTATAGAGCCAACTACCAAGTTGGTTAGATTAATAGGTAATAAAAATATTTGGCTAATTAATGCTAGTGCAATTGGATATTATAATTTCTCTGATATACCACAAGATGAAGATAAGCATGATAGAAAGTTTGATAACTTAACTTTTGGTCAACAGGTTGTTGATAGTTGGGAGAAATGCTTGATAGAGTCTCAGCTAGTTAGATATATAATCATGCGCTTTGGAGTTGTTATTGGAAATGGAGGTGTTCTTGAAAAAATGATTATGCCTGCTAAATTTGGTTTTTTGACAATGTTTGGTAAAGGACATAATTATATGACTTTGATAAGTGTTCATGACTTATCAAGAGCAGTTGAATTTATTATAGATAATAAGCTGGATAAAAAAGAAATATATAATTTGACATTGCCCGAAGCTTGCCAACATAGACATTTAATAGAGCTCCTAGGTAAGTATTTAGCTAAAAAACATATAATTAAGATTCTAAGTACAATAATTAAACTAATGTTTGGTCAGATGGGTGAAGAGCTTTTATTATTTAGTCAGAACATAAAACCAACTAAATTACATCGTGAAGGTTTTGAATTTGATGATCCTGAGATATCAAAGGCTCTAGAAAGATATATTTAATCCTCTTGTTTATGCTCAATAGGGATTTTTACCGTAACAGTTATACCTTTCCCATCGATATTATTTTGTGCAAATATCTTACCATCATGGAGTCTTACGATTTCAGAAACTATTGCTAATCCAAGTCCGCTTCCTTCTTCGCCTGTACCTGTTTCTCGATAGAATCTATCAAAAATCCGTTCAATATTTTCAGGAGGCACGCCTATACCATTGTCTTTAATTTCAACGACAATGTTATCATCTTTTTGGAAAGAATGTATTTCAACAAGTCCACCATCAGGAGTGTATTTAATAGCATTAGATATTAAATTTTTAAACATTATTCCTAATAGGTATTCATTACTATAACAATATAGTTGTTCATGTGAAGGATAGAAGACAATTTCTATATTTTTTTCGATAGCCTTAATGGCGTTGTCAGCGATGAATGTCTCAAGAACAGTGTTTATCATAAGTTTTTTACCAAATGTAATTTGTTCATTTGGCTGGATTCTACTTAATGTTAATAACTGGTCAATAATATGAGAGTATCTATTTGTTGAGCTTTTTATCCTCTCTAGCTTTTGCTTGATTTCATTTATATCATCAGAAGCAAGTGCTATTTCTACCAATGTTTTTACTCCTGCAATAGGAGTTTTAAGCTCATGTGCAGCATCTCCTGAGAAACGTTTTTCTCGTTCTAAAGTTGCGTGGAATTTTTCTATTAATGAGTTAATTTGTTCAACGATAGATTTTATCTCAAAAGGTATAATATCTTTATTAAGCTTTTCATTTTTGCGAGGATTAATTTTTGCAACGCGCTTGTTTATCCTTTCTAATGGATCGAGAGCTGTTTTTAGTATATAGTAAATAAATCCAATAAGAATTATATAAATCGATGCTAGAAGTATTGCAAATTTAAAGATAATTTGACGAGAAAGTTTATCTTTATCCGCATTATTTACAAACACTGTTATTACATCACTACTGTCAGTTCTTAGTGTATAAGTATACCAATGTTTTTGAGCACCATCGTTATCAGTATAAATCCACTCAAACCCTGTTGTAGATGTAATACCATTATAGTTTTTATGAAATGATGGTAGATTTGACGTTTTTAAAAGTAACTTCTTATGCTTTCTGTCATAAACAATAAAGCCAACGCTTTCATTATAGTTTTTAATATTTAAAAATGAAGACGATATTTTATTAACGATCATATCTGTAGTATTTTCGTCATCTTCTAAAGGATATATTTTTAGGACAGTTTCAATAACTTGAGCAGCTGTCTTGAGTTGATAATTAAAAAGAGAGTTATTCTGATGCTTAACTTGATAAAAGCTAAAAATAGATATAGCAAGCATAAAGATCGCAAAGAAACTGGCGAAAGAAACCACAAGAAAACTTAATATGGAGCTTTCTTTCTTATTCTTAAAAAACATGCTCATCACAAATTTAAATATTTAGTAAAAATAATTATAATCAATTTTGAATTTTATTATTAGTTTTATAATTGTTATAATCAAATATTATCATAAATAATATTGATGTAGTTTTGTTGGATAGCATGAATAAAGTAGTTGAGCCTTTTTATACAAAGTATTATGAAGCAGCTACTCTATATTTCTATACTCTAGAGGATTTGAAGTTTGACTTAGTTATCACATGTCCTCACGCAGAGTTAGGTAAAGATTTTATTGATTTAGATTTTCCTGCTATTGGACAACTTGTCAAGCTTAGTAAAGAAGAGTTAGACGAATTTTTAGCAATAGAATGTGACTTTGGTACCCATGATCTTGCTCAAGCGATAGCGCAGAGATTGTATAGTGAGTATGGGCTATATACACTTATTGCGGAACCTTCTTTTCCTCGCTCTATACTTGATGCTGGAAGACTATATCCAAACTGTATAAGAAATATTATAGATTATGATCAGCATATTGAGCTGAAACAAGAGCTGATGAAGCTATTTGATAAGTATATGCAGAAATTATGTCATATAGTAGCTGTTGCCAAGACCTATAATGCAGTTGCAATAGATTTACATACGATGTCTAGTTATTCGCCAAATGTAGTACAAGAAAGGTGTTAAGAAGCTGTTATAGAAACTCCAGAGATATTAAAAAGATATATAGAGCTATATAAAAATGCTCACAAAGAGGGTGAAAAAAGAGTTACAGAACTCTTTACGGGAGATGCTCTCAATGGGGTATTTGCCTCCAAAGACTTGATTGAATTTCTATCTCATGAATTAAAGCAAATTGGTATTGATATAGAGTATGACAAGCCGTATATATTAGCTGAGCATTTGGTGGCACATTATCTCGTGTGTGAGCTTGAGGCAGTTTGTATCGATATACCAAAAGATCTACTGTCTAAAACA
This sequence comes from Francisella orientalis FNO12, assembly GCF_001042525.2. NCBI lineage: Bacteria > Pseudomonadati > Pseudomonadota > Gammaproteobacteria > Thiotrichales > Francisellaceae > Francisella > Francisella orientalis. The sequence goes on along the minus strand of NZ_CP011921.2, from coordinate 1,676,292 downwards.
ACAACTGCTAATGAGCATTATGATATAGCTAATTTAGAAGTAGATCGGGATAAATTAGCATCGATGGCGGACGCATTTGCTAAAGCTGTAGCATATAAGCGGCAGAAACAACTAATAGGAGCTTAAAATATGGTAATAAAAAAGACAAATACTGTCTCTGAGAGAATATGGGGTAAAAAGCTATTCATATACCTAATACTACAGATATATATGGAGCAGATTTAGTAAGTTCATTTGTAAATAAATATGTTACACGTACATTATGTTTGCTTGCGAAAGATCACAAGATTATCCTACCTAAAAAGACACAGAGTGAAGTTGAGAAAATTGTTAGTTATTTTAATAATATTGGTCTTACATATATAACTATGGATAACTTTATATTTTTAGATAAGTTGATGGAGCATTATAGATTATCTACTATAGTTATGAGCTATGCTGATCAGATTCCTGAGTTTAGTGATTCTGAATATACGCATATTGTGCCATTTACAGCTGCTACTGCAATCGAATTGATCGGAATTAAGCACAATAAAAACTATGGATTATCAGAAGCATTATCACAGTTTTTGAATGACAAATCATTTCTTAGACAAATGTTACATGATAAGGGTATATTAGTTCCTAGTGTGAATATTGTATCTACTATTAGTGATGATGATTATGTGAAAAGAGCGTTAGAAATATATCGTGATTATTAAAATAAAGGTATCTATGAATGTGCCGTGATTATGCCTCGAGCTTGTTCTGGATACGGTATCCATAGATTTGAAAGTGAGAAAGAATTAAGAGATATTCTAAAGCTTGTGCATAGAGTAGAGGTATTTATGATCGATCCGTGGCTTGATAATTTAGGTTCTCCTGCATTCCAAGTGAGTCTTGCGGACAAAAAAGAGGATGATGTTTGTCTTGGGTTAAGTGACCAAATGCTTGATGGTCAGACACATCTAGGTAACAAATATAAGTCAAAGTTTAGTGAAGAACCAGCTGTTATAGATCTTTGTGATCAGATGACAGAAATTCTTCGTGATATGGGTGCTAGAGGGGTGGTAGGTTGATCTTCTTATTCGTGAAATCAATGGTCAAATAGTTCCTTATGTATTAGAAGTTAATGCTAGACAAACAGGTGCTATATATGCCGGCTTCTTGGCTTATGAGTTACGCAATGGTGAGCATAAGCCTTGGGTTGGACATAATAATGTACTTGTCCCTAAGGGCTCTACTATAGATGATTATTATCAGTATCTTAAAGATAATGGTATTGACTATACATATGGTGACAGTGAAGGAGTAATTATAACTTGTATTAGCAATCTTGATTTAAATAACAAAGTTATTATTTTGGTGCTTGCTGATACTGATGAACGTCTTAATGAGATTCTTAACATAGAAACATCTTTTGAATAAATATCTTTATTATCTCTATATCTTATTTATAATCTTAACTATCCTTTACAAAATTTGGTGAGAGCTTTGAATAAAATACCAATAGGGGTTAGCAGCTGTTTAGTAGGCAATAGTGTTCGATATAATGGCGGTAATTGTCATAAATCATATATTACTGGCATTGCTGAGTATTTTGATTATAATATAGTATGTCCTGAGGTAGCTGCTGGTTTAGGTGTTCCAAGACCTACTTTGTTTTTAGTTGAAGATACTCAGAAAAGTATTTTATCCGTAAAAACTAATAAGACTAATAATGATGTTACAGATAAAATACAGAAAGCTGTCGATATGCTTATATCAAAGCTTGATAATGTTTATGGCTTTATCTTGAAGGCAAAATCCCCAAGTTGTGGAGTTGAGACAGCACGAGTTTTTGATGAAAATCATGGTTATACAGGCATAAAAGCAGATGGTCTTTTTGTTAGGGCATTGAGAGAGTATGATCCTCTTTTGCCGATTGAAGATGATGGTAAGTTAACAGATAAAACATTACGAGATCACTTCTTGCGTAAGGTATTTTGTTACCATAGTCTTAAAACAGAATTTATGGCCTGTTCTAATATTACTCAAATAATGGAATACCATTCCAAGCATAAAGTGTTATTGCGCATGCATAATAATAAGGTCAAGAAAGAACTTGGTAATATGCTCTCAGAAGCAGGCAATAAAATTAATATTGGGACTATTAAACATAGGTATATAGAACTTTTTATGCAAGCAATAGCTAAGCCAGCTAAAAGAGGGTCCCACTATATGGCGCTTCAGAATGTTCTTAGAGAAATAAATAAAAAAATTTCAAAGGCGCAAAGACAGTATTTACAGGAGTTACTTAATAAATATCGTGATTGTAAGATTTCTTGGGAAGTACCTGTTAGTGTAATAAGAATGTATCTAATAGAGTTAGATATACCCTATCTAGAGAAGCAGAGCTACTTAAATCCATATCCAGAAAATTTAAATTATATAGAAGATTAAAGAGTTATTATGTATTAGTGATTAAGATCAGCATCTATTTCTTTGGGAATAACCATAGTAATTGGAAGACAAACTAATAAAAATACTATTACCATATCAAGAGCATTTTGATAACTTGCAATTGTATATATTGAAGTCGAGTCTCCAATAAGTGTCCCAAAATGAGTAAGTATATATCCTACTAATGGTAGTAATATGATAGGGATGAAATTATTTATCATGTTCACACCTGCTGTTGCAGATCCTGTAGTTCCCTTTGGAGATATTATCTTAGCTATACCAAATGTAACTGCTTGAGGTCCAGCTGCAGCACCAAGTAAGAAGTATAACAGAGTGAATACTGATAAATTCATAGGGATATACAGAATGATAGCTAAAATAACAGCAAGAGATACTATGCTCAGAATTAGCATACGACGATATCTATTTGTTAGCGAAGCTACAATTGCTGCTATTGTGAAGCCTACCGCAGCACCAATAAATAATATACCATTAATATGAGACGCAGTTTCTTGGTCAAGACCAAATTTAGCTTGAATTAGACCAACTCCCCACAGAGAGCCTAGTACATTAATTGGTATAAATAATACTGCTCCAATTATGCTTACTGACCAAAATTTTGTATTGCAGAAGATTTTAAAAACCTTAGTGATAGTTTCTTTAAAGTTAGCTTCGCTCAAGTGAGTAAATTTCTGAACATGTTTTGGATTATCACGAATAAATAGAACTATTAGAAGTAGTATTCCAACACCAATATATGTAAATACAGAATTACCTTCTTTCCATCCTAACACAGATACTAAGCTAGATAACATTGTATCAGTAACTAAACCACCTAAGATACCAACAACTGTAGCAAATCCTATAAATGTTGAAAAAAGTCTTTCTGGTAGCCACATTGCAGCCATTTTAGCAGCGCCAATAAATCCAAAAGCAGAGCCTATGCCCATAAATATTCTACCAATGTAAGCAATTTCATAATCATTTGTGGTAGAAAATAAGTAGTTACCAAGAACACAGGATGTTGTAGCAATACTAATTACTACCTTACGATTATACTTGTCTAAAAGCACACCAGCAGGAATTTGCATTATCGTATAAGATATGAAGTATGCTGAAGATAACATCCCAAGTTGTGTATGACTAATACCAAAATCACGAATTAAGTCATCTCCCATTACACCGGGAGCTGCTCTAATAAAGAAGTCGTAACTATAATTAAGAGTCGCAATTAAACATATTACCCATGCTAAAGTAGCCAATAGTTTGGTTTGAGGGAGGTGGCTTTTGCTCATTTCGGAAGTTTTATAAACTTGAACATAATTTTTAGTCTATCAAAAAAAATATAAATTTACTAATAACAAAAGATGTTATTAAGAAATTATTCTGAAAGATCGTCGATGATTTTTTGTTGTTCAGAGTCGGTTTTTACAGCAATAGATTTATCACTAGCTATATACATATATACCACAGGAAGTACAAATAGAGAGAAAATTGCTCCTATTACCAGTCCACTAGAAATAACTACACCTATACAGTTTCTACTAATAGCACCGGCACCTGATGATGTTACTAATGGGATGACACCCTCAACCATTGCTGATACTGTCATCAAAATAGGTCTTAGACGTTGTGATGATGATGTTACAATAGCATCATACTTATTCATACGTTCATGCTTTTGTAAATGATTGGCGAACTCAACAACCATAATACCTTGTTTTGATATTAGACCAATCAATGTTACAAGCCCTAGTTGGGTATATATATTTAGTGATGCCCATCCAGCACCCATATACTGACCAACATATAAAGGTATTAGTGCACCAGATATAGCCATTGGTATAGTAACTAAGATTACTAGAGAATCTCTAAAGCTCTCAAATTGAGCAGATAATGCTAAGAAAATAAGTACAATTGCAAATGCAAAAGCTACCATCATAGTATTACCGTTCTCAATATACTGACGAGCAGAGCCAGAGAAGTTGAATGAAAATCCTTCAGGTAACTCACTTCTAACCACACTTTTAACATAGTCAATAGCTTGACCTTGGGTTACTCCTGGAGCCATAACTGCTGAAATTGTTGATGCATTAAGCTGCTGGAATGTATTTAAGGTGAGAGGTTGTCCTTCAGTTTTAAAAGATACTAGTGCAGATAAAGGAAGCTCGGAATAAAACAAATCACTAGCTTCATCTGAACGGATATATATGTTGCCTAATTGCTCTTGAGTTAACATCTCATTACGAGCTAATTGAGGGATTACTTGGAAGCTATATCCTTTCAGGAAGAAATAGTTGATATATCCTCCAGCATAAGAGTAACCTAATGTTTTGGCAATATTAGACATAGTAATGCCTAATATACCAGCTTTTTCACGATCAATACTAATATCAACAACAGGGTTGTCAAATTTAAGATTACTTTGAGCGAATACAAATAATCCGCTTTTCATCATCTTATCTATTACTTTATTAGTAATTTCATCAATAGCTTCATAATCATTAACACTTTGAATAACTAAAGATAGCGGAGCACCTCTAGGTATTCCTGGAAGAGCAGGTGTTTGATATGTATAAGGTTGAATGCCTGGTAACCCTGTAACTTTTTCTTGAGCAATATTAGCAGCCTTTTGTTGAGATATTTCTCTTTTATCCCATGGTTGCATAATAAAGCCACCAAAGATTACATTTGAGCCTATTACACCATTAAGAATAAAAGTGTCTTGCTTGCCTGGAACTTCATCTAGTATGCTAGCTAATTTTGTACCAAAAGTTTCTAGATAATTGATATTTGCAGAAGATGGTGCTTGTCCCATAATTCCTAAGAAGCCCATATCTTCATTGGGAGCTAGTTCGGATTTAATGCCCTTGCCCATTATAAAACAGCTTGCTAGCACAATAAGCCCTACAATAGCTATTGCTGGTTTGATATCCAAGACAAACTCTAAGGTTGCTTTATATTTTGCAGTTAGTGCTGTAAAAAGTTTATCAATGAATTTAACTAGTTTTGTGCTCATCATTTCTCTATTTAGAATTTTAGAGCATAGCATTGGCGAGAGTGTATATGCAACTATACCAGATATTACAACTGCACCAGCAAGAGAGTAAGCAAACTCGGTAAATAGTTGTCCTGTGAATCCACCCATCATACCGATTGGAGCATATACTACAACTAGGGTTAGAGTCATTAATATAACTGGGTTGGCTATCTCTCTAGCGCCCTTGATAGAAGCTGCAAAAGGCTCCATTCCTTCTTCAATATGTCTATAAATATTCTCGAGTACTACAATAGCATCATCAACTACAAGACCGATTGCAAGAATCATGGAAAGAAGGGTTAGAAGATTAATTGAGAAGCCCATAAGCGACATCAAAAAGAATGATCCAATAATTGAAAGAGGAATTGCAACAACAGGAACTATAATTGCTCTAAACGATCCTAAGAATAAAAACATTACTACAGATACAATTATTATAGCTTCGAATAATGTATGTAGAACCTCTTCAATGGAAACTTTAATATATGTAGTACTGTTGTATGCAATATTAACATCTAGACCATTTGGTAAAGCAGCTTTAATATTTGGTAGCTCTTCAACTAGTCTATCGACGACATCTAGAGGATTTTCTTCTGGAGATACAACTGCTCCGGCAAGGACAGCATTCTTTCCATCAAAGTATACTGAAGAGTTGTAGTCTTGAGCTCCAAGCCCAACTTTAGCAACATCTTTAAGTCGCACTATTTGCTTATCACTCTTTTTGACAATTAAGTTTCTATACTCTTGAGCTGTAGACATACTTGTTTCAGGATTAAGTGTATAGTTTAAGTAAGGTCCTTGTATTTGACCGCCAGCTGAAACTAAGCTATTTGAACCTACTGCGGTAGCTAATTCTGTTGGAGTGATTCCATATTCTGCCATGCGAGTTTTATTTGGATATATACGCATTGCATAGGGCTTATTACCCCAAACATCAACAGATGAAAGACCTCCTTGAGCTAATAGTTTAGGTGTAAGCTCAGAGTTTATATATGCAGATATTTCGGATGTATTCATTGTCTTACTGGTAAAAGCTAGAATCAATGAAGGGAAGTTATCTGCAGGATTTAATTTAATAGCAGGAGAATAAGCATCTTGAGGGAGTTGGTTAAGTACAGAGTTTACGTTCTGGACTACTTCTGAGAGTACATCGTTAGTATTTTGGCCAAGTTTTACATATACAGTAATTGTACTTGTCCCTAGTGCTGATGATGATGTCATGTAATCAATACCTTTGGAGGAGCCTACTGCTGCCTCTATAGGTCTAGTTACAAAAGCTTGGATTGTAGCAGGGTTTGCACCTGGATAGGCTGTTGTAACTGTAATAGTAGCACTATCTATGTATGGATATTGTCTAATTTGTAATTGAAAAAATGAACCAACTCCTACAACAATAATCATAAAGCTTATTGAAAGAGATAGAACAGGTCTTCTAATAAAGAGATCAATTAAACGCATTATTGGATTCCCTGATTATATATATTGTTGTCAATCTTTACACTATTGTCCAGTATTGCATCCATTCCTTTATGCACTTTATTTTGTCCTGATGTGATAATGGTAGTACCAGGCTCTAAGCCTTTGACTAGTGCTAAGTTATTTCTAGTTTCTAAGACTTCAACATTAGCTTGCCCTACTTTATATAGTGTTTTGTCAGTATCAACGGTTTTCATACCACCATCAGCTGTAGATGTATAAGATGCCATAACAGGCTTACCATCTTTCATTACAGGTTCAAGTGTGAATACTGACTGACCGTAAAGGCTATATGAAACCGCATTTCTAGGGATTACAATAGAGTTTTTCTTAACAGGTAGACTAACATGGACAGTTAAAAACATTCCTGGGACGATTTTGTGGTGTGAGTTTTGGTATGTTGCCTGAACGGTTATGGATCTATTTGAATCATTAATAAAAGAGTTTATAGCTGTTATTTTCGCAGTAAATGTTTCTCCTGGATATGAGTCAGAATAGAAGTTAATTTCTTGACCAACGCTAATCATACTAACTTTGTTTTGTGGTACAGGGAATGTAATAAATATAGGATCAATTTTGGTAAGTGTAGCAGCATTATCGCCGTTGTTGAAATATTGTCCTAAACTTATATTTCTAATACCTATTTTACCATCAAATGGAGCTCTAATTTCTTTAAAACCAATTTGTGATTCTATATTTTGAACCTGTGCTAATTTAGAAAGGTAATCAGCATTAGCTTTATCAGCAGATTCTTTTGAAGTTGCTCTTTGTTCAACAAGTTTGTTATAGCGATCTTTAGTTATTTTAGCAAGTTTAAGGTTTGATAGTGCTTCTTCTAGACTAGCTTTTAGTTGACTAGTATCTAATTTGAATAAAAGATCATCTTCTTTAACCTCTTGTCCACTTTTGAAATTGATCTCACTTACAATACCGCCAGATTGAGAAGAAATCTCGGTGGATTGGATAGCTTGTGCTTCACCAATAGTGTTTATGACTTGTTTCCAGTCGGTCTTTTCTACAACAGAAGATGTTACAGCTACAGGTCGAGGTACATATGAAGCCATACCTTTCTTTATCATGCTTTGAATAAATTCAGCAAAACCAAAAATAGCTCCAAAAAGGATTAATGTCACTACTACAACTGCTGTTGAAGCAGTACGTTTATTTTTGAGTAAAGAGAGTTTTGTTTTAATATAGTTAATTTGAAAAATAAAGTAGACAATTGCTAGCGATATTCCAAGTTTACCGAGTATGAGCCAAGCTACAACAATGGTTGCCAGTGCAAAAATTGAGTAGTTTTTATTACTTGAATTAATTTTCTCTTTAAGGTCTAAAAAAGTTTTTTTAAAATCCACCGTTATATCCCACTATTTTTTAAATATTCTTACAAATAAACTGACACAATTTATGACTAATAAGCAAATTAAAAATATCAAACTATATACAGCCAAACTAACACCAGAGATCTCTTCAGCAATGCTAGTACAGCTACTGACAGTTCCTGTTAATGATTTTGTAGCATCAATTAGGAAAGGGTTGCTAATAGCACCACAGCTTGTAGGATCATCTGATATTGTTGAGGAGAAATACTGTAAATAAGCTTGATCGGCAGCGATATAGCAACCTATAATAATAATCAAGATAATTGCTGTTTGTACTATTGTGCTGAATCCTTTTGAACTATTTTTGATCAGCCCTAGAATGCTAAATATCATTGTGCAAAGTACACATAGTTGCTGTATCAGGCACATAGGGCATGGTTTCCATCCTAAGCCAATAATTGTGAACACCACTGCGGCTAACGCAATAAAACAAATAACAGTGTTAAATAAAAAAATGTGTCTAAATATAAATCTCATTATTAAACTTTTTAAATTCAAAGAAATTTTTGTAATTGTATCATAGATTTAATTGCTTTTTTATAATATCCATATAAAGGGTCTCAATGGTGTTTGCTAGATTTTCTTTTGGTACTGTTGTTATTAATGTCTTGATATTTATTGTATTTATAATATTTAGAGCACTTTTAAGTTGTTTGATAGTTGCATGAGAAAATCTTGAATTATCTATTTCTGAATATTTTTTGAAAATGTTTATCGTGTTTTGTTGTAGTTTCTTATCTTTTAGCAAATTTGCTCTTTTTATTAATTTAAGAGCGGTTTCTGCGTTCATTTTCGTAGATTCAAGAATTTTTTTGTGTTTACAGTGGCAACTAGAAGTTTGAATTGCTTATTTGTTAATAATAATTCTAGTTTTAAGTTGCTTATCGTATCATCTTCTAGATTTAACAAACATAGGCATATTTTTTCTTCATTTGATGAATTTAGATATATTTTATTTCTAAAGAAATTCTCATCTGAGATTGCATTTAAAGATTTTTTGATATTTGGGAATATTATTTGTAATGATTCAAGCTCATCTAATGTCTCAAAAAAATTTTTGGATTTCTAAGTGCTTTGATAAACTCTATATGCAAGCGCTCCTTAGTTAGGTAGTTTAGTTCTCCTGATTTAATAATGGATTTAATTATGTTTATTGTTTCATCAGCAATTGAAAAATTAAAAGCACTAAGCTGGACTTTGAAGCGGGTTAATCTAACTACACGTAAAGGATCTTCAATAAAGGCTTCTGATGTGTGTCGAAGTATTCTGTTTTTAATGTCATCTTGACCATTAAAAGGGTCGATTATGTTATTGTTTTTATCTATTTCCATAGAGTTGATGGTCAAGTCTCTACGTTTTAAATCCTCTTCTAAGGTGATATCGTTTGAAAAATTAACTTCAAAGCCATGATAGCCGTTAGCTATTTTTTTTCTGATCTAGCTAATGCATACTCTTCTCTAGTTTCTGGGTGTAGAAAGACTGGAAAACTAGATGGTACTTTTGTGAAGCCAGCTTTGGTCATTTGGCTTTCTGTAGCACCGACTACTACCCAATCTCTGTCTTTTGGCGTTATGCTAAGTAGTATGTCTCTAATAGCCCCGCCTACTAGATAAAATTCTATAGCTTGAAAAACATCTTTTTTGATTGCTTTATGTTAACAGAAAAAAGTGTATAATTATCTGTTATTCGCATTGGTTTTTTTAATAGCTTTTTATATATCTATGGCAAATATGATTGACAAAATTGATCTTAAATCTCAAGGTTCGGGCAATTTAAGTGGTGAAATGACAAATAAAGAAAGAGCGGGCACTCTTTATAAAAGGTTGTTACTTCAAGTTAAGCACTTATGGTATTTTCTAGTTATCGCGGCAATAGGAAGCATATTTTTTTCAGCTGCTGATGCTTCTATGATATATCTTATTAATCCGATACTGAATTATGGTTTTGGACCAGGAGGGGATATTACTAAGCAAAGTGCTAGTATACTTATGCTTATGGGTGTTGGTATGGTAGGGCTTTTGACCTTGAGATCAATAGGGTCATTTTTGTCACAATACTTTATAGGATCCTTAGGGCAAAAGGTAGTTTATAAGTTCAGAAAAGACATCTATAAAAGATTTATGAACTTACCTGCTAGTTTCTTTGATAAACACTCTTCGGGCCAGATTATCTCAAGACTTTTATATAATGTTGATCAAGTTACCGAAGCTACATCAACAGCTATTATCACGGTTGTTCAAGATGGTACTTTTGTTATAGGCTTGATAATAGTGATGGTGGTTTCAAGTTGGCAATTGTCATTATTCTTGATAATTATAGGGCCCTTTCTAGGCTTGTTTATTTCTATAATAAATAAGAGGTTTAGATCTTTGAGTAGAAATACTCAATCATCAATGGGCAATGTAACTCATACTGCAGAAGAAACGATAAGAAACTATAAAGAGATTAGAATCTTTGGTGCACAACAGAAGCAACAAAATAAGTTTTTTAAAAATCTTGATTATACTTATTCTCAGCAGATTAGAACAATTGCGTTAGATGCTCTTACATCTCCGGTTATACAGATTATTGCCTCACTAGTTCTTGCTTTTTCATTATTCACAATAGCAATCTTTGGAACAAATGAGGGTGGTGGATCATCTTGGTTAACTGCAGGCTCTTTTGCATCATTCTTTGCAGCAGCAGCAGCTATTCTAAAACCTATTAAGAATCTTACTAAGGTTAATGTGGTTATTCAAAAAGCAGTGGCGGCTACAGAAGATATATTCTATATCTTAGATTACCCAGCAGAGAAAGAAACAGGCAAGAAAGAGCTTGAGAAAGTCCGTGGTAAGGTAACGATTAAAGATGTTAGCTTCGCATTTGGAGATCATAAGGTTCTTAATGGAGTAAGTACAGAGATTGAGGCTGGAGAAACAGTTGCTTTTGTCGGTAAGTCAGGAAGTGGTAAGACAACGCTTACTAGCATTATCTCAAGGTTTTATATCCAGCAAAAAGGTCAAATATTATTAGATAATGTTGATATAAGAGATTTGACTTTAGAAAACTTAAGATCGCATCTATCTATGGTTTCACAAAATGTTCATTTGTTCGATGATACAGTATTTAATAATATAGCATTTGGACTTTCAAGAGATGTTTCTGAAGATGAAGTTGTAGATGCTCTCAAAAGAGCAAATGCTTATGAGTTTGTTGAAGAGCTTTCAGATGGTATTCATACCAATATTGGTAATAATGGTTCTAAATTGTCAGGCGGTCAACGTCAGAGATTATCAATTGCTAGAGCGTTATTGAAGAATGCTCCAGTACTGATATTTGATGAGGCAACAAGTGCGCTTGATAATGAGTCTGAAAGAGTGGTTCAACAAGCATTAGAAAGCTTGACTAAATCTTGTACTACTATAGTTATTGCGCATAGATTAAGCACTGTAGAGAATGCTTATAAAATTGTAGTAATGGATGATGGCAAAATAGTTGAAAGTGGTAAGCATGAGGAGCTGCTGGCAAAAGGTGGACTTTATACTAGGCTATATCAATCCGGACTTCAGTAATACTAATGATAGATAACATTTGGTATAAGCCTCAGCCAGGGATACTCAGTTATATTCTAAGCCCTATTGCTTTTGTTTTCTCAAAAATTGCTCATAATCGTAAAATCAAGTTGCAGAATAATCAATATAAGTCAAAAATTCCTGTAATTATAGTGGGTAATATTTCCGTTGGTGGAACAGGTAAAACACCGGTAGTTAGGATGTTTGCTAATCAATACTTAGAGCAAGGTAAGAAACTCGTTATAATCAGTCGTGGCTATGGTGCAAAGGCAGAAAAATATCCTTTTGAGGTAGGCTTAAAGACACCTGCAAGTGTATGTGGTGATGAGCCGGTGATGTTATTTGATGCATTAGGTGGTAAAGTACCAATAGTAATATCTCCACACAGGGTTGATTCTGTTAAATATATTGAAAAGAATTATCCTGATACCGATGTTATTATATCTGATGATGGTTTGCAGCATTATAAACTAGCTAGAACTAAAGAGGTTGTGGTAGTAGATTCAACGAGGATGTTTGGTAATCAGATGTGTTTGCCAGCTGGACCTCTACGTGAGCCAGTCGATAGATTAAAATCTGTAGATCAGATAATTGCTATAGGTAATCTCGATGACCAAAACTATGGTGAGTTGCTAGAGTATAACTCTAATATTGTCAAAGCTAAAATCAAGGCGACAAAATTTGTAAATCTTGTAACAAGACAAAACATACCCATAGATAGTTTCTATGGTAAATCAATAGATGCTGTTGCAGGTATTGGAAACCCTGATAAGTTTTTTAGTTCGTTGGATGAGCTTGGGGTGAATATCTATCATGAGCATATCTTCAGAGATCATCATAAATATATGGCTAAGGATTTTGAACATTTTGATCCTAAACAGATAGTTATTATGACTTATAAGGATGCGATTAAATGTAAAAATTTTGCCAAGAGTAATTGGTGGTATCTTGATATAGCCTTAGAGCTTTGTTGACCATTGATTAAATTGAAAATTTACCACTAGAATTGGAATCTAGAGTGTGAATCAGTTTGATATAATAAAGCATATATATTACTATTAACTTGATAAAAAAGTAGCTACAAAATCTATGAAAAAAATTGTTTTAGTTGATGGGTCATCATATCTTTTTAGGGCATATCATGCTTTACCAAACCTTACTAATAGTCAAGGCGATCCAGCAGGGGCCATTATAGGTGTGATTAACATGCTTAAGAAATTGCCCGCTATGTATGATACCGAGTATGTTGCAGTAGTCTTTGATCCTAAGGGTAAGAACTTTCGTCATGAGATGTATCCTGAATATAAAGCAAATCGTAAAGTAATGGATGATGAGCTAAGGGTGCAAATACAACCATTACATCAAATTATCGAGAATATGGGATTTCCATTGATAATAAAAGATGGTGTTGAAGCAGATGATGTGATAGGGACATTGGCAAGAGATCTTGAAAAGCAAGGTTATGATGTCATCATATCTACTGGCGATAAAGATATGGCACAGTTAGTTACGGATAGCGTGGTTCTTTATGATTCTATGAAAAACGTAACTACTGATATCGCTGGATTATTTGAAAAATATCAAATTAGACCAGATCAAATTATAGATTATTTAGCCTTGATGGGAGATTCTTCAGATAATATTCCAGGGATACCTAAGGTTGGACCTAAGACTGCAATTAAGTGGTTACAAGAGTATCAAGACATTGGAGGTATAATTGCTAATCAGGATAAAATAACAGGAAAGGTAGGTGAAAACTTACGCAATAATATTGAATTACTTAAATTATCTTATGAACTAGCGACTATAAAGTGTGATGTGGAACTTAATCTATCTATAGAAGACTTAAGGTGTAAAAATGCAAATAAAGAATACTTATATGAGGTGTTCACGCGTTATGAATTTAAATCTTTACTCAAAGATTTAAATATTCAATCTTCAGTAAAATTAACAAAACCGCAATCTGATAATATAGAAATTGACTATAAGATAGTTACAACACTAGAACAACTTAAAGACTTAGTTAGAGAGTTAGAATATAGCAGTAGTTTTGCTTTTGATACAGAGACAGATTCACTGAATACTTATGAAGCTAGTCTTGTTGGTTTATCATTTTGTGCAAAAGAGGGTCGAGCTTATTATATTCCTTTGCAGCATAGATACCTTGGAGTTCCACAGCAATTAGAACTAGAGATTGTTTTAGATAGTTTAAAAGCCATTTTCGTAGATTCTCAAAAGTCTAAAGTTGCCCACAATTTTAAATTTGATGAAAAAGTTTTGTCAAAATATGGAGTTAAGATAGTTAATCAAGTTAATGATACTATGATTATGGCATATGTGCTAAAAAGTAGTGGTAAACATGATATGGATAGCTTATCAAAAGAGCATTTAGGTATTGAGCCAATCGCATATACGACATTAGCTGGAACTGGTCGTAATCAGTTGACATTAGATCAAATAGATATAGAAAAAGTGGCTAAATATGCTGCTGAAGATGCTGATATTACATTTAGACTTTATAATCATTTCTTGAAAATGCTAAAAGATAATGAAGTCTTATATAGTCTATATTCTAAGGTTGAAATGCCATTGACTATTATTCTTAATAATATGGAAAAAATTGGTGTTAAGATAGATGCTGATAAACTTATAGAGCAGAGTGCTAATCTTGAAGACTCTATCAAAGAGCTTGAGATTAAGTGTTATGATCTTGCTGGTCAAGAATTCAATTTATCTTCTCCAGTGCAGTTAAGAGAGATTTTGTTTGAAAAAATGGGTCTTCCGCCTGTCAAAAAGACAGCTAAAGGTCAAGCTTCAACATCTGAAGAAGTTCTAGTTCAGCTAGCAGAAGAGTATGAAATAGCGGCCTTAATAATGAAGTATCGTCATTTATCAAAGCTAAAAAATACTTATACAGATAAATTACCGAAAATGCTTGATGTGAATGACCGAGTTCATACTTCGTACAACCAGACAGGAACTGTAACCGGTAGATTGTCTTCATCAGATCCAAATTTACAAAATATTCCTATTAAAAGTCCCGAGGGGCGTATGATAAGACAGGCATTTATCGCAGAACAAGAATTTTGTGTAGTTGCTGCAGATTACTCTCAGATTGAATTAAGAATTATGGCGCATTTGTCAAAAGATAAAAATCTTTTGAAAGCTTTAAATCAAGGTTTAGATATTCATAGTGCTACTGCGGCTGAGGTTTTAGGAATAAGTCTTGATATAGTTACTGGTGAACAAAGAAGAAGAGCTAAAGCAATAAACTTTGGACTTATTTATGGAATGAGTGCTTTTGGATTGGCTAAACAATTAGAAATACCACGAGGAGAAGCTCAGGAGTATATTGATGTTTATTTCAATCGCTATCCAAGTGTAAAAGAGTATATGACAACAGCCAAAGAGTTTGTAAAGCAAAATGGTTATGTTGAAACTATTTTAGGTAGAAGATTATACCTACCAGATATTAGCTCTAAAAATGTAATCCAAAGAAATGCTGCTGAAAGAGCCGCAATCAATGCTCCAATGCAAGGTACGGCTGCAGATATCATCAAAAAAGCTATGATAGATGTTAACACAATGATTTCGGAAGAGTATAATGATGATATAAAAATGGTTATGCAAGTTCATGATGAGTTGGTGTTTGAAGTTAGAAAAGCCAAGCTTAATGAAATAACTACAAAAATAAAAAGTATAATGGAGACATCTGTAAAACTAGATGTTCTTCTAGAGGTAAATGCCGATTCTGGTGAGAGTTGGGATCAAGCACATTAGGTAATAGTTAATTATAGGGTGTTTTATGTTGCTAGTAATGGATGTGGGAAATTCTCACATACACATTGGTGTTTTTGAGGGTGAGAATATAATTTCTCAGATTAGATATGCAACTTCATCAGTAGATTCGACGTCAGATCAGATTGGTGTATTTCTTAGACAAGCATTAAGAGAGAACTCAGTTGATTTAAGTAAGATCAAAGGATGTGCGATATCTTCAGTAGTTCCTCATTTGAATTATTCTTTAGGCTCTGCTGCTATAAAATATTTTGGTATGAAGCCATTTTTTATTAGTATGGAAACAACGGATCTTGATATGACAGCTGTTGAGGCTAATCAAGTTGGAGCTGATAGAATAGCTAGTTGTATCGGAGCTATAGCAGATTATCCGAATAAAAACTTACTAATCATTGACTTAGGTACGGCTACAACATTTGATCTGGTGACTAAAGATAAGAAGTATCTGAGTGGCTCAATTATGCCGGGGGTTAAACTTTCTTTAAATGCTTTGTGCCAAGGAGCTTCACAGTTATCGTCAATAACTATTATCAAACCAGATGTTGCCATAGGTTATGATACGAAAACTAATATTCGTTCAGGCTTATATTATGGTCATTTAGGAGCTTTAAGAGAGCTTAAAACTAGAAGTTTAAAAGAATTTAGAGCTCCTGTTTATACTATAGCAACAGGTGGATTTGTAGGATTGTTTAAAGATGAAGGAATTTTTGATGAGATATCCCCGGATTTAATTCTACGAGGGATTAGAATTGCATTCTTAGAGAATAACAAAAAAGGTGTTTAGTGATATGTTAAAGAATAAAAAAACGGTCATTTTATTATTTGATTCATTTGGTATAGGGCAAGCACCTGATGCTGCTGATTTTGGTGATGATGGATCGGATACTTTAGGCCACATTATTGATTACTTTACTAATAATGGTATGAGTATCAAGTTACCAAATTTAGCAAAAAAAGGTTTGTTGAAAGCTGCTGAATACAATAGATGTAAAGAATTCAGTCAACAAGTTGGTAATATAGATATTATTGAAAATGCCAAGTATGGCTATTGCGCTGAGGTTAGCAAAGGTAAGGATACACCAAGTGGTCACTGGGAGCTAGCTGGTGTGCCGGTTATGTTTGATTGGTATTATTTTACAAATAAAGGTGATCAGGGCTATTTTGATAAAGAGTTTATTGATAAATGGGTTGAAAGAGCTGGACTTACAGATGGTTTTATAGATGCTGGACATGCATCAGGAACAGAAGTTCTAAAAGAGCATGGTTGCGAGAGTTGTGTTACTAAGAAGCCTATTGTATATACATCTGCGGATAGCGTTTTTCAGGTTGCTGCTCATGAAGATTATTATGGTTTAGATAAATTATTGAATATCTGCAAAATAGCTAGAGAAATTCTTGATGAGATGGGAATGAAAGTTGGTAGAGTTATTGCTCGTCCATTTATTGGGGAGTCTGCCGATGAATATACTCGTACAGGCAATCGTAAAGACTTTTCAATATTGCCACCGGCACCAACATTACTTGATAAGTTAACTAGTCAAGGTGGTAAAGTTGTTTCGATAGGTAAAATTGCTGATATTTATGCTAATCAAGGTATATCTAAGAAAGTAAAAGCAACTGGGTTAGAAGAGTTATTCGATAATACAATTAGAGAGTATGAATCAGCAAAAGAAAGTACATTAGTGTTTACAAACTTTGTTGACTTAGACTCAAGCTACGGTCATCGTAGAGATCCTAAAGGATATGGTAAGGCATTAGAGTATTTAGACTCAAGAATTCCAGACTTAGATGCTAAGCTAGATGAAGATACTATTGTTATACTGGCAGCAGATCATGGTTGTGATCCAACCGCGCCTGGCTCAGATCATACAAGAGAATGTGTGCCGTTTTTATTATGGGGTAAAAATATCGAAGCAGAGTTCATCGGTGCAAGAGATACATTCTCTGATATTGGTCAAACAATTGCCGATTATATGGGTGTTGAGCCTCTAGAGTATGGTAAGTCAATATTTGGAGCTAATAATGACAACTAAACAAAAAATAGTATCATTAATGGATTTGACTCAGTTAGGTGAGAGTGATACTGATGCTGATATTATCAAGCTATGCACAAAAGCTAAAAATTCTTTAGGTGAAGTTGCTGCAATATGTGTTTATAAACAATTTGCCCCTGTAGTTAAAAAAACTTTAGGTAGTGATTTCAAAGTTGCAACTGTAGTTAATTTCCCTAAGGGTAATGACTCAGTTGAAGATATTGTCTTAGAAGCTAAAGAAGCGATATCATTGGGAGCAGATGAGATCGATTTAGTAATTGACTATAATGAGTATATCCAAAAAGGCCATTCACAAAAATCATGTGATATGATCGAGAAAGTCAAAAATGTATGCCAAGATCGAGTCTTGAAAGTCATAATTGAATCAGGCGAATTGAATGAAGATAATTTAATTAGTAAAGTAAGCCATGATGCGATAGTAAATGGAGCCGATTTTGTTAAAACATCTACAGGTAAAACACCAAAAGGCGCAAGCTTAGGAGCCGCTAAAGTGATTCTAGAGACTATAAAAAACTCTGGATATGAGGTTGGTTTTAAAGCTTCTGGTGGTATTAGAGAAGAAGTTCAGGCTTTAGACTATATTAAGTTAGCGGAAGAAATTATGTCAAAAAAATATGTAGTAGTAGATACTTTTAGATTTGGAGTTAGTGGTTTGCTCGATAATCTTTTAAATGGGGAAGTTAGTAGTGGCTACTAGGATATTGTTTTTTATACTGGGTATTATAGTTGTTTTTATATTGGCATATATATGGAGTAGTGATAGGAAAAAAATTAGATATAAAAATCTAGTGGTTATTTTGGTTGTACAAATAGCTCTTGGTTTTTTTATGCTCGAGTCTCGGGTAGGTATAAAGGTTGTCGGTTTTATTGCTGATGGTTTTGAGAATTTACTTAATTATGCTCATGAAGGGTCAGCATTTATTTTTGGTGATCTTACTGATATGTCTAAAAATGGCTTTATCTTCTTTTTCAATGTGGGAATGCCTATTGTTCTAGTATCTTCACTGATTGGTATTTTACAATACTTCAAAATACTACCTCTTGTAATTAAGGGCATGGGTTGGATTCTATCAAAAGTTACAGGTATGGGTAAATTAGAATCATTCAATGCTATTAGCTCACTAGCAGTTGGGCAGTCAGAGAACTTTATTAACTATAAAAAAATTATTGGCCATCTTCCTTCAAATGTGTTGTATACAATGTCTGCAACGGCAATGTCTACAGTATCTTTAGCGGTGGCTGGTGCTTATATGTCATTATTAGATCCTAAGTATGTATGTGTTGCGCTGGTGATGAATATGTTTGGGACTTTCTTTGTGTTAAACATTATTAATCCTTATGAAGCCTCTGAAGAGTTTAGTTATGATAAATTGCATGAAGAGTTTGAAGAAGAGAAGCAAGGCTTCTTTGAGATGCTTGCCGAGTACATATTAGATGGTTTTAAGGTTGCAGTTATTGTTTCAGCAATGCTTATTGGTTTTATTGCTTTAATTGCGATGTTGAATGCTATATTTAGCAGTCTATTAGGTCTAAGCTTTCAAGATCTATTAGGCTATTTGTTTTATCCTATGGCTTGGATACTTGATATTAATAATAATGAGTTGCACGCTGCAGGGCAACTTATGGGTACGAAAATGGTAACTAATGAATTTGTAGCAATGCAGATGATGAGTACACAGTCACAGCAGTTTACAGAGCATACTAAAGCCGTTATATCAGTATTTCTAGTCTCATTTGCAAATTTTAGTTCAATTGGGATAATCATAGGAGCGATTCAAGCACTAAGTAAAGAGGCATCAGTTAAAGTTTCGAAGTTTAGCCTAAAAATTCTTTATGGAGCAGTGCTAGTGAGTTTTTTATCAGCATGTGTTGTTGGATTAATAGTGTAAAGGTAAGGTTGTGATCTCAAGAATTTTATTCTTCGTTCTTGGAGTTGGAGTTGTTTTTTTATTGGCCTTTATTTGTAGCTCAGATAGGAAAGCTATTAAATATCGCTCTTTATTTATAATAATGACTGTACAATTAGTGATGTGTGTGATTTTGTTAGAAACGCGCTTTGGTGTTGTCATTATGAATGGTTTTGCCAATGTTTTTGATTTTTTAATCGATAAATCTCAAGTAGGTGTAAGATTTGTTTTTGGCAATATTGACACTAATGAGAACAATGGTTTTGTTTTATTCTTAAATGTTTTGATGCCAATAGTTTTTATTTCTGCTCTTATTGGGATATTACAGTACCTTAAGATTTTACCTTTAGTTATTAGGGGTGTCGGATTTTTGTTATCCAAGGTTAGTGGCATGGGTAAGTTAGAATCATTTAATGCTGTAAGTTCAATATCACTTGGTCAAGCAGAGAGTTTCTTAGCATATAAAAATATTATTGGGCATCTATCACCAAATGTTTTGTATACAATGACAGCTACGGCAATGTCAACGGTATCTTTGTCGATATTAGGATCATATATGACTATGATAGATGCAAAATATGTATGCGTAGCAATTATTATGAATATGCTAAGCACTTTTTTTGTACTGCATATAATAAACCCTTATGATTACAAAAAAGAATCTAGTTATGAAGAGTTAGAGGTTGATTATGATACGGACAGTAAAAGAGCTTTTTTTGTAGTATTAGGAGAATACATTCTCGATGGTTTTAAAATAGCCGTTGTAGTTGCGGCAATTTTAATTGGTTTTATGGCTCTAATAGCAACACTAAATTCAGTTTTTGAAAGTATTATTAGGTATTTCATTCCAAAACTTATTAGGTTATTTGTTTTATCCGTTTGCATGGGTTCTACATATTTCTGCAAGTGAGCTTTTATTTGCTGGAAAGGTGATGGGTACGAAATTAGTATCAAATGAGTTTGTAGCGATGTTAATGGTTAAAGATAATATGGCTAATTTATCATTACATACTCAGGCGGTTATTTCTGTATTTCTAGTATCTTTTGCAAACTTTAGTTCGATCGGAATAGTTGTTGGTACAATATATTCTTTGAGTAAAAAGTCTGGAGAGATAGTTAGAGCTTTTGGTTTCAAAATGTTGTATAGAGCTACTCTAGTCAGCTTTCTATCAGCAGTGATTGTTGGATTGTTTATATAAAAAGATATGTCAAAATTTATAGTTATAGAAGGTCTTGATGGTGCTGGTAAAAGTACAGTCATTGGTTTTATTAAGAAATATTTAGACTCTAAATCTTTAGCGGCAGTATATACACGTGAACCAGGTGGTACTAAAGTGGCTGAAGAATTAAGAAGTATAGTTCTACATAATGATTATGATGAAGAGATTCATCCGGATAGTGAACTACTGATGATTTATGCTGGAAGAATACAGCATTATAGAAATCTTATAGCTCCAGCCTTAAGTAAGGGAGTTAATGTTGTATCAGATAGATTCTACTGGTCTAGTATTGCTTATCAAGGAGGAGGGCGAGAGCTTGGTTTTGATAAGTTAAATGTTCTTAACGAGACATTCTTAAAAGATTGTCAGTCTGATTTAATAATATATTTAGATATTGATCCTGCTATTGGATTGGCTAGAGCAGGTAAAGTAGGCTCTCCTGATAGAATTGAGAAAGCTGGTTTAGCATTCTTTGATAGAACAAGAGCTGTTTTCAAAAGCTTAGTAGCAGCAAATCATAATGCATATGAAATTGATGCTTCTCAGTCTATAGATGTTATCGAAAAAGAAATCTACGCCATCTTAGATAAATATTTTTAGTTTTAAATAAAAATATTTCTAGTAAAATCTCTGTTAGTTTTATTTATGTAAGAAAATACAAATTATGAATGATATTTTAAAAGAAATTGCAAAAAGAAGAACTTTTGCAATTATTTCTCACCCAGATGCTGGTAAAACAACTATTACTGAAAAAATGCTTTTATTTGGAAATGCTATTAAAACAGCAGGAACAGTAAAGGCTAAAAAAAGTGGTGTTCATGCAACATCTGACTGGATGGAGATGGAAAAAGAAAGAGGTATATCTATCACAACCTCTGTAATGCAGTTTCCTTATAACAATAAAATTGTAAATCTGCTCGATACTCCAGGACATGAGGATTTTTCGGAGGATACATATCGTACATTAACGGCTGTAGATTCAGCTGTGATGGTTGTAGATGCTGTTAAAGGTGTAGAGGATCGAACAATCAAGCTTATGAACGTTTGTCGTCTTAGAGATACACCAATAGTAACATTTATGAATAAGTTTGACCGAGATACAAGAGATCCTTTGGAGCTTCTTGATGAGGTTGAAGATATTATGAAAATTAAGTGTGCGCCGATGAATTGGCCAATAGGTATGGGTAAATTCTTTAAAGGTGTATATGACTTATATAATGATGAAGTTACTCTTTTTGAAGGAGGGCATGGTCATGAAATTAACCCTTACAAGAAAATTAAAGGCTTAGCTAATGCTAGAGATCAAATTGGTACAGATCTGTTTGATGATTTAGAAATGGAGATAGATTTAGTTCGTGGTGCTAGCTATGAATTTGATCAAGAAGCCTTTTTAAAAGGAGAGGTAACACCAGTTTACTTTGGTACAGCATTGGCAAATTTTGGTGTGAAAGAGATGATGGATGGCTTTACAACTTATGCACCAGAACCTCAGCCACGTGAGACAAATGAAAGGCTTGTAAATACAGATGAGAATAAGTTAACAGGCTTTGTCTTTAAGATACAAGCGAATATGGATGATAAGCACCGTGATAGAATAGCCTTTTTTAGAATTTGTTCTGGAAAGTATGAGAAAAGCATGAAAATCTATCATGAGCGAACTGGTAAAATGATGCAGGTTTCGAAAGCTTTAACATTTATGGCCGGCGAACGTGAGCAGGTTGAAGAAGGTTATGCTGGAGATATTATTGGTTTGCATAACTATGGTAGTATACAGATAGGTGATAGTTTTACTCAAGGAGAGAAGCTTAAATTTAAAGGCATTCCAAACTTTGCGCCTGAAATTTTCAAGAGAGTTAAGCTAAATGATCCTCTTAAGATGAAAGCTTTACAAAAGGGGTTGGTACAACTTTCCGAAGAAGGAGCTACACAAGTTTTCAAACTAATGATTTCTAATGACTTGGTTCTAGGGGCGGTTGGTGTATTACAGTTTGACGTGGTTGCACAGCGTCTTGCTTCTGAATATAACGTTAAGTGTTCTTATGAAGGTGTTAATGTTTCTTTAGCTCGCTGGATCTTTTGTAATGATGAGAAAAAACTTAATGATTTTAAGAAAAAATACGAAGTTAATTTATCATATGATGGTGCTGGGTATCTTACATATCTTGCTCCAACGGGAGTTAACTTACAGTTAGCTCAAGATAAAAATCCTGATATTATATTTAGTGCTACAAGAGAGCATTAGAATCATATACTTTTTAAGTGGAAAAAATGTGCTATAATTTTTAAGTATTTATTCATTATTCTATTAAGGTGCTAGATGTTTAAGGGTATCAATAAGGTTATTGCTGTTGGATGTGCATTAGCTATGGCAATGCCAGTTTTTGCAATGGAAATATACACAGTCAAGTCAAATGACTATCTATATAAGATAGCCAAAAGTCATTCAATAAGTGGTGTAAGTACTTCGGAATTAACAGATGCAATGAAAGGCATAAATAAGTCAGAAATTCTAGGAATTGTTGATAATAGAATTAAAATTGGTGATAAACTAGCGATTCCTACTACAAAAGGCGAAGTTGAGGATGGTCTAACTTTAACAAGAAACCAGATGATTCAAGGCTCATATAATCAGCCTTCTTCTGTGTCAACTACTCCTAAGCTTGGTGATCAAACAATGGTTTCAAGCGATACTGAGTCTGATAGTTCTTCAACTCCAAATGTATTAAGTGAAGATAAAATTCCAACTTTGATCCCTGGAGAAGAAAATACTCAGCAATCATATAAGAGTAATTTAGATAGCCAAATAAATCCAACAGATATTCAAGAAAATGAGTCTCATGAGGAAAGTTCGTTCTCGTTTTTAGGATCTTTATTTAAATTTATAGTTTATGTTGTAGTTTTAGCAGTAGTTATTATTGTTGGTAGAAGATTTTGGGAAACAAGAAGTACAAAAAAAGAGCAAGAGCTTGAAATCATATCAAGAAAGAAACGTGATCATTTGATGTCACGTATTTCTCCTGTTGTGTCAGGCAATGAGTTTTATAGCTTTCGAAGATCTCATGATAGCCCTCGGGAAGAATTTGACTTTTTCAATAATGCTAACAAGGCTAATTCTGGTGCTCAAGCAGAGGTTAATCTAGAGGATTCTGAAAATAATAATCAAGATAATTTAGATATCAATGAAGGTGATGAGTTCGCTGAAATTGCAAATGATTTATACGCGGATAGAGATAATAATATTATAGTTAAAACAGAGCGAGGAGTTGTGTTTGAAACTAGTACTGATGAATCACTTTTAAGTAATGGTGGTGATTCAGAAATTCAAGAGATAGATGCTAAAGAACAAGCTGAGCAAGAGCTACAATATGTAAATGAGCTTGTTGAGCAATTTTTAGATAGTGAAAAGTATGTTGAAGCAAGTATAACGATTCAAGATTCTTTAGAGAAAAATCCTAATAATATTGATTTGCGTTATAAGCTTTTAGAAGTTTATGCTCAAGCAGGCGACGAGATTGCTTTTGAAGGAGAGGTTCACTTTATCAAATCTAAAAATATTGTGAGCATGTTTGATCCTTTACATCAAAAAATAGCAAAGCTTAGAGATAAGTATTTTGAGTAGTCAAATTTTATAATAATTTTTTTAGAGTATAGTGATGTTTTTTAAAAAAAAGAAAGAAACTCAATCATCTTCTGAGATAGAAAGAGTTCAGGAACAAGATAATAAAAAAGGACTATTTTCAAGACTTCAATCAGGTCTATCAAAGACAGCAAGTAAGTTTGGAAGTGGCTTAAGCACCATTCTTATGGGTCAAAAGGTGGTCGATGAAGAGCTCTTAGAAGGTATCGAAATGCAACTTTTAACCTCTGATGTTGGTGTTGAAGCAACTGATGAAATTATTGAATACTTACGCGGGAAAGTTGCGAGAAATGAACTTCAAACAGCAGATAAGCTTAATGAAATAATACAAGATAAACTGACAGAAATTATTTTGCCGTGTCAGAAACCATTGCAGATTAGTCATGAAAATACTCCTTATGTAATACTTATTGTCGGTGTAAATGGTGTAGGTAAAACAACAACTATAGGTAAGCTTACCAAAAAACTACAGTCTGAAGGTAAATCAGTGATATTAGCAGCTGGAGATACTTTCCGTGCAGCAGCAGTTGAGCAGCTTCGAGAATGGGGCGATAGAAATAATACGCAAGTTGTCTATCAAAAAGAAGGAGCTGATAGCGCGTCAGTTATTTATGATGCTATAAGCTCTGCAAAATCTAGAGGTATCGACGTCGTAATAGCAGATACTGCGGGACGCTTACATAATAAAGACAATCTGATGCAAGAACTAAAAAAAGTTGTTAAGGTAATCAAAAAAGTAGATGATTCTGCGCCTCATGAAACAATGCTTGTTGTAGATGCTACGACTGGTGGTAATGCTCTTAGTCAGGCTGAGGCATTTAATGAGATTGTTAACCTAACGGGTATAACAATCACTAAACTTGATGGTACTGCAAAAGGTGGGATAGTCTTCTCAATAGCTAAGAAAATGGGATTTCCACTTAGATTTATTGGTGTTGGTGAGAAAATTGATGACTTACAAGTATTTAACGCAAAAAACTTCACAAGCGCATTATTTAGCTCTAACTCACAACAGTAGTAAGTTTAGTTATTGAAACTTCACATTAGTAGAATATTTTTTGTTAAAATATTGTTTATCTAGTTATATAAAATATTGATTTTAATGTCTAATAAAGACTTTCTTTCAGGGTTAAATCCCCAACAAAAAAAAGCGGCCTTGCTAGAGGATCGTAATTCTTTGATACTTGCTGGAGCGGGTAGTGGCAAAACAAAAGTTTTAACTTCTCGCATAGCATATCTCTGTCGTGATAAAGGAGTATCTGTAGAAAATATTCTAGCTGTAACATTTACAAACAAAGCCGCTAAAGAAATCCAACATCGAGTTGAGAAGATGCTTGGGATTTCAACTTTTGGTATGTGGATAGGTACTTTTCATGGTATTGCTCATAGGTTATTACGTAAGCATGCTCATGAATTAGGCCTAGATAAGAACTTTAGAATTCTTGATCAAGATGAGCAGGCTCAATTAATCAAAAAAGTAATTAAAAGTTTAGATCTTGATGATAAAAAGTATCTACCAAAATTATTGCAAAATTTTATTAATAAGCAAAAAGACAAGGCTGTTCGTAGTAACAAATTAACAAAGCAGTATGATATTAATTATGCTCATATCTATATTGCTTATGAAGAGAGGTTGCAGTTAGATAATGCTTTAGATTTTGCTGATTTACTTTTGTATTTATATGAGCTGTTTTCTCTTAATCAACAGCTTAGAGAATACTATCAGAGATTATTTAGATATATTTTGATAGATGAGTTTCAGGATACTAACCAAGTCCAATATATGTGGTTGAAGTTACTTGTTACAGATAATAACTATATGATGGCAGTTGGTGATGATGATCAGTCAATATATGGTTGGCGTGGTGCCGTTGTTGATAATATTCATAAATATGTCGCAGATCTAAATGATGTTGAAATTATAAAATTAGAACAAAACTATCGTTCAACGAAGAATATTCTGAAAGTAGCTAATTCTGTAATCAAAAATAATGATAATAGAATGTCAAAAGAGCTATGGTCTGCTGCTGAAGATGGCGAAAAAGTTGAAGTATATTGTGCAGTTAATGAGCGTGATGAAGCTAAATATATTATAGATAAAATTCGCCAATTACATGATACAGGAGTTAACTATTCTGATATAGCAATTTTATATCGTTCAAACTACTTGTCGCGTGTCCTTGAGGAGAGTTGTATTTATGCAAGTATACCTTATAGGATTTATGGAGGTTTTCGTTTCTTTGATCGAGCTGAAGTCAAGGACGCCTTAGCATATTTAAGATTAGCTGTTACAAGTAATGATAACTTAGCATTTGAGAGAATTATTAATACACCAACACGAGGGATTGGCAACAAAACCTTAGATACAATTAGAAATTTCTCACAGATTAATAATGTCTCATATTGGCAAGCTACTATAGATATTGTCCAAAAGGAAATTGTAACAAAAAGAACAGCATCTCTTCTATTAAAGTTTATAGAGCTTATAAATACTATTTCATCACAAATAAATGACTTAAGTTTAGATAAGCTTCTTGAAATGGTAATCAACGAAAGTGGTTTATTGGCGTCATACGAAGAGAAGGATACTGAAAAAGACCATCAAAAAATTAATAACTTAAAAGAGTTGATAAGTGCGGCTAAAGATTTTGAACCGCAGATAGAGCTACTTGATGATAATACTGATATACTACAAGACTTTTTGTCTTTTGCGGTGCTAGAAGCTGGTGAGATGCAAGCTGATGAAAATACAGATAGTGTTCAGTTAATGACAATACACGCATCAAAAGGTTTAGAGTTTCGCTATGTCTTCTTAGTGGCGGCAGAAGAAGGAGTATTTCCTCCTAACTCGATTATTAATGCTGAAGAAGCATATACTAGTGCTGAATCTAAAAAAGTTCAAGAAAAGTTGGCTGAAGAGAGACGTTTATTTTATGTGGCCATTACAAGAGCTATGAAGGCTCTAACTATTAGCTATGCTCAAGTGCGTAATATCTTTGGCAGAAGTAGTTTCCAAGTCAAATCACGCTTTCTTATGGAAATAGACTCTGAACGTATTAATGAGGGTAAACTAACTGTAGGATCTCAAAATAAACCAAAGTTAAAACAAAAATCAAATTTTGGAGTATCTCCTTTTGACTTTCTTAAGTCAAATGATACGAAAGGTAATAAGTTCAAAAAAGGAGACAAGGTGTTCCATAAAGTTTTTGGTAAAGGAATTTTTATCAAAGCACAATCTCAAGGTTCAAAAGAGTTTTATACTGTAGACTTTGGTGTAGATGTCGGTCAGAAGATTTTATTGGTAGATATTGCTAATCTTGTTAAGGTTTAAAAAATATACAATCCTAGTATGTATAATCATTGCGTTTTAAAAATTGATAGTTTAGATTGAAATAATTAACATTTTTCATATTAGATTATGTTCAAGAAGACATTAATACTCCCATCTTTGGTTAGTGTGCTTATTTTAGCTAGTTATTCAAATGATTTGGATAAAAATTCTGATCCTTATCTGGACAATCAACAAAGGATAATAATCAACTAGTTGTAAATATAGGCTCTGATATGCCATCAATTGATCCACAACAATCTTCTGATAATAGTTCGAGTAGAGTAATTGAGGATATTTTTGAAGGTTTGGTTGATTATAATCAGAAGTCAGAGGTTATTCCAACGGGGCATCTAGTTGGAAGATATCCAAAGATGGTAAGACTTATACGTTCTATCTAAGAAAGGATGCTAAATGGACTAATGGTGATCCTGTGACAGCAGATGACTATGTCTACTCATACAGAAGATCTGTAACACTAGAGACTTTAACACGTGCTTATGCTTCATATTTTAACCCGATTGTAAATGCTGTAGCTATTCAGGCAGGCAAAAAGTCTCCAGAGTCACTCGGAGTAAAAGCCCTAGATAAATATGCTCTACAGATCAAACTCACAGAACCTAATCCAACATTTTTAGACTCTCTTACTATATATGTATTTTTCCCGGTGAATAAAAAGGCAATAGATAAGTATGGTGACTCTTGGGCGGTAAAGCCTGATACAATCATAAGTAATGGCGCATATAAGCTAATAAAATGGGTGCATAATGGTTATGCTTTGGCAGAGAAGTCTCCTAATTACTGGGATGCTAAAAATGTAAGTATTGATTCGGTAAAATATCTAATAATTAATGATGTTACTAGCGATTTGGAGAATTATAAAGCTGGAGGAGAAAGTCTCACCTTATAATACACTCCCTGCTAATACAGCGGAATAGTATAAAGAAAATTTCACAAATAATCAATTTCAACCAGCACCAATGCTTTCGCAGGCTTCATTGGAGGTAAAATAGATGGGTTTATGATGAGAATTGTAGATGCTTTGTATGAGTTACCATTTTTATTTTTTGCAATATTGCTAGTCACATTATTTGGTAGAAACTTTATACTTATATTTGTTGCAATCGGTGTGGTATCTTGGCTTGATGTGGCTAGAGTTGTGCGTGGGCAAACTATTGCACTTAGACATAAAGAATTTGTTGAAGCTGCCAAAGTTAGTGATCTTACTAATCGTAAGATTGTCACTAAGCATATTATCAGAAACCTCATTGGGATTATTATTGTATATATCACTTTGACAATTCCTACAGTGCTTATGTTATCAGCTTTTTTTAAGTTTCTTAGGGCTTGGTGTGCAACCACCAATGACAGATTGGGGTGAGATGATAAGTGACGGAGCGTCATATATAACTATGGGATATTGGTGGTTATTAGTCTATCTAGCTGCTTTTTTAACTATAACACTTCTAGCTCTAAATTTCGTTGGTAATGCAATGAGACAAGCACTAGATCCAAAGAGTAAGAGATAGATAATGAAAGATTTAGCACTTCAGATTAAAGATTTAAATGTCGGATTTAAGACTGATGATGGTATATTTTCTGCTGTCAGAG
Source organism: Francisella orientalis FNO12 (assembly GCF_001042525.2). Lineage (NCBI taxonomy): Bacteria > Pseudomonadati > Pseudomonadota > Gammaproteobacteria > Thiotrichales > Francisellaceae > Francisella > Francisella orientalis. The sequence continues at coordinate 1,646,867 of NZ_CP011921.2, read as the reverse complement.
ATATCAGCTTTTGGAGCCTTTAACAATACATAAGGGTATGTCTCACAAAGATACAACTAAAAAAGTCCTAGAGATGTTGGATGCAGTGCAAATTCCAGATGCAAAGAATAGGCTTAAATTATATCAACATGAGTTTTCTGGGGGTATGCGCCAAAGAGTTATAATTGCTATGGTACTACTTTATTCACCTGAAATACTAATTGCTGATGAGCCTACTACAGCTCTAGATGTTACAGTTCAATGTCGGATTTTACTGTTATTGTCTAATTTGCAAAAAGAATTTCACATGTTGATGTTATTTATTACTTATGATTTGGGTGTGGTAGCTGAGATTTGTCATGATGTAATGGTTATGTATTGTGGCAATATTATGGAGCAGGGTACAGTAGATAATATCTTTGTAAATGCGTAATATCCGTATACAAAAGGTCTGCTAAATACAATGCCTAGCATTACAAGGGATGTTGATATATTACAGACTATTCCTGGTGAAACGCCAAATATTCATAATATGCCAAAAGGTTGTCCATTTGTTACAAGATGTGATTTTGCTATAGATATATGCAGAGATATTAATCCAGAATTGATGTCATATGCAGATCAACGTACAGCGTGCCATCTTGTTAAGGAGTATAAATAGAAGAATGTTCTAGAAGTCAAAAATCTCACCGTAGAATTTCCTATAAAAAACAATCACTGGCAAAATCACCCCAAAAGTTACAGCTGTAAAGGATGTCAGTTTCTATGTCAAAGAAGGCGAGATTATCGGTATAGTTGGTGAGTCTGGCTGTGGTAAGTCATCTCTATTAAGAGCCTTGATTGGGCCTAACGAGATCACTACTGGTGAGGTTATTTGGAAAGGTGAGCACCCTCTACACAAGTATAAATCACATAAACAGTGGTTAAGTGTAAGAAGGGATATTCAGATGATTTTCCAAGATCCTTTTGCTTGTCTTAATCCAAGAATGGTAGTCAGAAATATTATTGCAGAGCCTCTTATTAATTTTAATAAGAATCTGAGTAAAAAAGAAGTTGATGAAAAAGTTCTTAAAATGATGAAAAAGTTGGTCTTAATGAATCGCAGATGTATCGTTATCCACACGAGTTTTCTGGAGGTCAGTGCCAAAGGATAGGTATCGCAAGGGCATTAATTTGCGAGCCAAAGCTACTTATCTGTGATGAACCAGTTAGTGCGTTAGATGTATAAATATAAGCACAAGTTGTAAATCTTCTAAAAGAACTACAAAAAGACTTTAAACTTACGATATTATTTATTGCACACGACTTGAGTATAGTTAAGCATATTTCTGATAGATTATTTGTGATGTATCTTGGTAGTTTGGTTGAGGTGTCTCCTAAACAAAGTATTTATAATAATCCTGTGCATCTGTATACAAAAGTACTCCTAAATGTTATTCCAATTGCAGATCCACAACTAGCTAGACAACGAACAATTGAAATAGAAAAATCAGAATTACCTTCTCCTATTAATCCATCTAAAGGTTGTGCATTTCATACAAGATGTAAGATAGCTACAGATATCTGTAAGAAAGAGCATCCAAGTTTAATATCGATCAAGGACGATGTTTATGTGGCTTGTCATAATATCTAAACTTTAAGAGTAATTTTTGATTTTTTGAGCATATTTATCATGATAATAAATGCTAAAGCTAGAACAATGCCAAAAGCAATCGTTATACTTGTATTTGCACTTATATTAAAGTGATCGCCACTATCAATAGCGAGTCCAGCACTAAGTTGTCCAATTTCTATGACTAACGTTATGAGCATATTTGTGATAGTAATTCCAACCGCAGCGAAACTTGGCGGACATATTTTATTAAAGTAGTACCATACTAGAACTTGTGATGCTGAAAAAGTTCCAAATAAGAATGCTATACTAATTGCATAATTTTTGAATAATTGTGCGTTAATTAGGATAGATACTAATAAAATCCCAGCTATTGAAATAGTTATAATTTTTTTACCGCTAAATTTATTACATAGATGAGTCATTATTGGAGAGAAAATAATCCATCCAACAAAAATGGCGGTTATCATGGTTGTTGAATATATGCTATCAAAACCATAAGACTGTTTGAAATATAGTACTCCATATTGCGATGTTAAAATCACTGTAGGCGTATATAGCAGTCCTGCCCACATTGCATTTTTCCAGATTAAACTATTTTTTATTAGTTGCTTACCTCTTTTTAGTATTTCACTAAATTTGGGCATAAGAGCAGAAGAATATTTTTCATCCGAAATTATAAGCTGAAAAAATATAGCTAACGGTAAAGCTATTACACCAGAATAGATAAAAATATTTATCCAAGAAGTGTCATAGTGAGAGATAATTACACTTATGTTTTGAGAAAATGCTGCTGCAAGAGTACCTAAAGATATAACAAGACTTGTGATAATCGGGAAATACTTTGACTCAAAATTCTCTAAAGTAAGCTTCAGAACACCAATAAATGCAAATGAAGAGCCCAGTCCAACTAACAGTCTACCGAATAATGCTAACTCATATCCCCCTGAGACAAAAATAATATTACCAATCCCACAAAGAATCGTAGCACCAATTAGTACTTTTTTACTACCATACCTATCAAGTAATATTCCTGCAGGTATTTGCATCAGTAGATATGTAATATTATAACTAGACACTAAAAAAGAAAATCCAATATGAGTTGAGATATTAAAGTGTCCAACTATTTGTTCTTGATATGCGCCAGTGAGTATTCTCAAGAAGAACTCATAACAGTAAAAACTGATTCCGACAACCAGTATTAATGATAACTTAAGCTTTTGCATTGAAATTAGAATCAATAAATCATAACTTGAGTTTAACTTTTTGATTTATAAATGTCTAATTAACTTTTTTTAACATACTTTAATTTGAACGCTATTATGATAATATTAAATTTTTGAGAAGGAGGTTGTTATCTATGAAAGTTAGGATAGTTTTCACTCTATTGTTCTTAAGTTTTTTATGGGTTACTCTGATAATATGCTTGATCCAAAAACTGGTAAGTATTACATAACAGCAAATGATGCTTTTAATCGACCAAGTACTGAGCGTGGTAATGATGTGATAGATAGAGATAATGCTTCAGAGTTTCTTTCAGGTGTCTCAGATAATGCTATTGAATTTACTGATAGTCTTGTTTTTGATGCATATACTAGCTCTACTAATTTGGTAGCTTAGGGATCTATGGGAGATCTTAAAGATACTACGTTCTATACACAAGAAACCAAGCTTGTTAAAAAAATGTGGGATGATAAGTTTGAACTTTATGGCGGTACAGTGCTCGGAGCTAATCCTTATCAATTAAATAATGTTAACTCTGCTTATGATACAGGATCTAGAATAGCTGCTTTTGCAAGTAGCCGGACTGGAGCTAAATATAATGTATCTAATAATTTTGGATTACTCTTAGAGGGTCAATATAATCTAACAGGTGAAATGGCTAGTAATAAGGATATGTTTACAGGGTTTGATGGAGCTCAGTATAAAGGTTCAAAAATGTTAAAGACAGGTTTTGAGTGGAATTTTTAAATTATTTTTTTAGTGGTTTTTTGTAGAGTATTTAGTTTAGTTTAAGTTGATATTATTTTATTTACATATAAAGGCTTTTGGAGCATAATTTTCATACATTAGTTCAATGTGTATTCAAATTATGCAAAAAATTACAAGAGCCGGTTTTACGATATGGTTTATATGCGCGTTTTTTTATGCGCTTGAGTTTATAATTCGAGCTTCAGGAAATTCACTCTATAATGATTTTTCTACAACTCCATATAATTTAACAGCAGAACAAATTAGCGTACTAAGTTCGGCATTTTACTGGGCTTATGTTGCTTCACAGCTTCCAGCTGGTATTTTGCTTGATAAATTTGGAGTCAAAAAGATTATGGCAATAAGTACTTTGATATTCTCTATAGGGGTTCTTATCGCAACTATGGCTACATCTCCAGAGTATCTTATTTTATATAGAGTATTAGCTGGTATTGGCGGTGGTTTTGCTTTCTTATCTGCGCTAAAAGCGATAGCTATATGGCTTCCTAAAAGAACTTTTCCGCTATTCACGGGCGCGACTCAGATGCTTATGTATGGTGCAGGTGCTCTTACGGGGCTACCATTAGTGATTTTAACAAATCATTTTAGTATTCAAGTGATAATGTCTGGAATTCTTGTTGTTTCAATAATTATGTTCTTAAGTGTATTGTTTTTCATACCATTTAAAGAACCTCATAATCAGACTGATACTGATGAATTAGCTGACACTCATACCAAGATTGAAGATATTCCTATAGTTTTTAAGATAAAGCAAATTTTACTAAATGGATTTTTCTGTTTCACAATTTATGGTACGACAGCTATTTTTGCAGATTTATGGAGCTATAGATTCTTGAGTTTGGATGGATATCCTGAGCACTATGCTGGTTTAGCATCGTCGATGATATTTATTGGGATTGCAATTTTTAGCCCTTTATGGGGAGTTGTAGCAACGCTGTTGAACAAACAAAAAGCCTTACTTACATGGGCTTCAATTTTTGGTTTATTTATCGTTGTGGCTGTTATATATCTGCATGTTAATCCAATAATTATGTGTATATTGTGCGTGCTATGGGGTGGGATGCAAGCAGCTCACGTTCTTAATTTTACAATTTTGCGTCAACACATCAGTCCAATGTATATAGCTACTGGTATTGCTACAGTTAATTTATTTATACCTTTAAGTGGTGCTGTACTTCAGCCATTTGTTGGATATATGGTTTCATTTTTTGAAAATTATGGCTTTGGACAGTTAGAAGCTTTTAAATATTCGTTATTCATTTTGCCTATATTAATGCTTTTATCTGTATTATTATCTCTTTTTATTAAAGAGAAAAAAGCTTAGAATATCTTTTTAGGAATTTATTATTTTTTTATAAGGGAATTTTCATGTCCAAGCAATTTATATTGGCAATAGATCAAGGTACTACTAGTTCACGAGCAATAATTTTTGATAAAAAAGGAAATATCAAAAAAATAGCACAAAAAGAGTTTACACAGATTTATCCAAAAAGTGGTTGGGTAGAGCATGATCCAATGGAAATATGGGCATCACAAAGTAGTATTGTTAGAGAAGCTCTTGAGTATGCTAGAGTTTCTCCTAGAGATATAGCAGCGATTGGTATCACTAACCAAAGAGAAACAACTGTTGTTTGGGATAAAAATACAGGTCAACCAGTATATAATGCTATAGTGTGGCAGTGTCGTAGAACATCGCATATTTGTGATGAAATTAACAAGAACGAAGATCTTAAAAAATATATCCGTAAAAACACAGGTCTTATTGTTGATGCGTATTTCTCTGCCACAAAAATCAAATGGATTTTAGACAATGTTGACGGAGCTAGAGAAAAAGCAGAAAAAGGAAATTTACTTTTTGGAACAATTGATACTTGGTTAATCTGGAATTTAACTAAGGGTGAAGTTCACGCTACTGACTTTTCAAATGCTTCAAGAACAATGTTGTTCAATATCAATACACTTGAATGGGACAAAAAAGTTCTAGAGTATTTAGATATTCCAGTATCAATGTTGCCAGAGGTTAGATCTTCGAGTGGTGATTTTGGACATACACACCCTAGCACTCTAGGAGGTGCGCGCATTCCAATAGCAGGAGTTGCTGGAGATCAGCAGTCAGCATTGTTTGGACACTGCTGTTTTGAAGAAGGAATGGCAAAAAATACTTATGGTACGGGATGTTTTGCTCTAATGAATGTGGGTGACAAGCCTATATTTTCTGATGCTGGTTTACTGACTACAATCGCTTGGGCTGAGGATGGTAAACCAACCTATGCTTTAGAGGGGAGTGTCTTTATTGCAGGAGCAGTTATCCAATGGATTAGAGATGGTCTAGGTCTTGTACGTTCTGCAGAGGATAGTGAGTACTATGCAACAAAAATAGACTCAACTGATGGTGTGTACTTGGTACCAGCATTTGTTGGACTTGGTACGCCATATTGGGATATGTATGCTCGTGGGACTATTGTTGGTATCACTCGAGATACTGGACGTGAGCATATTATTAGAGCGGCTCTTGAGGCTATAGCTTATCAAGCAAAGGATATTTTAGATTGTATGAAAGAAGATACCGGTCTTGATTTGACAGGTCTTCGTGTCGATGGTGGTGCAGTGCAAAATAATTTCTTGATGCAATTTCAATCAGATATCTTACAGTCAGAAATTTCTAAGCCTAAAATTAGTGAGATTACAGGTTTGGGAGTGGTATTCTTGGCAGGTCTGGCTGTAGGATTCTGGAAAGATAAAGAAGAACTTAAGACTATTCTTACAACAGAAAAAACTTTTGAGCCGAAAAAAGATCATAAAACTGTAGCACATGATTACAAAGGCTGGAAAAAAGCAGTTCAAAGAAGTATGGCTTGGGCTGAATAATATTTTATTGGCTAGATCTAAGGTGGCTCGAAAAGAGAGCAAATAGTTTTTAAATACAAAGATTTTAAATATAAATGAAAAAAGAATACGACATAATAATAATAGGTGGAGGTGCAACTGGTTTTGGTTGTGCTATTGAAGCGGTTTCAAGAGGCTATAAAACTTTGCTTTTAGAGGCTTATGATTTTGGTAAAGGTACATCTTCAAAATCAACTAAGTTGATACATGGTGGTTTAAGGTACCTAGAGAATTTTGATTTTGCTCTAGTAAAAGAGGGTTTGGAAGAGAGATTTTCATTCTTGCATAATGCTCCACATTTAACTCATAAACAGTCCTATCTAATACCAACGCGTAGTTATTTTGAGACAGTTAAATATACAATTGGTGTTAAGTTGTATGAGTTTTTATCAGGTAAATACAAAATTGGTAAAAGCTATAATCTTAACAAACAACAAACATTAGCAATCTTGCCAAATATCGAAGATTCGAAACTTAAAAAGAGCTTAGTGTATTATGATGGTCAATTTGATGATACTAGGCTTTTGATTTCTTTGATGAAAACTTTTGAGTTCAAAGGCGGTGTTGCTCTTAACTATCATAAAGTAGAAAAGATATTTAGTTCAACGGATTCAAAATTAGATACTGTAAAAGTAATTGATACTTTATCGAGCGAACAAAAAGAATTTACAGCTAAATACATTGTTAATGCAACAGGTACTTTTACCGATAAAACTATAGATATAGCGAATCAGCAAGATTCTCATAAATATGTATCGGTTGCTCAAGGCACACATATTGTTTTTGATAGAGAAAAGTTTCCTACCGAGCATGCAATCTTAATTCCAAAGACAGAGGATGGTCGTGTATTATTTATCTTACCTTGGTATAATCATCTAATAGTGGGTACCACGGATATAAAGAAGGAAGCTCCGAGTATTGAGCCACGAGCGGAAAAATATGAGATTGACTTTATCCTAGAGACATTTAATCAGTATGCAAAAACAAAAGCTACTATTGATGATATTAAGTCTGTATATTGTGGACAAAGACCTCTTGTATCTCCAAAAAATGCTAAAAATACAGCAAAAATCTCGCGTAAACATGAAATTGTAGAGTCAAAGGATGGCTTAATAACAGTTGTTAGTGGTAAATGGACAATCTTTAGAAGAATGGGGCAAGATGTTTTAGATTTTATTGAAACCAAAAAAATTGCTCAAAAAATATCCAAAACTTCTGATGAGTTACTTGTTGATGCTATTGAGCCAAAAGATGTATATCCTTTAAAAGTTTATGGCAAAAATGTTGAAGATATCAAAATCATTCAAAAAGAGTTAGATAATCACAAGTTGCTACATGGTGATTTACCATACTATCAGGCAGAGGTGATTTATCATGTGAGAGCTGAAAAGGCTAAGAGTGTTGAAGATGTATTAGCACGTCGTACTAGGGCAGCGTTTTTGGATATCAAAGCTAGTATTGCTGCAGCTCCAGTAGTAGCAGAGCTTATGGCAAAGGAGCTTGGTAAAGATCAATCATGGCAAGATCAGCAAGTTACTAACTTTAAAGAGTTCGCTAAAAACTTTGATGTGGATGAGTTGTATAAATAAGGTTTTTTATGTTAGAAGCATGTATAGCAGAAGTAATAGGTACAATGTTACTTATTCTTTTAGGTAATGGTGTTGTAGCGGGAGTAGTTTTAAATAAAACTAAATCTCATAATGGGGGTTGGATTGTTATAACATTGGCCTGGGGATTAGCAGTATTTATAGGAGTGTTGGTCGCAGGCTCAATTAGTGGTGCTCACATGAATCCAGCGGTTACCATAGCTCTTACTCTATCAGGCAAATTTTCATGGGTTTGGGTGGCTCCATATATCGTTAGTCAAATTATTGGAGCTATGCTTGGACAGTTGCTTGTTTGGACTATGTACTATCCTCATTACTCAGCAACTGATAATACAGACTTAAAGCTAGCGACACATTGTACTTCTCCGGCTATCAAACATTTACCATCTAATTTTGCTAGTGAAGTTATTGGTACTTTTGTTTTAGTTTTAGCAATATTGGCGATGCCTGGAGTAGTTGTACATGTTGGCGATCCAGCAATTGCAACAGCATATCCGATAGATATGGGTGCTTTAGGTGGTATACCAGTTGCATTTGTGGTGGTTGTGATTGGTTTATCATTAGGTGGAACAACTGGTTATGCTATAAATCCTGCTAGAGATTTTGGTCCAAGATTGTTTCATGCTATTATGCCGATACAAGGAAAAGGTTCTTCTCAATGGAGCTATGCGTGGATACCGATACTTGGTCCTATTTTAGGGAGTGTCATTGCCACAGGTTTATATCTGTTCCTGAAGACAAAAGGAGTTTTCTAATAAAATGTGTGAGATGATTTATCTACCACTACTAGCTGATGATCTTTTGAGAGTTTTTATTTCAATCATGTTATTTTTATGTTGCGTGATTTTAAGCTATATCTTTGTAAAAAGAAAACCTTGGGATGTGGCGTTTTGGATATGTTTTTCAGTATCTTTATTTGGGATGGGTAGTTATGGATATGTTGCTCATCATATTTATCTAGAAAATACCTTCTCCTATGATGGGTTTATCTCTGGAGCTGCATTTATTACAGTCTGTGGACTGTTATTTTCAAGAAAAAGATATTTTGATTTTAATGATAATATTTTTAGTAGGGATGCTTTGATACTGTTTGCAACTTTTTTTGTATTCGCTTTTATATATATATTTACAATAAAATATAATTTTGACTGTGTTACAGCATTTGGACATTTTTTTATAGATGCTTTACAGATAGTTATCTATCCGTTATTGTTATTATTTGCAATATCGACATTTTTATACAGGTTTTCTATATGTTTATCCGCTTTTGCTATAAGTATGGCATTATTTATCGTTGAGAACGGAGTTTTTATATTAAATGCTTTGACTGGTGCTGTGAAGCATAAAATAGCTGTTGAGGAGATTTCGTTTGCTACAATATCGATGGTCCTTAGTTGTATAGCGGTTTTTATGCTTACTAGAGCAAAAAGAATATATATGGAGAATAAAAAAAATGTTTGATCAAATTAGTATTGAAAGTTCATTGTGGATGAATTTACTTATTTCAATTTTAATTTTAGCTATAGGCTTTTGGGTATCTAAGTACATCAAAAAATTAGTCTATCGTTTGCTTGAAGATTATGACAAAACAGTATCGCAATTTTTATCTAGTGTTGTGTATACTATTTTTTTGGTTTTAGTTGTAGTAATCGCATTGGCAAAACTTGGAGTGCCTATATCGCCTGTCACAGGAGTTTTAACAGGGATTGTTTTTGGTATTTCCATGTCTCTTAAGGCATCTTATAATATCGTGGCATCAGGAATTATGCTTGCATTTAGTAAACCTTTTGAGATAGGTGAAAAGGTGGATTTAGGTGGTGTCAAAGGTCGGATTAAGTCAATTGGATTTTTGTATACAAAACTTGATGATGAAAACGATAATGAAATTGTTGTACCAAATAATTTAATTCTTTCTAGAGTTATTACAAGATTCTCTGAATCAGAAAATAAGTAATGCAAAAAAGTTTTCTTAATTCCGAAAATTATTTATATACGCAAAATGGTCAAAAAATAATTTTCAATAATCAGAAAGTAAAAGCGATTAGTCATGTAAAAAAATTCCTTAAGAGTAAAGATGCGTATTTTCTACTCTCAGGATACAGGTAAGACTGCTGTTGTTAAGAAGATCTTAGATGAGTATCCTAAGATGGAAATAGTCTCAGCACCAACCCGTAAGGCAAATGCTGTTATTTCACAATCAACTTCTGCACCTGGGTATACGATCCACTCTTTGCTTGGATTGCAACCTGATATAAATCCTATTGATTTTAATCCAAATGAACCAGTTTTTGGACAAATTAATAAAGCTACTATCAAAAACTATGATTTAATAATAATAGATGAAGCAAGCATGATAAATAAATCATTATTTGAGCTTATTGATGCTGAAATTACTAAGTCATTATCATCTAAGGTTATATTCTTGGGAGATAAAGCGCAGATACCTCCTGTAGGAGATCAAGAAAGTCCAATTTTTCAGTTAGACAATAACTATGAACTTACGCAACTTATGCGTCAATCTGATGATAATCCTATAGCAAAACTAAATCAGCAACTTAGAAATGTTGGGGAAGACTTACCAATCTTTTTGGATAAAAAAGAAAGTATGCTGAATAAAGATGGCGAGGGTGTGTTATTTGTTGATTCAAATGATCAATTTAGAGATGAGATTAAGAAAGTTTTTGGCTCCTCGTATGCAAAAGCTGATTTAAATTATGCAAAACTAATAGCTTGGTGTAATAGAACAGTTATGCAATCAAATAGGATAATCAGGGACTTGGTTTTTGGACAAAATGCTAATTTAATAGAAAAGGGGGATGTCCTAATGAGGTTATAGAGTGATAAAAGCTAGTGCTAAAGAATCTTTTTTAATAAATAATTGTGTAGATTATAAAGTGGTCGAAGTGTCCGATAGACAAAAAAACATAAATGGGTTGCTTGGCTATACCGTAAAAGTACATGAGAAAGCGAGAATTTATCGAGGATTCGATGAGAAAAGTATTTTTATAATAGATTCAGATAGTAGTGAAAACCTCAACGAGTATGCTGAGATTCACGATAATTTATTAAAAATTGCTAGAAGTGATAGGTTGTGGTCAGTATATTATGAGTTTAGAAAAAAATAATTTATTAATGATTGATATTGAAAGATATTCCGATGGCGGCTTAAGAGCTAAAAGCGATATAATAAAAAAGATTTGGACTATGGTTTTGCGGTTACAGTCCATAAAGCGCAGGGATCAACATATAAAAAGGTATTTATGCTTTTAATAGGATATTGCTTTAAATAAAAATTATACCGAAAGAAATCAGATATTGTATGTAGCTATGACAAGAGTACAAAAACAATGCATAGTTCTATAAAAAGATATAAGAGCTTTACATTTACAACTACACATAGTAATATAACCCCAGTTTTTTTGTTAGATAAGTTGTTTCTGCTAAGCAAAATGCAAATTATCATAAAAAAAGCTTGATTTTTAGTCAAATAAACTTTATAGTTATCTAAAAGTTTTAGGGGAGGGATTCCCGAGCGGTCAAAGGGATCAGACTGTAAATCTGACGGCTCAGCCTTCGCAGGTTCGAATCCTGCTCCCTCCACCATGCGGGTGTAGTTCAATGGTAGAACTTCGGCCTTCCAAGCCGATAGTGTGGGTTCGATTCCCATCACCCGCTCCACCTAAAATAAATTATAAAATAAACACTATTAATAAGCTCGCATGGCTCAGTTGGTAGAGCACTCCCTTGGTAAGGGAGAGGTCACCAGTTCAAGTCTGGTTGTGAGCACCATATTTGATTTATTGTTTTTTGTTGAAAAAAATGGAGCATAGAAATGGCTAAAGAAAAATTTGAACGTTCGAAGCCGCACGTAAACGTAGGTACAATTGGTCACGTTGACCATGGTAAGACTACTCTTACTGCTGCTATCACTAAAGTTATGGCTGAAAAGAACGGTGGTTCAGCTCGTAAGTTTGATGAGATCGATAATGCGCCTGAAGAAAAGGCGCGCGGTATTACTATTAATACTTCTCACGTAGAGTATGAGTCTCCAAATAGACACTATGCTCATGTTGACTGTCCAGGGCACGCGGACTACGTTAAAAACATGATTACTGGTGCTGCTCAAATGGATGGTGCTATCCTGGTATGTTCTGCTGCAGATGGTCCTATGCCACAAACTCGTGAGCACATCTTACTTTCTCGTCAGGTTGGTGTACCGTATATAGTTGTTTTCTTGAACAAGTGTGACATGGTGGATGACGAAGAGTTGCTAGAGTTGGTAGAGATGGAAGTTCGTGAGCTTCTTGATCAGTATGATTTCCCTGGTGATGATACTCCAGTTATCATGGGTTCTGCTCTTAAAGCTATCGAAGGTGAAGAGCAATATGTTGAGAAAATTGTTGAGCTAGTTGCTGCTATGGATGATTATATTCCAGCTCCTGAGCGTGACACTGCTAAGCCATTCATTCTTCCAATTGAAGATGTATTCTCAATCTCTGGTCGTGGTACAGTAGTGACTGGTCGTATTGAGCGTGGTGTTGTGAATGTTGGTGATGAAGTTGAAGTTGTTGGTATTCGTCCAACTCAAAAAACTACTGTGACTGGTGTTGAAATGTTCCGTAAGCTTCTTGACAAAGGGGAAGCTGGTGATAATGTAGGTATCCTAGTTCGTGGTCTTAAAAGAGATGATGTTGAGCGTGGTCAAGTACTATGTAAGCCAGGTTCAATTAAGCCGCATACTAAGTTTGAAGCTGAAGTGTATGTTCTTTCTAAAGAAGAAGGTGGTAGACATACTCCATTCTTCAAAGGATATAGACCACAGTTCTACTTCCGTACTACAGATATTACTGGTGCTGTTGAGTTGCCAGAAGGTGTTGAAATGGTAATGCCTGGTGATAACATTAAGATGACTATCACTTTAATCAATCCAATCGCTATGGACGAAGGTCTACGTTTTGCTATCCGTGAGGGTGGTAGAACGGTTGGTGCTGGTGTTGTTGCTAAAATTATCGAATAATAGATAGTTTAACAAAAAATATAGGTCAGTAGTTCAATTGGTAGAGCAGCGGTCTCCAAAACCGCAAGTTGGGGGTTCGAGTCCCTCCTGGCCTGCCATATAATTAAGGCGGTGTTGTGATTTTTGCAACATCGCCTTTTTTATTTCTTGATATTATTTATTTGGTGTGATATTTTATTGGCTACGTTTGTAATTTCTCTATATAAATACTTTTTAAAGAAAGGGATATCTTGTGAAAAAAAATCAAGGTTTAAATAAAGTGTGGGTCAGTGGTGCCACAAAGACTAGTGAAATTAAGAAAATTTCTAAGTCAAGTAGCTTATTGTTGTGGATAATAGCAACAGCAATTATAGTCTTTGGTGTTGTGATCACTATGTACTCTGATGTACTTGGTGGAAGTTATAGTTCCTATAATACATCTTTAGCTGTTGTTGTGGTTTTGGTGGCTTTGGTTGTTGCAAGATTTACGAATCAAGGGCGTCGCTTTTGGGCATTTTTTCAGGCTTCAAAACTTGAGTTGGCAAAGGTTGTATGGCCTACACGCAAAGAGACGATGACGATATCTGCTATGGTTATAGTAGTGGTTATAATTTTTGCACTAATAATATCTTTATTTGGTGTTATATTTGAGAGTTTTATTCAGTATTTTCTGGGTTAATAAAGGGATATAAATATGCTTTGGTATGTTGTGCAAGTGCACTCAGGTTATGAGAAAAGAGTGAAAACTCAGCTGGAAGAAAATATAGAAATAGCAGGCTTAAAAGAAAACTTTGGTAGAATACTTGTTCCGACAGAGAGTGTTGTTGAAATGAAAGGTGGTCAGAAACGTAAGAGTGAAAGAAAATATTTTCCTGGATATGTTTTGATTGAAGCTGATTTGACAACAGAAGCTTGGGATGTCATAAAGGCTGTACCTAGAGTGTTAACTGTTGTTGGTTCACGAGGTAAGCCAATTCCTTTAAGCAAGGCTGAAGTGGAAAGGATATTAGGATTTGTAGAGGGAAGCACTTCTACTGTTGAACCTAGATTGAGAAAAACTTACCATGTTGGAGAAGTTGTTAGAGTTCTTGAAGGGCCTTTCAATGATTTTACTGGTGTTATTGAAGAAGTTAACTATGAAAAATCAAGATTAAGAGTGGCAGTATCCATCTTTGGTAGATCTACTCCTGTTGAGCTTGAGTTTTCACAGGTTGAAAAAGAGTCTTAGTAATGATTTGCTAAGATGGTGGGGAGCTTATATCTTTATATAAGTGCTATTAACCTAAATTTGGAGAAAAATAAATGGCTAAGAAAAAAATAGAAGCTATTATCAAGTTGCAAGTTGCAGCAGGGAAGGCGAATCCTAGCCCACCTATTGGTCCTGCATTGGGTCAACACGGTGTTAATATTATGGGATTCTGTAAGGAATTTAATGCAAAGACACAAGGTATGGAACCTGGAATGCCAATACCTGTTGAAATATCAGTGTATAGCGATCGTAGTTTTACTTTTGAAATGAAGACTCCTCCAGCTTCTTATTTAATTAAGAAAGCTATCAAGGTTAAGTCAGGTTCGTCAAATCCTTCAAAAGATTTTATTGGTACTATTACTCGTGAGCAATTAGAAGAGATTGCTAAGGTTAAAGATCCTGATTTAACAGCTGCAGATATTGATGCCGCTGTAAGAATTATTGCGGGTTCTGCACGTAGCATGGGTGTAAAAGTAGAAGGGGTTGAATAATGGCTAAAATTTCAAAAAGAATGAAAGAAATCTCAGCTAAGATTGATGCTGAGAAAAAATATCCTGTATCAGAAGCTTTTGATATTTTAAGAGATGTTTCATCTGTTAAGTTTGTTGAATCTGTTGATGTTTCAGTTGCTCTTGGTGTTGATTCGCGCAAATCTGATCAAGTTGTAAGAGGAGCTTCTGTTCTTCCTAATGGTACTGGAAAAACTGTAAGAGTTGCAGTTTTTGCAAAAGGTCCTGCTGCTGATGCTGCTAAAGAAGCTGGCGCAGATATTGTAGGTATGGAAGATCTGGCTGACGAAGTTAAAAAAGGCAATATGGACTTTGATGTTGTTATCGCATCTCCTGATTCAATGAGAGTTGTTGGACAGCTTGGTCAAATCCTTGGTCCTAAAGGTCTTATGCCAAACCCTAAGGTTGGTACTGTAACTATGGATGTTGCTAAAGCAGTTAGAGATGCTAAAGCAGGTCAAGTTAGATATAGAGTGGATAAAGCAGGTATAATTCATACTACTATTGGTAAGGTAAACTTTACTAGTGATGCTTTAAAACAGAATTTAGAGCAGCTGTTAGCTGATCTTAAAAAAGCAAAACCATCAGTATCAAAAGGTATATATCTGAAGAAAGTTTCTGTATCTAGTACAATGGGTCCAGGAATAAGAGTTGACTTTTCAGATTTAAATATATAGTATACTGCTTTGCAATTTCTTTGGGTTGTATGAAAATGCGATGATCAAAGACCGTAGGAGTCACGCTTGCTTGACTTAATATTTATCCTATGCAGACGATGTTGACAACCTTTTTTGGTCTAAATATCGTGTTAATTAAATAAAGTGTGGACAATAAGTAAGGAGTCGATATGGCACTTAGAATAGAGGATAAAAAAGCAATTGTTGCTGAAGTTGCTGAACAAGTATCCTCAGCATTGTCTGCAGCAGTAGCAGACTACCGTGGTTTGACTGTTAATGAAATGACTTCATTAAGAATGCAAGCTCGTGAGTCTGGAGTTTATTTAAGGGTTGTGCGTAACAACTTAGCACGTTTAGCAATTAAAGGAACTGATTTTGAGTGTCTTGGTGATGCTCTTAAAGGTCCTCTTGTTCTTGCTCTTTCTAAGGATGAGCCAGGTGCAGCAGCTAAGCTATTTAAAAGCTTCCAAAAAGATCATAATGCTTTTGAAGTGAAAAATTTAGCCATGTCTGGTGAACTGTTTGGTCCTGAAAAGTTAGATGACTTTGCTAAGCTTCCTACTAGGGAAGAGGCACTTGCTACATTACTTAATGTTATGCAAGCACCAGTTACTAAGTTTGTTCGTACTCTTAATGAGATTCCGTCTCAGGCGGTACGAGTATTTGCTGCTGTTGGAGATAGTAAATAATGGCACTGGCTTATAGAAAAGCTAAAAAAGAATTAATTGTTAAATAAATAGGAGTTATAAAAATGTCTATAACAAAAGAAGATATCCTAAATGCTGTTGCTGAAATGAGTGTAATGGATGTATGTGATTTAGTTAAAATGATGGAAGAAAAATTTGGTGTATCTGCTGCTGCTGTTGCTGTTGCTGCTGCTGCTCCAGCTGCTGCTGCTGAAGCTGCTGAAGCTGCTGAAGAGAAAACTGAATTTGACGTTGTTTTAGTTGACGCTGGTTCAAACAAAATTGCTGCCATTAAAGCAGTAAGAGGCGCTACTGGTCTTGGTCTTAAAGAAGCTAAAGATGCTGTTGAAGGTACTCCTTTCACAGTTAAAGAAGCTGCATCTAAAGATGAAGCCGAGGCTCTTAAGAAGCAACTTGAAGAAGCTGGCGCTAAAGTTGAGCTTAAATAATAAAATTCTAAATTATAATTTTTAGAAATTTATGACTAGTGGTCAATTTTGGCCCCTAGTCTTTCTAGTATTGAAAGATACATAGATATTGGTGCAAATATAGTCATATTTGCTTTTTATTTTGTGTAAACAAAATCTTAGGGATGTTTTTGATGTCTTACTCATACGCTGAGAAAAAAAGAATTCGCAAAGAGTTTGGGGTTCTTCCTCATATCTTAGATGTGCCATATTTACTTTCCATTCAAACAGAGTCATACAAAAAGTTTTTAAATGCAAATGATGCAAAAGGTAGACTTTACTCTGGTCTTGAATTAGTGCTTAAGCAATCATTTCCTGTTGAAAGTAAAAATGGTCAATATGAACTGCATTATGTTGATTATCAAGTTGGTGAGTCTACTTTTGATGAAACAGAGTGCCAAGTGCGCGGTGCCACATACGATGCACCATTAAATGTGAAGTTGAGATTGGTTGTATATAATAAAGAGGCTCTTCCTGGTGAGAAAGTCGTAGAAAATATTAGAGAAGAATATGTTTATATGGGCGATATTCCTCTTATGACAACTAATGGTACTTTTATAATTAATGGTACCGAAAGAGTGGTTGTTTCACAGTTGCATAGATCTCCTGGTGTATTTTTTAGTAAGGATGATTCAGAGGAAGGAACATTTTCGGCACGTATTATTCCTTATAGAGGTTCGTGGCTTGACTTTGAGTTTGACTCAAAAGGTATCATATGGGCTAGAATTGACAGAAAAAGAAAATTTTGCGCTACAGTGATTTTAAAAGCTCTTGGATATACGCAAGAGGAAATATTAAATAAATTCTCTGATAGTAAGACAATAAGTTTTAATAATAAAGGTTTTGCACTTAAGCTTGATGATCTTTCTAATATGAAAGGCGAAGTACTTAAGTTTGATATTATTGATGAAAAAGATAATACGATTGTTAAGAAAAATAAAAAATTAACATCTAGAGATATTAAAAAAATTAAAGACGCAGGAGTTGACTCTGTAGCTATTGATTTTGATTTGGTTAGCACTCTTAGAGTGGCCAAAGATATCGTTAATGAAGTAACAGGTGAAGTGATAGCTTACGCTAATGACGATGTTACAGAAAGTTTATTAGAGTCATGCGTAGAAGTTGGCATGCTTGAATTAGAAGTTATTGATTTTATAACTACTGAAAGAGGTAGGTATATATCAGATACTCTTAAGTATGATCTTACTAAAAATACAGATGAAGCACTTGTAGAAATATATAAAGTTCTTAGACCAGGTGATCCTCCAGCAGCAGCTTCTGTGAAAGCTCTTTTCGAGGGACTATTCTTTATTGAAAGTAGATATAGCTTATCTGATATTGGTAGAATGAAGCTAAATGCAAGATTAGGTTCTGATAAGGTATCTGGAGATATTTACACTCTAGAAAATAGTGATATTGTAGGTGTTATCGAAGAGCTTATTAATATCCGTGATGGCAAAGGTAAAGTCGATGATATCGATCATCTAGGCAATAGACGTGTGCGTTCTGTTGGAGAAATGGTTGAGAATCAATTTAGAATAGGTCTTTATCGTGTAGAGAAAGGTATTCGTGAAAGTATGTCGCTAGTTCATAAAGACAAGCTTATGCCTAAAGATATTGTGAACTCTAAGCCAATTACAGCAGCAATTAAAGAATTCTTTACATCTGGTGCTTTATCGCAGTTTATGGATCAAGACAATCCATTATCAGAGGTTACTCATAAGCGTAGAATTTCTGCATTAGGCCCAGGTGGTTTATCGCGTGATAGAGCTGGTTTTGAGGTTCGTGACGTTCACGCAACTCATTATGGTAGATTGTGTCCTATTGAGACTCCAGAAGGTCCAAATATTGGTTTGATTAACTCATTGGCAAGTTATGCACGAGTTAATGATTATGGCTTCTTAGAAGCACCATATAGAAGAGTAGTTAATGGTAAAGTGACTAATGAAATTGAGTACTTATCAGCTATCGATGAAGATCATTATGTGATTGCACAAGCATCAACAAAACTTGATAAAAATAATCATTTTGTAGAAGATCTTATTCAGTGTCGTTCAGGTGGTGAAGCAATATTTACTGAGTCAAGTAGAGTCCAGTATATGGATGTCTCTGCTAAGCAGATGGTTTCAGCAGCTGCAGCATTAATACCATTCTTAGAGCATGATGATGCTAACAGGGTATTGATGGGTGCAAACATGCAACGTCAAGCGGTACCAACTCTTAAATCTGAAAAGCCTCTGGTAGGTACTGGTATGGAAAAGATTGTTGCTAGAGACTCCGGCAACTGTATTATTGCAAGAAATGCTGGTGAGATAGCAGAAGTTGATTCTAATAGAATAGTTGTTAAAGTTGATACTGAAAAATCTCAAACAAGTAAGTTAGTTGATATTTACAGCTTGACTAAGTTTAAACGCTCAAACAAAAATACTTGTATCAATCAGCGTCCAATAGTTGATGTTGGAGATAAGATTGAGGCTGGTGATATTTTGGCTGACGGTTTTGCAACTGATTTTGGTGAGTTATCACTTGGTCATAACCTTATGGTTGCTTTCATGCCGTGGAATGGTTATAACTTTGAGGATTCAATTTTACTTTCTGAAAGAATAGTAAAAGATGACAAATATACTAGTATCCATATTGAAGAGTTCACATGTGTGGCTCGTGATACTAAGCTAGGTCCTGAAGAAGTAACGGCAGATATTCCAAATGTCAGTGAGTCAAGTCTTGCTAAGCTTGATGAGTCAGGTATTGTTCATATTGGTGCGAATGTTGAGGCAGGTGATATTCTTGTCGCTAAAATTACGCCAAAAGCTGAGCAGCAGTTAACTCCTGAAGAAAGACTTCTTAGAGCGATCTTTAATGAAAAAGCATCAAATGTTGCTGATAGTTCATTAAAAATGCCTAGTGGTACTTCAGGAACTGTAATCAATGTTCAGGTCTTTGAGAATGATAAAGGTGGTAAGAGCAAAAGAGCTCTTAAAATTGAGAAAGAACTAATTGATAAGGCGCGTAAAGATTTCGATGAAGAATTTGCTGTAATTGAATCTGTAGTTAAATCATCAATCGAGACAGATGTGGTTGGCGCTAAGATACAAAAAGCAAAAGGACTTAAGAAAGGAGCTGTTCTTACAAAAGAATTTTTAGCAACGCTACCTTTTTCTAAGTGGTTAGAAATCTCTTTTGAAGCTGAAAAACTTGAGCAAAAAATACAGAATGCTAGAGAGTATTATGAAGAAGCAAAAATAGCTGTAGATGCTAGATTTGAAGCTAAGAAAAAATCTATCACACAAAGCAATGAGCTATCTCCTGGTGTACTTAAAACCGTTAAGGTTTTTGTTGCGATTAAAAAACGTATTCAGCCAGGTGATAAAATGGCTGGACGTCATGGTAACAAAGGTGTTGTTTCAAGAGTACTACCAATTGAGGATATGCCATATATGGAAGATGGTACTCCAGTAGATGTCTGTTTGAATCCACTAGGTATTCCTTCGCGTATGAATATCGGTCAGATTCTTGAGGCTCACTTAGGATTAGCGTCTTACGGCTTAGGTAAGAAAGTAGAGCAAACTCTAGAAAAAACAAGAAAAGCAGCAGAGTTAAGAAAAACTCTAGAAGAAGTCTATAACAGTGTTGGTGATAAAAAAGTTGATCTTAAGGCTTTAAATGACGAAGAGATACTGAATCTTTGTGAAAATCTAAAAGGGGGAGTACCAATTGCAACTCCTGTATTTGATGGTGCAAAAGAGGAAGATATTAAGTCTTTACTAAAAATAGGAGGCTTTGTAACTAATGGTCAGATGAAATTGTTTGATGGTCGTACTGGTAAGCCATTTGATAGGCATGTAACCGTTGGTTATATGTATATGCTTAAGTTAGACCACTTGGTAGATGATAAAATGCATGCTAGATCAACTGGATCTTACAGTCTAGTTACGCAGCAACCGTTAGGTGGTAAAGCGCAATTTGGTGGTCAAAGATTCGGTGAGATGGAAGTTTGGGCGTTACAAGCATATGGTGCTGCTTATACTCTAAGAGAGATGTTAACGGTTAAGTCAGATGATATAACTGGTAGATCTAAGATGTATAAGAATATAGTTGATGGTAAGTTAACTATGAATGTAGATGTTCCAGAATCATTTAATGTTTTAAGAAATGAAGTTAGAGCATTGGGAATAGATATGGATTTTGACTACTCATCTGAGGAAGAATAAGCATCTTAATTTAAAGCTACTTATTTTTTGTTATTTAAAATAAAAGTATAGGAGAATTACCTGTGAATAACGGTATCCTACATCAAAATTACAATAGTAAAAAGTTTGATATTATTAAAATATCTTTAGCATCTCCAGAGGTCATTCGTTCATGGTCTCATGGTGAAGTTAAAAAACCAGAAACTATAAATTATAGAACATTTAAGCCTGAGAGAGATGGTTTATTCTGTGCTAAAATCTTTGGTCCAATAAAAGATTATGAATGCTTGTGTGGTAAGTATAAAAGACTTAAGCATCGTGGTGTAGTATGTGAGCGTTGTGGTGTTGAGGTAGAGCAAGCTAAAGTACGTAGAGAAAGAATGGGTCATATAGATTTAGTATGCCCAGTGGTACATATATGGTATCTAAAATCTTTGCCTTCTAGAATAGGTCTATTCCTTGATATGCCATTAAAGAATGTTGAGAAGGTACTATATTTTGAGTCTTACATAGTTACAGATCCAGGTATGACACCTCTAGAGAAAAAACAGCTTCTTACTGATGATGAGTATGCTGAAGCTTTAGAGAACTATGGTTATGAGTTTGAAGCATCTATGGGTGCAGAAGCAATCAGAGACTTATTGGCAGATACAGATCTTGAAACTGAGATTGAGTCGCTACAAGCTGAATATGAAGAGAGTAAATCTACAGCTAAAAAAGAGAAAGCTATCAAGAGATTAAGACTACTTGAAACTTTCCAAGCATCTGGCAATAAACCTGAGTGGATGGTAATGACTATACTACCAGTTTTACCACCGGATTTAAGACCATTAGTTCCAATTGAAGGCGGTAGATTTGCGACATCTGATCTTAATGATTTATATCGTAGAGTAATTAATAGAAATAATAGACTTAAAAAACTATTAGATCTAAATGCTCCTGATATTATTGTTAGAAATGAAAAGAGAATGTTGCAGGAAGCTGTAGATGCATTGCTAGATAACGGTAGACGTGGTAGAGCTGTAACAGGTTCAAATAAGCGTCCGCTTAAATCTCTTGCTGATATGATAAAAGGTAAGCAGGGTCGTTTCCGTCAAAACCTACTTGGTAAACGTGTAGACTATTCTGGTCGTTCTGTAATTACAGTTGGCCCATCATTGAGATTACATGAGTGTGGTTTACCTAAAAAGATGGCATTAGAGCTATTTAAACCTTTTGTATACTCTAAGTTAAGACTAGGTGGCTATGCAACAACTATCAAACAAGCTAAGAGAATGGTTGAGCTTGAAGAAGCCGTTGTATGGGATATTTTAGAAGTTGTGATCAACGAGCATCCAGTTTTATTAAACCGCGCCCCTACGCTTCATAGATTAGGTATTCAAGCATTTGAGCCTAAGCTAATTGAAGGTAAAGCTATACAGTTACATCCTCTAGTTTGTGCAGCATTTAACGCCGATTTCGATGGTGACCAAATGGCGGTACATGTACCTTTAACTGTCGAGTCGCAGTTAGAAGCTAGAGTATTGATGATGTCTACAAATAACATCTTATCTCCAGCATCTGGTCAGCCAATTATTACTCCTACTCAGGATATTGTATTAGGTCTATACTATATCACTAGAGAGAAAGAGGGCGCTCGAGGCGAAGGTAAATTATTCTCAAACTATGATGATGTTAGTAGAGCATATAATTCAGGCACTATAGATATTCATGCTAAAATTAAACTTAGAATAGATAGACAAGTTTTTGATACTAAAGGCAATACTTATAACGAGAAAGGTGTTGTAAATACTACTGTAGGTAGAGCATTGCTTTTAAACATATTGCCTGAAGGTTTGTCATTCTCGCTATTGAATAAAGTGCTTGTTAAGAAAGAAATCTCTAAAATCGTCAACCAAGCATTTAGAGTGCTAGGTGGTAAAGCAACTGTAGTTTTAGCTGATAAACTAATGTATGCAGGTTTCAAATACTCAACATTATCAGGTGTTTCTGTAGGCGTTGATGATATGACGATACCTGAAACTAAAGAAGCTAAAGTCGAAGAAGCAGAAAAAGAAATTAAGCATATTACAGGGCAGTATCAGTCATCATTAATTACAGAGAATGAAAGATACAATAATATTATCAATATTTGGAGTAAAACTTCTGATGAGGTTGGTGCTTCGATGATGGATGCGATTTCAAAAGATACTGTAATGGTAAATGGTAAGAATAAAGAAATCGAATCGTTTAACTCTGTATATATGATGGCAAAATCAGGTGCTAGGGGTTCTTATAACCAGATGAGACAGCTTGCAGGTATGCGTGGTCTAATGGCTAAGCCAGATGGAACGATGATTGAAACTGCTATTACGGCGAACTTTAGAGAAGGCTTGTCAGTATTGCAGTACTTTACATCTACTCACGGTGCTCGTAAAGGTCTAGCAGATACGGCATTGAAGACAGCTAACGCTGGTTACCTAACTCGTAGACTTGTAGATGTTGCCCAAGATTTAGTTGTTATTGAAGAAGATTGCGGCACTGATGATGGCTTAATGTTCTCAGCTATTGTTGAAGATGGTGAAGTTAAAGTTCCTCTAATAGAGAGAGCTTTAGGTAGAACGCTAGCTGCTGATGTTGTGACTGAAAAGGGAGTTGTTCTATTAGAATCCGGTACTCTGCTTGATGAAAATCTTGTTGAGATACTTGATGATAATGGTATTGACATGATCAAAGTTAGATCTCCAATTACATGTAAAACTCGTAGAGGCTTATGTGCTAAGTGTTATGGTCGTGACCTTGCTCGTGAAAGAAAGGTCAATGTCGGTGAGTCTGTTGGTGTAATTGCTGCTCAGTCAATTGGTGAGCCAGGTACACAGCTTACGATGAGAACATTCCATACTGGTGGTGCGGCATCATTAGGTATTACAGTATCTGATATTAAAGTTAAAACTGCTGGTAAGATTAAGTTTAAAAACATCAGAACAGTTACAAATAAAGATGATCAAAACATAGTTATATCGAGAGCTGGTAAAATCATAGTTTCTGATACTATGGGCCGTGTTAGAGAGCAACATAAAATCCCTATGGGTGCAGTTGTTCCTTTAGCAAGTGGCAAGGGTGTTGAGATTGGTGATGTTATAGCTACTTGGGATCCGCATGCTCAGCCACTAATTACAGACGTTGCTGGTAAAGTTGTTCTGGAAGATGTTATTGATAGTATCACATCAAAGCATACATATGATGATTTAACTGGTCAGCAAACTATTGAGATAACTTCAATATCTCAAAGAACAACATCTAAGAACCTAAAACCAGTTGTTAAAGTTGTTGATGAGAAAGGTAATGAGCTTAAATCAATTTCATTAGCTGTAGGTGCTGTATTGAACGTTACTGATGATTCAGTGTTAGAGGTTGGTGATGTTGTTGCTAAGATTCCTTTAGAAGGCTCTAAGAATAAGGATATTACCGGAGGTCTTCCTCGAGTTGCTGAACTTTTTGAGGCGAGACGTCCAAAAGACGCTGCAATATTATCACCTTGTGATGGTATGGTTAGATTAGGTAACAGAGATACTAAAGAAAAGCAAAGGATTGAAATCTTGGATAAGAGCGGTCATATTGCTGAAGAGATACTATTACCTAAATCTAGACATCTAGTAGTTTTTGATGGTGAACAAGTATTAAAAGGCAATGTTTTAGCAGATGGTCCTACTGATCCACATGATCTTCTTAAGTACAAAGGTTTAGAAGCGTTTGCTGATTATATTTTAATTGAGGCTCAGTCTGTATATCGTATGCAAGGTGTTGTAATTAACGATAAGCATATTGAAACGATCGTTAGACAGATGTTGAGAAAAGCAACAATTCTTGATGAAGGTGATAGTAAGTTTGTCAAAGATGAAAGTATTGAATTAGTAAGAATACTTGAAGAAAATGATAGACTAGCTAAAGAAGGTAAGAGATTGATTGAGTATGAGCTTACTCTGATGGGTATCACTAGATCATCGTTATCTACAGAGTCATTCTTGTCTGCGGCATCATTCCAAGAAACGACTAGAGTATTAACTGAGGCTTCAATACATTCTCAAGTTGATCAATTAAGAGGACTTAAAGAAAACGTTCTTATTGGTAGACTTATACCTACAGGTACAGGATTTGCAGTTAGAAAAGAGTCTAATAAGATTGAGAAGATGAGAGAAGAACTTGGTGTAGAAGATAATATGATACTCACAGAAGCATCATCATTTAACACTGAAGATACAGCATTTGAGAATCAGATTGAAAAAGAAGATAAAGATATTAATGATGATATTGAAGAATCGTTAAGAAATGCTCTAGAATCTTTAGATTTCTGATAATTACCTGTATCAAGACATTATATATCTATAATGTAATCTTAAATAATTTTCTAAAATATCCTTTAAATTAAGTTTTATAATTTCAAAAAAATTAACTATAATATTGTCAATATATTTTATTTAAGAATGTAGCTAATGTTCAGTACAATTAAAAAATTATTTTGGCAAATACTATTTGGTTTAGCAATTATTGTAATTGTTTTTTTATCTATATTGAATACTGATAATGTCAGTTTTGATTATATATTTGGTAGTACAACATTGCCTCTTATGGTGCTTTTATCTATTGCTTTTGTTATTGGTTTGGTTGTGGGCTCATTTATAACTAAATTTATTCAGATCACAAAGACCAATGGTGGTGCTGGAGCGGCTAAGAAATAATGCTTGTTTTAGGTATAGAAAGTTCTTGTGATGAAACTGGTTTAGCTATTTATGACTATTCATCTAAAGCTATCGTCGCAGATGCACTATACAGTCAGATAGGATTACATAAGAAATATGGAGGTGTAGTTCCAGAACTTGCTTCTCGTGAACATATTGTAAAACTAAATATACTAACTAAAGAATTGCTGGACAATGCTAACCTCAATTTTAATGACTTAAGCTGTATTGCCTATACAGCTATGCCTGGATTGGTTGGTGCACTAATGGTAGGGGCAACTTTTGCTAAAACATTAGGGTTGATACATAATATTGATACAGTAGCTGTACATCATCTTGAGGGACACTTATTATCTCCGCTTTTAGATAAAAGTAGTGATATAGAATATCCATTTGTTGCGTTATTGGTATCTGGTGGCCATACTCAATTATTCGAAGTGAGAGAGTTTGGCGAATACTCCTTGTTGGGGGAGTCTATTGATGATGCTGCCGGAGAGGTATTTGATAAAACAGCTAAGCTTTTGGGAATGTCATATCCTGGTGGAGTCGAGGTGGCTAATCTTGCCGATAAAGCTACAGATGAAAAAAAGTATGATCTACCTAGACCAATGAAAAATAAACCTAACTTGGATTTTAGTTTTAGCGGTCTAAAGACAGCTGTACTAAATACTTGGCATAGTGAAGCAGATCAGTCAGATGAAAATAAAGCGAACTTATGTTATGCATTTCAAGATGCTGCTATAGATGTTTTAATATCAAAGTGTGAAAAAGCTCTGCAGAAGACAGAAAACAGAAGATTGGTTATATCTGGTGGGGTTAGTGCGAATAAATTGCTGCGTTCTAGGTTAGATATACTGTCGAAGAAAAAAGGCTATGAGATATTTTTCCCTCTGATGAAATACTGTACAGATAATGGCGCAATGATTGCTCTTGCTGGTGCTTATAGATATAACAATGGTTTTAAGGATTCTAATTTAGAAATCAATGTTAAAGCAAGATCTCAAATTTAAGCCTACTATAAATAACTATCAAAAAAATCAGATACGTGATACCATAATGTCGTAATTAATTTTCTCGTATCCACATCAAGTGGATTAAATTCAAAAAAAGGTTAAAGGTTCTAAATGAATAATAATGAAATAATACATCAAACCATCGAAAAAGAAGGTAGTATAGTTTGGAAAAGTATCTTCGGATTATTACTTCTTCCGTTAGTTACAATTATTGCTGTACCGTGGTATGCGATGACTTATGGCTTCTCAACTTCAGACTATGTTTGTTTAATTGTTTTCTATGCACTTACAGGTGTTGGTATCACAATGGGCTATCATAGACTTTGGTCACATAAAACTTATAAGGCTAATAAGATAGTAAGTTATGCTCTTATGGTTTTTGGGACAGCGGCTTTACAGAATAGTATAATTCAGTGGGCTTCAGATCATAGAAAGCACCATAAAGATGTTGATGATCCTGTAAAAGACCCTTATGCAGCGACTAGAGGTTTTTGGTTCTCACACTTTGGTTGGTTATTAAGACATAGTAGTTCTGATGTCCAAGAAATTAGAGGAGTTAATGATCTTCTAAAAGATAAGGCGGTGGTGTTCCAACATAATCATTATACTGTGTTAGCTATTTTAGCATGTTTTGGATTGCCTACATTAATAGGATTTATATTTGGATTCTTAACAGGCGGTACGTTAACTGCAGCTTGGCAGAGTGCTTTAGGTTTTCTAATTTTAGGTGGCTTACTTAGAGTTGTTTTAGTTCATCATGCAACTTTTTGTATTAACTCTTTAGCGCATACTATTGGAAAAAGACCATACTCTACAAAAAATACAGCGAGAGATAGTTGGATAACAGCTATAGTGACTGGTGGAGAAGGTTATCATAACTATCATCATGCTTTTGCTGGTGATTATAGAAATGGTATTAGATGGTTTGATCTTGATCCATCAAAATGGTTTATTGTCGGGTTAGCAAAAATAGGTTGGTGTTATGATCTTAAAACTACGCCTAAGCATTTGATTGAAATTGCAAAAGCGAAGGTTAAATTGGATGAAGCTCTAACTAAGAAAAATAAGACGTTTGACTTGGGTATTGAAGAGTTATATGCCAAGTTGGTTGCTAATGTGAAAAGTATGTATAGTGCTAAGCAAGAGTACCTAAAAGCGAAGAAAGAAAATGTACTATCTAAAGCTGATATAAAAGATATAAAATCTAAATATAAAGATTTAAAAATCGAATTTATTCAAGCGAAGAAAAAATATAACAAAGCTAGTACTATGGCATAGTCTAATAAACATTTCTCAAGCATTCTCTTTTCAAAGATTTTTTCTATAGTCTTTTCTAAAAGTAAGTTTTAAAAGTTATGTACTAAGAGTTGGTGAATTAGTTACTAAACTCGTTATTATCTATATACTTTTTAAAAGTAGTATTTGACTAACTAAATTATATACCTAAGCTTTTAACTCGACTAGCTATAGACACAATTTAATGAACACTACCAATTTAAATTTCAATGGTTATTAATGTCCTGATTCTGAAACCTTCGAGACCTCTAAAAGTTTTATGTTGATAGTCTCTAATAAGCCAATTATATATCTTAATATAACTTTTTTCTTACTATCTTGTATTTTTCATTAGATTGAAAAATAGATACTAGAAATGTGGGAGTTTAGTGGCATATGAGTTTACATAATTATTCTCAATATTGTATAAATAATATATATGGTTAGCTATAAACTCTTAATAAAAAGACAGTCACTTTTACATTCACGAAGTATAGTCATATTATTGTAATAGATTTTAATAATATAGGTGGTTGATTTTATTGAAGTATAAAGAATGTAAAGAAGAAATTAGATCTTAGCGGAAGATTTAAGATTATCAGCCTTATCTATTTTTTCCCAAGTAAACTCTGGTAACTCGCGACCAAAATGACCATAGTTAGATGTTTTACGATAAATAGGTCTAAGTAGGTCAAGATTTTCGATGATCTTACCAACTCTAAGATCAAAAGTTTCTGCAACTAGTTGCTCAATTTTGTTATCAGAAATTTTACCTGTACCAAAAGTGTTGACCATTAAAGAAACAGGCTTTGCTACGCCAATTGCATAAGCAACTTGAACTTCACATTTATCGGCTAGCCCAGCAGCAACAACATTCTTAGCGATATATCTACCCATATATGCACCAGAACGATCAACTTTTGATGGATCTTTTCCAGAGAATGCGCCTCCACCATGATGAGCAGCCCCACCATAAGTATCAACAATAATTTTTCTACCTGTAAGGCCACAATCTCCTTGAGGACCGCCTATTAAGAATACACCTGTTGGATTAATATGATATTTTGTATCTTTTGTGATTAGTTCAGCAGGGATTACCTCTTTCACAATCTCTTCGATAACAGCATCGTGTAAATCTTTTTGAGATATTGATTCATTGTGTTGAGTAGATAAGACAATTGTGTCAATAAACTTAGGTTTATCATTTTCATATGCTAAAGTTACTTGGGCTTTTGCATCTGGTCTTAACCATGCAAGTTTGCCTGATTTTATATGCGCTGCTTGTTTTCTCATTAGTAAATGGGAGTAATAAATTGCAGAAGGCATCAAAGTTGGTGTTTCATTGGTAGCAAAACCAAACATTAATCCTTGATCACCTGCACCAAGATCTTCTAGTGAGCCACGATCAACGCCTTGGGCAATGTCACTAGATTGTTTACCAATAGCATTGATTACAGAACAAGTCCTACCATCAATACCTTTGTTTGCATTATCATATCCAGTTTCAATGATTACTTTTCTAACTAGCTTTTCAATATCAATCCTAGCAGAAGAGGTGATTTCTCCAGCGACTAGAGCCATACCAGTTTTTACTAAAGTTTCACACGCAACACGAGCGTTTTTATCTTGTTTTAGGATTTCATCTAAGATGGCATCTGAAATTTGATCAGCTAGTTTGTCTGGATGTCCTTCTGAAACTGATTCTGATGTGAATAAATAATTTTTTGACATTTCGTTCTCCCTTTTAGTTTTGCTAAAAGGTTTCTAGAAAATCTTTTATAAAGTTTAGTAGAAACGCTTTAGCTTATTATTTAGTGTCGCAAGCAAGTTGTTTGTTAAATTCAGCGACTTAGGGTATTATATATTATGTTTATGTGAAGTCAACTATTGACATTTTGGTTAAGAGACTTTAAAGTATTGCTATTAAATTTTTGCTAGGTTTATGGCTGCTAAGCTAAGCTAAGCTAAGAAAAGTTTGAAATATAAAAAGATAAAACCGGAGAGTAATAAATGGTAGTAATTCGTATGGCTCGTGGTGGAGCTAAAAAGCGTCCTTTCTATAGAATCGTAGTTGCTGATAAAAGAAGCCCAAGAGATGGTAGATTTATCGAGAAGCTAGGTTTCTTTAATCCTTTAGCTAAAGGCGGTGAAGAGAGATTAAAGCTTGATGTAGCTAAAGCTGAAGCTTGGCTTGCTAAAGGTGCTCAACCTTCAGACAGAGTAGCTAGCTTAATCAAAGAAGCTAAAAAAGTTGCTTAATTCATACTTATAGAGTCAATTATTTTTCTTTTTATGTCACAAGATTTTGTAGAAATAGCTAAAATTGGTGCTACATATAAGCTTGATGGCGAGCTTAACTTATATCCTTTAGCAAGTTCAATAGAAACACTTTTGAGTTATGGTGATTGGTATATTCAGTTACCAGCTAATAGCGTTTGGCAACCACTTAAAAATGAGAGTGTCTTAAGACGAGCAGATAAATTGTATATCAAGCTTGCTAATGTTAATGATGCAGAAATCGCAAAGAAATATGTTAACTCTCTAATTGGAGTACCAAAAGAAGCATTACCGAAGGTTGGTAACGATGAAGCTTATTTTACAGATTTAATAGGATGCGCTGTTGTTAATACTACGAATGATTCATTTGGTAAAGTTGTTGGGATTATTGAAACTGGTGCTAATGAAGTCCTAGTTTGTAAGAAAGATTCTGATGAGTATCTGATTCCCTATGCTAAGCAATATATTGTTAGTGAAGATCTTGACTCAAAAAAAATAGTTGTTGATTGGGAATATGATTATTAGTCAATAATTATTTCTTAATAATATTTCACTACTTGCTGCGTAAGTATTGGCGACGTACTTTTTTATGTCGAAAAAGTATGCAAAATCGCCTAGCACTGAGCTATTGTATTTTAAAATCAATGAAAACAGAAAACTTGCCTTGCTCAAACAGTTCTATTTTCTAGTTATTGATTTTATAAAATACTAATCGCTAATGTGCACTCGTTGCTACAAAGTTGTATTTTATCTCTCAAATGTTTGTTTTTGTTTGTTTTAATAACTACAATTAGATTTGGTTATTTAACTTCTAAAGAAATTTGAAAAATGAAATTTGGAATAATATCTATATTTCCTGAAATGTTTAAAGCAATAAATGATTTTGGGATTACTGCTAGAGCGATAAAAGACTCTAAAGTATCTATAAAATGCTTTAACCCTCGATATTATACAACTGATAAACATGCTACTGTAGATGATACTAGCTTTGGTGGTGGAGCTGGTATGGTTATGAAATATGAACCATTATCACAGGCAATCAAAGATGCAAAAAGTACTTTAGGTTATAATTCAAAAGTAGTATACTTGTCACCTCAGGGTGGTGTGTTTAATCATAAGAAGTCTCTTGAGCTTTTGCAAAATGATTCACTGATACTGCTTTGTGGTAGATATGAAGGGGTTGATGAGCGCCTGATACAAGATCATGTCGACGAGGAAATCTCTGTGGGGGATTTTGTATTAAGTGGTGGTGAGCTCCCTGCTATGCTAGTTATGGATACTCTAA
The DNA here is from genome assembly GCF_001042525.2 of Francisella orientalis FNO12. Lineage (NCBI taxonomy): Bacteria > Pseudomonadati > Pseudomonadota > Gammaproteobacteria > Thiotrichales > Francisellaceae > Francisella > Francisella orientalis. The sequence goes on along the minus strand of NZ_CP011921.2, from coordinate 1,615,449 downwards.
TAAGACTATTGCCAGAGGTGTTGAGCAATAAGGATTCTATGATTGAGGATTCTTTTTATGACGGTCTTTTGGACTACCCGCATTATACAAAGCCAGCTGTTTTGCCTTGTGGTAACTCAGTACCTAGTGTTTTGTTATCTGGTAATCATAAGGAAATAGCAAAATGGAGGCGTAAACAGAAGTTGATAAGGACTTATGAGCGTCGTAAAGATTTAATCGAGTGCCTATGCCTATCTGAAGAAGATAAGCAAATTATAAATGATTATAAAATAGATATGGTAAGCACAAAAGGAGAAAATAATGAAAAATAAATTTGTTGAATTAGTAGAAAAGTCACAAATCAGAACAGATCTTCCAGAATTTAATCCAGGTGACTCAATCACTGTTAACCTATGGATTAGAGAAGGTGATAAGCAAAGAATCCAGGCTTTTAAAGGTTTTGTTCTTAGAAAAAGAAACAGAGGTCTTCACTCTGCTTTCACAGTAAGAAAAATGTCTTCAGGTATGGGTGTAGAAAGAACTTTCCAAACTCACTCACCTCTAATTGACAGTATCACTGTTGAGAAGAGAGCAGATGTACGTAGAGCTAAGCTATACTACATGAGAGGTCTTACTGGTAAGGCTGCTAGAATTAAAGAAAAAGTATAATTCTAGGGAAGTCAAAAAGTGTCTACAGCCGTTGATGCTTTTCTTGATAATCTTTGGCTTGAGCATGGCTTAAGTCAAAACACTATTTCATCTTATCGTACAGATCTAAAGTTTTTACAAAATTATTTCTCGCAAGCAGAATTAATTAATCTCGATTTTGAGCAGTTATATGCTTTTATATCTTATCGTTCTAAGAATGGTTATAGTAGCCGATCTAATGCACGTATGATATCTACATTACGTAAGTTCTATAATTGGCTTATATCGACAGATCAAGTTACTACTAATCCTACTACAAAATTAACCTTGCCGAAGTTAGCTAAAAAGTTGCCTAAAGATATGACAGAGACTGATGTCGAAAGACTACTTCAAGCTCCTGACTTAACGTATGATATTGGTATTCGTGATAAGGCGATGCTAGAGCTTATGTATGCTACGGGTTTGAGAGTTAGTGAGTTAGTTGGTCTAAATACTCATGATATTGATCTAAATATAGGAGTAATACAAGTAATGGGCAAAGGCTCAAAAGAGAGAATTGTACCCATTGGGGAATATGCCCTTGAATATTTACACAAGTATTTTGAAGAGTCGCGCAAGTCTTTAGCTAAAAATTTTAAAGAAAAAGCAGTTTTTATTAGCAAACATTCAAAGAGAATAACTCGACAATCTTTTTGGCATCGTATTAAGAGCTATGCACTTATTGCAGGCATAAACACAGATATATCCCCACATACTTTAAGACATGCTTTTGCAACACATTTGCTCAATCATGGTGCAGATCTTAGATCGGTTCAATTGTTGTTAGGTCATAGTAATGTATCAACAACAACTATTTACACACATATATCGCAAAATCGTTTACAAGAAATATACCAAAAACATCATCCAAGAGGTTAAAGTTATTAGAGCTAGCGTTATTTGCTTAACTTAGAAGGTATATTAAAAGTGATATTAAAGCTTAAAACTATAGTAAAAGCTAAACCAGGAAAAATGTTTTATTTATTGCACAGATATTCTCGTAAAAAATTATCTAATCCTCTAGTTTTATTAATATTTTTAATAATTTCAATTGTGGCTTTGATACTTGGTCTAATTATGATATTTACTCTAGGGCCTGGATTGTTTTTTTATAGGGTTAACGTTATTGCCATTTATTGCAATAAGTAAAAAACTTGCAAGATCACTTGATAAGTTTGAGCTTTCTTTGCGTAAAAAAATCAAGAAGAAGTTTTAGATGTTAATGTGAGTAAGTTTTTCTATCTAAGACATCATCAAGTTAATGAAACATAAAAGTATTATTGGTATAATTAAAGACAGTCCTTGAATTGTTTCCCTCTAAAAAATGGAGTAAAAATGAATATCCGTAGCGTTGATTACTATGCAGATAATGCGGCTGAAGAGTTTACAAAGTCTTTGAAAGAAACTGGTTTTGCGGTTTTAAAGACTCATCCCATTGACTGGAATCTTATCCAAACTGTTTATAATGAGTGGCAAGATTTTTTAAAATCAAGTGATGCTGATAAATACTTATTTGATGTTGAAAATCAAGATGGATATTTTCCAAAAGATGTTTCTGAGGTTGCAAAGGGTGAAACAGTAAAAGACATTAAACATTTCTATCATTTATATTTTCCTAATGGTCGATATCCTGAGGAAGTAAGTAGTGCAGCTAGAGAAATGTTTGAAAAAATGATGAAGCTTGGTGAGACAATTCTTGAATGGATAGATGAGCATATGGATTCAGCTGTTGCTAGTAAGCTACCACAACGATTAAGAGATACTGTTTCTTATGAGAGTACGTTGTTAAGAATATTACATTATCCTGCTACGAAAGGTGATGAAGAGCTAGGTGCAGTAAGAGCTGCAGCTCATGAAGATATCAACTTAATTACATTGTTGCCAATAGCTTCTTCACCAGGGTTACAAGTTTTATCTCCAGTAACTAATCAATGGTATGGTGTGCCGTGTGATAGTGAGTCTCTAGTTATAAATATCGGTGACATGCTTCAAGAAATGACTAATGGTGAGTATATTGCAACTAAGCATAGAGTTGTAAAGCCAGAAGGTGAAATAGAGAGTCTTGATCGAGTTTCAACACCTTGCTTTATACATCCTAAGCCAGAAGTATATCTATCTGAGAAATATCCCCAAGCTGGAATATTTCTAGAAGAAAGATTGAAAGAATTAGGTCTAAAATAAACTTATATATGACAAAAAAACAAGTTATTTCTTATTATGAGAGTCATGCTCATGAAGATGATGTAAGAACTATACTTGAGAAAGCTAAGCAAATAATAGATGCTCAATCTTCATTAAAAAATCATGCTATAGTTCTTGATATTGATGAAACCTCATTGAATCATTACTATCCTTTTAAAGAAGTAGGCTTTCCTCAACAGGAGAATCATCAAGTTTGGGATGAACTACTTGCAAAAACTAGTGCTTATCCAATCAAGGCTACCTTAGACTTCTATCTTTATTGTCTTACTAAAGGTCTTAAAATATTTTTCATAAGCGCGCGTTTTGCTAAACACTTAGAAGCGACAAAACAGGCATTGCTTAATGCTGGTTACGTAGGCTTTGAAGAAGTATTTGTTTTTCCAGATAACTTGACAGAATATGATTCAAAAGGTTTCAAAAATTTTAAGGCGGAGAGAAGGGCTCATATTGAATCTTTAGGGTATAAGATACTTATCTCAATTGGAGATCAGTCATCTGATCTAGTCGGAGGTTATGCTCTTAATACCTTTCAGCTACCTAATTACTTATACGGGGAAAATTCAGTCGTTTAGTAAACTGATTTGGATTTAAATATTAGATAATTGCCTGTGAATATTAAAACAGCGCAAGCTATAAGAAGTAAAATACTTATTACTTTGATCGAATAATATAAATGCAAATAAAGGCCCTCAAATAATATAAGTAATATTTAGTGACATTGCTAAAGTTACATTTGAGTATTTAAATGCTTGCATATATGCTAGATCTGCGATGTAACCAATAACACCAATAGCAACTATAAGCAATAGCACATAAATACTAACTGTATCGACTATAATCCAAGTGAATGGTAAGAATATTATAATTGTAGAGATCTTGCGTAGAAAAAGTAATGTATTTGCCGAGACATCAGCATTCAATACCATTTTATAGATAACACCTTCAAGTCCCCAAAAAATAGCTGCTAAAATTGCAAAGCTAAGACCTATAATACTATTTGCTTGATCAAATAATTCACTATATGCGGTTAGGGTAATACCAATTAAAACAATTATAAATCCGGATATCTTTAGAGGAGTTAAGCTTTCCTTAAGAAATATCCGCGCACCTATCATTCCCACAGCAGGATAGCATGATGATATTATAATTGCTGTCCTGGTAGAGATATCTCTTATCGAAAGCATATACATAGTCATCGCAAGTCCACCTAGAAGTGGGATACAGCATATACTTATAATTTGCCAAAGCTTTAGGTCTTTAACTTTTTTACAGATGATTTTGATACGACACTGACAGTTGCTGCAACTCCCAAATCATGTATTGATGTAAGTCACATTGAAACTAAAAAAGTCATTGTGAGAAGTGTGTGAACTTGTCCTGCTAATGTATAGTCAAGACCCCAAAATATTACAGATAGCGAGCCAAATAGAAAAGCTCGTTTTTTAAAATTCAAACCAAAAAATCCTGAGAATAAGAATAATTTATCTATACATTAGCTAATTGAATGAAATATTACAAGTATAGATGTTTATATAGCTTGGAGTTATCCGCTGATAGGCTCTTTTTGAGGTTCTATTAGTATTTCGTTTATGGCAACATTTTCAGGTTGATTCATCGCAAAAATTATTGTTTTAGCTATTTGTTATGGCTGTATGAAATTATCTGAATCATCGCTAGCATATTTTTTGACAGCCTCACTATCTGTAGACATGTTTTGCAATGGAGTAGCAACATTACCTGGCTGAATATTGATGATCCTAACATCTTTATCAATTAACTCCAAACAAATGGCTCTAAGAGTATATTCCATAAAAGCTTTTGAACCTGAGTAAATTGCTAGACCTGGAAAGGCTCGCCTAGCAGCATCAGAAGTTATGTTGATCAGCATGCCTTTATTTTTGATTAGTGATGGTAGTACAGAGTATAAAAGATTAGTAAATCCTATGACATTAGTATTTATGGTAGTCATCCATTCTTGGTAATTTCTATTCTCTATACATTGATAATACATAACACCTGCGCAGTTAATGACATAATCAAATTCACCAAAGTTATCTATACTTTGGTTTATAAAACTTTCTACTTGGATTAAATTCTGGATATCTACTGATTGAAAAAATATATTATCACCTTGAATATCAATTTCACGACGTGAGCATAAAGATATTTTCATTTGCTTTTCTCGGCATGCATTAGCAATAGCTTTACCCATACAACTAGAGGCACCGACTATTAATACATGTTTATTTGTAAGTAAGCTCATCTTTACCTCCTAGAAAAATATTATTTATATATTCAGCAGTTATTTCTGGATAATTGATATTGATCTCTTTCATAATTGTTTCGTAATTAGTTCTATCATAGTTACATATTGATGAGTCAATATTTAGCTTATCCTTTGCTAGAAACTTTGTTGAGCCATCTATAATAGCATCAAGCCAATTATTATATTCGATGGTTTCATAATTGAAACATTTAGTTAATATGTTTGCGTCAAGAAAATTTTTGTTAGTAATATTAAGGATGTTGTAGTCTGGTTTAGTCAATATAAGATGTTCTACAATCTTAGTTATATGATATATAGATGTCATTTCTAAGTTTATATTTTGAGGTATTTTCTTCTGGGTAATTATTTCTTTTAGTAGTAACCAGTTCGTATCAGATTTATTTATATAGCTAGGTGTTTGAGGTGATATATTTCCTAGTCTTAAAACACTTGCATTAAGACCTTTTTCAATCATATTATGGACTAGTTTTTCTGCTGCCCACTTTGTTTGTGAGTAGCCAGACTCTAATGATTCAATCCAATCAATGGAATTAGATTCATCAAAAACTTTATTTAGATATAATGGGAATATTCCATTAGTGGATATGTGTATTAAATGTTTACTCTTATTCGTAAGACAAAAGTCAATACAATGTGCTGTCCCATCAGATTGCTTGGTTTCAAAGTATTATAAGATAATAATAAGTTTACAGAAGCTGCTCTATCTCTTTAGACAGTTCTAACCATTTTTTACTATCTAAACCAAAGTTTATTTTGGTAATATCTCCATTTAAATAGACTATTTTAAAGTTTGTTTTAATATTAAGTTTTTCAAGAGTTTTTTCGACTCTTTGTCTTGCTTGATTCTTATCTGTAGCTCGTACCAAACAGTAAATCGTTTGTATTTCATCGTTTGATATTAAGTGAGCTAGAAGGTGAGAACCTAAAAATCATGTTGTGTCTGTTAATAAGATATTTTCAGTATTTGTTGAGGGTAAATCTTGGCAAATATTTGATTTTATTGCGGTTGTAAATTTGTTAATGTCATCCAAGATCTCTTGAGTGATCTTTTGTTTTGTTGAGGATTGATTATTTGTTATTAAATTATAACTATCTTGCAAAGAACTTTTTTCAACAAAATTGTTGATAGTAATATCAAAGCCAAACTCTTTTAGATTACTTATAAGTAACATTGCAGATAAGGATGATCCACCAAGCTCAAAAAACAGCTTGTTTGAGATATATCATCTTCAGATATATTTAAGATATTTGACCATAATCTTTTGTAATCTTCTATATTATTGATTGCTTGAACTTCTTGAGCTTCAATGATTAAATCATCATGTTTAATGCTATTTCTATCAAGTTTGTTTGAGTATCTATTAAGAGGTATTTCATCGAGTAGAACAATATATTTAGGGAGCATATAGTGAGCTAAATGGGGAGAAATTTTATCTAGTAGTTTTTTAGATGGCTTATTATTATTTTTTAAATCCCACTGCTGGCGAAAAGTATCTTGATTCTCTTTAGGAATCTCTAAATATGCAATCAGTGATTCTGATATTCTTGTAGCACCAATTTTATCTACTATACAGTGCATTATGTCGAGTTTATCTTTTATGACGGATTCAATAAATGGTAATGAAAGAGTATAACCTCTTAATTTGATAATATAATCACATCGACCATATATTGTTATTAATTGTCCATCATCTGATAGCTTGCCAAAATCTCCAGTTTTATAAAGTCGTTTTTTGATAGGACTATTTGCTGCGGTGATAAATCTTTCTGCGTTCAGATCAGGTCTGTTAATGTATTCATTAGCTAATCCTATTGAATGGATATATACTTCTCCCTTTTGGCCATTCTTAACTATTTCTTTATTCTCATTAAGTACAACAGCATAAACTTTTGGAAGTACGTGACCAACAGGGACAATGCCATCTTCTTCTAAATATTTATCATTTGGATGTAATTTGTATACAGTAACATCGTGACATTCAGATATAGAATACAGATTATATATATTTTTAAAGCTCATGAATTTTTCTAGTTTGTATTGTAACCAACTAGAAACTACTTCACCATTTAACCAACATGTATCAATATTATTAAATATTTCTATAGCAGTATTTTCAGAAGTGGATAGTAGTGTTTCAAGATACGAAGGTGTAAAGAGAGTTTCATTGATCTTCTTATTTTTGATATATTTTGCAAGCGCTTTAAAATCATAAAGTATGGTATCTGGAATTATATTAGTTTTTCCACCTTTTAATAAGGGTCTAAATGCTTCCCAGAGATAATAAATATTACAACCAATTGAACTACTACTATCGTAGGGTTTGATAGTTTCTCTAATCTTATATGATTCAAGTATCGCTCTGTGAGATATTGAGATGCCTTTATTTTTACCTGTAGTACCTGATGAATATACTAACCAAAAATCTTTCTCTGGATCTACGTTTATATCTATAGATTCTTGAATGTAAGAGTCATCACATTTTGAGATGATATTTATATAATCTATACATTTAACTGATTTAATATCTGGTATCTCATCACATAACATTAGATCTGAGTTTGTGTCGTCTATGATATCCTTAAGCAGAGGTGAAGGAAATGATTTATCTAACTGTACGCAACTTGCGCCAATTGCTAATATTGCAAGAAACGCAATAATGATTTCATATCTTTTTGAGCTATATATTGAGATTATACTATGCTGATCATGACCATTTTTTAATAAAAATTTTGCTAAATTTGTGATTTGATTAGCTGTTTGCTGATATGTAAGTTCAATATTTTCATCAGTGATAGCTATATCGTTAGGAGTTTGTTTAGCTTGAATAAAAAAGCTATTGCTAAGGGTATTTGGAATCACTATTTTAAGGGTGTTTACTTGAGTATTAATAACTATGTTAAATGATTTGGCTGATGAAGATAAGTAAAGAATCAAAAAAAGCTTATTTTATTAATATTTATAGATCAGATTGTTATGAATTAAATCTAATTATAAATTATCAAACTTAGAAAAATTAGTTTACAATAAGATTAGGTAGAAGATAGTTTTCTTTGAATAATGATAGATAAAAGTGGGTATCGAGCGAATGTAGCGATAGTTTTACTAAATAGACAAAATAGAGTTTTTTGGGGTCAAAGAAAGAGCAGAACTTCTTGGCAATTTCCTCAGGGAGGAGTTACAACAGGTGAGACACCATTGCAGGCTATGTATAGAGAGTTGTACGAAGAAGTTGGTTTACGCCCTCATGATGTTGAAGTAATTGCATCTACTAGAGATTGGTTTAAATATGATATTCCAGACTCACTTGTGAGAAGTAAAGAACCGGTATGTATAGGGCAGAAACAAAAATGGTTTTTATTAAGGTTAAAAACTTCAGAAAGTAATATTAACTTAGAGGCTAACGACTCGCCTGAGTTTGATAATTGGAGATGGGTAAGTTATTGGTATCCGATAAATCATGTGGTTTATTTCAAGCAAGATGTTTATCGAAAAGCACTGACTTATTTCAAAGAATATATAAATTGATTTTTAGTTCGTTCTTTTATTTTCAACAAATGCTTTTGACCATAAGTAGGTAAAAATACCTATATATGCAGCTACTATTACATCAGAGATAAAGTGATCTAATATAATAATTCTACTAACAGCAACGAAACAACATATTGCTAAAGCTATGATGGTAATAAATTTTTTGTCAAAAAAGTTGGCTATAGCAAATAAGCCAGCAAAAGTTAATGCTGTATGGCCAGAAGGCATAGAATTATAAGCTTTTTTGAAAGAGAAAAAGTGAAAGCCATATCTGTTGTCAAAGAGTAACATTTCTGGCCTATACCTTGCTAATATGACTTTGATTATAGTGGTAATTAAAATAGTCATTATTAGTGTTAATGATATAATGTAGAGTTTTTCTGATGGCTTTTTAGTTATGTGTTTATAAATACATATTAGTGGAACAATAGTAGTGATGATGGCCCAAATTTTAGGTGAAAAAATTTGAGATGTTAGGGCTGCTGCAGTACTAATAGTTGTACCAAAAAAATCACTAGTGTGTATAAGGTTTGCTACTTTTACATCTAGAAAATTATAACTAAATATTACGACTATTAATGTTACTATACCGTATAAAAAAGTTCTTTTTGCAAGCTTACAATCAAGGCATTTCATAGCTAAATTTATTCAAAATTACTGAATTAGTTGGTAAAGTATAATACTATCACAAGTAATTTTAAATACTAAAATGTTTGATAAAGGCTGGTATAAAAAAGCTAAACATATAAAAAGTCCAAACTTCAACCGAAGACCTAATATTAATGATATTAGTTTAGTGGTTGTACACTGTATAAGTTTACCAGAAGGCATCTATGATAATACTAATGTTGAAAAACTTTTTACCAACAATCTTGATTACCAGCAACATGAGAACTTTGAAAGTTTAAATGGCCTTGAAGTGTCAGCACACTTTTACATAAAAAGAGATGGTGAGATAATACAATTTGTATCTATAAATGATAGGGCTTGGCATGCTGGTATCAGTCAATTTAATGGCCGAGAAGGCTGTAATGATTTCTCAATAGGAATAGAATTGCAAGGAACTGATAATAGCGTGTATAATCAAAAGCAATATGATTCACTTAATATTTTATTAAGAGATTTGCAGCAAAGTTATCCAAAGTTGAATGATATTGTGGCACATAGTGACATTGCGCCTAATAGAAAAACAGATCCTGGTAAATATTTTGACTGGAAAAAGGTAGATTTTAAATCTAAAGGAGATTAGAGATATGAGTAGAGAACAACAATTGATAGACTTGTTGTATAAAGAAGGTTGTACCAGCTGAAGGATGTACAGAGCCTGTAGCTTTGGTATATTGTGCGGCAAAAACAAGAGATGTGCTAGGACATATACCTGATAGGATAGATGTTTTTGCTTCCGGTAATATGATTAAAAATGTGAAAAGTGTAACTGTACCAAATAGTGGTGGAATGATTGGTATAGAGGCTTCTGTTGCGATGGGCGCAATTGCTGGAAATGCAGCTAAAGAACTTATGGTTATTTCTGGGGTAACTAAAGCAGAGCTTCCGAAAGTACAAGAATATTTACAAAAAGATTGCATCAAAGTATTTAATGCATCTAAGCCTATAAAGCTATATATTTGTATAGAAGCGTATTATAAACAAGACAAGGTTATAGTTGAGTTTAAGTATACGCATACAAATATTGCTTTAATCAAAAAGAATGATGAAATTATTTATGAAGTTGATGATACAGATAATAAGAGCAATCTTGTTGATGAAATAATCTCTAAATTCTCGATTAAAGAGATTTACAAAATTGCATCTCAGTTAGATACATCTAAATTAGTGATATGTTAGATAAAATTATTAAAGACAATTCTAATATATCAAATGAGGGTTTGGTGCATCAATATGGTATCCAAACAGGTAGAAATATTCGCTCAGATATTGATAATGGCTTTTATGGGGATGATATTCGTAATCGCGCAGCAGCGGCATCAGCTGGTAGTGATGCAAGAATGGGTGGCTCAGCATTGCTTGTGATGACAGCCGCTGGTAGTGGTAACATAGGTTTAACTTTATCCTTACCTTTAATTGAGTTGCAAAGTCAAAAGGTAAGACACAAGAGGAGCTTTGTAGAGCTTTATTCTTTGCGATCGTTTCAACAGTCTATATCAAGTCTAGCATGGTAGGCTATCAGCTCTATGTGGACCAACATGCGCATCTGCAGGTATTGTAGGTGGATTACGATGATGTTGGATTTATCTGAGGATAAAGTTGAGAAATCTATTATTAATGCTTTAGCAGGAATTATTGGTATTATGTGCGATGGGGCTAATTCATCATGCTCTATTAAGATAGCAAACTCAGTATATGCAGCGTTTGATGCTGTAAATGCTGCAATGCTTGGTAATACGGTGACTCCACATGACGGTATTGTTGGTGATGATGCTGAAGATACAATCAAAAATATTGCAATTTTGGCTACTGGTAAAGGAATGAATGAAACAGATGATGCTATCTTAGGGGTAGTGACAGGAAAATTGGCAGATATCTGTAAATAAAACAGATTTTAATAACTCTAAGTTGCAGTATCTTTTATCAAAAAACATCTTTTATTTTATAAGTTTTTCTAAATGAGAAACTAAATTATCTTTTACCATTAAAGATATGCAGATAACAGTGGCGATATACACAAAATGATTCCAACGGAAATTATATAGTAAACAGAAATAGTTTTATATTTTACAAATCTATCTACCTTAAAAACAATATAGGCAGGTATTAAACAACCTATGATACCAAATATAGGACCGCACCATGGAACTAAATAGAAAATAGGTATTTTAAATATAATAGATAACCACGTTAACAATATTATCAAAATAATAATAGTTGCTTCTATTTGATTTGAAGAGAACTTTCTCTTATCAAAGAATTTTTTTGTGATATTTAATAGCACACCTCGTAATGACTCTCTCATTCCTGTTAAAATACTTAAGAAAGCTGCTAAAATAGCGCAAATATTTATAATTACTCCGAGTATTTGCAAAAATGTATTATGACTATAGATTTTTAAAAGTATTGAAAATACTGATTGGTTGTGATTCTTAGCCAAAATTGCTTGATCTTGAGGAATAATTAAAGCCAAAGAAAGAACATAAAAAGAAACGATTATTAATAATGTAAAAAAAGCTATTTTCATAGTTCTTTGAGCTTTATATTTTGCTAAATCATTATCCTTAGAATATTGTTCTCTATATCCCATCACCATAGGACTTAATGATGGTATAAATAATATGGTTGTTAAAGAAAATGGAATCATAATTATTGTTTTAGGTACAGCTTCCCAGCCTTTGGGATAAATACTCAGCTGAGAGAAGTTCCATTCAGGGATGACATATATGACTGTTATAATAACAGAGCATAGAAGTATAAGAGTTAGTAAAGTAGATGCTTTAAATAGTAGATTTTTACTTTTTGTTCCAATAGCTACTAAAATGATCATTAATATCAAGCTATAAATAGTACTATTATCGAGTCTAATATCTATTATATTAAAGTGATATAGATAATCGCTAAGAGCATTCGCTACTGTCTCAGCATAAACTATAGTCCATATCGACATCATTATGAAATACAAAAAACCAAGAACAATACTCCATTTTTCACCTAATAGGTCTTTTATGGTTTCACTGTAGCATTTTGATTCCTTGGTATCAAATAGAGTGTTCATATATAGTTTTTGAAATAAAAAAATAGCAGGGTAGGCAAATAATGCAGATATCAAATATATAAATATGCCAGATACTCCAACTGTAACTGGTACCAAAACTATACCAGCACCTAGAGCCATGCCAAAGCTTATTACAAGCCAACCCCAATCAAAAGAGTCAAAATTTTTTGAGTATAAAACAGACACTTAATCTTCCTTTAAGCTAAGTATTATTTTTAATTATACTCCTTATTTGTAAAGAGGGAAAAATATTATTCAATTTCAGCTTTATCACCATGATTTTCAAGCCAATCACGACGGTCTTTGGCTCTTTTTTTCGCCAAAAGCATATCTAAAATTTCAGCATCATCATAAGTATTAGAGATTGTAAGCTGTAAAAGTCTTCTAGATGATACATCCATAGCTGATTCACGTAATTGGATAGGATTCATCTCGCCAAGACCCTTGAAGCGCATGATATTTATCTTACCTGTTAGCTTGGCATTCTCAGCTAAAATCTTTTCTTTCTCATTTTCATCAAGAGCATAAAAAGTATTCTTACCTATGTCAATTCTAAATAGCGGCGGTTGAGCAATATAAATATGCCCATACTCTATAAGTTTTCTGAAATGTTTGAGAAACATGGCACATAAAAGAGTTGCAATATGTAGACCATCTGAGTCAGCATCAGCAAGGATACAAATCTTGTTGTATCTTAAGCCAGAAATATCATCACTATCTAGATCAACGCCAATTGCTGTAGCGATGTTATGAACTTCTTGAGAGTTCATAATAGTATCTGCATCAAGCTCCCAACTATTTAGGATTTTACCTTTAAGAGGTAGGACGGCTTGAAAGTTTTTATCACGTGCTTGTTTAGCGGAGCCTCCAGCAGAGTCACCCTCTACTATAAAAAGTTCAGTCGAGTTTACATCAGAACTGATACAATCTGTAAGCTTACCAGGCAAGCGAATAGAGGTATTCATAATACGCTTACGAGTAGTTTTTTTGTCAGCCTTGATTCTTTTTTGGGCAACGCCATTAATATTTTCGATGATTTGGCGTGCTTCATCAGGATTTTGATTGAGCCATATTGTTAGCAAATCTTTGACGGCTGTAGTTACAAATGAAGTTACATCTTTATTGGAGAGTTTTTCCTTTGTCTGGCCTGCAAACTGAGGATTTGTTATCTTTACGGATATTACGTAATTTAACTTAGCAAATGAGTCATTTGCTGTAATTTTGACATTCTTTATTCCTAGAGAATTTTTTTCAATATAGGTTTTAATAGCTTCATAAACACCATTTTTAAGACCTGTAACATGTGTGCCATCTTGCGGTGTTGGAATTAGGTTAACATAACTGTTTTTGATACTTTCTAAAGGATCTTCACACCAACAAAATACAGCATCTAAATAAGAATAACCATTTGAAAAATTATCTATCATAAAAGGTTCAAGAGGAAGTGTTTCAGCTTCTAACTTATGGTCAAGGTAACCTTTTAACCCAGTTTCAAAATGCCAAGAGATTCTCTCTTTTTTTATTTCATTTGAGTATTTAATTGTAAGTGCTTTACAGAGTATTGCTTTAGCTTCTAAGAGATTCTTAAGAGCTTTAACGTTAACTTTGATATCATCAAAATATTTTTTATTAGGCCAAAATCTAATTTTAGTGCCAGTATTTTTTTTACCAACGCTATCAATAATCTCTAAATCTTTAGTTTTTAGACCATCTTCAAAAGTTATTTGATAAACATTACAATCACGTTTGATTTCTGCCTCAAGTTTGCTTGATAAGGCATTGACAACAGAAACACCAACTCCATGAAGACCACCAGAGTGGGTATAGTTCTTGTTGCTGAACTTACCACCTGAATGTAGTTTAGTCATAATAAGCTCGATACCGGACATTTTGTGTTCTGGATGGATATCTACAGGCATGCCACGACCATCATCAGCTACTTCGATACTATTATCATCATATAAGGTGATATTTATTTTACTAGCATATCCAGCTAAAACTTCGTCAACACTATTATCAACAATTTCTTGTATAAGATGGTTTGGGTTTTCGGTATTGGTGTACATACCTGGTCTTTTCTTTACAGGATCTAAACCGGTAAGAACTTCGATAGATTTAGCATTATAGTTTTGCATTTATAAATTGTTAGGTATTAGAAATATATTATTTAAAGTAGATTCTATCATATAATCATTTTAATTCGTAAACCTAAGACATAAAGGTCTTAGATATTTACTTTTTGAGGAAATAGCAGCTGTAAGGAAAAAATATTATTAGTCCAATAAGTGGCAGTAGTACAAATGCAAAAGCTAGAGTAAATTCACTACCAAAATCAATTTGACTAATTACAGCGGTAGTTACTGAAGCAATTCCAATCTGCATAAAACCCATAACTGAAGATGCTGCTCCAGCAGTAGCAGTAAAGTTCTCTAATGCTATGGGTGTTAATAAAGGCACACTAAATGATACACCTATAAATGTGAGAGAAAGAACACCAGTTAAAGCTATAGATAGAGTTAATCCTGTTAATTTATGGAATGCATAGATAAAGAGCAATCCTGATATTAAAGTACAAAGCATACCAAAATTAACTAAATGCTTATAAGCTATTATACGACTTAGCTTTGAGCATATAATTGATCCTAATACTACAGCAGTAACCATAATTGTAAGTAGATATAAGAAATTAGCTTTTTCAAGCTTTAAAATATTTATAAAAATATCAGGAGCTGTAACTAAACAGGCGTATATCACACTAATATTTATTCCTAATACAAAGGTTGCAAAGAAGAATTGATGATCCTTGAAAAGGGCAAAATAATTTTTAAAGAAGGATCTTAGGGTTAGTGCATCTATGTTTTTTTCTTTTACTGTTTCTGGAAAAAAAACAGTTACTTGAACAAATAAAAATGTAGCAGCAACTAATAATATCCAGAATATCAGGTTAGGACTAAGGAAAACACCTAAAATAGCACCAAATGCTGGTGCTAAAGCAAAAGCAATATTCATAATAGCAAATATAGCGCCTTGCTCACTAACTTTAAAAGCATCTTTGACGGCAACTGTAGCTATTACACCGCCAGCAGCAGCACCAAAGCCTTGAAGTAGTCTTGCATAAATTAGAGTATCAACATTGGTGCTAAGTAGACATATTATTGAGCTAATGATAAAAAAACCTGAGCCTACTAACATTACAGGCTTACGTCCAAACCTATCTGAAAAAGGACCATATAAAAGCTGACTAACTGAATAACCAAGTAGATAAGATGTTATAGTTAGTTGTACATGAGGATAGTCTGTGCCTAAAATGGTTTTGATTTCTGGTAGCGCAGGAGCATAAATAGTATCACCAAAAGGTCCTAAAGAGACCATTAGAATCAAAATGAAAATTGATGGTCGTATGCCTTTATACATTAGTCAGAATCACCTTTACTGAAATTGCCTATTATTATCGTAGCAGTTTTGCCTTTTGGAGTAGGTGATGTTTCATTTGATGTGACAACACCTTCAGCTATCGAAGAATCGGAGTTTTGTGCTTCTGAATTTGTACTGTTGCTCGAACTTGGTGATTTTTGATTAGTTGAGTTCGATATATCTGTATTATTAGCATTTGCTACAACTGCTGTAGTTGACGCTACTGAGCTAGTATTGTTTTTAGACTTATCAGAGTCAGCTTCTTTGCCAGATAGATCTTTTGGAGTATTTTCCATAGGAGCTGCTTTTGGTTGTTCTAGAGGATAAATGACCTTAACATTTTGACCTTGGTCGATTTTATAGTCACCTAGAATATTTTCATAAACAACTCTATCACTATGAGCATCAACTAAATATGTAGTACCGCTATCAGCTTCTACAAGTATACCTTTTTCAGTTGGAACTAATTGTCCTGAAATTCCATAGTCAAAAAAGTCGCTTCTAGGAGTAAGTTTATATCTACCTAAGTAATCGCCATTTAATGAGTTAAAAAAGTGTAAATAACCTTGAAAATCAGCAACTACAATCAATCCTTTATAATATATCGGAGCTGTTATTTTACGCCACTCTAATGTGCTTTGTGTCCAAACAGTGTTACCAGTTTGGATGTCGTATGCTTTAAGCTCACTATTGGCTTGTACGGTAAAAATCACGCCATTATTAATAGCCATGTTATTAATTATAGAAACTTTTTTTGCCCAGAGCATTTTTCCTGTATCTTTATCTAGAGCTACAATAGCACCTTGGTAAGCAGCGAAGATTAGATAGTTACCATACAACATTGGATTTGATGTGATATCCACCATCTTATCAGCGGGAGATGAGCCATGAGCAATAGCAATTGGCAAGTTGATAGTTCTATCACCACTGTCTAGAGTAAATCCTAGTACTGTACCAAAAGCAGACCCCACCATTACAGTGTCATTAAGTATGATAGGGGACGAGTCACTTGGTAGCGTTATCTCTGGAATATTATTTGTTACATTCCACACTTTTGAGCCGTTGGTGGCATCAAAAGAAGTCACAGAACCATCGTGAGTATGAGTATATAAATGGTTGCTATATATTGTTGGTTGAGAAAAAATACTACTTAGAGCATCTGTCCGCCATAGTATTTGACCGTCTTTTTGATCAACAGCTGTTAAAGCTCCTTTTATAGAACCAAATATTACCGCGTTAGCGATAGTGCTTGGTTGAGATGAAAGCGTAGTACCAGTATCATGTTTCCAAATTATTTTACCATTTGTAATTGCTAAACCATAAGCCATACCATTTTGATT
Source organism: Francisella orientalis FNO12 (assembly GCF_001042525.2). NCBI lineage: Bacteria > Pseudomonadati > Pseudomonadota > Gammaproteobacteria > Thiotrichales > Francisellaceae > Francisella > Francisella orientalis. The sequence continues at coordinate 1,598,287 of NZ_CP011921.2, read as the reverse complement.
AGGAACAAATACCATATCATTGGCATAAGCAGGGGAAACATTATAGATTGGTAAACCGCTATTACCATTACCCGTAGATCTGCTCCATTTAACTTTCACTTTAGCCTCCTTAGGAGGTTTTTCAGCTAATGGTGTTGGTAGTGGGACATTACTCTCAGAACAACTAGCAACTAATAATGATAGTAGCAAAGGCGTTGTTAATAAAAATAATTTTTTCATGATTAGTTAGCGTTATTTATAAGTTGGGTAACTATTTGTTTGAATTCTGGCGAACTGTTAGGATCTTGTAGAGCTTTACTCCAAGCATCTAATACTCTATCTTTATCTTTTTTCTCATTATAAGCTTCACCTAGTAGCATTAATGGGTAAGCATTGCTATTTAGAGAGCTAATGCTGTGAAGAGTAGAGATAGCATTATCGGGATTGTTACTTGATATATAAAGCTTAGCAAGTCTTACTTTTGTAATGTCTGTCAAGCTGTCTTTAGGGTTATGCTGAGCACTTTGCTGCAATACATCAATAGCTTTAGGAACATTAGATAGGTTAATATTAAAACTTTTAGTATCTAAATCAGTAGGAGCTGTGTATAAATCAGCTAATTGCCAACTAGCAAATATGCCAAAGCTAGTATCAGAGTAGTTTTTTGTAACTTCTTCAAATTTAGCTATTTTTACACTTGTAGGAGATTTAGGGTTTTCATTTGTAATTAGCGCTCTTTGATACATGTCAGATGCTTCAAACAAGCACTTTTCATTATCAGAGTTATAAAACTGTAAAATTATAGTACAAATGATAGCTACAATTATTATACCTACTATTGTGTATAGAGCTTGACTTTGTTTTTTTGATAAATTTTTCATAGTTATTGATGTCTACAAATTAAATTTGTTTATAGTAAACTTACAACATCTTAACATAAAAGTCCTCAACGTTCTAAGTTTATTAATCAGATTAGAATGTAATGTCTTGGTCTTTTATGTTAAAATAAGATTTTGTTTTTCTAAGTTAATTAGTAATTATTTACATTTAAAAATTATTTGAATATGGCATTAATATCTTTAGCAATTGATTATAAAAAATCCCCAATAGAGGTTCGTAGTGAGTTCGCGCTTTCAGGACTTGATGTATCAATGTTATATAAATCAATATTAGCTATAGATGATGTTATTCATGCTGTAATTTTATCGACATGCAACCGTACTGAAGTATATCTTGAAATAGCAGATTTAAGAGTCGTTGATGATATTTTAGCTTGGTGGCAAAGCTACGTTAGGAATCATGATTTTAAAATAAGAGATTACTTTAAATTACGTCAAGGTACAGAGGTAATCATGCATTTGATGAAATTAGCTTGTGGTCTAGAATCGATGGTTTTAGGAGAGCCACAGATATTAGGACAAGTTAAAGATTCATATACTCTTAGTAAAAAAAATCACGCTATTGGTAAAGAATTAGATAGAGTTTTTCAGAAAGTTTTTGCAACAGCTAAAAAAGTTCGTAGTGAAACTAGAATCGGTCACTGTCCAGTATCAGTAGCATTTTCCGCAATTACTTTGGCTAAAAAGCAGTTGGACAATATTTCTACTAAAAATGTGCTTATAATCGGTGCTGGTCAAACAGGAGAGCTTTTATTTCGCCATGTGACAGCTCTTAATCCTAAACATATTATGTTAGCTAATAGAACAATAGAAAAAGCTGAAAAAATCACATCTACCTTTGATAATGCTAGTGCATATTACTTGGCAGATCTGCCTAAATTAATTAAAAAATCAGATATTATAATCGCTGCAGTTAATGTTACTGAGTATATAGTCAAATGTGATGATGTAGGAGAAAAACCAAGAGTTTTTATTGATATCTCTATACCACAAGCATTAGATCCTAAACTAGGAGATTTAGAACTGAATGCATATTATTGTGTTGATGACATTAATACAGTTATAGAAGGTAATAAGGATAAAAGGAATCATGAGAGCTCAAGAGCTCAAAAAATTATTGTAAAATCACTAGAAGATTATCTAGAAAAAGAAAAAGCAATTATTTCAAATAGTGCTATTAAGGAGCTATTTCAAAAAGCGGATGGCTTAGTGGATTTATCATTAGAAAAAAGCTTAGCGAAAATAAGAAATGGTAAAGATCCTGAAGAAGTGCTCAAAAGATTTGCTTATGAGATTAAAAAGAAAGTATTACACTATCCTGTGGTTGGTATGAAAGAGGCTTCTAAGCAGGGTAGAAGTGATTGTTTAGTATGTATGAAACGAATGTTTGGTTTAAATGTGGAAAAATAAATGAAAGATTCTATTAAGACAAAACTGCAAAGTTTGATAGAAAGACATGAAGAAGTTAGCGCATTGTTAGGTGAAGCTAATATTATTTCTGATCAGAATAAGTTTAGAGATTTATCAAAAGAATATTCTCATCTTGAGCCTATTGTTAAGGCATTTAAAGAATATACACAAGCTCTTGAAGATAAAGAAGCAGCCTATGAAATGCTCAACGAGAAAGATGTAGAGCTTGTCGAAATGGCAAAAGAAGAATTAAAATTAGCTAATGAGGCTATCGAGAGACTTGAAGATGAATTACAGATACTTCTTCTGCCGCGTGATCCTAATGATGATGCTAACATTTTCTTAGAGATTCGTGCTGGAACTGGTGGTGATGAAGCATCAATATTCTCTGGTGATTTGTTTAAGATGTATTCAAAATATGCTGAGCAGAGAGGCTGGAAAATTGAAGTGGTTTCAGCTAGTGAAGGTGAGCACGGTGGTTACAAGGAAATTATCTCAAGAATATATGGCGATGGTGTATATTCACAACTAAAATTTGAATCAGGTGCTCATAGAGTGCAGAGAGTTCCTGCTACAGAGTCACAAGGTAGAATTCATACTTCAGCATGTACTGTTGCGGTTATGCCTGAAGCAGATGAAGTTGAGGGAATTGATATTAATCCAGCTGATATCAAAGTAGATACTTTTAGAGCATCAGGTGCTGGAGGGCAGCACGTCAACAAGACTGACTCAGCGATTAGAATTACACATATTCCAACAGGTGTTGTTGTCGAATGTCAAGACCAAAGATCACAGCATAAAAACCGTGCAGCTGCTATGTCAATGCTTAAATCAAAACTTTTACAAGCAGAGATTGACAAGCAACAAAAAGAGCAGTCTGATACACGTAAGAATCTAGTAGGTAGTGGTGATAGATCTGAGCGAATTAGAACATATAATTATCCTCAAGGTAGAGTTACAGATCATCGTATTAACTTAACTCTTTATAAACTTGATGAGGTTATGGAAGGAAGTCTAGATAGTATTATCCAGCCACTAATTTTAGAGCATCAAGCCGATCTTCTAGCAACTATGTCAGATGAGTAATATTTCAATATCTCAACTGTTAGCTTCAGCTGTAGCTAAATTTCCTCAAAGCGACTCATCTATAAAACATGAGCTGCAAATGACTATTTGCGATGTTTTAGGTGTTGATAAGACTTATCTGTATCTAAATTCAGATAAACAGTTAGATAATGCCATACTTACAAAAATAAATGAGAAAATTTTACGTCTTTTAGCAGGTGAGCCATTAGCTTATATTCTTGGCTATAAATATTTTTGGAATCAAAAGCTATATGTAACTAAAGATACTCTTATACCCCGAGCAGATACTGAAGTTATAGTTGCTACAGTGTTAAACGATATACAAGATAAGAATGCTCAACTAAAAATATTAGATTTTGGTACGGGCTCTGGCGCGATTGCTTTAGCTTTAGCCGAGGAGCTCCCTAAGAGTCAAGTTGTAGCTGTTGATTTATACTTTAAGACTCTAGATGTTGCTAAAAAAAATGCTCAAGCCAATAATATTGCTAATGTTGAATTTATGCAAAGTAGTTGGTATGAAAGTTTAGATGAGACTAAGTTTGACATCATAGTATCAAATCCACCATATATAGATATTGACGATGCTAATGTTGATGATAGTGTTATGGAATATGAACCATCAAGAGCATTATTTGCTACAGATAATGGCTTAGCAGATATTAGAATAATCATATCCCAGGCAAGTGATTTTCTAAAACAAGGAGGATATTTGTATATAGAACATGGCTTTACCCAAGCGAATGATCTAGCAAGTATATTTTCTCAGTATGGTTTCTGTGATATTCAAACTATTAAAGACTTAAATCATAAAGATAGGTGTACAAAAGCTAGACTTGGTAGTTATTTGTGATAAGGGCGGCCTTCTAATATTGTATAAGCTCTATACAACTGTTCAGCAATAATGATACGTACTAAAGTATGAGGAAAAGTCATTTTTGATATGGATATTTTTTCTTTAGCAATATTTTTGATACTTTGATCTATACCATCTGGACCACCAATTAAAATCACAACATTTGGATTGTTAAATTTCCAATTTTGCATTTTTTCAGCTAGTTCTTCCGTTGAAATTATTTTAGAGTTAACATCAAGAATTATTAAGTGATCAGAATCGCTAAGTTTAGTAAGAATAGTTTTAGCTTCTTGTTCCATCCAAAGTTTGGGATTACCAGTTTTAGTTCGTTTAGCTATTGGTAATTCGAGCAGTTCAAGCGGGATTGATTTACTCAGGCGCTTTTTGTACTCATCATAACCTTCACTAACCCATTTTGGTGGTTTTTCTCCTAAAGAGAGTATTCTAATTTTCATAAACTATCTCGTAAAGCACATAAGATTTTCATTTGAAAGTTCTAGATTATATTTATAGTCAGCTATATTGAAATTTTTAATATCACTGATATTTTCTATTCTATTTTCAAGAATATACCTTGTCATTAACCCACGTACTTTTTTAGCATGAATCCCTATAGTCTTATATGTACCGTTTTTATTTTCCTTAAAATCAATATCTAGCCATTTTGCATCTAAAGATTTTTTATCTATTGCTTGGGAATATTCATTAGAAGCAAGATTTATCAAAACTTTATTTTGTTGCTCGCTGAAGTATTCATTTAATTGAGCTGTGACCTTATCTTGCCAGTACTTATAAAGAATTTCTCCATCAATTTTAATTTTTGTACCCATTTCTAATCTGTAAGCTTGAATTAAATCGAGAGGGCGTATCAGTCCATATAGTCCAGATAACATCAAAAGATGATTTTGAGCATATTCGATAGTTTCTTTGTCTAGCGTATCTGCCTCAAGACCTTTGTAAACATCTCCACTAAATGTAAAAATAACAGCTTTTGAATTTGACTCGTTATAATTCTTAGGGTCAAAGTTATTATGCTTAGCAAATACTTCTTCAGCCAGTTTAGGACTGATCTTCATTAGCTTTTCAATCTCATCAATTTCATAATGCTTGAGAGTGTTAACAAGTTTAGTTATCTGATCTTTGAATATAGGTTGTGTAAATTGATACTTTGCTGTTGCGGTTTCAAAATTTTGACTTTTAGCAGGCGATATAACTATTATCATGATATTTGTTAAATTTGACTATTTTTGATAATAATACCAATTTATCTTAGATAATGGAATTTGCTTTGTTAGCTTGTAATTTTAGGATATATCTAGTAATATACCTAATGCTGACTTGGTTTCCACGCAATGATAGATTGTGAACCCCGCCAGGTCTGGAAGGAAGCAACGGTAACTTTTGATTCATGTGCCGTGTCAAAGCTAAGTCAGCACTTTTCAGAAAAAGCCATTATTTTTGACCAGAAATTATATATAATGTTTTTACTATATAAATTGTTTAAACTTTATAGATGCTTAGTACAAAATCAAATATAAAATATCAGATATTTATTTACCTTTTGATATTCACTTATTTTTTAATTATAAATTTGTGTCAGCCTTTGATGATGGATGATCTTTGGAGATCAAATGTAAATGCTCTTCATGATGGAACTGTATGGTTTCACATTAGAAGTGACTATTTCTATTGGACTGGTAGAGTTTCGGCACAGTTACCAGTTTATATTCTTTTTAATAAAAGTTATCCTTCTTTGATTTATGTTGTAGATATGTTAAATGCTTTTGCACTAACCGTATTAGTTATTTATTTATATAAATTAATATTTAGAGATCAATTTAGTATTCTATCTAGAAAGTTCGTTATATATGCTTGTTTATTTATGGATTACTTCATAGAGAATACTTTTTTAGGTAATGCAATGTGGAAGACCATAGGCATTCAGTATCTTTGGGGTATTAGCTTGCTTGTATGGGTTTTTTATTTTCTTTTCGTAGAGAACAAGCACTCAAAAGTATTAAGTATTATTTTGGGTATTTTTCTTGGTTTATATAATGAAGCATTTTTCATGGTAATTTTTATCATTTGCTTTTATCTATATAATTCATCAAATTGTCAAAAAAGATAAACTAAATAAGAATACTTTATATTGGTTTAGAAATGCGAGTTGAAATGCTATACATGCTTATATATTTTTATATCATATGTAAATACTTATTTCGTTCAGGTTTTTCATATTTATTTGATAAGTTATATTTATTTTTTGTTGTCGCTTTATTATTTTTTGTAGTTAAGTTTTTTTTATGCTTATCTTCAATTAGGTTATTACAATCATCTGAGAATGGTTGATGTAAGGCATTATCAACAAATACATGAGAAAAATATACTTTTACCAAGTTTTCATCTGATGAGACACACCGGTGTAGTTTATTTTGAGCTTATGGAATATTCAGATGATCCAGAATATGTTAAAAGTCAAGGCTGGAACAATGAGCAGTTTGCACAATATTATGGCTTTGATAGTGTCTTTACAAAATAGGATATATCAAAAAAATTATTGATCTAAATCTGTTATGTTAATAGTATAGTTGTAGTGATAGTTGTGAATAGTTATTTTTTTATTATTATCACTGTATTTTATTGTTAGAATTTTTTTGCTGTCTTTAGAAATTAAAATCCTTTCATTTGCTTTTGCTGAAAGGCTAATGCTTGTGTTGGTAAACATCTCTTTGACAACGTCGATAGGAGCTTGGCTTATAATGAACTCTGTGAGGCTTTGTTTAACACCAATATTTTGGTTTGGCATTGGCAAGCTGCTACTTTGGATATCTTTACCATTATAATCAAGCTTAAATAAAGATCCTCCCCAAGCTGATAGCGCTACCATTACGATATGTTTTGAGTTGGCTTCAATAATCATATTTGTAGTTAGGTTTTTTTGTTTGCCATCTTTATCATAATAAGTAACAGAGACTATTTGAGATATTGTTTTATTAATACCTAGTTGTTGTGGTTGGGGTAGTGTTACAGTTGTATCTGGTGTTATAGCTACTTTTACATCGATTTGCTGTTTTGTTTGCAATAATGAGCAACCGCTTAAAAATATGAATATAAAAATAGTTGAAAGAATTTTACTTTTCATAATTTTGTACCTTAATTGCTATAGGAGCTAATGAAAATGCTACCAAAATACCTATTAATACAGTTAGACCAAAATATTCAATAGCTGGAGTATTACTTAATGCTAAAAGTCCAAATGATAGGATAGTAGTAATAGCTGATAGTGCTAATGCTAGCATAGTACTATTGAATCCATTATGACTCTCAGCTAAGAATAAAACATAATCCATACTTATTCCTAAGACAAGTATTATCGCAAAGATGCTAAATAATGTCAGAGGAATATTGAGTAATCCAAGAAATGCTATAGATGTGAAACATGATAATAATGGTACTACAATATAGACTATAGATTTTCTAAAAGAGTATCTAACAGTTAATCCTAACCATAGTAAGACAAACACAATCGCCATTATGTAAGAAATTATATTACGATAATGCCCAAAAATATCACTTATCTGACTTACCTTATCAACAACATAAACGTCATCGATAGAGTTAAGCAAGCTTTGTAGTTTAGTAATATCAATGTCTTTTGAAAGTGCTATTGCCACAGCTTTATAGTCATTTGGCTGATCTCTTAACCACAAAAATCTCATCTGTGCTGAAACTGGCTTATCTAGCCACGCAGATAGCTCTAAAGCATCAAATTTTGTAGTTTTGATTTTATCTATCACTCTTACTTCTTGATCATCTGAGAAACCTATTTGTTTAAGGTACTCTTGTGGATATTTGGTATTAATAAAGTTTTGTATAAGATTATAGTTTTGTTGCTGCTGCTCTAAGCTTGGTACATAGTCACTTATGCTAATTAGTGGATTTTTAATATTAGCAAAGTTGTTACGAATAATGCTTGTTACATGATTAGCTTTTGACAGAAGTGTATTATCATCTTTAGCTAATACAATAATATAGCTAAGACTTATATCAGTACCAATTATGCTTTTAAGCTGTTGTTCTTCATCTTGGAGTTCTTTAGGTGTAGATTGTAATATATGAATATCATCATTAGGCTTTATTTTATATATTCCTGCAATAATTATTATCACTAGAGCTAGTAAGATAATAATAATTTTTCTTGTACTAATATTTTTCCACAGATTTAGATATTTATCCGTAAGCCTTAACAGAGGAATACTTTTATGGCTTTTTGATTTGATATTGATAATATATGGGAAAAAACATATCACTGTTAGGTATGACACAGCTAAGCCAATGATACCAAAAACTGCTAGTTGATGTAGTCCAGGAAAAGGTGCGATTGCTATAACTAAAAAAGCTATAATAACATTTAAAAGTCCTAATGTTATGCCTTTGAAAATACGATTTAATCCTGTTTTTGGAGTCCAATTAGCATCAGCTAAAAGCTTCTCAGAATAATAAAAGAAAGCATAGTCAACAGATATACCAATCAAACTTGCACCGAAAACTAGCGTAAATAAGAAAACGCTACCAAATATATAATGTGTAACAACAAATGCAGCAACAAATCCACAAAGGATTGAAAATAGTGTAAAAAAAAGAGGAATAATTGATCTAAATGTTAGAATTATCAAAATCAAGACGCCTATCATAGAGCCAATACCAATAGTATTTATCTCATGATGAGCATCTTCGGCTCCAGCATTTGCATAAAAGAGCATGCCAGTTTTTAGAACACTAATATCATTTGATTTAATTTGTGTGATAGCATTATTAACGCTTTTGATAATTTCAGTTTGAGTTGTTAATGAAAAGCTTTGTCCTTTAATTTCAGCTTTAATAAGAACGTAATAAGTATTATTTTTTTCAGCTATTAGAAAGCCATTTCTAAGCTTCAAGTTGGAGCTTGGTTTGGGTAAGTTCAAAAGATAGTTTTGATATGTAAAGAAAGGATCATTATTCAGTAAGTTACGATTAACCACTCCTGTTGGGTTATATATATTTGCCAGAGCATTTTGGTACAATCTTTGGTAGTTTTTATCAATTAATAGCTGTTGGTCTTTATCGCTAAGTAGTTGTAGCCTGTATGGAAAATAGAATTTTGCCCAAGATAATTGCTGGTCTTGGTTTATTCCTGTATTTACTGCTGTGAAATTATTACTTTGTTCTAGTAAATGACTAAACTTTGCTGCAGCATTTGTAGCTTTAGTTTGATCTTTAGAACTTATTAAAAATACAATATCATTACTTATACGGTCAGAAAACTTATTTGATGCTGAGGTAAGTTCAGGTGATGTCTCTTGGTTTGGTAACAAAGCTAGAATGTTTGTATTTAAGTTTAGTCCTTTTGTAATAATAGTTATAAATAGGATTGTGGTACTTAGAACAATTACACTCCAAATAATAAGACGGATAAGAGATTTATTGATCATAATATTTAGTTTGTTGTGATATCAAAAAGTGGTATTTTGATTATATTGTCTTGAGTATCAGCAACTTCAATATTTGTAATATATCTATTACCTTTTAGAGTTATCTCTTTTATAGCCTTATTCAGAGGGCTAGATTTTGGTGTGAGGGTGATAGTCCAGTTTTGTGTATTACCATCAAAATTGATATTAAAAAATTCTGATATGGTTTTTGTATCACCTTTAAATACAGACATAAAGACACTTGTGAATGTGAAAACTACAGGTTGGTCTTCGCGTGTTAAAATAGTAGGAGGATTATCCATAATAGTTTGTGTAAGCTTATTTTTAGACATTTGCATTGTGGTTTTGATTGGTGATTGCTGTTGCCATAACAGAGATCCATCATTAGTTAGTTTAAATGTTCCTGAAGATTTTAAACTTGAGTTTAAACCTGCAATTTGTCTGATTTGTATAAATTTACCCGAGATATTAGTATCTTTGGTCAATTGCTTTTCAACCGCTTGGAATTCTGAATTATTAGTAATATCTGAAGCATATAAGGGAGCCGCAATAGTTAAAAAAATGCTAATAAAAGTAAATAGTTTCTTCATTTTTTAATAATCTCTTTTATTTTTTGTTGCCACTGATGAGGTGTTACGAAACAAGTTTCTTTTTTGTTAATATCCACAGCAAGCTGTGTAGTATAACCTTGACATAACTTTATTTTAGTTAAGCTATCTAAAATAGTATAGTTTATTTTAAATCGGTTCTCGAACTCAATTAGATCACAATAAATATCAATATCTTGTCCGAATCTTGCAGATTTAATAAATTTAGCTTTTATATCAACTATGGGCCAAGCGAAACCATCTTTCTTCATAGCTATATAATCATAGCCAATTTCTTTGAGCATACTGCATCTAGCCATTTCAAAGTACTTGATATAATTACCATGCCAAACAATTTCGAGCATATCAACATCAAAAAATGGGATAGTCATTTTGTAAACATGTGTGAATAACCTATCTTTAAGCATTTATTTATTCTCCTTGATGCCAAAAATCAAAAAAATTAAACCATTGTTTGGGATATTTTTTACAATATGATTCAAGCATTTTGGCATATTTTTGTGCATATTTTTCTAAATCTTGCTGTTTCGTCTTTCTATTTAAAATAATGCTATTTTGATCAAACTCTTTGAAAATAAAATCAAATTTATTACGATCTTTTTTTGGGCATAGCATAAAGTATGTAGGACACTTTAGAATGCTTGCTAATATAAATGCTCCTTGTGGGAAAAATGCTATATCATCTAAAAATGATAATCTAAGATTTCTCTCTGGTTTAGTTACAGAAGTTCTATCTGCAGGTATAACGATAAATTCACCATTAGCAATGCGCCCATATAACTCAATTGCCAAATCTGGAGTAACATCTTGTATACATATCATATTGATTGAGTATTTAGGATTAATCTTTGTCAAAAGTTTATTAAATGTAGGAGCTTGCTTGCTAAATACTAGAGCATTTATCTTCATACTACTATCAAAGTCTGCTAATGATCTTGCAACATCAAGATTACCAAGATGAGCTGTAAAAATAACACTACCTTTTTGTGATTTGATAGCTTGGTTCATGGTTTTGCGATCTTGTAGTGAGAAGTCTACATTATCTATAGTAATCTTATTACTCCAAACAGCTATTTTGTCTATAACCATCTCACCAAATGCTAAAAAATGTCTAAAGCTATAAAACCATAATTTTGAAGTTTTAATATTTTTATCGAGGTGTTTAATATATTTAAAAGAATAGTTACGCGCACTTTTGTACAATAAAAAATAATAGATCATAACTACTGACATGATTGAGTAGGTGAGTCTACGACCTAACAAACGAAATAAAATAAAAGTAGTTCTAAGCCCCAATAGACCACCGGCTTCTTTTATCTTAGTCCAATGTTTCACCTGATTTTTCTCCATAATAGTATTGGTGATCTAATAATCATACCAGTAACTAATTTTGTATGAGTCCAAGATATTCTGACGTTATCTCGAAACATTCTGAAATTGGAGTAACCATCTTGAGGGTAAATTACTTTGGTATTTATATAGACTATAGGAAGACCTAACCAGTACATTCTCACGATTACATCTATATCGAAATCCATCTTCACTGAGAAAGTTCTTTTCCGCATAAGCTTTGTATAAGCCTCTAGTGGATAGATACGAAAACCGCACATTGATTCTTTGAGATCAAACGACAGAGTTTCTATTGCTACCCAAAAATTTGTAATTTTTCTACCATGAAGTCTACTTTGGGGAATACTATTATCATAGATCGGCATACCAGATATTAGTGCCTGAGGGTTTTGCTGCATTGCTTGTATAAATTTAGGGATATCGGTCGAATTATGCTGACCGTCAGCATCTATTTGAAGCATATGTGTATAACCCATTTTAAAAGCTAAATTGGCACCATGACTTACAGCAACACCTTTACCTTGATTTTTATCAAGTGATTCTGTCAAAACAATATTATTAAATTCACCAGCAACTTCTCTCATGATTTGTTTAGTGTTATCTTGGCTACCATCATTTATAAGTATGATAGGTAAGTCATATCTAGCGATATTTTTGATGGTGTTACGTAGTTGCTTTCCATGGTTATAGATTGGTACTACAATACATAAATTACAATCACTACTACTCATATTTTATTTTACCCTGAGATGCTACTTGATTATTGACAGAAATTTCAAAAGTAATTGTATTGTTGTTATTTGTGATTTTTATTTCTATATCATTATTAGGTAATATAACTTTTTTGAATTTTAATTGTGGAATATTACCAAAATAGAGTTTATTAATACCAAATATTTGGCTTGCCAAATTTATGACAAAATCAACTTGAGCAATACCCGGTAAAATGGCCTGCTCTTGAAAGTGACCTTTAAAAAAATCACACTCGTGGAGTACTTGCGCCGATACTAAAACACAGCAATCATCAATATTTTGTATATTATTTATCTTAAGATGTTTGTTCATAGCTTATTTCGCCATAAATTTTAAATAAAGTCTCCTTAATAAGTTTAAATCTTATCAAACTTATAAGCTCTGACCTATTTAATTATCATCTAATAATTCAACTAATCGTTCTAGAGTTCTTTTTCCTTGAGAGTTAGTCGGTATTTCAGTTACAAAGCGCCATTGTTTAGGTATAACTACATTTGAGTAATAGTTTAATAGATAGCTCTTTATTTGTTTAATTAAATTTTGTTTACCAAAATTTTGTAATAAGTCTTGTCCAGCTTGATTTAGACATATTATTGCTGCTATATATTCACGATAGCTTTGACGCTTGATACATACACAATCTTGTATTAAGTCATAATCAATTAATATATTTTGCATTTGTGATATTGATAAACGATTACCAGCAATTTTGACAATCTTATCGACTCTACCTTTTAGTTCAAATTTATCGTTGTATAATGCAACGATATCTGACATTAGTTGTTTTTTTTGCTTAAAAAAGAGAGATCTAACAACTAGTTGATCAGACTCTGTAGTAATACAAACATTATCAAAAGGCTTCCATAGTCTATCAATTAACTGTTGCCTATACGCAATAACTCCAGTTTCACTACTGCCATAAGCTTCAAGAATAGGAATGTTGTAACTATTTTGAAATTTAATCGCGATATCGGTACTTAATGCGCTAGCTGATGAAATAAGCAAAGAGTTAGTGATAGGTGTTGTAATATTGCCTTCAAGGTGAGAAATTATTACAGGAGTGGTTATCAAAATATTGTTATCTTGAAGTAGCTTTTTGTGGATAAGTTCGGGTACAAATAGCCTTTCTGTGTGGATGATTTTTTGGTATAGTAGTGGCCATACTATAGCCCAGCTAAAGCCATACAGGTGCTGATGTGATACTGTTGTAAGCACATTGATTTTTTTAAGACTAAAGCTTTGTATGACACTGTTGATCGCTGATGACTCTTGTTCAAGATTGTATATAGTTTTGCTATAGCCTTTATATTCACCTGTAGATCCAGATGTGAAAAATATAGTTTCACAATCCTTTAATGTATACTCATTGATGATTTTTGCTGATAAATCAAGATCATTATCAGTTATTAAAGAGTCGTAATGTGTTGCAAGTTTGATAATTGTGCCAGATTTGTTATTTGGTAGCATAATAGTAGTTTTACCTAAAAACTGACATGCTATCCATGTGCAACAAAATAAGTAAATATCATCAATAGATAGTGCGACTTTGCTGTTATTATTTAGAATGATATCAAGATGATTTGCTAAAGTTTTTATATCATTCAAAAACTCTTTTGCAATGATATTATTTGGATCTTTGATAAATACAATTTCAGAAGGATTTTGTGCATGAAATTCTAGTATCGATTTAAGCGTGCTTTTCAAAATATCTCCTAACAACAATTCTAATTATAGTTTCACTAAGCATCATCAATCCTATAAGGATGTAACTAATAAAATCGTTATAAAGCGTCCATAATTGTACCGAGCCTAATATAATAGTGTATACTGAAATACAGGCATTTATAGCAAAAAAAATGCACCAGGCTAATGTCACGTACCATGTGTATTTTATTGCATAGTCTGGTGGAGGTTCTTTGCTTATGCGAATTGCAAGTTTTGTAATCAAGCTTTTGTCTTGGAATAATGAATAACAAAAAATGCAGAAGAGACTAATACTTACAAAGACAGGGTATAGTAGCATAACGGTGATATTATCCACAATGATGGCTATACCTGCAAGAAGTATCCCTACAATAGTAATAAGTTTCCAAGTGATGTTAGGATCTTTTTTTAAGATTAGTAATCTTAGTATAAATATTAAGACAATAATTAAGCCAAGATACTTTATCGAGAGTAAATTTAGGCCAATATAGACTATAAATGGATATAGTATAATTATTATCAATATAAGGAATTTAAATAGAGATTTCATTAAGTGTGTATTTAGTCTTGTGCTAGAGCTGCAACTATAGTATCAACAACATCCCCAACAGTACGAACAGATTTAAATTCCTCAGGTTTAAACTTGCGACCTGTGAAGTTTTGCAGTTGTACTACTAAATCAACAGCATCAATACTATCTAAATCAAGATCTCCGTATAGTGTTGAATCTAGAGTGACATCATCCTTATCTATTTCAAAAAGATTATTAAGAATATCCTGTAATTGTGCGAAAATTTGTTCTTTAGAAAAGCTCATCAGTATATCCTTAAAATTTATTTTCTTCTACAAATTTAGCCAAAGATGCCACAGATTCAAAGTGTTTTTTGACATCCTCATCGACAACCTCAAGACTTATGTTATAGCGTTTTTTTAACGCAACCCCTATTTCTAAAGCATCTATTGAATCAAGTCCTAAACCATCTCCAAAAAGTGCTTCATCAGCATCTATTTCATCAGCTGTAATATCTTCAAGATTTAAGACCTCGATGATCATTTCTTTTATTTCTTGTTGCATGTTTTAAAGTACCTATTTTATAAAAAATCTAATTTAGTAGAGAGATTGTGCTGTAAAAATTTAGTTAGCCTACGAGCAGCAAGAGATGGTATCCCATCTGCCTCATCAATAAAATCTTGATGATTAACCTTGTCTCCTACAACTACTCTAAACAACGGCGTTGTTTCGGCAATGTTATACCATTTGGTATTTTTTGTCAAAGTAACAGGGGAGCATGAAATATGTATCATTCTTATAGGAGCATTTGTTCTAATTGCTAGTTGTGCGGCTCCTCGTTTTAGTTTTGGTAATTGGTTGGGACTAGTTCTAGTACCTTCTGGGAACATTAACAAATTTCTACCTTCTGCAAACATTTCATTTAAGCGTGAGAATGTTTGATCAGGATTGATATTGGGGATATATCCAGCTGTTTCTATTACATGCTTATAATATGGGTTTTCCCATAAGCTTTGTTTGACAATATTATCGCAAAGTTTGAGTCTAGATACTATTGCAACATAGTCGATTAAAGTAGGGTGATTAGCTATAAAAATACAACCTCTATCCTGATATAGTTTTTCAATACCTTCAAACTCAAATCGAATGATTCTAAAATGATGAATAATTCCAATAAAAATTTTAAAACCAATGTTTATTGTGTGTTGAGCATGTATCGTGCGAGCACTTTTATCTTTTATAAATACTCTGACTAGAGGGAAATATATATAGCCTAATATTGTGCTAAAAAAGCTAAATAAAAAGAAACATATTCCTGTACCAATTCTACGATAAAACCTATTTAAGTATTTATACATAATTACATCTTCTCTATAGATATGCTCTTCAAAAATAATGGTTTAAATTCATTACAAGCATGCCAGTTTGCAAAAATAATCGCAGATGGGAGTTGATTAAATTTTTGTAATAATGTTTTGTTGTTATTAGTTTCTAATTTTAAGCCCATACTTGACAGTGATAGTGGTTCTCTTGATATGACAAAACTAATTCCATAAGCAAGATTATCTGATATATTAAGTTCATCAAATACTTCCGGTACATTATCATCATAACAAGTAAATAAAACACTATCATGGTCTTGTAATTGCGTGACAGCGTCAATTAAGCCCATTTCAAAAGTCTCGGTACCAGCAGCTATTGAGTTAAAAGGTATTTTTAGTTTATGTTGGATTGATAGGAGTCCAGAAGGAGTATTATGTACTGATTGAGAAAACGAATTTGGTGAAAGGATTTCTTGATTAGAGATATCTTTAAATATGGATAATGTATTTGCTAGTTCGCCATGCTGAGATGCGAATACTACAGCACCTATTTTATATTTATGGATTTGAGGTATGGATACTAAAAGAGCGATTTTGCTAGATTTACTACATCTTCTTCTAATGGCTGTAGCTATTAGGCTAGTATCGATGTTGATGTCCTGTTTTATCATTTCAAGGTATGATACATCTTTAAAATCAGAGATATCATTCTTTCCTTGAGCTATGACTAGCAATGAATCTATATAAAACTTCATTTAGTATCTTCTAAATTATTTTCATTAGAATTTATCATATTGAAGCAAAAAAATGTATCTCTATAAATTTTTTAATTATTAAATACAGTTAACATACACTTAATAGTATTTAAACTAATTGTAATTGTATTGTATACTTACAAGAAGTTATTCAAAATTATGTAGAATATGAGTGACAATGAAATCTATCTAAATTCGCTAGGTATAATTAATTGTTTAGGTGATTCTAAACAAGTTCTTTTGCAATCATTGCTTAATAATCAAACCGGTTTGGTAACTGATAAGAAGCTATTGTCGGGTCGCAAGACAATCGTAGGGCAAGTAAATGATAAGATACTCCCAGAAATTCCTCACCGATTAAAAGAATTTGACTGTCGTAATAATCAAATAGCGCTTCATGCATGTATGCAAATAGATCAAGATATAGGTAGAATTATAGATAAATATGGAGCTGGTAGAATAGCTGTGGTTTGCGGTACTAGTACATCAGGTATAGATAATGGTGAACGAGCTTTAACTAATAAGTTTATATCAGGCCAATTTCCTAAAGAATTTAGCTACAAGCAAGAGGAAACTGCAGGCCTAAGTGAGTTTTTGCGAGAATATTATCAACTTGAAAATATTGCGTTTACGATATCAACGGCTTGTTCATCAAGTGGTAAAGCATTTGCCTCAGCTGCTAGATTATTAAAACAGGGCTTGTGTGATGCAGTTATTGTCGTTGGTTGTGATACTCTTTGTGAGTTAACGTTAAATGGCTTTGATTGTTTAGATGCTATATCTCAAAAATTGTGTTTACCTTTTCATAATCAAAGAGATGGTATAAATATAGGTGAAGGTGCTGCAGCGTTTATTATGTCTAGAGATTGCTCAGAAATAGTACTTTTAGGTGTTGGGGAATCATCAGATGGTTATCATATTACAGCTCCAGATCCTAGTGGTGAAGGCGCTAAATTAGCTATGATACAGGCATTGAATTCAGCAAATCTAGCTCCTGATGATATCGGTTATCTAAATTTGCATGGTACAGCAACCATACTAAATGATAATATGGAAAGTAAAGCAATAAGGGATATATTTAAGGTTCCTGTTGCGTGTAGCTCTACTAAATCTTTGACAGGTCACACACTAGGTGCAGCGGCAGCTACAGAGGTCGGGATATGTTGGTTATTATTATCAGATAATTATAATCCTAACAAAAAACTACTAAAGCAATACGATTCAGATAAGGATATTATTTCTGATATTGGTATAATAACTAGTGATATTCGATACCACAAGCCAAATTTTATGAGTAATTCGTTTGCTTTTGGTGGTAATAACGTAAGTGTAATTATAGGAAAGAAATAGATGCATAATATTTCCGATTTGATACCTCATGAACCACCTATGAGGCTTGTTGATGAATTTATTGGTTTCGAAGACAATACGGTGCAGTGTAGAGCTATTGTGACAGATGATAATATATTCTTCGATAAGCAATTAGATGGTATACCACACTGGGTAGCGGTTGAAATCATGGCTCAAACCGCTGCTTCCTATGGCAGAGCTAGTAAGCTTGCTGCATCTATTGTTAGCACTAATGAACCCCCAGTAGCATTTTTACTGAGTGTGAGAGGTTATAAGACAGATGTTAAAAGATATAAAACGGGTAGTGTTTTAGATATATTTGCTGAATGTATTATTCTTGATAAAGGGACAGGGGTATTCAGTTGCAAAGTAGTGTTGGATCAACAAGAGGTTGCATCACTTACAATCAATGCCTATCAGCCACAAAGTTTTGAAGATGTAAAAAAAGTTATTAGTAGAGAAATATAAAACATGAAAAGAATATTAGTCACAGGTGCGAGTAAAGGAATCGGTAAGGCGATAGCACTGAAACTAGCGGCTGAAAATAGGCATATAACTATACACTACAACACTGACAAAGTTGGTGCTGAAAACGTTCGTGATAGTATTCTTGATAAGGGTTTTCAAGCGGATATTATAAGTTTTGATATCTCTAATAATCAGCAGACAGAACAAGCTATTGGCGAGTATATCGAAAATCAAGGTGCATTTTATGGAGTGATTAATAATGCCGGTCTTTGTAGGGATACTGCATTTCCAGCAATGACAAAAGATGATTGGTCAAGAGTCATAGATACTAATCTGGATGGTTTTTATAATGTTTTAAAGCCTTGTATTATGCCAATGATACAGCTTAGAAAAGGTGGCAGGATTATTACTATGGCTTCTGTATCTGGTATCGTGGGTAATAGAGGGCAGGTCAACTATAGTGCTGCAAAAGCTGGTATTATTGGAGCTACAAAAGCTTTGGCTGTAGAGTTAGCAAAAAGAAAAATTACAGTAAATTGTATAGCACCAGGTTTGATAGATACAGAAATGACGGATGATATTGAGCATTATGATGAGATTATTAAGCATATACCAATGAAAAGGGCAGGTAGTGTAGAAGAGGTGGCAAGCTTAACAGAGTATCTGATGTCGGATGTTGCAGCTTATATAACAAGACAGGTAATTTCTATTAATGGAGGACTTGTCTAATGAGTAGAGTCGTTGTTACCGGTATGTCAGGCGTTACAGCTCTTGGTAGTGATGCTGATACTATTTTTGAATCATTATTAGCTGGAAAAGTCGCAACTAAGAGAATGCCTTGGGATGATATTCAAGGTCTTAATACTAAACTTGCTGCTCCTGTAACAGATTTTAAAATTCCAAATTATCCTCGTAAAAAAATACGTGGTATGGGTATGGTGTCAAAGTTAGCAACCGTAGCAACCTCACAAGCATTAGCAGATGCTGATTTACTTGATAAGATAGATATATTAACTAGAGGTAGAACAGGTGTTGCTTATGGATCATGCTCTGGCAGCCCACAACCATTGTCTGATCTTTTGATGATTCTTACTGACAAAAAAATTGGCAATGTTAATGCAACAACTTATATCAAAGGTATGAGTCATACTTGTGCAGTTAATATAGCTTTATTCTTTGGAT
Organism: Francisella orientalis FNO12; assembly: GCF_001042525.2. Taxonomy (NCBI): domain Bacteria; kingdom Pseudomonadati; phylum Pseudomonadota; class Gammaproteobacteria; order Thiotrichales; family Francisellaceae; genus Francisella; species Francisella orientalis. The sequence continues at coordinate 1,578,583 of NZ_CP011921.2, read as the reverse complement.
TAACTGGTAGATTAATCCCGACATCTAGTGCATGTACCTCAAGTAGTCAAGCTATAGGATATGCTTATGAAGCTATTAAGTATGGTATGCAGGATGTGATGGTTGCTGGTGGAGCAGAAGAACTTTGTGTAAGTCAGGTTGCAATATTTGACACATTATTTGCGACAAGTCAGATGAATGATACGCCAAGTTTTGCACCTAAACCTTTTGATAGAGATAGAGATGGCTTAGTTATAGGAGAGGGTAGTGCTACTTTGATATTAGAGTCATTAGGGCATGCACAACAGCGTGGAGCAAAAATTTATGCGGAGGTTGTAGGTTATGGCACAAATTGTGATGCTGAGCATGTTACACAACCGACAACCGAAAAAATGCAGATTGCTCTTAAACTTGCTTTAGATGATGCACAGATAACACCAGATATGATAGGTTATGTCAATGCTCATGGCACATCGACAGAGGTTGGAGATATAGCTGAGAGTATTGCTACGCGTGAAGTTTTTGGTAGGGATATTAGCATCAGTTCACTAAAAGGTTATTTTGGCCATACATTAGGTGCTAGTGGTTCGCTTGAGGCATGGCTAACTATAGAGATGATGAATAGAGGTGTATTTATCCCAAATGTGAATTTACAAAATGTAGATCCAAGGTGTGCTAGCTTAGACTATCTTGTAGATAAACAAAATATAGAGACTGAGTATGTGATGACTAATAACTTTGCTTTTGGCGGAGTTAATACATCTTTGATTTTCAAAAAATTTTAGAATAAAGATATATACTTTAGTCACAAAATTGATATGATATTTAACACAATTTTCTGAAAAGTTATAGGATACACAATATGAAAAAGATATTACTTTCATTGGTTGCTGCAGGCTGTTTTGTTTTACCTTTATCTGTTTATGCTTCGGATGATATTCATGATGTGAGTATCAAGAATGCTATGGAAGTAATGCCTGAGAAAGTCAAAAATAAACTTGGTGATTTTAAGTTTTATTTTGGTAAAGATTCTAAGCCATTTGATTATTCAGCTGAAGGAACAATATATACAAGCAAAAGAACTAATGGTGCATTTAAACATTATGAGAAGTCTTGTAATTGGGCTTTTTATTCAGCATTAATTGATCTAAAAGAGCGATCACAAGCTGCCGGCGGCAAAGGGGTTGCAGATATTGAATCTAACTGGAAAAATAATCCTACATCAAGTAAAGATACTTATGTTTGTGGAGAGGGTCTCTTAATGTCTGGAGTTGCATTGAAAGGGGTTGTTATCAAATAGTATTTTAACAACACAATCTTGATAAAGCTCTAATTCCTTGTCTAGGATTTCTAACAAAAGGGTTATTTTTATCTCAAGCATATCCAGCTAAGATTGATACAATTTGTTCTTTTATATTTTGACTACTATTTTTATGAAATATAATATCTTGTAAACTTCCATCATACCAAGCACTAACAAATTCTCTAAAAGTATTAATACCTATATATAATTCATCAACAAATTCTTTTTGCCAGTCGACTTCGATACCTTTTAGATGTCTATCAAGAGCATTTACTGCTAAGGATACGGATTTAACAGCAATGGTTATACCTGATGAAAATTCTGGGTCTAAAAATTCAGCGGCATTACCAAGCAAGGCAAATCTTTCGCCATAAAGTTTAGAAACATTTGCTAAGTAACCTTTGATAGTTTGAACATCAGATTTGAGTGTCGAGGTTGATGTTAAGTTTGCTAAATATGGTATTTGTTTTATAAAGCTATCAAGATTTTGTATATTGGTATTGTTATCAATGAAGCTTTTTGGCTTCGCAACTACGTCGATAGATGATGTTCCGTCAGCGAAAGGTATTAGCCAGTACCAAATATCTCGATGCTCTGGATGAACACTTATAAGAATTTTATTGCGATCGAAACTTTCATCAGTAATATTATCTTCTATATGACAAAAATATGATTGGTGCATTAGAAAGTTAGAAGGTTTTTCAAGATTAAGTAATTTTGGTAGTACTCTTCCAAAACCACTAGTATCAAGTATGAAGTCAGCTTCTAATTTATATTGTTCTTGGGTTTCAAGATTTTTGATGGTTAGAGTGATACTATCTATTTCTTCAGCTACATGGATAACTTCAGTATTATAAAATATTTTTGTACCTAACTCTTGAGCTTTATCAGCTAAAGCTTTGTCGAAAATCCCTCGTTTAACCTGAAAAGTATCACCATAACCTGCTGTAAATTTTTGATTAAAATCTATAGAAATATAGTCGGTATTATTATTAAAAGCAGCTCCATTTTTATGCTGAAACATCGCTTGTTGTTTGATAATATCAAGCATCTCAGCTTCTTCAAAATACTGCATTGATTGGGATAAGAGGCTCTCACCAATCGAGAATCTTGGGAATATTTGTCTTCCAATGATAATTACATCATAACCTTTTTTGACTAGTATTGCTGCTGCAACTGAGCCAGATGGACCAGCTCCAATTATTGCAACAGTAGTTTTTAAATTATTATTAAGCATGCAAGCCTTAAACTTAGATTTACATGTAAATTCTAGCACTATTATATATTATTAGATACTTTGATCGTTTATTTTGGCTATAGTTTATGCAAGATAAATGCTAAGAATAAAGTTGGTGTTTTTATTTTCTAACTTGGCAAGTTGAGCAACCAGTTAAATTTGCTACAAACTTGATTCTAGTTGAGAGATACCTCATTATAGCAATTACAATACCTAATCCAATTATGGCAATTGTGCTATATATAATTGATTTGTCTGGTGTGTTAAATATATTGCCAAGCTGATATACAACTACAGCAGAAGTGTAGGCAATAGTTGAACTCCATAATATAGATAATATTGCCCAGCCTCGAGTAGATTCTCTAACTGTAGCACCAATTACAGATATACAAGGTATATATAATAGAACGAATAGTAAATATGAAAATGCAGCTAGCCCAGAGCTAAATTTACTTGTCATATTACCCATAGCAGAGCTACTCATATTAGCATCTGCCTCATTACTTGTGATTGGGTTTAGGTCCATGTTGAAAAGGTTATCCCAAGTTGTATAAATAGCATTTTTGAAGTTATCGGTAACGCTGTAGCTATCAGGAATACCTTGACTATCATCTTGCGTATAAAGAGTGTTTAACGTACCTACAACGACCTCTTTTGCAAGTACTCCAGTCATTAAGCCAACAGTAGCTTGCCAGTTATCATCACTAACTCCCATAGGTGCAAATATTGGAGTTATTTTTTTACCAGCATAGTTAAGAGCGGATTCGTTTTTAGTAACATTTATACTATTTAGGCTACCAATAATAATAGCTATTGGGACAATAACTTTACCAGCTTTAAGTATGAATGATTTTAAGCGATTCCAGCTATAAAGCATAATTGTACTAAAGTGTGGTAAGTGATATTTTGGTATATCTAGTACAAAAGGAGTTGCTTCATTTTTTAGGAATGTAAACTTAATAACATATCCAGTTAAAATTGCAGCGATAATTCCTAGTAAATATAATAAAAATATTACAGATGCTCCATGCTCTGGAAAAAATGCAGTTGCGAATACCGAGAAGATAGCAAGTCTAGCTCCACATGACATAAATGGTGCCATCATAATAGTCATTAGACGATCTTCTCGTGTTTCTAATGTTCTAGATGCCATTATTGAAGCAACATTACACCCAAATCCAACTATCATTGGTACAAAAGCTTTACCAGATAATCCTATAGATTGCATAAATCTATCTATGACAAAAGCAGCTCTTGACATATATCCAGAGTCTTCGAGCAGCGATAGGAATATAAACAAGAATCCTATTTGCGGAATAAAAGCAAGAACAGTATTAATACCGGTACCTAAGCCTTGAGAGAGTATCATAGTCAACTGTTCAGGTAGACCAATAGCATTTGAGTAGTATGCTATACCATCTATAAATATTGATGCTGTAAAGTCATCAAATAAAGGTTGAACAGCAGATCCAAACGTAATTGAGAAAAAGAACATTAGATACATCATCATAAGAAATACAGGTATACCTAAAAATTGATTCATACACACAGAATCTAGTATTTGGGTTATATTTCTACGAGATTTTGAAGTTGTATAATTTACAGTTTTTTCAATAATGTCATCAACAATACTATAACGAATTTCAGGTATCTTATGTCCTGAGTTTGTTATTAGCTTAGCATGTTCAGTAAGTAGAGCATTAATATCAATATCCGGAGAGTCATGCTCTAACTGAATAGTTCTACCCTCATAGAGCTCCCCTGCTAACCATAGATTTGCAATATCAGATTGGCGTAGTTGTTGTAATTGATTATCTAATGCTAATATATCTTTGGAGTAGTGAGATCTTAAGTCATAATGTGGGGTTAATTGAGGCTTTATAAGAGCATTTTTAAGCTCATTTATACCTACACCTTTTGATCCTATCACAGGAAAAACATTTATTCCTAAGAGTTTAGACAAGCCATCAAAATTAATTACGACGCCATTTTTATTAGCAACATCAACCATATTGATAGCTAAAATCATAGGTACATTTAGCTCTAATAGCTGAATAGTCAGATACATGCTTCTTTCAAGATTAGATGCATCTAACACATTTATGATAGCATCAGGTTTTTCTTGAATAACATAGTTAAAAGCTATTTGCTCATCTATAGAGCTATTATCTGATGCTGATAGACTGTATATGCCAGGAATATCAACAATTTCAACTTGTTGATTGTCAACTTTAAAATATCCTACTTTTTTATCTACTGTAACACCAGACCAATTTCCAACTTTTTGGTTAAGTCCTGTAAGGACATTAAATATTGTTGTCTTACCACAATTTGGATTACCTACTAAGGCATATCTCATGATTTGATCTCCTCTAGATCTAATAAATCTAGCTCTTTTATACGTATTGAAATATCAGCATTTCTTACACTGACTTGGCATGGGCCACCAAAAATAGCTTTGCGCTTGATCTCAAGGATTTTACCAGGTAATAACCCTAAAGATAAAAGTCTATTTCTGTATGCGACAGGACAATTATGAAGATATCCTCTAATTAAATATTGTGTTTTAGTCTTGTACTTTGACATTTATTTATTCCATAAATGATAATTATTATCAATAATTGTGTAGATTATAATTTCTGTATGCCAGTTTTGCAATAAGTCTTTTCTTAGTTATAACTATTAAAAATAATAACATTTTTGTAGTATTTCTATAGGTGGAATGGATTATATTTTATGGCACACCTAGAGGGACTCGAACCCCCGCATTCGCCTCCGGAGGGCGACGCTCTATCCAGTTAAGCTATAGGTGCTATATTTACTTATTTATAAAACCAAAGTAAATTTTATCAAAGATATAATTATACACAAAAGCATATACAAGATAAAAAAATAACAAAGCCAATATCAACAATAATAGCCTCTATCAGTCCCATATCGAGCATATAAGCAACAAGCGGAATTATTACAATCAAAAGCTCAGCTTCAAAAAGAATGGCATGTAATACTCTTATAATGACTCCTCTTTTTGAACGACACATATCTACTTTACGCTCGATGACATCAAAAATATAGTTATAAATGAGATTCTAAAGCATTGCTATTATCGACAGAATAATAGCGAATCCTGCGATATGAAACATATCTTTATGCAAAACAAACATAGCAAATGGTGTAAATATTAATATACCAAAAAATTCAAAGCCAATAGTATGGATTAATCGAGCTAAGAAGCTCATGCTTTTCTTTAACAAAATAGACCAGCTTATATACAAATAAATTTTTATGAAGCAATTCTAACAAAAAAATACAAAAAATTCTTGAAAATGACTTTTTTGGCTCAATATGTAGTTCTGTAAGTACTTAGAATATATGGATTTTCTAAGTTGTACAAAATTTAAAACATTTTTAAAGAAACAAAATAACAATAATTAACAAAGGAGTAAGATTGTTATGAACATTCGTCCATTACAAGACAGAGTATTAGTACGTCGTGCAGAAGAAGAAACAAAATCTGTAGGTGGAATTATCTTAACAGGTAGTGCTCAAGAAAAGCCAAGTCAAGGTGAGGTTGTAGCTGTTGGGAATGGTAAGAAATTAGACAACGGTTCTACTCAGCCAATGGATGTCAAAGTAGGCGATAAAGTACTATTTGGTAAATATTCAGGCAGTGAAGTGAAAGTAAATGATGAGACTCTTCTGATGATGAGAGAAGATGACATCATGGGTATTATCGGATAATCAAAAAATCTTACAAATTTCAAAGGAGAAATTAAATATGGCTGCAAAACAAGTTTTATTTTCAGGTGAAGCTCGTGCAAAGATGCTAGATGGTGTTAATACTTTAGCTAATGCTGTAAAAGTTACTTTAGGTCCTAAAGGTCGTAATGTTGTTTTAGACAAAGCTTATGGTGCACCAACAATCACTAAAGATGGTGTATCTGTCGCTAAAGAGATCGAACTAGAAGATAAGTTTGAAAATATGGGTGCTCAAATAGTTAAAGAAGTAGCTTCTAAAACTGCAGATGTAGCAGGTGATGGTACTACTACAGCTACTGTACTTGCTCAAGCGCTACTTACAGAAGGTCTAAAAGCAGTTGCTGCAGGTATGAGCCCTATGGATCTAAAAAGAGGTATTGATAAGGCTGCTGCTAAATTAGTAGAAGAGCTAAAAGTATTTTCTAAGCCTTGTTCAGATACTAAATCTATCGAGCAAGTGGGTACAATCTCTGCTAACTCTGATTCTACTGTAGGTAAGCTTATCGCTGAAGCTATGGCAAAAGTTGGTAAAGAAGGTGTAATCACTGTAGAAGAAGGCAAGGGCTTTGAAGATGAGCTTGATGTCGTAGAAGGTATGCAATTTAATAGAGGTTATTTATCTCCATATTTTGCGACAAACCAAGAGAATATGACTACTGATTTAGAAAGCCCATATATTTTACTAGTTGATAAGAAAATCTCTAATATTCGTGAGTTACTTCCAGTATTAGAAGGTGTTTCTAAGTCAGGTAAAGCTCTACTGATCATCGCTGAAGATGTTGAGAGTGAAGCTTTAGCTACTTTAGTTGTTAATAATATGCGTGGTGTAGTGAAGGTATGTGCAGTCAAAGCTCCTGGTTTTGGTGATAGAAGAAAAGCTATGCTAGAAGATATCGCGATCTTAACAGGTGCTACAGTTATCTCTGAAGATCTAGGTATGAAGCTAGAAGAAGCCAATATGGAGCACTTAGGTACAGCTAGTAGAGTACAAGTATCTAAAGATGATACTACTATCATTGACGGTGCTGGTAATAAAGATGCTATTGCTAATAGAGTTAACCAACTTAAAGCAAATGTTGCTGAAGCTACTTCTGATTATGATAAAGAGAAGCTACAAGAAAGACTAGCTAAGCTATCGGGAGGTGTTGCTGTAATTAGAGTTGGTGCTGTTACAGAAGCTGAGATGAAAGAGAAAAAAGATCGTGTGGATGATGCTCTTCATGCAACTCGTGCAGCTGTAGAAGAAGGTATCGTTGCTGGTGGTGGTGTTGCTCTTATCAGAGCTCAAAAAGCTCTTGATGGCTTAACTGGTGATAATGATGACCAAAATCACGGTATCGCATTACTTAAAAAAGCAATCGAAGCACCATTAAGACAAATCGTATCAAATGCTGGCGGTGAGTCTTCTGTAGTTGTTAACGAAGTAAAAGCTAAAGAAGGTAACTATGGCTATAATGCTGCTAATGATACTTATGGTGATATGGTTGAGATGGGTATCTTAGATCCTACTAAAGTTACTCGTTCAGCTCTACAACATGCTGCATCAATCGCTGGTCTTATGATCACTACAGAAGCTATGGTTGCTGAGATCAAAGAAGATGCTCCAGCTATGCCTAGGGGTGGTATGGGTGGTATGCCAGGCATGATGTAATATTAGTCTTAATATCCAAAAGTATCTCTTGTTAGATATATTTTGGATATCATCCAAAGACTATATTCAAATTTTCATATCTTTCTTATCTAAAAATCAAATTCATCATTTAAAAAATTACCTTATAGAATATTTATTCTTAATCATGATGTATATAATCATCTTATGAATTATTAACGAGTAATATATTTTATGAGTTCAATCTCAATAGATAATAAAGTTCTTGGATTAAAAGATGTCACTATAATGGCAGTCACTGTTAACTTTTGTATTCGTTGGATACCTGTTACCGCGTGTTTAGGAGCATCAGCAATATTTTTTTGGATACTCGGTGATTTGGTATTTTTCTTGCCATTAGTTGTTATCGCTACACAGTTGTCACGTAAGTATCCTGATGAGGGAGGTATGTATGCTTGGACTACTAGAGCTTTGGGTGAAAAACCAGGCTTTATGGTTGCATGGCTTTATTGGATTAATACGATATTTTATTATCCAGCAGTTCTAATATTTTTGGCTACAAATTTTGCTTACTTCATTGGTAAGCCTGAATTAGTTGAGAATCATTATTATATCACTGTGATGGTATTGACAGCTTTTGGTTGATTACGGTAATTAGCTTTTATGGTCTAAAGGCAAACAAATATCTAGTAGATATTGGTGGTATTTTAGGCTCATTTATACCTGCTATTGAGATAATCGTCCTAGGAGTGGCAGCTTATCTAGCTGTAAGGCATAGTGCTACTGATTTTTCTGTGGCTAAAATAGCTCCTCATGGTAGCTCGTGGGACAATCTTTCTACTTTGACTATTATTATGTTTGCTATGGCTGGTATTGAGATAATTCCTACTTTTGCCAACTCTGTTAGAGATGCTAAGAAAAATCTTTATTATAGTTTGATTTTATCTGCTTTTATATTACTTGGACTATATATACTAGGCACCGTAGCTCTGAATCTAGTAGCATCACCTGATGATATTGGTAAGGCATCTGGTTTGATGACAGCATTTGAGATTATAGGTCATCAATTTCATTGGTCAATTTCATTGGGTATGGTTTCCCAAGCTAATGACATTTTTATTAACATTTGCTGAATTTGCCGCAGTTAGTATTTGGTTATTAGCACCTGTGATTATGTTTTTTTAAATGTGTCCCAAAGGGATTTTGCCAGACTGGTTACATAAAACTAACAAGCACGATTCTCCAAGGAATACTTTGATATTTATGGGTGTGTTAGTTACCTTTATAGTTGTATTTACAAACTTGTTGCCTTCAGTTGATGCGATGTATCAAATCTTGATCCTCATGGCTACTGTACTTTATTTTATCCATTATTTATATCTTGTAATCGCTTATATCAAGCTTATGAATCATAAGATAAAATATTTGTTTGCAGCGCTAGTTTTTGTATCGACATCATTAGGTATAATATTTAGCTTTCAACCACCAAGCGATATGACAAGCTTTTATGATATTGTACTATATGAATCTGAGTTGATCTTAGGGCCAATGATTTTTATATTTGTAGGATGGCTTTTGTATAAGTTTAGAAAATAATGGTTAATACTTTCCTACAACCTTGTCAAAAGCTTTTGTTGTCAAAAATTTTTTAAGAGTTGTCATAATCCAAGTGGCTTTTGTTATAAAGTATCTAGGTCTTGGTTTTCTTGCTATAAGAATTTTTTCAACAACTTTGGCTACTTCAATTGCTGGTAGGTTAAAAGGGATAGGTTTGTGATTACCAAGCATTATTCTATAATACTCTTTATGATGAGGAGAGTTTTCTACTTCAACATTATCGATAGTCTTTAGTGCATTCTCTCTAAATTTACTTGTTACAGGACCAGTATTTAATAGACTAATAAAAATATTGGTATCCCTAAGCTCAAGTCGCATAGTATCAGTCATACCTTCTAGAGCATACTTACTAGCCACGTATGATCCGCGATACCTCATGCCAATAAGCCCTAATATTGAACTATGCTGTATTATTTTCCCATAACCTTGTTTACTCATGATTTTTATAGCTTTGTTAGTTAGATTGTGTACAGCAAATATATTGGTTTCAAATTGCTTTTTGATAAATTGTGTATCGATATCTTCTAATGCGCCAACTTGTCCAAATCCAGCATTATTAAATACAGCATCTAATTTGCCAGCAGTTTTAGCTAAAATAGTCTCTAAAGCATTATCAACCTGCTGATAATTAGTGACATCTATCAAGTAAGTATCAAAGCCTTCAGCTTTAAGCTTATCTACATCTTCTTGCTTTCTAGCAGAAGCAAAAACTTGATATCCTTTGTCTCGAAGATAGATAGCTGTAGCATAACCAATTCCACCATGAGAGCAACCAGTTATTAGAATATTTTTTTTGTTATCCATTTTATAAAATCAAACTCACTTTATTGAGTTAGTTTATTTTAAGTCTACTAAATAGTCAAAATAAGAAAAATTTAAATATTTTTAATAGGAGCTTCTTTGTATGCCTTAGCGTATGCAAATGATATTGAGCTAATTGTTAAATATAAAGATAATCAAAATAAAACTGGAGCTGTATTTAGTGCTAATGCTGTAGGTACTAGTCAAGCTCAAAATTATCAAGTCCTTGAAGAAATAGATTCAAGAACAAAAATTGTAAAAGTAAGTGATGCTCAGCCTTTACAGCCAACTACTACTAGTTTAAAGACTCAATCAAGTAGAGCAGCGCAAAAGGCATCAAACAGTAATGCTTATGCAGCGGCTAAAAGTTTTATGGATAGTAATCCAAATGTTGAATATGCTATCCCAAAAAATTCAAAAATGTATGCTTATGATTTAAATAATACACAAGCGACTAATGCAGCTGATTTTCAAAATAACATCATAAGCTGGGGACAACAATGGGATATGAAGAGCCCTAAAGAAGTCACTGGTGGAATTGATGCATACGGAGCATGGGACTTGGTTTTAGATAACTCAAAGAGAGTTGATGTTGCAGTAATTGATTCAGGATTAGCTTATGCCGCTCCTGAAGATATATCAAAAAAGATAGATAGAGATTATAAGCATTATTATTTTTTTATGAAAAATAGAGAGCTTAGAGTATCTAGTAATATCTATGATAATGGTAGTTTTCATGGTACACATGTAGCAAGGACAGTAGCTGCAAATGGCCCTAAAGTTAAAGGTGTGGCAGGGCCAAATAGGTGGTATTAAAATTTTGCCTATTAGAGCTCTAGGAGATGATGGCAGTGGTGATACCTATGCTATATTAGAATCTGTCAAATGGGCAGCTGGAGCACGGGTATATGCAAAAAATAGTAGTGGCCAATATTTAGAGAACAACAAAGCACCCGTTAAAGTTATTAATCTAAGTCTGGGAATGTCTAGGATTGATCCATATACTGGACAGCTTATAGTTAGTCAAGATGAGTGGAGAGATAACTACATGGGTACATTATGCCCAGCATGGAAAGAGGCTATTCAGGCTGCACATTAAAGAGGTGTCACGGTAGTTATTGCTGCAGGTAATGATGGTAAAAATCTATTTAATGACATACCATCAGGTTGTAGAGATATAAATGCGATAGTTGTTGAATCTACAGGACCAAAAGGATTGTTAGCACCTTACTCTACATACTATGCTCCGGATGGAATTCTAAAATGGAGAGTAAACAGTCTAGTTGTTAGAGCTCCTGGTGGTGATAGTTATAATTATGGCAAAACAGCACAGATTTACTCTACATTAAATAATTATGAGTATGGCTATATGCAGGGTACATCTGTGGCTACTCCTCATGTTACTAGTATTATTGCGTTGTTATATGCTAATTTACAAGAGTCGCAGTTTCCAGAGCAAGATATAAGTACAGTAAGAAAGGCTCTAGAAGATTCTAAGGATATTTATAGTCCAAATATTGTTAATGCTAAAAACTCATTGAAGAATTTGGGAAATACTAGCCAAAAGCAAGTGGCTTAGATAATTATCTCAGAAGAAAAAGTTATTTAAGGTTCTTAAGAGCTTCCTTAAGTTCTAAATTTCTAATGTTAGCATCAAAAATTCATTCTGTTTTTTCTAGAATAAATTTCTGAATTTTCTCAGCATCATTAGTGAAATGAGTAATTAATTCTTTTACAGTTTCTTCTGATATGTAATTTTTATGTGCAAATTCCGCAATATTTTCTATAAGTTTTGACATGGTAGTTCCTTTACTAAATAATTTTTTTAATTTTTCCAAAGACCTTATTCAAAAAACCTTTTTTTGCTCTTAATTTATTAGCTTTTTTGAGTTCATTAAGTCTTTGCATTTGTTCTACGGAATCTTGAATTGATTCTATAGTTGCTAAACTATTATCTTGCAGATGGCTTTCATCAGAAAAAGTTTCATTATCTACAGTTTCGATAGGTTGATTTTGTTCAGAATAAGTATCAGGGTCACTTAACTCAGCATATTTTAGATCAAGACTAGCGGTCTTAGGAGTTTCTGGTTTCATAGAAAATTTATTCTCAGTAATGACATACATATCATTTTCATTTTTTCTGATGAAACCTTGATCTCTAAGTACTCTACGATATTTGTATATCAGGCTTCTAGAAACTCCAAAACCATCCGCTAACTGAGCAACGCTATAGCCTTGCTCAAGGGCTTTTAGAATAGCTTTTTTTATAGCGAATTCTTTCTCGTTAGGTATTTTCATATTAGAATATTTGACCCGAAAAATATTTAGTTAATTATAGCTCAGCGATTAGATTTATACAACTTGTCCTGAGGCCCATCCAGAAGCCCAAGCCCACTGAAAATTATATCCACCTAGCCATCCAGTTACATCAATAACCTCACCAATAAAGTATAAACCTTTGACTCTATTTGCTTCAAGAGTTTTTGATGATATTTCATCACAACTAATACCACCTAATGTAACTTCTGCGGTACGATAGCCCTCTGTAGTTTGTGGATATACTATCCATTGATGGAGCTGTTGGTGAGTTTTATTTATCTGTTCTGCAGATAAATCACATAATCTTTTTTCAAGTAGAGAGTCTTCAAAAAATGTACTAAGGAGATTTTTCGGTAGCAGTTCCGATAGAGTATTTTTTAGGATGACTTTTGAGCCTTGTTCTTTTTTTGAAGTTAAAAAATCACTAATATTTACATTTGGGGAAAGATTAATTTCGATACTCTCTCCCGAGTGCCAATAAGATGATATTTGTAAAATTGCTGGACCACTTAATCCCTTGTGTGTAAAAAGAATTTTTTCGTCGAAGCTTGCTCGATTATTTGAAGCTCTACAGTAAGTTGATACGCCACGTAATTGTCCAAATTTTTGTTGATCTTCCGAGTTGAAAATAAAAGGTACAAGACCTGCTCTTTGAGGGTTAACTTTTAAGCCAAATTTTTTGGCGATTTTATAACCAAATCTAGTTGCCCCCATAGTAGGTATAGATAACCCACCAGTAGCAATCACTAGTGATTGACATATGTATTCACCATTGCTGGTTGTTAGATAAAATATGTCTTCTTTTTTTGTAATGTTATCAATAGTTGTATGCAACTGTATCTTAGCTTGATATTTCTGGCATTCATCTAACAGCATATTAACGATATTTTTAGCTTTGTTATCACAAAAAAGTTGGCCTAGAGTCTTCTCATGATAAGGAATATTATATTCACTAACTAGACTGATAAAGTCCCATTGAGTATATCTTGATAGTGCAGATTTCATAAAATGCGGATTATCAGCTAAGTATCTATCAGCTGCGATATTATAGTTTGTGAAATTACATCTTCCTCCACCAGACATTAGAATCTTTTTGCCTACTTTATTAGCATGGTCTAATACTAGTACATTACGAGATCTTTTGGCTGCTTCTATAGCACACATAAGCCCAGCTGCACCGGCACCGATTATTATTACATCATAATTTTTGATAGACATAAGATTTAAAGATCCTTTAGTTTATACCAGTATAACCCAACAATTATAAACATTAAAACCAAGTAAATACTTATAATGTTTGTAATACTGTGAGCATGAACATAGCTTTGTAAAAATGATGTCAAACTAGTCATTGAGATATTCACAAAATACATAATTGCTGCTGCAGTTCCAGGGATATGTTGAAACATTGAGATACCTTTTCCCATCGATAGTGGAAAGATTGATCCACATGTGAAATAAACAGTCATAGTAGCAATAATAATCAAAGATATACTGTTATTTATTAGGCTAATTATAAAGAAAATAGCAGTTAAGATTATGAATAAATGGATAACTACAAAAAATATTTTACCAACGGAGTAATGATCTAATAATTTACGCCCAAGTATCGGTGCTGGTAGAAAGGCGCAGCCTAAAAATATAGCTAATTTACCAAAGTAAACAGCATAATATCCTATTACATCTTGAATTAAAAAAGGGCCTAAAGTATTAAAACTAATGATAAGTGAATAAGCTATTTCCATGGCTACACAGAGAGTCATAAATTCTCTATTAGTTATAACTTCTATTATATCTGGTTTGATTTTAGTTGTGCTTAGTTTTGATTTTTTGCTAAGCGTTTCAGGGATATGGATAAAAACTAATATTGTCAGCAAGGCTACTACGATACTAAAGAAGTAAAATCCAGATTTTCAACCAAAAGCATCTTGTAAGAAGCCACCGATTATAGGTCCTGCTATAGGCCCTAATCCCCATAAAAATCCCATTGTTGGTCCAAGTTTTAGAAGCTTCTCAGGTGGTAGAATATCTGAAAAAATATCTCGAGTAACAACTCCCATTGATCCCATCAGAAATCCTTGACAAAATCGTGAGCCTAGCAATACATATTCATTTGGTATTAGAGTAGGTAGTAAGCAAGTATTAGAGTAGGTAGTAAGCAAACTATGACAAATAGTACACATGATGTCCTAAGTAGAACTTTACGACCTATACCGTCAGTAATAATACCTATTAGGAGATTACCTATAGCATAACCTATCAGATATATAGATATCACCATTTTTGAGATAGAAGCGGTTGTATTAAGAGATGCACTAATACCAGGTAAAGATGGTGCAAATAAATCTATACTCATACCCATTAGTATTGGGAATGAAAGTAATACAAGCATTCTTATCTTTATGCTGATAATTATTAGTCGTAAAATTATTCTGTTTAATCAATTTGTTTTTTTAAGAAAGAACTTTGAGAGAATGATTTTAGCAGATTTTGCCAGTGATTGAATAGTCACTAGCAGTATATAAGTAATATATTCTTAGATATTAATATCTACCTTGTTGGATCATAGCATTAGCTACTTTTTCAAAACCTGCAAGGTTTGCACCAGCTACTAAGTTGTAGCCAAGACCATATTTCTCAGATGCGAATTTACAAGCATCAAAGATATTAGCCATAATTTGCTCTAACTTAGCTTCTACTTCTTCAGCAGTCCAAGCTATTCTAGCAGAGTTTTGACACATTTCTAAACCAGAAGTAGCAACACCACCAGCGTTAGCAGCTTTACCTGGAGCTAGAATTACACCTTTCTCCATTAGGAATTCGATAGCTTCGTTAGTTGTAGGCATGTTAGATGCTTCAACAACATATTTAACACCAGCATCGATAAGCTTCCGAGCATCTTCAACATCGATCTCGTTTTGAGTAGCAGAAGGGATAGCGATATCTCCTTTAACTCCCCAAGGCTTTTGACCAGCATGGAAAGTAGCACCAAATTTCTCTGCATAATCTTGCATAGAAACTTTGCCTTCACGGATTTGTAATAAGAAATTGATTTTTTCTTCTGTAGTGATACCTGCTGGATCATGTACGAAACCTTTTGAACCAGAGATAGTAACAACCTTACCACCTAACTGAGCAACTTTCTTACATACACCCCAAGATACGTTACCATAACCAGAAACTATAACAGTTTTACCTTGCATAGTCTCACCATCATGTTTAAGCATGTTTTGTAAGTAGAAAACAGCGCCATAACCTGTAGCTTCAGGACGAATTAAGCTACCGCCTGACTCTAAAGATTTACCAGTTAATACACCGTTTTCAAAAGCACCACGGATTCTTCTGTATTGACCATACATGTAGCCGATTTCTCTACCACCAACACCGATATCACCTGCAGGAACATCGATATCTGGACCGATATGGCGTTGTAATTCAGTCATGAAACTTTGGCAGAAGTTCATGATTTCTGCATCAGTTTTACCTTTAGGATCGAAGTCAGAACCACCTTTACCACCGCCCATAGGAAGTGTAGTTAAACTGTTTTTAAATATTTGCTCAAAACCTAAGAATTTAATGATTCCAGAATATACGCTAGGGTGGAATCTAATACCACCTTTGTAAGGACCTATTGAACCATTAAATTGATATCTGTAACCTCTATTAACCTGAACATTGCCATCTCTGTCAATCCATGGAACTCTAAATGTAATTCCTCTTTCTGGCTCAACGATTCTTTCTAGAATATTTTCTTCGATGAACTTTGGATTTTTTTCTAATGCTGGCCTAAGAGTAGAAAAAACTTCTTTTACAGCTTGAATGAGCTCTTTTTCATGTCCATCTCTTTTTTCTACTTTAGCGATTACGCTATCAATATATTTTTGGGCATCCATTTATGCATCTCCTTTGTGATTTAAAAATTTATTTAGAATATTTCTCATATACGAGATAGACTCAATCATGAATTTTCATGATGAATCATATAAGAGAATATCCTACATGTACAAGTTTGCATTTTACTAAATCAGTTTACAACGAACTTGGCTTAATTAACATGATATTTATAATAATATTTTATTAATAAAAGTCAAATAATCTAATTTCATATATAAAAATATTTTACAAAAAATTGATTATTGTTTAGTCTAATGAAATAAATGATATTTTTCGTTAAATTAAACCAAAAGGAATAGAGCATGAATATGTCATTTGGTTATAACTTTATGAGTCGTATTTGGAACCTCTAACAGTAGGAGAATAGTGTATGTATATTTCAAAATTTTATTTCAAAATAAATTATTCATTAATACCAAAAAACCATAAAACATACACTAAGCGAAAACCTCTTATTCTTTAAATTTATTGATTGAAATTATAGTTTAGGAGGACAAAAATGGTTAGTCAAAATCTAAGTATACAAAAAATACCAAAAGCTAAGCAATTAATTGTAGTAACTACATTAAATTGACAGAGTATATCAGGGAGGCTTTGGTTTTTTGAAAAAGACAATCAAAATAATTGGTTGGCTAAGAAATTAGCGACTACTGTAGTAGTCGGTAAGAATGGCTTAGCTTGGGCAAATAGTATATATCAAAGTCTAGCAGATGCAGACTCAAAAAAAAAAGAAGGTGATAGTAAATCACCAGCAGGTATTTTCGATATTGATAAAACTTTTGGATTTGCTAATATCTCAGCAGTTGAATATGTACGGCTAAAAACTGGAATCGAATGTGTAGATGATAGTAATTCAAAATACTATAACCAAATAGTTAATAGTAATCTTATTGATGATAAAGATTGACTATCAGCTGAAAATATGTCATAGATTGCTATCTATAAATATGGTGTAGAGATTTTGTACAATACTAATCCAGCGATAGCCAAAAAAGGCTCTTGTATTTTTATGTATATCTAGAAGTCTCCGACTACAGGTACAGAAGGAAGTACTGCTATGGCAGATGATGATATTAGAGATATTCAATCTTATTTGGATATGAATAAAAATCCTATATTGGTACAATTAACTCAAGATGTTTATAAACAAGTACAAGATGATTGGCAGTTGCCGATTCTTATATTTAAAAGGATAATTAAATGAGTAACTATATAGTTTTTGATAGAGCTAGACTAGCTAATTATATAAAAGGGCATAAACTCACGACACCATGTTATATATATGATAGTACACTTTTAGAATATACATTTGCCAGTGCAAAAAAAGCATTAGATAAAAATTTCAAAAACGCTGAGATTCATTATGCAATTAAGGCAAATCATCATCCAAAGATAGTAAATATTGCTAAGAAATATGGTATGGGAATTGATTGTGTAAGTGGCGGTGAGATTAGAAGAGCGCTTGAGCAGAATGCAGATCCTCAGCATATTGTTTTTGCAGGAGTTGGCAAAGCTGACTAGGAGATTGAATTGGCTATTGATAATGATATTTTTGCTTTTAACAGCGAGTCTTTAGAAGAGATAGAGGTTATTAGCCAAATAGCGTCTTCGAAGAATAAACAGGTAAATATTTGTCTGAGAGTTAATCCAAATATAGATGCACAGATTCATCATTATATAAGTACAGGGCAATTTGATGATAAGTTTGGCATTGCTTTTGCTAATATTCTTAATTGGTTAAAAAATGATTTTCAAAACTTTGGAAATATAAAGATTATAGGACTACATTATCACGTAGGTTCACAGATATTGAATTATCAGGTTTTTCAATCATTAGCTATTACTACAAATGAGCATATAAAATTATTGAAAGAAAATAATATTAGTATTGAGCATATTAATTTTGGTGGTGGTTTGGGGATTGATTATCAAAATTCACAACAGAATCCTATAGTAGACTTTGATAACTATTTTGCTAGATTTAGAGAGTTTTTTGAATATTGTGATGATGTTAAGCTACATTTTGAGCTTGGTAGATCATTAGTAGCACAGTCAGGGGTGCTTGTATCACAGGTATTGTTTAATGAAGTAACTCAGGATACTCATTTTGCGATTATAGATGCAGGTATGACAGAGCTTATTAGACTAGCATTGTATCAAGCGCAATATAATATTGAGGCTTTGGTCGATGAAAGTGTTGATGAAAAACAGCATTATCATATAGTTGGGTCTATTTGTGAATCCAGTGATGTATTTGCAAAATATTCTCAGCTTCCTAAAATAAAGCGTTGTGATTTATTAGCAATATATTCAGCAGGAGCTTATGGTAAGGTTTTAGCTAGTGAATACAATTTAAGACCAACTGTTCAAGAGTATTTTATATAAGGTTTATTTGAATTATGCATATATCTAACAAAAAAATTTCAACACTATCGCTAACAATGCTAAATATCTCAGCGATAATTAGTTTAAGTTCGATAGCTTATATGGCAACAATAGGTTTACAGAGTGTTTTCTTTTATCTAATTGCTGCAGTTACATTTTTATTACCAACATCGCTTATTTGTGCTGAGCTTAGTAGTATGATAACGCAAAATAATGGCGGTGTATTCAGCTGGGTTAAAGCAGGTCTTGGTGAAAAATCCGGCATACTTGCGATGTGGTTAGAGTGGTTTAATAATGTGGTAGGCTTCCCAAGTTCTGTGACAGCACTAATTGCAACATTCTCATATATTGGCTTTAGAGGTTTTGCTGAGAATACTCAAACAAGTGTTACTTTTTGGTTGGTGATGGTTGCTGTATTTATCGTTATAAGTTTGTTTAACTGCTTACCATTACGAAAAGTTGTTGTGCTAAATATTATTGGTGCAGTATTTGGTATGATAATTCCAGGAATACTATTAGTTTCTGGTGCAGTATATTTCTTAGTTACTGGTCAAAGTAATTTAGAGTATCATGGATTTAGTGATCTTTTACCAGTGTTTTCTGTAGGTACTTATGCTCTTTTGGTTAAGACATTGTCATCATATTCTGGTATTCAGTCAGTAGCTTTCCATATGACAAATATCGAAAATCCTCAGAAAAATATTCCAAAATCAATACTAATAGCTACTTTGATAATCGTATCATTAACTATTTTAACAACAGTTGGTTTAACTATTATTATTCCTGTACAAGATGTTAATGTTTTAAATGGTCTGATACAGGGTATCTCACAAGTATTAAACATAATAGGCTTGGGTAAAGTTAAGCTAGTAGTTGTGATAATGATAAGTTTGGGTATGTTAGCGGCTCTTAGTACATGGGTGTTAGGACCTGCTCGTGGTATGCAGACAGCAGCAGAACAGGAGCTTTTCCCAAAAATTATGGCTGGTAAAAATAGATTTGGTATGCCAGTAAATATGCTTGTAATACAAATTTTGATAGTTTTAGTGTTATCATCTGTATTTTTAGTAATGCCATCAGTATATGCAGCATTCGCATTATTAATTGCTATTACATCACAGTTTACTGTAGTTATGTGGATAATGGTTTTTGCCGCGGCGATTAGACTTAGATTTACACAACCACATACTCATCGAGTATTTCATGTGGGTAGAAGAAACTCTAATTGGCTACTCGTAACTATGTCATTAGTTGCAATATTTATGTATATGTTAGGCTTTATACTTGGGTTATTCCCACCTGCATTTTCACATGTTAAAAATGTCCTCCAATACACAATGATTTTGGTTGTGGCGGATATTATAATTATAGCAGTTCCACTGATATGGATTTGGTTACATAGAAAGAGAATTTTGTAATAAAAATCTTATATGCAATAGTTACTTCTAATCGCTAATTAGATTCTAGATTTAACAAAAACTCTTTTTTATCTAATCCACCAGTATAGCCACCAAGTTTACCACTAGAGTTGATTACTCGATGACAGGGGATAATTATGGCCAATAGATTCTTACCATTAGCATTAGCTACAGCTCTAAAAGCAGTTGGTTTGCCGATATTTGTAGCTTCTTCACGATAGCTGATAGTTTCTCCATAAGGGATCTTTATCAGCTCGTGCCAAACTTGTTTTGAAAGTCAGTGCCTGTTAGTTGTAGGGGGATAGAGAATGTTTTTAATTCTTTGTTAAAGTATTTATTAAGTTGATTTCTAGTTTGGTTGATTATGTCATTTGTTTTGAATGATATCTTTGCATTATAAATTTTCAATAATTTTTCTATAGAATAGATATTTAAATCACTAATAAAAAAGCAAGCATATAGGTAATTATCATCAGCAATAGCAATGAGATTACCAATAGGAGTTTTCATCTCTTCAGAATAGAATACTGTTTTATAATTTTCTTTGTTAATTGCTGCTAAATAACTTTGATGAGTTTCTTTGAGCATAAGTATATTATGTAATTTAGATACATTAGATAATAGCGAAGTAATGGCAAATAGTAAATTTTATAAATTTTTTCCAATAGCAGTACTAATCATTGGTATAATCTCTTTCTTTAGTTTTTGGGGGCAGCAATATTTATCTCTTGAAGCACTCAAAAATAACTATCAAACAATATTAGACTTTGCTAATCAGCATTTTTTAGCTTGTATATTGGTATTTTCGGTTGCATACATAGTTGTTGTGGCGTTATCTATACCAGGGGCTACTATTATGACTTTGTTAGGTGGTTTACTATTTGGTTTGGTATTAGGTTCAATTATTGTTGTATTAGCTGCAACATTAGGAGCAAGTGTAGTTTTCATTGCTGTTAGAACAGCATTGGGAGATTCACTAAAGAGCAAGGCTAAAGGCAGTATCGAAAAAATGCGACAAGGCTTTGAAAAGGATGTCTTTAACTATTTATTAATACTTAGATTGATACCTATATTTCCATTTTTTATTATAAATATCGCAGTGGGTATGTTTGGTGTTAAATTCAGAGACTTTTTTTGGGCAACATTACTTGGGATAATTCCTGGTAGTGTTGTTTATGTATGGGTTGGTACAAGCTTTGCTTATGTGATTCAGCAAGGAGCAGATATTAACCTAGGTATCATATTAGAGCCTCAATTTATTTTGCCATTAATAGCCTTAGCAGTACTGTCAATTGTTCCAGTAATTATTAAAAAGAGAAAGTAGCTATGATTAAAACAGATATTTGTATTATAGGTGGTGGTTCCGGCGGACTTTCTATAGCTGCTGGTGCAGTACAAATGGGTGCAAGTGTAGTTCTCTGTGAAGGTGGTAAGATGGGAGGTGATTGTCTTAATTATGGTTGTGTGCCATCTAAGGCAATTATAGAAGCTTCAAGAGTTATTACAAAATTAAATAAGGCTCAAGACTTTGGTATAAATGTAGATAGCATAGATATTGATTACGCCAAGGTACAAGCACATATCAAAGCTACTATAGCAAAAATAGAGCCACATGACTCAGTCGATCGTTTTGAGAAATTAGGCGTCAAAGTTATCCAAGAATATGCCGAGATAGTTGGTCGCTATACGGTCAAAGCGGGTGGTAATATTATCAAGGCTAAATATATTGTTATATCTACTGGTTCAAGAGCAAGTATTCCTAATATTAAAGGTTTGGATACGGCTGATTATCTAACCAATGAAACAATTTTCGAGCTTAAAGAAAAACTAGAACATTTGATGATTATCGGTGGTGGACCCATAGGTGTGGAGTTAGCGCAAGCTTATGCTTTGCTTGGTAGCCAAGTTACAATTTTTGAAGCTTCAGATACTATCTTAGGTATGCTTGATAGTGAATGTCGCAAAGTTGTGATAAAAGAGTTTGATTGTCTAGGTATCAACATAATTACAAATGTAAATATCACAGAGGTTGAACAGCAAAACCAACAGGTAAATGTTTGTTGTGGCGATAAGTATTACGAGGGGTCGCATCTATTGGTTGCAGCGGGTAGACAGCCAAATTTAGCTAAGTTAAATTTAGATAATGTGGGTGTTAGGTATACCTCTAGAGGTATAGATGTTGATAAGCGCTTGAGAACAAACTATAAAAATATCTATGCAATAGGCGATGTCACCAGAGGGTATCAGTTTACTCATGTAGCCGGCTATCATGCTGGTATAGTGATCCAAAATATCTTATTTAAGCTACCTGCAAAAGTTGATTATAGTAGCTTGCCATGGTCTATATATACTAGCCCAGAAATAGCGCATGTTGGTCAAGATATCTCACAAGCTCAAGATCAAGGCGCAAAAGTTCTGAATTTGTCATATCAAAATAATGATAGAGCAGTAGCAAGTCTAGCAACTAATGGATTAGTCAAGGTAGCGGTCAATAAAAAAGGTTATATATTAGGGGTTACTATTGTTGGTGAAAGCGCTAGTGAGCTAATTGTACAATGGACTTTAGCAATTAAAAACAAACTAAAGATAAAAGATATGGCTTCTCATATTGTGGCATATCCAACTTTAAGTGAGCTAAACAAAAGAATTGCTGGAAGTTATTTCACACCTAAACTATATAGTAACAAAGTTAGACGCTTAGTTAGACTGTTAATGAAAGTATTTGGTAAAAGGTTATGATAGAACAAAAAATCAGACCAGCTTTTCAGAGAATCTTTGTTGATAATGTTGCTAAGCTTGTAGCACCTATAATAGCGCCTAATGCAGTTACAATACTATCTTTAATCTGTGGTTTAGTTGCTGCTGTATCATTTTTTATAAATCAATACTTGTGTGTCTTTTTGTTATTGTTATCAGGATATCTAGATATTTTAGATGGCTCAGTCGCAAGGCTGCAAAATAGCTCATCATCATTTGGAACTATGCTAGATATATTAAGTGATCGTTTTGTAGAGAGTTTTATAATTATCGTTATCTTTATTAATCAACTTGATATTGTATGGGTTGGTTTATTAATGATGATGTCTATTATTGTCTGTATTAGTAGTTTTTTGTTAGTAGGAATCTTCGGTCAAAAAGAATCTTCTAAAAGCTTTTACTATAGTCCGGGTTTGATTGAAAGAGCGGAAACATTTATCTTTTTTATAGTTATGATTCTATTACCGAGTACAGTATTTGTGCTAGGATTGATTTATACATTGTTAGTTTTATGGACTACGTTGTACCGTTGTTATGAGTTTTATAAATTTGAAAGAGTGAAGGATATAATTAAATGAAAAAACTATTAGGTAATGTATTTATAGGTTTTGTGAGTGGATTAATTAGTGCTTATATTTTGTATTTTATTTTTACCTATATAAGGCAGCATGGGATATACCTAAATGATGATTTTAAATATACACTTTACCGCTTAATGGTATGGGGAGGTGTATGGGCAATACTTTTTGCCTCTCCTATCCCTAAAAATATTTTAATTAAAACAGTAGTAATTGCACTAGCTGTTATATTTTTTAACTTTTTAGTTAATATGCCTCTTTCTGGCCAAGGTTATTTTGGTTTGAATGCAGGGAGTGAAGTGATTGTTCTAAATATAGTTTTCAATTCTATATGGGCATTACTCGCTGGAATTATATATAGAGTCATAGCGATTGTTGAGTAATTTATATAAATAGAGAGTTTGTTTATGAGTGTTTTTAAAGGATCTCTAAATAAGATATTTACTGCCTATATGGCAGGATTAGTTTTATGCTAATCTTATATTTAATTGTCCATGGGCTTTATTGGCTGGGTTTATATATTCATTTGCTAGTAATAAGTAATGTATTAAACTTATTAATAATTTTTAGATAATTTAACCATATCACTTGTTTTTCGCTAATTAATCCCTATATCTAATAGCAGGAAATTTTATAACATTAACTATATATCCATATTATCTATTTATTGGATATGTTTGAAAGTATTTGGGAGTTTAAAATATGGTAGATTATTATTCTTTACTAGGAGTTAGTAGAGATGCCTCAGAAGCTGAGTTAAAAAAAGCATACAGAAGATTAGCAAAAAAATATCACCCGGATGTCAACAAAGAAAAACGGGCTGAGGATAAATTTAAAGAAATTCAAACAGCTTATTATGTCTTAGGTGATAAAGAAAAGAGAAAACTATATGATGCGTATGGAGAAAACTGGGACAAAGTTCAGCAAGGAGGTTTGGGCGGAGCTGGAGGCGGCTTTGGAGGTTTTTCTCAAGGCGGAGGTTCTCAAAGCTTCAACTTCGAGGATTTAGGAGATATTTTTGGTGATCTTTTTGGTAGTGGAGCTGGTGCAAGAGGCTTTGGTGGAGGTCAACCAAGAGCTAGAAAAGGTGAGGATATAAACATCTCTTTACGATTGAATGTTGAGGATGCTATAAAAGGTGACTCTAGAACTGTTTCATATAGCTATCAAGAAGCAGGTGCTAATGGTATGCCAACAATGCAGCACAAAAGTGTAGATGTCAAAATACCACCAGCTATGGGTAATGGTAAAAAACTGCGTGTCAAAGGTAAAGGTAGTGCAGGTATTGGAGCAAATGCGCCGGCTGGGGATTTGTATATCAAAGTTGAAGTAGTGGATCATAAAAACTATAAGGTTGATGGCAATGATATATATGAGCATATTAATATAGCTCCTTGGGAGGCGGCTCTGGGTACATCACTAGAAATAGATACCCCATATGGCAAGAAAAAAATGAAAGTGCCAGAGGGTAGTCAATCAGGTCGAAAAATGCGTATCAAAGGTAAAGGTCTTGGGGATAGAGATTTTTATATTGTTTATGATGTCAAATTACCACCTGCTGATACTGATGAGAAAAAAGAGTTCTATAAGCAGATGCAAGAAAAAATGAATTTTGATCCAAGAGCTTAGACTTGCCTTTTCCTATTTCCTATCTCAATTATAAAGTAACTTACTAGTATTAATGAGCCTCCAATAATAGTTGATAAATATATTTTTTCATTATTGATAAGTTTCCCAAAAATTGTTGCAAAAATAGGCTCAAAAGAGAAGATAACAGAACTTGAGACATGCTTAGGTGTTTTTGATAAGTGTTTTGTAAGTAATAGCAAGTGATTGTTGAAATTGAGCAAAAAACTATAGCGATTATTAAGATATAGTTAAAATGAAGATACATAAACGATGATACATCTGTTATCAAAGGCATAGGTATACCAAAAGCTACTTGTAGTATTATGAGTAAACGTAGATCTTCAAAAGCTTCGCTGCGATGATCTTTTCTAGTTTCATAGCTAAGATATACCACTGATACAGCATACATCAATGCACACAATACTGACCAGAGATAACCTATAGTAAAGTTATCAAAACTTGCTCCTGATAATGCGTATATTTCCACCAATGAAACACCAGAAGCAACTATTCCGTAAATTGTTAATCGATCAACTTTAAAAAGACTTCCTATAAAAGGAATCATAATTACACTCAAAGCTGTCAAAAATGCAGAAACACTTGATGAAACTGTGTATAGTCCTTGAGTCTAAAAATAAAAACTCATGCCCTCAAGTGAGCCAAATATAGCTCCAACTTTTAGTAAGTAGAGCTTATTATTAAACTCAGCTCTTAAAACTAAGGGTAGGAATAGTAGGCATGATAATCCAAGTCTAAAAGCTACAAAAAGCCCTGGTGATACATACTCAAGAGAGATCTTAATTAAAGGGAATGTTGTTCCCCAAAGTATAGTCACTATAAAAAGTACAAATACTGCCTTTCTTTGTATACTCATGATATATTTACAGTACGATGCTAAAATTTATTAGCAAGTTTGTCTTTATCTGCTATTAAAATCAAGAAGATAATTTTACAAAAATAATCTTATAGTAAGTTATTAATTACTGGTTATTTACATTAAATTATCAATATTGGTATAATTTGATGTTTTTGAAAATAATTTTATAAAAAAGGGTGCCTATGAAACAGGTTTCAAAAGTTAAACAATTTGGTGCTATAGCTATTATAGCTGGTACAGCGATAGGCGCTGGTATGCTAGGTATTCCATTTGCAGTAGCAGCAGTAGGATTTAACTATGCATTAATGGCATTGTTTCTGGTTTGGATCATCATGTATGCGACAGCTTTGTTAATTGTTGAGGCAAATGTTTCACAACCATTAGGTACAGATATGGACTCGATTGCTCATAATATACTAGGTAAGTCTAGTAGAGTGATGAATTTATTATTTTATTTACTATTGTTATACTCACTCCTTACAGCTTATATCTTTATGGGCGGTCAGCTCTTTGAAACTTATGTTACTAGCTGGTTTAACTTTGGTAATGATAGCTTTGCAAAGTTTTTATTTACATTTGTTTTTGGCTTTTTTATTTATAAAGGAATTAAGGTTGTATTTAGAGTTAATGAGTTATTTTTAAGTCTAAAAGTTTTGGCTTTTGTATTATTTATATCTTTTGTAGCTCCACAAATACGACCTGCTGTACTAGAGAGTAGAGCGCTAGGTGTTGAGTATGTTTGGTTCTCTATCCCAATACTTGTAACATCTTTTGGGTTTCACATTGTGATTCCTGCGATTAGAAACTATTTTGAAAATGATGTTGTATTTAAAAAAACAGTAGCAGCTGGAGCATTAGCACCACTAATTGTTTATTTAGTTTGGGTTATGGCAACTCTGGGGACTATAAATCTACATGGCGGTAATGGTTTTATTGATCTTAGCCATTCAGGTAAAACATTAGCAGAAGCGTATGTAAGCTTAGGGCAAAGAGCTCCATTAGTATTTATTAGGCTTTTTGAGAATTTTGCAATTATTACATCTTTTCTTGGTGTTGCATTGGCATTATTTTCATTTAATCAGGATTTATATGCGCTAAATTCTAGAAAAAAATTAATCACTTTAATGATAACATTAGTGCCTCCGTTGTTTTTTGCAATATATTTTGTTAATAGTTTTATAGCTGCTTTGGGATATGCAAGTATTTTTGTATCTGTACTTTTAATTGTACAACCAGCACTGATGGCTTGGATTGTGAGAACTAAACAAGGTCAAAATAACATTCTCAGTAAGCTATATTTATCTTTGATATTATTCTGTGGTGTAGGTATTATTGCGTTGCAATTGTTGGTAGCCTTTGGTAGATTACCTCATATATAATTTTATTAACTTTCAAATCTTTTATATTTCTATGAAAAAACCTAGTTTTGATTTAAAAAAAAGACCACATGATAGTGGTAGTTATCAATTTGAAAATAGCTATAAGAGCCTTAATACTGAGGAATTTAGCCTTGATAAACCTAAGCAGTTTCCAGCCGAGTTAGTCGAGATATTTAATCTAATACAAGCTGTTCGTTATGATAGAATAGCTCTACAAGAAGAATATAATAAGTGTAGACTAAAGTTAAATAACGATAGAATGGATCTTGAGTTTGAAATTATAAAAATAAAAAAGCATTATAATGCTAGAATATCTGCTTTGCAGGAGGAATATAATTCGGTAAAATCTAATTACAGTATTGAACTAACAAAGATAAGAGAAAGCTAATAATACAAAGTTAGTCGGACAGTCGTACTTTTCATGAGTGAGGAAAGTCCGGGCTTTATAGAGCAAGATGCCAGATAACGTCTGGGAGGCGTGAGCCTACGGAAAGTGCAACAGAAAATAAACCGCCTTTTTTTAAAAAAAGGTAAGGGTGAAAAGGTATGGTAAGAGCACACCGCATTGGTGGTAACACTCAATGGCATTGTAAACCCCATCTAAAGCAAGACCAAATAGCGCTACGAAAATGTTGCTCGCATTGTAGCAGGGTAGGTCGCTTGAGCTTGTTGGTGACAACAGGCCTAGATAAATGACTGTCTATTACAGAACCCGGCTTATAGACTAACTTTGTATTTTTTTATAAAAAAGTGGGAAATTATGCAAGTTATTGACTCTAAACTTTTGGATAGCGATGGTCAGATAAAAGACGACCTTTTGATATTCGAGCTTAAAAGTTTTTATACTAGCGATAAGTTTGAGATTATAGCAGCAGCTTTAGAACTTCTAAAAGGTAAGAGTGCTGAATCAGTACGTCATCCAACCGGAATAAGCTCGTTTTTATATGCTATCGAGATGGCATATGTTCTTTTTAAAATCAAAGCAGACGAAGAATCTGTTTCAGCAGGAATACTTTACGAGCTATATAATTTTGGTGATATATCAGATGAAGATGTAGAGAAAGCAACCAATCAGACGGTAGTTAAGATTTTGCAAGGTACACGCAAAATGTCAGCTATTAGAATGTATCGTTCTGATAATATTTCACTTGAGCAGATTGATACTTTTAGGAAAATGCTTTTGACGATTATAGAAGATGTCAGAATCGTTTTAATTAAAATAGTTGATAAGCTATGTACGATCCGTCATTTAAAATCTCTAAATACTAACACCCTAAGAGTTATAGCTAGAGAAACGCTAGATATCTATGCACCATTGGCAAATAGACTTGGCTTAGGAGCCGTTAAGTGGGAGCTCGAAGATAGAGTCTTTTTCTTCTTAGAGCAGGAAGAATACAAAAAAATAGCCAAAAGTTTAGGTTTTACACGTAAAGAAAGAGAAGAGTTTCTTAATCAAGTTATTGAAGAGTTAAAACAAATACTCAGAAAGTATAATTTAGATGCAGGTGTTCAAGGTAGAGTTAAACACATCTATAGTATATACAAAAAGTTTAAAAACAAAGGCTATCAAGACATCAATGATCTTTATGATATTACAGCTGTTAGAGTCATAACAAATAATATAGATGAATGTTATAAAGTACTAGCTGAAGTTAATAATCTATATTCACCTATTCCAGAGGAGTTTAGTGATTATATAGCTAATCCAAAGCCTAACGGTTATAAGTCTATACATACTGTAGTCAGGGTTGGTGAACAAAATATCGAGGTTCAGATTAGAACACATAAAATGCATGAAGAATCAGAGCTTGGTTTTGCTGCGCATTGGCGTTATAAAGAAGGTGTGAAGTTTGATGCATCATACGAAGCAAGAGTGGCATGGTTGAGATCTCTTCTTGAATGGGAGAAAGAAATCAATGAAGATGATAGCCAAATTACTAAAGAGTTAAATAAGAGACTTTATGTATTTACGCCCGCTAATGAATTAATAGATTTAGCTGAAGACTCAACGGTTTTAGATTTCGCATACTCTGTACATACAATGGTTGGTCATCGTACAAAAGGTGTAAAATTAAATGGTAAGATTGTTCCATTAACAACTAAACTAAAAACAGGAGATAAGGTCGAGGTTCTAACTGGGAAAGAGCCTAATCCTAGCAAAGACTGGGCTTCTGAGAGTTTAGGGTATTTAACCTCTGCTAGAAATAGATCTAGGGTAACAAAGTGGTTTAATGAGCAAAATAAAGAAGATAATATTGTTTTAGGAAAAGATAGGCTTCTTAAAGAATTAAGAGGTTATGATCTTAAAGAAGTCGATTTTGTAGAAGTCGTTAATAAGTTTAATATGAAAAGTAGTGATAGCTTATTTGTTGCTGTTGAGAACGGTACAGTTAGGATTAATAGTATTGTTAATCATATACTTGATACATATTCGGCTGAAGAGAAGCTTGTCAAAAAGCAAAATCGAGTAACTACGGCTAAAGCCAAAACCCCTAAAGTTTTAGTGTCCGGATTTAATGGTATGAAGTATGAAATGGCTAAATGTTGTCAGCCTGTTTATCCTGATGAAATTCAAGGATATATGAGTGTTTCAAAGGGTGTTGTTATACATACATCAAACTGTCCTAATTTGAGTCACTTAAAAGAAAAAAGTCCTGAGAAATTTATAGAAGTCAATTGGGATGAGTAGAGTATACGTAAAATTAATTATCTTCCAGCATAGTTTCCTGTGTTTTTAGATTGTTGTAACCAACCATTTTTGATATAAAAAGCTACTTCATTTGTCGATTTAATTTCATTCCCAGCAGATGTCTGTCCCGCTATAGTCAGTTTATTCTCTCCAGGAGTTGGTCTAGCAATTTTCCACTGACCATCTTCAAATGTCGCTGGCATAACTGTGCCATTAACTATAAAAGTTGGTTTGTCATCAGCAGATATGGCAGGATTCGTTGATACGGCTAGCTTATCTTCTTTAGTGAAAATATTAGCATCGTTAGCTGGAGATGTTATTTGTACATTTAGATCTCTAGTTCTTTGATTTTTATCCAATACTTCTTTATTTTTTTTCAGCCAGACTAGAGTTATTTAGTTTAGAGATATCGCTTTGCTTAATTTCAACGGGTTAATTTGAAATCATATCTTGGCTAGCTTTGGTATCAACAACTGTAGGTTGACCGACCTCGATGATTTTATAATCAGTACCATCCGAAGGCTTTTCTTCTGAAAATACAACATTACCATTTTCTGAGCGCTATGAGTAAATAGTTGGGTTAGCTGCTTGGACAAAAGATATAAACGTGAAAGATGTTATAAGGAAAAGTAAGATAATTTTATGAAAATTGGACATTATTAAATTCTCAAATTTTTAACTATCTTCAA
The DNA here is from genome assembly GCF_001042525.2 of Francisella orientalis FNO12. Taxonomy (NCBI): domain Bacteria; kingdom Pseudomonadati; phylum Pseudomonadota; class Gammaproteobacteria; order Thiotrichales; family Francisellaceae; genus Francisella; species Francisella orientalis. Next base: position 1,547,664 of record NZ_CP011921.2, on the reverse strand, counting down.
GTATATATAAAATTAATAATAATCAAAAGCCTAGATATGTTAATTTATCTACCTAAAACCTGACGTCTATAGAATTCTGAGTCACTTGATGTAATGATTTTATGATCCTTGGTACTACCTCTAACAGAAATTGTTACAGGTCCAGGATTTGGTCTATTGATTTTTCAAACGCCATTTTGAAAGTGAGCGGGATAAGGTATACCATTTATTATGAATATGGGATGATCTTCAGCTGTTAAAGCTGGCTCCAGAATTATTGGTAATTTCTCATTATGTACAAAACGATTTTCTCCATTAGCTGGTGAGATTATTTTTACTTTAATTACTCCTGAATTTCTACCGTTTTGCTGTTGAGTATCTTGTTGTGTATTATGAGCACTTAAATATAAGTTATTCTGTTTTAGTGAAGCAAGTTGTTGTTCTACAGGAGATTTTTGTTGTATTTTATTTTTATGAACTACACCGACTTTTTCGTATTCTTGATCAAATATAGGAGCTGTTTGTGAGAATACTACATTACCCTTAGAGTCTCTCCATGTATATACATTGTCATCTTGGTTTGCGTATAAAACATTAGTTATAATGCTCAGTAATAATATTTTGTACATATACTTTAAATAAATCATAAAACAGATATCTTAAAACTTTATATTTACAATTATATATGTTTATATTACATCAATTAAGGATAAATTTAGGTTTCTATTATGATTACATTGGATTATGTGATTTATGATTGTATAGCTAATGCGTGTTTACTTGGGTTTGCAATTTTACTTTATAAGAAAAACAAGTATGCTTGGATGTTCGTGTTAGCTAGTCTGATTATAAAAGTTTTTATTTATGGTAAATATGGGATTACAACATCATTTATCTATTTGTCGGCACAGATATTAACAACTGTAGTTACTGGATATATTTGGCTCAAACAATCTAACTATACCAAACCAACTCAAAAAGTAAGATTGCTAGCAATAGTTGCTAGTTTGATTGTCTTGTTATTATGGGTTGGTGTGATGTATAAATATGTCAATCCATATATACTTGATTACGAGTTATTATTTGGCTTTGATTATCTATGCTATATGCTGATTGTAATAGGAGCTATATTTGTTGCCTTTAGGTTGGCCATAGGGTTATTATTTTTTTCTGTAGTGTTTATTTAGCTATGCTGTTAATTATGCAAACTCTGCGATGGTTATTAGCAATTCACCTCAGAATATAAGAGATTTTATTCCATATTATTGGATATCAGCTGTACTTTTATTCATAGCTGGGATTATTATAGTAGCAGCATACACAAATGCTAAGAGAAATATTTGATACAGTTATAGACTATATACATCAAACCTATTTGTTTTACCTTTAAGTTGAGATGTTGGTTTTTTATCATAAAGAAAATCAGCATTAATAGGTCTTTTTACAACAGCTTTTTTTGTTTTTTTCGATAAGATAATATTCTTGAGTAAATTTGAGTTAGATTCATCGTTATTAAAAGCAATATCGTGTAAGACTTGCATTCCTTGTTTGACTTTAGCGCTTTTGTTACGTGGTGGAAACATTGGGTCTATATATATACAGTCAAAAGAAATATTAGTAGTATTTATATGCTCATTAGCATCTATATTAATCAAGTCTATTTGATTGGCAATGTCTTTTAAGTTATGAGTTTGTCTTGCTCTATGAAGTGCATCTACGAGTAATACGTAAATATAACAATCTTTCTCTAGCGAAGTCAATCTATGTCCTCTAGCTGCTAGTGTAAATGTATCTCTGCCGAGACCAGCTGTTGTATCTAGAATATTTAGTTTGTCTTTTGAGCGACCCTCAACTGCTTGGACAATACTGCATTTTTTAGTTTTAGGATCTATCCTATTTAGAATTTCGCTACTATTAAAATCTATAAATAGCTCTTTATCTTTGTAGTGTAGTTTTAGGATATTATCCTCGACATATAAGTACTTACCATTTTGGTTTGATAAAATATATTCAAACTCAATATCTGTAATATTCTCAATATGAGATTTTACTGCTAAATCGTAAATATTCATGATTTTTTTTTCGCTCGAGGGTGTGCTTTATCAAAAACACTAGCAAGTTGTTGGAAATTTAGATGAGTATAAATTTGCGTGCTAGAAATATCTGCATGGCCAAGTAAATCTTTTACAGCAAGTAAGTCTTTAGATGAATCTAAAACATGAGTTGCAAAAGAGTGGCGTAACATATGAGGATGTATATGCTTTGTTGCATATTTTTGTGCAAAGATTTCAATCCGTTTTTGGATAGACCTATTTGTTAAATGCCCACCATTTTGTGAGATGAAGAGATAGTTACATTTTAGGCTATAAGTATCTCGAATATTTAGCCATCTATTTAAATTTGTTAGTGTTTTACTACCAAAGTATGCAATTCGTTCTTTGTTGCCTTTACCTATGACACGTATACTCTTTTGATTTATATTTATGTCTTTTAGTTCTATTGAAGATAATTCGCTAAGTCTTATTCCACAGCTATACAAAAGATCAAAGCATGCTATATCACGAGTTTCGATATTATTGCTTGGTTTGATATCTAATAAGTAGGCTAGCTCATCTGTATTTACAGTTTTAGGTAGTTTTTTACTACTCTTAGGTGCCTTGATACCAGTTGTGGGATTATTTTTTATTAACTCACTATTTATCAAAAAATTAAAAAAACTTCTTAAAGAACTAAGTTTGCGTTGTAATGTTTTTGATGAGTTTCCTTGGGCATGAAGCTTTTTAACCCACATTAAAATATTATTATTTTCAAGTTTTGTTATATCTTTATCAACTATTGAACTATTTAACTGGAGTAAATCTCTGCGATAATTATTTATAGTTTCTTGAGAGTAATTTTTTAGGTAAAGTAAATTATCAAGGAAATTATCAATATGTTCTATATTTGTCATTATCTAAATTACAGAACTACGCACAATATTACTATTACACCAGAAACTAGAGAAATTAGCCATAAGCTTTTGTAGGTTGATATCTTGTAGTTAAAGCTCTCGCCAAGACTATTTATCTTAAATGCCATAAGAGCCGGCATAATCATCAATAAGACAGCAATCGATAGGCCAACGCATGTCATAGCATAAATAAATATGTCAGGATCCATTTGGTTTATTATTAGTGGAATGGCAAAAGTCAGAACTGTTGCTATTGAGTATCCAATAACTTTTTTTGTTTTATATAACTTATATGTGTCTAAGTTAAAATGAAATAAAGATAAGTTAACACTTAAAAATGATGTCATAATAGCCACATAAGTGAAGATATGCAGTACCGCATCTGTTGTCGGAGTTCTTACCTTGCTTCCTAAGGTTTTTAGAATATCTCCGATATTAGCTTTATCAACTGGGATGTGATTAAATATCGAATCCATGAAGCTTACATGACCGTGTAGTGGTAGTACACCTAAGATAGTAAATACCCATATGATATATAGTATAAGCGGTATGATACTGCCGATAATAACGATGAGTTTCATATCTTTAGCATTTTTGCCAAGATAGTCAGACAAGGCAGGGACTATAATATGAGATGTAAAAGATGTTGTAAAAACAGGAATTGCAATAATTAATGAAACTCCCAAATCAACTGGAGTTACAAAAAGATTTGGAACTTCAATATAACTATTAAATACAACACATAAAATTACTAATACGAGTATTTTTAGGATTATAAAAAATCTATTAGCATAATCGACAAATCTTGTTCCTAAAACTACGATACTTCCAAAAATGACTACAAAGATCAACGACGATGCTTTTTCATCGAGATTAGGGAAGGATGAGGATAATGATGATGCAGCGGCTGAGATATAAGCGGTACTAATAAAATACATAAGTATTAAAAAAGCTATACTTGCTACTATACCTTCACCTTTTCCAAGATATCTCTGTGCTATAGTTTTAAAGCTACTGCCATAAGGCATTGAGCAAGAAATATCTGAGATAACGACAGCGGTGTAAGTCATTATACTCCAGACTAAGAATATGAGAATAGAGCCTATCACAAAACCAAGTTTAGCGGTTATGATAGGGAGTGCTAGTATACCGCCACCTATCATAGTACCTACTATGATCATTATTGATCCTAAAATTTTGATGAAGCTATTCTGTCGATTATTCATATTTATTCTTAACTTAGTGTGCTGGCTGTTGAGATTGTTGTAATTTTTTTTGCATATATATAGCATCAAAGTTAATTGGTGCTAGATTAAGAGGTAAAAACCCTCCTTTAATTATCGAAGAATCAATAACTCTTTTTGCGTAAGGGAAAAGAGTATTAGCACAGTAGGTGTTAAGCACTGATTCTACTTGTTCTTCATTCATGCCAGTAATCGTAAATATACCCGATTGAGTAACCTCTGCTATGTACGCATTTGCTTGCTTGTTTTTTGTGGTTATCGTGATTGTCAAATCAAGCTCAAAATTTTCATCATTAATTTTTTTTGTATTAATATCAATATTGAAATCTGAGCTGGGATCCCACTGATCTTTAAAACAAGCTGGAGAGTTTACAGTTTCGAATGAAACATCCTTTGTATATACTTTTTGAATTAAAAAAGAAGGTTGATTTTCATTGTTTTGCATTGTTTTTCCTAAGACTTTACAAATTCATATCTAAAAAATTATAGCAAATTGAAAAAGTTTATATAACTAAATTAGAGCTTTTTTAGTTCAAAGAGTATATTTAGAGCCTCGATAGGCGTTATTGAGTTGATATCTATTGTTTCAAGTCGCTCTTTAATATGATTTTTTTGTATGGTTGTTTGATCAAGCTGGAGATTTTGTTGGGGTTGATCTGAGATATTTAATTTAGCTTGTCCTTTTTCTAAATTAGCTAGATTTTTCTTTGCTGATTCTAAAACATCTTTTGAGATGCCAGCTAATTTAGCTACTTGAATACCATAGGATTTTTTAGCCGCACCAGCAACTGCTTTGTGCATGAAATAGATATTGTCTTTATATTCTTTAGCTTCAAAATGGATATTCTTTGTATTTGGATACTGATTAACTAACTCTGTAAGCTCAAAGTAGTGCGTAGCAAAAAGAGTCAATGCACCAATTTTTGCAAATTTTTCTGCACAAGCTTTTGCAAGTGATAAACCATCAAAAGTACTTGTACCTCTACCGATTTCATCCATGATTACTAGAGACTTTTGAGTAGCATTGTTAAGAATGTAAGCTGTTTCAGTCATTTCAACCATGAATGTGGATCTGCCACTAGATATGTCATCTGAGGCACCAATCCGAGTATATATGGTGTCTATATCGCAAATATCCGCATAGTTAGCCGGCACATATGAGCCTATATATGCTAGAAAGATAAGTTGGGCAACTTGACGCATATATGTGGATTTACCACCCATGTTAGGTCCAGTGATTATTTCTAATGTATAAGTGTCTGTACTTAATAGGGTATCATTGGGTATAAAAGGTTCATCAATATTTTGCTCGATCGCTAGATGACGAACCTCTTTTATATCTAACTTACCAGTTTTATTGAATTTAGGTTGATTTAGGTTTAGTTTGATAGCTCTTTCTGCAAAGTTTGCTAAAACATCTATTTTTGCAATACTTGCTGCAGTCTGTTGGATTTGAGAGTAGTATTCTAAGACTTTATTCAATAGGACATCGTAGATAAGCTTTTCTCTAGCTAAAGCTTTTTCTTTTGCTGAGAGAATCTTATCTTCAAAAGCTTTTAGCTCATTAGTAATATAGCGCTCACTAGCTTTTAATGTTTGGCGTCTGATATACTCAGCTGGGACTTTGTCAGCATATTGTTTCGAGAGTTCAATGTAATAACCATGCACACGGTTATAACCAACTTTTAGTGTATTAATCCCTATTTTTTGTTTTTGTAGAGTTTCAAATTTTAATAAAAAATCGTAAGAGTTGTCTTTTAGTCCTCTTAACTCATCAAGCTCTTGGTCGAAACCATGTTTTATGGCGCCACCATCGCGAATGGTCACTGGGGGATTATCTACAATAGCCTTGTTTAGTAGTTCTGTTAGTTCATCAATTTGATGGATGTGATTATTTATATTTATAATTTCAGAGGTGTTTATTTCTTTAAGTAGATTCTTGAGTTTAGGTAGTTGCTCGAGAGAGCTATTAAAAGATACTAGATCTTTAGGTTTTACTGTTCCTAGAGCAACGCGAGAAATTATCCTTTCAATGTCATTTATATAAGACAGAATATCCTGAACTTTTAAGAAATGGTGTTGTTCCTTTAATGCTTTTATAACATTATGACGGAAAGCTATTTTATTTAGATCTCTAGTAGGGTTTTTGAAGTATCTCCTTAGAAGTCTACTGCCTAAACTAGTTTTACATTTATCCATTATGTTTAGAAGGCTACTTTTTGAATTATTATCTAGCTCTAAATTATTTCTACTATTACTATCTATGTTTAGTATGTTTTGATCTTCATCTAGATGGATGTCTGAAATGTGTTTAGGAATACTTTTAAGTGTATTTGTTAAATAAGCAAGTATTGATCCGATAGCTGTTAGTTGTTCTTTTTTATATGAGTTTAGAATGTTATTTGCAAAACTGTTATCAAAGGTGTCTACTATATGCTTTTTTGCCTCAAAATTACTAAAATACCATTCTTCCAAAACCTTTACTGGTTTGTTAAAAATATTCTTTTGGATAAGGTTATTAGAGTTGGTAATTATCTCTTGAGGAGAGAGCTTTAATATCTGATTTTTTAGATCAGATAAATTTTTCATTGTATTTACAAGATGAATTTTGCCTTGAGTATAGCTAGTATACGCGATGTGATATTTATTGTTTTTTTCATAGATACTTACGAGAATGCTATCTTGGTTACTATCTAAGAAGGCTTCTTCAGAAACTGTTGCCGGAGTTATTATACGTGTAACTTGTCGTTCAACAGGACCTTTTGAAGTGCTTGGATCTCCTATTTGCTCGCATATCGCAACAGATAATCCTTTTTTGACAATTTTGGCGATATAGCCTTCTGCAGCGTGATATGGCACACCAGCCATCGGTATTGATTCACCATTTGATTTTCCTCGAGCAGTGAGGGTTATGTCTAGTAGCTCTACAGCGTTTGTTGCATCATCAAAAAAAAGCTCGTAAAAGTCACCCATTCGATAAAATAGTAATATATCCGGATATTGAGATTTAATTTTCAAATACTGCTGTATCATTGGTGTGTGATTTGAAACTTCTTTCATAGTGGTTAATATTCTAGATTTTAAAAAATTATGTTTGAGATTATATTATAAATAGATACTATAACAAACCTTAAAAATCATTGGTTGTAGCTTTTTTATTTTGCTAAAATACTTTAGAATATAAAATAGCTATTTTTATGAATTGATTTGAATTTGAAAGGAGAAAATAAGTGAACTATTTAGACTTTGAGTCAAAAATAAAAGAAATTGAAGATAAAATTACCTCACTATCTCATGTATATGAGGATGAAAAGACTGAAGCTGAAATCAAAAAGCTTGGCAAAAAAAGACTTGAGCTTATGGAGTCTATTTACTCTAAACTTACAGATTGGCAAGTAGTTCAATTATCACGCCATCCAGATAGACCATATTTTAAAGATTTACTATCGTTAGTCTTTACAGATTTTCAAGAGCTACATGGCGATAGAGCATTTGGTGATGATTTAGCTGTTATTGGTGGTTTAGCTAAACTGAACAACAAACCTGTTATGGTTATAGGACAAGAAAAAGGTCGTGATACCAAAAGTAAGATTAAACATAATTTTGGTATGATGCATCCTGAAGGCTACCGTAAGGCTTTGAGATTGATGAAATTAGCCGAAAAATTCAATATGCCAATCGTTACTTTTATTGATACTCCAGGTGCGTACCCAGGTATCAAAGCTGAAGAGCGTGGTCAGAGTGAAGCAATTGCAAGAAACTTATTAGAAATGAGTGCGCTTAAAGTTCCTGTGGTTTGTATTGTGATTGGTGAAGGCTGTTCTGGTGGGGCACTAGGTATAGGTGTTGGTGATAGGTTACTTATGCTTCAGTATAGTTACTTTGCTACTATCTCTCCAGAAGGGTGTGCTTCAATTCTACACAAGACAGCTGAGAAAGCATCTGAAGTTACACAAATGATGAATATAACATCTGGACGCCTTAAAGAGTTAGAGATAGTTGATGCAGTTATACCAGAGCCTTTAGGTGGAGCACACAGAGACTATGATACAACAGCTGCTAACATCAGAAAAGCGGTTGCTGCTGAATTGAAAGCGTTGTCAGAGATGACAGTAGAGGAGAGAAATGCTAAAAGATATGATAAGTTAATGTCTTTCGGAAGATTCAAAGAAGCATAATTCTCTCAGCCTCAATCTAAATTTAATTCAATGTTTCTAAAAAAACAAAATCACAGGCTGGATTTGGTATCGTAGAATCAATGATTGCTGCCTTGATTTTGTTGTTTGTACTATCATCCGGTTTTATATTATTAAATAGTATTCTTGTGAGTATAACTCTTGAAAATAGGAAGGATTAAATAGCTACTGTTCTTGATGAAAGAGTCAGTATATATCGTCTAACAGGAGTATTAGACGATACTAAAACAGATGATGGTATAGAGTTTATCAAAACAGTTGTACTAGAAAAAGAAAACGATATTAAGCCACAGGAAAAAGAACAACCTGTGAATAGATTTAAATCATTAAGTGTTGCAGATATCAAAAAAAATGGCAGAAAGAGCTGATAAAAAAGCAAAAAAAGATGCCGCTAATAATGTTGATATTATATATAAAGTTGTAAACATAGCAGCTATTGATAATCAAATGCAAGTAGCTGATAAGGTTAAAGTTATTGAAAGAGATGTGAAAGCTAATGATAGCGAAGAGAGTTAAAAAATCATCAGGTTTTACTTTGCCATAACTAATGGTAGCAATGGTTATAGCAGCTATAGTAATGAGTATGGCCATCGGTATATATATTGATATGAAAAAGCAATATATAAAACTTATCGATAAGCATAGAATAAACTCTGATCAATTATTAGTTAAGCAGATATTATATAATGCAATCGGGCAAGCAGGGTTTACAACTAAATATGGAGATATTCATCAATATCTTGTGGATAACTCAGGGGATAACTTTGAAGATATCTTCGGGAAAATGGGTATAATAACAATTGGCAAAGCACCAGAGCAAAACTTTAAGAGTTTACATAAGGGACTGAGTATGTCTACGGAGCTATGCAAAGAGCGAATGTTAAATGATGAAGCTCTGCGAAATATGAATATTAATGAAGATATACATTGTGTACAACCTGAAACTGACTTTCTGATGATTCAAAGAAGTAGTCTAGACTCTACTTTGAAGTCAAATTCATCAAATAATATTTTCAAAGTAAATGAGTTTCAAAAGGATACTTTGCCTGAGAAAGATCTCTCTATATCTTAGAAGTATTCTTTGTAGCTGCTACTAACAAAAAAGATAAAGATGGTAATGAAATATATTCACTCTATGAATATGTGAAGCAAAATGCAGATGATTCACAAATATACGAATTAATAAGTAATGTAACAGATCTGAAAATTGAGTATGTTATGAATTCAGATATTCGTCAAGGAAATGCCAAAATAAATTGGAAATCATTGGAAAAAGAGCTTGTGAATATAAAAAGTGATTCTACAGCTGAGCTTAAAATTTCTTTTAAAGTTGCCGGGCAAGCAACAAATAAAATTTATATATTAGGTCAAGATTAGGTGTATATATGAATGATAGGTTAAACACAAAAATAACTGGCTCAGCATTGTTGATGGCTTTGATATTCTCATTTGTAATTATGGTGATGCTTAGAGGTCTTTTATATACATTTAAAATGGGTATGTTGACTACTAAGAGTATTATTAAAAATAGTAATGATAAAGTATTAGGAGAGTCATATATTTCTAAGGCTAAAGATGATATTAATTTTACGAAGTCTAGTGAATTTGAGATTGGCAAAAGTAAGTTTGAAATAACTGTAAATGAAGATGATATATCATCATTTTTTCCTACTATGACAAATGCAGAACTATTCCAGTCACAAGAGTATAAAAGTTATGATGTTATATATAAAGCTTTTAATCAAGGTACAAAAGTAGATTTAACAGAGAGAATCATTTATAACGCATTAGCAGCTAATACATATCAAAACTTTGATGGTGATTATACACTTATAAATGTTCCAATGATAAATCTAGAAGCAATGACTAATTATCAAGAGAGGATTTATCGTTTAAAGAGTGATGGTACTATCGAAGATGCACCAAAAGGTTTTATTGGTTTTGTAGAGAAGCAAAATAAGCAACTAAATATATTCACAGATAAAACCAAGATAGGAGTTGCAATTCCTGATGGTATGGGAACTGACTATAAGGTTAAGATAGGTTGGAATCTCGAAAAAGGAAAATGGACTTTATATTTATTATTATACGATACTGATAAATTATTTGCTTCTAGCATAGCATTAGATGATTTACTTAGTGAAGATGTTAAAGGTTTAGCCAAAGATAATAAAAAAATTGGTGATGAAATTGGAAAATGGCAGGCAGTCATGGTAGCTAGTAGTAAGGGTCGTTCATCATCAGGAGCTCAATTTGTAAAAGATAACATTCTTGGAGTGGTTTGGTATTTTGATAATAATGATGGTGCTCCAGAAATTATGCTAGTAAGAAAAGATAGTCAAAAAAAGGGTAACAGACGGGTTTTAGAAGTGTATTATTCTGAATACTCTACAACAAATAAAAGTTACGTTCTTAAGTTAGCAGAAAAAATTAATTTCAAAGGCGATTTAGATGAAGATAATATAAAACTTTTAGTGCCTGATATGGCAAATAATCTAGAAGCAAATATGCTTTTAATATTTCATCCGAATAACAAAAGTAAAACTATTATGGGGATTAGTGATTTTAATTTTAATGGAGATCACAGGGTTGGCAAGAGTCTAGATACATATATAGATGGTGAGAGTTTTGGTAAACCTGTTATAGTTTCTAAATCAGATGAGTCAATGTATATCATAACGTATGAACCAAATAAACTTCATAGATATGGATATCAAAAAGGTTTTGGTAGTTTTGTTAGTTTAGATTTTAGTTCTAATGGTTTAGAAAAAGAATTTAATTTCGAAGATAATGATAATCCTAATGTTGTAGTAGGACTTCCTAAGAAAAAAAAGAATAAACCTAAAAGACTTGGTGAAGATAAAAGCAAGAGTAAGGATACAGAAGATGAAGATGATAATGGTATTCAACTCGTAGTGCCTAAGTTTGGTTATCTATTTGTATTTACTCCAGATAAGGTTATGCAACTTAATTATGATTTTGATGTACTTCAAAAGGTTGATTTAGGACCGCAGTCTCCTCAGATTCTTGCTGATTTTGATGCTATCAAAAATACGGTTAATAAAATATATATTCAATCAGAAGCATTAGATTTTAAAGCTCAAGAAATAAAAGATGAGTTGGGTTACGAAGCAGAACCTGCCGCTCCAGTTTATTTAGAAAGTAAATATCTCTACCCATTAGGAGTTGTTAAGGAAGTTAAAATATGAGTATGTTAAAAAATATAAATACAGAGAAAAGAAATCCAAGAAGCTTTAACCTTGATTCGATGTCAGTTCAAGAATCTGTGAATCTAATGATAGATGAAGAGTATGGTGTGATTGAAGCATTAAAAGAGCAAAGTCTAAATATTGCTAAGATAGTTGAGGTTACATCACAGGCCTTGAAAAAGGGTGGTAGAGTCATATATGTAGGTGCGGGAACAAGTGGTCGATTAGGAATACTTGATGCTGTTGAGTGCCCACCAACATTTAGTGTTGATTATAATACTATTATTGGATTAATCGCAGGTGGCGAAAAAGCTTTTATTCAAGCCCAAGAGGGTGCTGAAGATAATCCTGATTTTGGTAAAGCAGATTTGCTAAAAATAAATTTGACGGCTAAAGATGTTGTAATAGGTATCGCAGCTAGTGGAAGAACACCTTATGTTATAGGAGCTCTTGAGTATGCAAATTCTATCGATGCTACTACTACTGCGATTAGCTGTACTAAGCAAGCTAAGATATCTAGTTATGCTGATTATAATGTTGAGGCAGTACCTGGTCCTGAAGTTTTGACTGGGTCAACTAGGCTTAAGGCGGGAACAACACAAAAACTCATTTTAAACATAATATCAACGTTATCTATGGTATCGCTTGGCAAAGTGTATCAAAATTTGATGGTTGATGTTAAACCAACTAATGAAAAATTAGTTGAGCGCTCTAAGAATATCATTTGTGAGGTAACAGAGGTTGATTATGTGACAGCTCAAGATTTTTATATGAAAGCTAATAAGTCTGTAAAAGTCGCGATTGTAATGATATTAAATGATTGTGATTATGAACAAGCTTTGGCAATATTAAAGGATAATAATAATTTTATAAAGAGCTAGGATGAGATTATTTATATTGCTTACTATTACATTAATCAGTCTAAATAGGTATGGTGCTGTTTATGAGTCATATAGTAATAGAGTGCCTGAATTTACTAATACTCCGTCAAAAGGAGCAACTAAATTAAACTTGGCAGATGATGCTATTACTGTAATAAACGCCGATAATATACCAAAGCAAGTTGTATGGGAGGGTAATAGGCAATATGGCTATTCAGATTATTCACAACCATATCAAGATACGCTACAAGCAGCTTTCCCAGAAGAGTTTACAGATAATTACTTTGATTTTTATGGTAGAAATTATCAATATCATAGTTTAATGTCATCAAGTATGGGGTAAAGTATGTATGCTGAAAATGGCGCTAATAATAGACGTTTACAAAGTAATTATTAGTCGGTTGAATAATGAGAAAAAATCTTATACTAATTGTTTTTATATCTTGTTTGATTAAGATTTTCTATTCACAAGAAACTATTCAATCCGCCTTTGAAGATAATGGTAGTCTTACTATCAAAGAGTTTCACCATATAGCAAAACAGCAGCGTAAAGAGTTAGTTAACGGTTTGCATCAGCAACATCACAGAATTTGAGAAGATAGCTAATAATTTATTTTAGCTCGGTAGATGTATTTGCTGCTTGTTTGGTTGGATTATGAGGATATATCATATTTAGAACTATTTTCAGTGTTGAGCCTTGCGCTAATATTGATAGTATCACGACAGTATAAGTTATACTGACTATAACGTGACCCTCATCAGGTAGTGATAGTGCCAACGCCAAAGATATTCCCCCTCGAACTCCAGACCATGCTACAAGTAGATTGTCTCTAGCAGATGCTCTAGATAGCTTTTTATCTATAACCGTTATAGGGATTGAGATACTGATTAATCTAGCAAATGTTACTATAAATATACCCGCAGCGCCAACCCAGAAAGCACCATGATCGAAAGGTATGCTAGTTAGTTCTAGACCTATCAATATGAATAAAAATGAGTTCAACATATTATCAATAATCATCCAAAATTTATCAATTTTTTCAACCTGATTTGGATGAGTTTTTTTACGATCAGAAAGACTATTACCTATAACTAGACCTGCAACAACCATGGCAATTGGTCCTGATACGTGTAGACTGTGAGCAATTACATAACCCATGCTAGCTATAGCCAGTGTTACAAAAATTGATGTCTCAGAATCGTCATTTGTTTTTAGGAAGATTAAAGCTACTTTTGCAAATATATATCCAAGCAGTATTCCACCACCGGCTTCAATACCAATCTGCTTAGTAATAATCCAAATATAGTTGATACCGGAGCTAGTTATTCCTTGACCGAAGTCTCCTCCACTACCAAAAAACACAATATTTGAAAGTATTACAAATAATATAATACCAGTAGCATCATTAAATAATGATTCACCAACAACACGTGTTTTGAGATGTTTAGGTATTGATTTATTACCAGCAAGGGTACTAATGACAGCTATTGGGTCTGTAGGTGAAATAAGCGCACCAAATACCAAACAGTATCCAAAGCTTATATTAAAACCAACCAATAAGCAGAATCCGTAGATTAGAGTTGCTGTTGTTAGTGCTGATAAAATTAAGCCAATACTAGCAAGTCCAAATATGGCTTTAAGTTCTTTTTTAAGATCGATCATATTGAAGTGCAGAGCATTTGCAAATAGTAAGAAAGACAGCATCCCATCCAAAACTGTTTTTTTGAAATCAAAACTAGATAGAGCAACTACTAAAAAGTTTGAAGAACTAAGGAAGGAAGCACATAGTGCCGAAAAGGTTATTGATAATATTGTTAATCCAATTGCCTTTGGTAGTTTCAGAAATTTTGTATTGATGTAACTCATCAGAGCAGCTACGACAGTAAGTAAACTAAATAAAAAAAACTCATTCATATTATTCCCCTAAAGTCCACAGCTATATTCGCAACTACAGGCTTTTGATAATTCTTCTAAAATATTGCCATGAATAAAGGCATGGTTATCTAATTTGTCGAAAGGTACATTATTAAACATAAAACTATTTGTTTCATTTTCTAGTGCTGAAACTTTTTTTATATCTGCTTTTGCTATCTTTTCAAACTCTTGTTGTGTTAAGTGTATACAAGGTTGACATTCAAGACTATGGTAAAACGCTTTAAAAGGCAGCTTTTTAGTCAATTCTAAAATATCATCATGATTTAGCTCTAATAAAGAGTACTCTAGTGATCTATAGTCATATTTTTCCTCTTCTTTCAGGTTTTTCAAAAGTTGTGAAACTTTTGATAAGTCTTTTCGATGACTCAGAAGTATGGTAGCTTCAGCATCAGGATCAATTTCATCAATTTTATTTAACAGTGTGATACCTTTTAAGAAGCCAGCACACCAGCTAAATTTCTGAGAAGGAAATTGCTTACGTGCTTTAACTAATTCTTGAAAAGAGTTTTCTGATTTTAGGTGATAAAACTCGATATCTTCACTTTTTAACCACGCGAATACATTACCTAAATAGCTATTCCAATTCTCAGCAGCAAAACCAGTATCTACAGATAATACGCAAAAGTTATTGTGTAAATTTTTCTTTGCCCAGCATATAAGAGCCAAAGAATGAATGCTATAGTTAGCTATAATTATATTATCTAACCTCTGCATCATTTTACATTCCTATTAAATCTTTAATTTTGCTAAGTTTATTCATAGCTAGAGGGCGCATTTTCTCTGCACCTTGATTAAGAATATCATCTACAACTTTGGGATTATTAATGTAGTAATCATATTTCTCTCGTGAATCTGTCAAATATTCATTTATTTTTTCAAAAAGTATTTGCTTGGCATCACCCCAACCTAATCCACCAGCTAAGTATTTTTCTTCTATAGAAGAAACTTCAGCCTTGGTAGCAATATTCTTATATATTGTAAATACAGTACAGTTTTTTGGATCTTTTTTTTCTTCGGGTGTTTGAGAGTTTGTGATGATTTTCATGACTTGTTTTCTAAGCTTTTTCTCTTTAGAGAATATAGGTATAGTATTATCATAACTCTTTGACATTTTACGACCATCTAAACCAAGTATTGTTTGACTGTCTTCACTAGTTAGAGCTTGGGGCGCTTTTAGTATTTGATTTTTATATATATGATTAAATCTATTTGCAATATCACGAGCAATTTCAATATGTTGGATCTGATCTTTTCCTACAGGAACTAAGTCTGCATCAAACATCATAATATCTGCAGCCATAAGGACAGGATAGTTAAATAAACCCATAGTTATGCCCTTATCAGGATCGGCATTTTCCTCTTGAATATTTTGATCTACTAATGCCTTGTATGCATGAGCACGATTTAGTAGCCCTTTAGCTGTAGTTGTACTGATAATCCATGTTAGCTCCATGATTTCAGGTATATCTGATTGACGATAAAAAGAAGCTTTTGTAGGATCAAGTCCTAATGCTAGCCATGAAGAAGCTATTTCATATATATATTGCTGGCGTAGTTTCTTATCCCAAAGCTTTATCAGTGAATGTTGATCAGCTATGAAGTACATGCAATTATATTCATTACTTTGAGACATTTCTATTGCGGGCTTAATAGCGCCTATATAATTTCCTAGATGAGGTGTGCCAGAAGGTGTTATACCTGTAAGAACTATTTTTTTAGACATTTAATAATTAAAAATTAGAATAATAGTCTTACAATTCTATCATATAAGAAGCTTATTTGCGTTATGTATATCAAAGAAAGCTGGCTAAACTAAAGATATTAATATTGGTAAAATCAGATAAAGATTTAAGAGGAAATTTTTTAATTACCAAAATCACAGTTAATAGCTAATGTTCCAGGAGCTGATGGATTGTCAGCCACATATATTTCAGCGCGTGAATATTTAGTGGTGTCCATTTTATTAGGACAGCTTAGTGGTTTTGCATACCATGTTATTTTTGGTGTTACAGTTATACTTGTTCCAATAGGAGACGTGGCTGAAGCAGTACCTCCTGTTGGAGATACGTATCCCAGTGTATTTATGCTACCATTAGAGCTTGTGAAAGTGATTCCTTCATCAAAACCATACTTTGGACTATTGTTGTGTACAAGAATAGTTGCTGTCTTTGGAGTTTCTTTTTCATCAGGGATTTTAGCACACTTGTTACTATCTAAAGCACAAGGAGACATATAATAACCAAAGTCGCCTACGCCGTGAGCAGGGTATTTGACTGAACCTGTGTTATATGCTTCTGGGACATAATCGACATTTAAAGACCAGCCCATAAAACCAGCGAACTTAGTATCTTTAGGAATGTTTCCTAGGTTGTCATATACTGACTTCATAGCATCATAAGTTTGTAAAGCTGAAGAGTTTGAAGGAATGTTACCATAATTACCGTCAAACTGAGGGAAATATACTGTAGCAGCTCCACCACCTTGAGCAGCAGTAGGATAGCCTATAACTATTTTAGCAGTTTTTGCTCCGATGTAGTTTTTGGTTAGTGTATATGCTTTTTGAACAAAATCAGGCTTTTGCTCAGGAGCTGAGTTGTAGTTTTGTACATATACATAATCAACTAGGTCCAAGACTTTATTTTTTGCATTAAATAATGGTGCATAAAACTCATCGTTACCTGTTGAGACTAGTTTATCATTATTAATCTGAGGAGCTATTATTACTAGCTTCGAGCTATCGATATCTTTTATATTTGTAATTACATTTTTTAGGTATATGCCATTGTTTGTTGCTGTTTCTGCTATTTCAATATCGAAATCGATACCATCTAGACCATACTTATTTAGGAAGTTGACTATATTTTGAGCAAGTCCATTAGCATCAGTGTCATTAGGATTATAAGTGTTAACGTTACTTTGTCCGCCAACTGAAACTATTGCTTTTAATCCAGCATTTTTTGCTTCTTGGATTTTTTAGCTGCAAGAGTTTCATAGTCACTTTTAAACGATATATTGTTATTTGCATCTATAGTTGCAAATGCTATAACAGCCTCGTTGTAGCTATCCTTAGCAACTTGAGATAAATCTACGCTATCAGCAGAGCCCATAGCGGTAATATCTAAATATCCAGCCATTACTCTATCACTAGAGTTTGCTGAACTAGTATTTGATGGGACAGAGCTGTTCGCGAAAGCTATAGCTGATGATGTTATAAGTAGGCTTGTTATAATTGTTTTCTTTAGCATGAAGGTGCTTCCTTTTTATTATTCGATGTTAAAAAAATAATTTTGTATTGGAATTATAATCATGAGGGGAGTGTGTTTTATATATACAATATTGCATAGCTATTATGTGTATTTGCAAAAGAAAGACTCTTATTATTAGATATTCTTAACTAGTTGAAATAATGTAATGGGAGTAATCAAATACTATCTAAAATTTAGATAAGTTTTTATCAAATCTGTAGGAATTTAAAAAAACAAAAAATGAAAAGAATTTGGAGCGGGAAACGAGGCTCGAACTCGCGACCCCAACCTTGGCAAGGTTGTGCTCTACCACTGAGCTATTCCCGCATGAAACTATGGCACACCCAAAGGGATTCGAACCCCTAACCGCTCGGTTCGTAGCCGAGTACTCTATCCAGTTGAGCTATGGGTGCAAAAGTTGAAGCATATTATATGCAAAAAATATTAGTTAGTCAAGTTTGCAATGTTATTATTGTTGCTATTAATTTGTCTTCTAATTCTTGATCATTTAAATTTGTATTATCTATAATGAAATCAGCAATTTTTTCTCTTTCATTATCTGATATTTGTAGATTTATGAATGCGACTGCTTGTTGTCTATTTTTGCCATCGCGTTCCATTAGTCTTCTAATTCTAGTCTCAAGATCTGCTTTGATAACTATTACTTTTTTAAGATAATCGTAGTGTCTAAAATTATATGGTCCTAATAATGGAATATCGACAATAGTCATTACAGTATCTGATTCTTTTACTTGTTTCTTTATCTCTCTATTGATAACAGGGTGTAAATAATCTTCAAGCCATTTTTTAGCCTCTTTAGATTCGGTAATGATTGCTCTAAGCATAGCTCTATTTATTTGCTTGTTTATTACTATGTCGTTGCCAAATTTTTCAGCTACTTTCTTGATTACGGAAGGTTTTTTGGTAATCTCTCTACTTATTGTATCTGCACATACAATATTTAAATTCATTTTTTCTTTTAGAATTTTTGTTGCCGTTGATTTGCCACTAGCTATACCGCCAGTTATACCAATTGGATAAGTTTGTATCACGCTCATCTACGCCTTCATCGTAAAAAATTATTTGAGCACAGATTTTAATATTTTTTTCTTAGAAAGTCATATATTTTTTGATTAAAACCCATTTTAAACTTAATATAATTATATTTTTACTAAAAATAGTTATTGTTTTGTGTCTATCGAAAATGTGATTCTAAAAAAAATAAAAGCTACTAACAAACCTCTTTTATTCAGAGATTTCATGAATATGGCTTTATATTATCCTGAATTGGGTTACTACTCTGGGTTTAAAGAAAAAATATCTTCAAATGGGGATTTTATTACGGTGACCTCTCAAACATCTCTATTTGCGCGTACTTTTGCGAGGCAGTTTGCACTAGTGATTTTGGAGTTGGGTAGAGATTCTAATGTTATAGAATTTGGAGCGGGTAGTGGTAAGTTTGCTGTTGATTGTATGCATGAACTTAATAGCTTAGGTAGCTTACCTGACAAATATATAATAGTTGAACTAAGTAATGATCTAAAATCTAGGCAACAAGAAAATGTAAGGAAGAATATTCCTGAGCTTTATGATAGGTTTGAGTGGTTGACAGAGCTTCCAAACTATAAGCTTAAGGCAGTGGTTTTTGCAAATGAAGTTTTAGATGCAATGCCGGTAGATATTTTTAGAGCAGAAAATAATCAATTTATACAGCAAGGTGTATACTGGACTGATAATAAGTTCAAACTCGTTGATATGGCTAGAAATGATAAGCTTTTTGAGTATGAGGCTAATAGAGTATTGCTTGATAATATCTGTTTTGAAGATGGGTACACTAGTGAGATAAATACTTGGATCCGTCCGTGGATTAAGTCTTTGTATGATATTTTAGGGAGCGGTATGATATTTTTGTGCGACTATGGTTATCATAGGAGTTTATACTATTCAAAAGAAAGAAGTATGGGGACTTTAGCTTGCTATCATCAACATAAGGTTAATTTTGATCCATTTGTTAATATTGGTGAGCAAGATATTACAGCACATGTTGATTTTACAACTGTTGTAGAGGCCGCAACAGAAGCTGGATTTCAATTAGATGGTTATATTACGCAAGCAAATTTTCTCAAAAAAGCTAGTATTGCCGATGTTTTTGATGATGTGTCTAAGAATCTTAAATCTAAAGATCAACTGAGATATACTAATGATATCAAAGAACTTCTGCTTAACGACAAGCTTGCTGAAGTGTTTAAAGTAATTGGCTTTTCTGTTGATTTTGACTACATATTAGATTCATTTGATAATGAGGATAATATTGATTATTTGCTATAGAGTTTCAGCCATAGAAATATTTAGTAAACTGATTTATATAAATTCATTTTAGTCTAACTAAGAAACAAAAAATATTTGAGCTATAACTTGAATTAGTTATGATTAAACTATCAACTGATTTGTTATATAGTTGATGTTATTTATAGATTGACTTATAATCGAGTGGTTAAGTTTTAATTTCGTTAATATTCGATTAATTCGGAGGATAAAGGATGTCGGATTTCACTAAAGATATTGATGTTTTAGAAACCCAAGAGTGGCTTGAGGCTTTTGAAGATGTCATTAAAAGAGAAGGTGCTGATAGAGCTAAGTTTTTATTTGAACAGTTGCTTAGTAAAGGTGCTGAACTTGGTATAGAGAATGCTTACTCAACAGCAAAAGTTAAAAGATATATAAATTCTATAGATGTTTCTGAACAGCCAAGTTATCCTGGTGATATGGAAATTGAGCAAAGAATCGAAGCCATAAATAGATGGAATTCAGCGGTAATAGTAGCATCAGCTAACAAAAGAGAAGGCTCTATTGGAGGTCATATTGGTACTGGTGCTGGTGCTATGACTCTATATGAAGTTGGCTTTAACCATTTCTGGAAAGCTCCAAATGAGAATCAAGCGGGTGATTTGATTTTCTACCAAGGACACCTTTCTCCAATCGTATATGCTCGTTCATACCTAGAGGGTAGAATAACAAAACAGCAATTAGAGAATTTTAGAAGACAAGCTTTTGATAGAGAAAATGCTGTTTCTTCTTATCCTCATCCGTATTTACAGCCTACATATTGGCAGTTCCCAACTGTATCTATGGGCTTAGGTCCACTTCAAGCTATCTATCAGGCTAGATTTATGAAGTATCTTCAAGCTAGAGGATTAGTTGAGACTTCTGATCGTCGTGTATGGGCATTCTGTGGTGATGGTGAGATGGATGAGCCGGAATCCATTGGTTCTATTACTAGGGCAGGTCGTGAAGGTTTAGATAACCTTATATTTGTAGTTAATTGTAATCTACAAAGGCTAGATGGCCTTGTAAACGGTAATGGTAATATTGTTGAAGAGTTGGCAGATGTATTTGCTGGTGCTGGCTGGAATGTTATCAAAGTTTTATGGAGTAGTGATTGGGATAGATTACTACAAGATCAAAAAGGCGGCAAAAAGCTTGCTCAAAGATTAAGTGAACTAAATGATGGTCAATTCCATACTATCAAAGCCCACGGTGGTGCTGAGTGTCGTAGAGTAGTATTTAGTGGTGATGAAGATCTTGAAGCGTTAGCTAAAGATATGACAGACGAAGATATCCAAGCATTACGTCGTGGTGGTCATGATCCAATCAAGATTTATGCTGCATATAAGAAGGCTATTGAGCAAGCAAATGGTAAACCAACACTTATCCTACCCATGACTGTTAAAGGTTATGGTTTAGGTGAGTGGGGTGAATCTAAGAATATTGCACACAACGTCAAAAAACTTGATACAGATGCTCTTGAGCATATCAAAAATAGATTTAATGTTCCTGCTACAAAAGAAGATATCGAAAATTATAAATTGGTTTCTTTACCTGAAGATTCTGCTGAGATGAAGTATCTTCATGCGAAAAGAGCAGCTTTAGGTGGCTATATTCCAGCAAGATTAGAGAATAAAGAGCTATTAGCTATTCCAACTTATCAAGAGTTTGCAAAAAACTTATTAGAAGATAGTGGTGATAGAGAGTTCTCTACTACTACAGCTTTTGTAAGAATACTATCTCACTTAGCAAAAGATAAGAAATTAGGTAAGCATATTGTACCAATCACGGTTGATGAATCGCGTACTTTTGGTATGGAAGGTCTATTCAGACAGTTAGGTATTTATAATCCTAAGGGTCAGCAGTATGTACCTGAAGATAAAGAACAAGTAATGTTCTACAAAGAAGCTAAAGATGGTCAGATTTTACAAGAAGGTATCAATGAGCAAGGCGGATTCTGTTCATGGATAGCTGCTGCTACATCTTATAGTGTGCATAAAGTGCCGATGATTCCTTTCATGATTTACTACTCTATGTTCGGTTTCCAAAGATTTGGTGATCTTGCATGGGCTGCGGGTGACTCTATGGCAAAAGGTTTTGTAATCGGTGGTACTTCTGGTCGTACAACTTTAAATGGTGAAGGTCTACAGCACGAAGATGGTCATAGCCATATTCAAGCTGGTCTAATTCCTAACTGTATTTCTTATGATCCTACTTATGCTTATGAGTTAGCTGTAATTCTTGGCGAAGGTATGAATAGAATGTATGTTAAAGGTGAGCATGTATATTACTATATCACTGTAATGAACGAGAATTATTCTCATAGAGCTATGCCAGAGGGTTGTGAAGAAGGTATTATCAAAGGTCTATATAAGCTTGAAGATACTAAACCAGCTGACAAACATGTGCAATTATTAGGTTCAGGTTCTATACTAAGAGAAGTTGAGGCTGCTGCTAAGATGCTAAAAGATGAGTATGGTATTACTTCAAATGTTTGGAGTATGACTTCTGCTAATGAGCTTCATAGAGAAGCTAAAAAAGTAGCAAGAGAAAATATGCTTCATCCAGATGCTGAGAGAAAAGAAAGCTACATAGAAAAATGCTTGAAGAATGAGCAAGGCCCTGTGATTGCTTCTACTGATTACATTAAACTCTATACAGATCAACTAAGAGAGTTTATTCCGCATACTTATGTTAACTTAGGTACTGATGGTTTTGGTAGATCTGATACTCGTGAAGCTCTAAGAAGTTTCTTTGAGGTTGATAGATATCACGTAGTTGTAGCATCATTATATGCTTTACATTTAGATGGTAAAGTCAAGGCTAGCGAAGTTAAAGATGCGATTAAGAAATATAATATAGACCCAGAGCGTGTAGCTCCGCTATATTGCTAATCGGTGAGGAGATATTAATGTCTATAGAGATAGTTAAAGTTCCTGATATTGGGGATTATGATAGTGTAGATGTGATCGAAGTTAATGTTGCTGAAGGTGATGTTATCGCTGAAGAAGATTCTTTGATTACATTAGAAACAGATAAAGCTAGTATGGAAGTACCATCTCCTGTTGCTGGAAAAGTTGTTGAGATTATCACAAAGGTTGGTGATAAAGTTTCGCAAGGTAGCTTGATATTAAAAGTTGAGACTGGAGCAAGTGCTTCAGTAGCTACACAAGCGCCAGCACAGCAAGTTGCACCTGCACAGTCAGCTACTGAAGAAGTTGTAGATGTCAAAGTTCCGGATATTGGTGATTATGATAGTGTTGATGTTATCGAAGTATCAGTGGCTGTCGGTGATACAATTGCTGAAGAAGATTCTTTGATTACGTTAGAAACTGATAAGGCTAGTATGGAGGTTCCATCTCCTGTAGCTGGCGAAGTTGTTGAGATTATCACAAAGGTTGGTGATAAAGTTTCGCAAGGTAGCTTAATTCTTAAGGTCAAGACAAAGGGCACAGCTCCTATAGCAGCACCTAGTCAGCCAGCAAAGCAAGAAGCTCCTAAGCAAGAAGCTCAACCAGCAGTATCTGCTTTAGCGACTCAAACTAATGTTAATGAATATGCCGTAGATAATTCAAAAGCTCATGCTTCTCCAGCTGTTAGAAAGCTAGCTAGAATTTTAAATGTTGATTTAAGAAAAGTTAAAGCTACAGGTCGTAAAGGACGTGTAACAAAAGAAGATTGTTATAACTACATCAAGCACGCTGTAACACAAGTTCAGACTGGTAAAGTCGCTGCTAGTGGTAGTGGTTTAGATCTTCTAGATGATCTAGTGGTAGACTTCGCTAAGTTTGGTGAGATTGAAACTCAACCATTGACTCGTATCAACAAAATTAGTGCAAAAAATCTACATAGAAACTGGGTTAAAATTCCACATGTTACTTTCTATGATGATGCAGATGTTACTGATCTTGAAGAGTTTAGAAAGTCTAAAAAAGCATTTTCTGAGAAAACTGGAGTTAAGATTACGCCGTTATCATTCTTGGTCAAAGCTGCAGCTGTAGCACTTCAAGAGTTCCCGAGAATGAATAGTTCGCTATCAAATGATGGTGAAAACTTGATATTGAAGAAATACTACAATATTGGCTTTGCTGCTGATACTCCAGCTGGGCTAATGGTTCCAGTTATCAAGGATGCTGACAAAAAAGGTATTATTGAAATATCAAAAGATATTCTGGAATTAGCTGGTAAAGCGCGTGATGGTAAATTAAGTGCCAAAGATATGACTGGGGCTACATTTACTATCTCTAGTATAGGTGTGCTTGGGACTACAGCATTTACACCAATTATTAATATGCCAGAAGTAGCGATTATGGGTGTATCTAAGACTGCTGTTAAACCAGTGTGGAATGGTAAAGAATTTGAACCTAGAACTATGCTACCTCTATCTATGTCAGCAGATCACAGAGTAATTGATGGTGCATTAGCTGCTAAGTTCTTAACTAGATATTGTCAGATTTTATCTGATTTACGTGAAATCATAATGTAAACACGGAGTTTTAAAATGAGTGGTATTAAAACGCAAGTTGTAGTTTTAGGTAGTGGCCCTGGGGGCTATAGTGCGGCTTTTAGAGCAGCTGACTTGGGATTAGAAGTAGTTTTGGTTGAGAGATATGCTGAAATTGGTGGTGTATGTCTGAATGTTGGTTGTATTCCATCTAAGGCTATGCTTCATATTGCTAAAGTTATCAATGAAGCGCGTCATCTAGAATCTCTAGGCATCATCGAGATGGGTGGTCTTAAAATCAACAGAGAAAACCTTTTAAAGTATAAAGATGGCGTGATTGGTAAGCTTACTAGCGGTCTAAAAGGCATGGCTCAGATGAGAAAAGTAAAAATCGTGCAAGGTTATGGTAAATTTACTTCTGATAAAGAGCTTGCTGTAGAAGCTGCTGATGGTAAAGTTACTAAGATTACTTTTGATAACTGTATTATTGCAGCGGGATCAAGTGTAATTAATTTACCATTTGTACCTAAAGATGACAGAATCATTGACTCTACTGGTGCTCTAGAGATGAAGGAAATCCCAGAGACTATGCTAGTAGTAGGTGGTGGTATCATTGGTCTTGAGATGGCTCAGGTATATTCTGAATTAGGTACTAAGATTACTGTTGTTGAATTTGCTGATCAGCTTATGAATGGTGTTGACAAAGATTTAGTCAAAGCATACCAAAAAGTAAATAGCCGTTATGGTGTTCGCTTAAAAACAGGTGTAACAGCTATGGAAGCTAAAGAAGATGGTATTTATGTAACTATGGAAGGCGATCATCCTACTAAGAATGAAAGATTCGATAGAGTACTTATGGCTATCGGTCGTAAGCCAAATGGTAAGCTAATTGATGCAGAAAAAGCTGGTGTTAAAGTTGATGAAAGGGGCTTTATCCCTGTAGATAAACAACTTCGTACAAATGTACCACATATCTTCGCAATTGGAGATATCGTTGGTCAGCCTATGCTTGCTCACAAAGCTGTACCAGAGGGAAGAACAGCTGCTGAAGTTATTTCTGGTCTGAACCATAGTTTTGATCCGTTAGTGATTCCTTCAGTTGCTTATACTGATCCTGAAGTTGCTTGGGTTGGTGAGACAGAGACTTCTGCAAAAGCAAAAGGTATCAAGTATGAGAAGGGTGTATTCCCATGGGCTGCTAGTGGTAGATCTCTAAGTATCGATAGATCAGAAGGTATGACGAAGGTTCTATTTGATGAGAATCATAAGATTATCGGTGCTTCTATCGTTGGTACTAATGCTGGAGAGCTTATCTCAGAAGCTGCTCTAGCAATCGAGATGGGATGTGATGCTGAAGATATCGCTCTTACGGTACATCCTCATCCAACTTTATCTGAGAGCTTGATGATGGCTACAGAAGTGTTTGAAGGTACTGCGACAGACTTGCCTCCTCAAAAGAAGAAAAAATAATTAAAATTTATATTTCTAGCTAATTTTTATAAAAAATATTCACTTTTCCATCTCATTTTATAAATCTATTTGTAACTGAAATGTTATTAGTATATTTTCATTAGTAATATATGGTTATCAAAAGTAAATATGACGAGTATAAATAAAGAAAAATTATCAGCACCATTCTGGGTTGTGTGGATTATAGAATTTTGGGAACGCTTTGGCTATGGTGGTGTTTTTGCTATCTTGGTAGCTTTTTTATCGGATGGATTAGGCTTTTCTGAAGAGAAATCTACAATTATTTTTACATCGTATGGAGCTTTTTCTTATGGTTTATTAATTATTGGTGGATTTGTCGGAGATAGGTTACTTAGTCCTCGTAAGACTATTATTGTTGGAGCTATTGTGCTTGCTCTTTCTTATGCGGGTTTGGTGTTTGCAACTGCAAGTTCGATATATTTTTGTCTAGCTGGTCTAATTGTTGGTAACGCGTTATTTAAAGCTAATCCAACCTCACTAATCTCTAAGATGTTTGATAGAGGTAGTTAGATGATTAATGTAGCAATGACATTGTATTACTTTGCGATTAATGTTGGTGCTATTTTAGCGATGTTAATAGTGCCAGTACTGTCTAAGGTGTATGATAGTTATTCGTTGGGCTTTATGATTTGTTCACTAGGTGTGATTATAGGTTTGGCTAATTTCTTAATCTTTTATACAATTGTCAGAAAAGTACCAAGTCCGGTTGATAACAAGCCTTCAAGCAAAAAATATATTCCTCTGGTATTTATATTTGCGGCTATTTTTACATATATTCTTGGCTTAATTATCTCAAATAATTTGGTAAGCTCAATCATTGCTTATTCGGTAGTAGTGTTAGGTTTTATATATTTTATTTTCATTGCGTTTGCTCAAGATTCAAAGATTGCAAGAAACAAGATGCTTGTAGCATTAGTATTGATAATCCAAGCAGTGGTATTTTTCTCATTATATTTTCAGATGCTAACATCGATAGCATTATTTGTTAAGCATAATGTTGATAGGACACTATTTGGATTTGAGATCCCATATTCTTCTTATGTGTTATTAAATCCATTATTTATTTCATTACTGACACCATTGTTGATGTATCTTTTTAAGAAATGCTCAAGTACACATGCTACTAAATTTACTATTGGAATGTTTTTGTGTTCTTTGGCATTTTTTACATTGTATGAGAGTAAGATTAGCGCTGTAGCAGGATTTACATCATCGTGGTGGCTAGTCCTATCGTATGCACTTCAGTCAGCATCAGAGATTTGTATAGCTGCTATTGGTTTAGCAATGATTACTCAGTTATTTCCAATTAGTATTTCAGGCACCGCTACTGGTGTTTGGTTTTTAGCATCAATGCTAGGCGGTAAAATTGCTGGAATACTAGGTAGTATGACTGTAGATAGCAATGATAGCGCAAGAACAGTTTTATAGAGCTTAGATATTTACACCAATAATTTTATGATAATAGGTGTCGTGGTATTTATTTGCGCTATGTAGATGCTGATTTTAGTACCTAAGCTTAATAAGGTTATCAAGTCATAGGCGCTTTTGTTAGATATCTGCTTAATGCTTTGATAATATATCGTTTTAGTGATCTGAATTATATATCAAATGAGTTATCAAGTTGATTTAGGCTATAAAGGAAAATGTGAGTAATAAATATAATAGGTTAGATTACTAATAGCTACTTATTCATATTATTTGTAAAATTTGTTTTATTAGATAGATGAAATACAAGTTTACTCTAGGAGGAAGTAATGAATTGGTCAGATGTTTTAGCTGATGAAAAGCAAAAGGACTATTTTAAGGCTATATTGGAGTTTCTTGCGAGTGAAACAAAGTCTGGTAAGATTATATTTCCAAATAAAGCAGATATTTTTAATGCTTTTAAGTATACTGAGTTTGATAATCTAAAAGTAGTAATTCTAGGGCAAGATCCCTATCATAATTATAACCAAGCACACGGTCTTGCTTTTTCTGTACAACCAGGAGTTGAGGTTCCTCCATCACTGCGTAATATTTACAAAGAATTAGAGCGAAGTATCTCGGAATTTAAAGCTCCTAATCATGGTTGTCTCACATCTTGGGCTCAACAAGGTGTGTTTCTCCTAAATACAACTCTTACTGTAGAGGCTCATAAGGCTAATTCACACAAAGATATTGGATGGGATATTTTTACAGACACTGTAATACAAAGGATATCTGATAATAAAACAAATGTTGTGTTTATGCTATGGGGTTCACATGCTCGCAAGAAAAAAAATCTTATTGATGCGACTAAACACTTAATTCTGGAGTCATCACACCCATCACCATTATCTGTATATAGAGGGTTTGATGGGTGTGATTACTTCGTGAAAGCTAATCAATATTTGACTTCAAAAAGTCTCGATGTTATAGATTGGAGATTGTAAGAATTTATGTTGAGATTGGAATTAATCAACTATTGCAGTTGTTGATAGTGTACTGCCATCTTC
Organism: Francisella orientalis FNO12; assembly: GCF_001042525.2. Classification (NCBI taxonomy): domain Bacteria; kingdom Pseudomonadati; phylum Pseudomonadota; class Gammaproteobacteria; order Thiotrichales; family Francisellaceae; genus Francisella; species Francisella orientalis. The sequence goes on along the minus strand of NZ_CP011921.2, from coordinate 1,519,290 downwards.
TAAGATCAACATTACAGGTATCTTTTCACCTTTTGTAATTTTTTGTTTCAGATCAATTAGCATAACATGTAGTTCTTGGTATGAAATGTCAACACTGTTGTGAGGATATATTTCAATGGTTTTTGATTTGTTTCATTACATGCTTATCACCAATTGTTACGAAGTGATGAAGTTGTGTTTGTTTGTCTATAGGTGAATAAGCTGCAATTATATCTATAGTTTTATCACCACTATTTTTGATATGCATTTTTATGGCAGTATTGTTGCTATTAGTCTCTTTTACTTCTGTGTGAGTTATGCTTAGCTCACTAGATTCTATATTACATTGATTTTTTGTATTTTGCGTATTACTAAAGCCAAAAAATGCAATCGCTAAAATCGTAGTTATGCTTAAAATAATTTTTTCATATTTAATTATCCTTGTTTGTTGATAGATAGTTAAGCGCTCTTTCAATTATATACTCTGGTACTTGTTCATGCTCAGAGAAATGGATTTGATCCAGTTTTATTGCGTTGGTCTTCATTATATACACCGATGGAGTATGACCTATTTTCAACTCTTTTGCTAGATTGTTATATGCAGAGTTAATATTTTCCAAATTTTGTAGGTACGTGCTTATATATTTTTTATCAAATCCATTCTTAGATAAAGTTTCAGATATTGTTGTTTTGTCTTGGCTATTAGTTAGTATATAAATAGTAATATCTTTATTGCTGTTATGAACTTCAGATAAAATTTTATAGTTTTTCAAGCAATTAGTCGATTGAAAATCACAGAATTGTATTATCGTATCTTCAGAGTTTAATTTGCCAATAACTGGTAACTTTGAAATTTGACTCGATAAATCATGAAAGTTATGAAAAGCTAGGTGTTTATTATACTGTGTGAAGGCATGCATATCACAATGTTTTTGTCTGTTATTTTTAAAGCTATTTTATCAATATCTGTATTACCTGATTTAACATTAGTTAAAAGGTTTGTTTTATTATTAAATAATCTAAATACAAGCTTATCTCCAACTTTTAATGATGGGATGTCGTAGATAACGTTGCTAGATTTATTCATTGCTGCTATATGTGCGAAATCGTAATGCTCAGGTTCTGGCTGTTGACCTTCCTCATGCTTGAAAGTGATATCCCTTACTTTGGCACTTTCTTGGCTGTTGATATAGATTATATTTTCATTGTTGTGTTGAGGCTCTATTTTATTTTTTGAGTTTAATTTACCTGCTTGAACAATGTCTGAAGAGCTGTTAATTTCTTCAGCAAGATCATATTGCCAGTCATTTTTGTTTTCTTCTGTAATTTCAATAGATTTTGAAACACTCTTACCATCTATGTTTGCTGAAAATAGTACTTTGTCACCAACATTTAAAACATACATTGTCATCTCTAAATATTTATTCCAATTTATTTCAACTGGTTGAGAATTTATGATGTCAATGTCGCTACAGCTGTAGAATGCTTCTGCTGAGTCACTTCTTTGCCAGATGCTGTATATTACATGAGGACCATTAGATACAGTGTTTGGTATTTCACACTTGAAACTTTCTATTTTTCCATCAATACCGGTTTGCATAGGTGAATTACCATCTGCACTAGGCTCGTATGTGCACAGATGAATAAGGTTCGCTTTTGTAACCTCTTGACCTGGTTTCCAGCTCTTATCTGTAATATATAGAGCTAAATATCCCTTACCAAACCCAAGATCATAAGCTGTTTTATATGGTGCTGTTACAGTATATTTCATATCCTTTTGATCTTAGATATTTATTTTCGTTACATGAGCTTGCCAATCAATAGATGCATCATCTAGGATGCTATATTTTGAGTTTGCACCGCTACATACTCCTGAGCTAGAAGCTGCTGCTGCATGACTTCCTAATATATTGGTTGTTTGAGGATTTTTTAATCGAGCATTAGCGTCACCTTGAGCAACTCCAGACCAATCTGTCCATACTGCTTGTGCTCCTGCTGCGGAAATTGCTTTACATACTGGATCATTTCCTCCTTCCCATGATGTGGAATTCATGTAGTACATCTGTCTACTTTCCGGATATGAAAGAGCACTATGTGCGAATGTTAGGGTTGGTATAGCACTTAGAGTTAAAGCACTAATTAATAATTTTTTTCATACGAGATTTCCCCTTAGAATATGACCATTTAAGTATTTATAATTTTTTCAGAACTATTATATATTGGAACTAAAATAGTTTATTTGTTAGATATTAATAGCCCTTATCAAAATTGATAAGTATTAGTTAATAACTATTTCTTTTGTGAAGGTTATTGTATTGTTGGTTTTTGAGTAAGGCTCTAAAGAGTGCTTTTTAGTGTAGGTTATGTTAAAATGCTGGCTATATGTTTTATCTTTGTTATAAGCGATAAGTAATGTCTATACCTACTAAAGAATCATCATCTATAAATATAGAAAAAGAACTGAAGCAATCTTACCTTGATTATGCTATGAGTGTAATTATTGGTCGTGCCTTGCCAGATGTAAGGGATGGTTTGAAGCCTGTTCACCGTCGTGTACTTTTTGCAATGAACGAGTTGTCTAATTATTATAATAGGCCATATAAAAAGTCTGCAAGGGTCGTCGGTGATGTGATCGGTAAATACCATCCTCATGGTGACACAGCAGTGTATGATACTATTGTTAGGATGGCTCAGCCATTTTCATTACGCTATACACTAGTTGATGGTCAGGGTAACTTTGGTTCTGTTGATGGTGACTCCCCAGCTGCGATGCGTTATACAGAGATTAGGATGCAAAAGCTTACTCATGAGCTTTTGATAGACATTGACAAAGAAACTGTAGATTTTTCACCAAACTATGACAATACTGAGCTTGTCCCGGATGTATTACCAACTAGAGTTCCAAATCTTTTGATAAATGGTTCTTCAGGTATTGCTGTTGGTATGGCGACAAATATTCCACCACATAATATGACAGAAGTTATCAATGGGACTATGGCCCTTATTGATAACTCACAACTTACGATAGAAGACTTAATTCAATATATTCCAGCCCCTGATTTTCCTACAGGATCTTATATAAATGGTACGGATGGTATTTTAGAGGCCTACAAAACAGGTCGTGGTCGTGTGATTATGCGTGCCAAGGCTGATATCCATGAAGATGAAGCTTCTGGCAAGTCTCAGATTGTGATTACAGAAATACCGTATCAAGTAAATAAAGCTAAGCTCGTTGAAAAAATTGCAGAGCTTGTAAAAGACAAGAAGGTAACTAGTATATCTGAGCTTAGAGATGAGTCTGATAAGGATGGTATTCGTGTTGTAATCGACCTTAAGAGAGATGAGTCTCCAGAAGTTGTTTTAAATACTCTTTATGCGCAAACTCAGCTTCAGTGTAGTTTTGGTATAAATATGGTTGCTCTTAGTGATAATAGACCTAAGTTACTGAATCTTAAAGAAATATTAGAACAATTTATTAAACACAGAAAAGAAGTTGTTACAAGAAGAACAATTTTTGAGTTAAGAAAGTCAAAAGAGCGAGCACATATTTTAGAAGGCTTGTTGCTTTCACTGGCAAATATCGATGAAATGATTGAGCTTATTAAGGCTTCTCCAAGTCCTGCTGATGCAAAAGAATCAATGCTTGCTAGATCATGGAATGGCTCTATGGTTAAGAGTATGTTAGAAGGTGTAGATGTTAAAATGTATCGTAAAGAAACATTAGCATCTCATTATGGTATTCAAGTAGATAGTTCTTATAATCTTACAGAAGAGCAGGCTGAGGCAATACTTGCTTTAAGATTGCACAGATTAACAGGTTTAGAGCAAGATAAAATTACTAACGAATTTAAAGAACTTATTGAAAGAATTAAATATCTAATAGGTATCTTAAGTGATGTAAATGAGCTAATTCGTGTTGTAAAAGAAGAGCTTGTTGAGATTAGAGGTAATTATGGAGATGAGAGAAAGTCTGAGATTATTGTGTCAAGATTAGATCTTACAAGAGAGGATCTAATTACAGAAGAGGATATGGTTGTGACTCTGTCAATGGATGGTTATGTCAAAACTCAGCCACTTAGCATGTATAATGCTCAAAAACGAGGTGGTGTTGGTAAGTCTGCAACTAAGACTAAAGAAGAAGATAGTATCTTTAAGCTAATGCTTGCTTCAACTCATGACACAATGCTTTGTTTCTCTAGCTTGGGTCGAGTGTACTGGTCGAAAGTATACGATTTCCCTGTGGCAAGTAGAATTTCTAAAGGTCGACCTATCAATAATATTTTACCACTTGATAAGAATGAAAGAATAACCGCTTTAATGCCAATTTCTGAATTTACGGAAGGCTGGTATGTGTTTATGTCAACTAAGCTTGGCAGGGTTAAAAAAGTTGATTTATCAGAGTTTGCTAGACCTCGTTCTACAGGTAAGATAGCTATAGGTTTAAATGATGGAGATGAGTTGTCATATGTAGCTCTTACTGATAGCAATAAGCAGATTATGATGTTCTCGGATGCTGGTAAAGCTATTCGTTTTGATGAATCAGATGTAAGAGCCATGGGGCGCTCAGCAGCTGGTGTTACAGGCATGCGTTTACACGATAATCAAAAAATAGTCTCTGTAATTGTGACAAATCCAGATGAAGGAGTTGTTTTGGCTGCGACTGAGAATGGGTATGGCAAGCGTACTGCAGTATCAGAATATCGTAAAACTAAAAGAGCTAGTCAAGGTGTAATCGCTATATCAACCTCTGAAAGAAATGGTAAAGTTGTTGTTGCGGTTCTTGTCGATAACGATGAAGACATCGTGATGATTACGGATAATGGAACATTAGTTAGAACATCATCCGATCAAGTTAGAGAATGTGGACGTTCTGCTCAGGGAGTTAGACTTATTAATTTAAGAAATAATGAAAAACTCATTAGCTTAAAGGTAGTTAAGCAAGAAGATGAAGAAACACATGATGATCAGGAGTTAGAGTCCTCTGAAGCGACAGAGCAGAGTGAATAAGTTATATGCTAAAGAAAACGATAACTATATTAGGGGCTACAGGTTCAATTGGGGATAGTACACTAGCTGTAATTAGAGAGAGTAATGACTTTGAGGTCTATGCCTTATCAGCTTTTAGTAATGTAGAAAAATTAGCGAAATTATGTAAAGAGTTTTTACCTAAATTTGCTGTGGTTCCAGATTTGGTCAAAAAACAACAGTTACAAACTTTAGTATCAGATGTTACTGTTTTAGTTGGCGAAAATGCCTTAGAAGAAGTTTCTAGTGCTTCAGAAGTAGATATAGTAATGTCTGCTATAGTTGGTATAGCAGGTCTTAAGCCTACTTTTGCTGCAGCTAGAGCGGGTAAGAAAATTTTGCTTGCGAATAAAGAGTCTCTTGTAACAGCAGGACATCTTTTAATTGAAGAAGTTGAGAAAAATAATGCTCAGCTTATACCCGTAGATAGTGAGCATAATGCTATATTTCAATGTATTGATAACTCTAGTAAGAAATATACAAAAGAAATAGACGAAATAGTTTTGACAGCATCCGGAGGACCTTTTAGGGATAAAGAGTTGAGTGAGTTGATAGATGTTACACCTGCTCAAGCATGTGCTCATCCTAACTGGCAAATGGGGCGAAAAATATCGGTTGATTCATCAACAATGGTAAATAAAGCACTAGAAGTTATCGAAGCATATTGGCTTTTTTCTGTTTCAGCTGATAAAATAGGCGTTCTGATTCATCCGCAGAGTGTAATTCACTCCATGGTTAAATATGCGGATGGTAGTTATATAGCGCAGTTGGGTGTACCTGATATGAGGACTCCAATAGCTAATTCAATGTACTATCCAAATAGAGGGTCAGTTAGTGTTGATAAATTAGATTTCACAAAACATGAGCTTACTTTTAGAGAAGTATGTTTTGAAAGATTCGAGGCTTTAAAAATAGTTTTTGATAATTTAAGTAATAAAAATTATGCAGCGAATATAGTTTTTAACGCTGCAAACGAAGTTTTAGTAGCAGCATTCTTAAATGAAAAAATTAAGTATTTAGATATTATAGAAGTAGATAAAAAAGTAACAAAAGAGTTAATTTTTGAGAATCCAGCAAGTATAGAAGAAGTTTTTGAAATAGATAAAAAAACTCGAGAATATGTGGATTCTATTTTGGGGTAAATTGAGTGTTTTTTTTGAGAAAGAAGTTTGTATTAGCCTCTCTTCTTATAGGTATTGTATTAAATAGCTGGGCAGATAATGACAGTTTTATATTAGACAATGTCTCCATAAAAGGATTAGAAGGTTTACAGAGTGATGTAGTTAAAAGCCGAATTGGTTATAAAAAAGGTAGCTATATTACTCCGGAAGATACAAACCAAATTATTAACAATCTTTATGGTACCGGTTTTTTCAACAGCGTTGACCTGTATCGTAAAGGTAGCAATCTTTTTATCAATGTCAAAGAAAGACCTATTATTGCGGGCTTTAATTTTACTGGGAATAAAAAACTTAAAAAAGAAGATTTAGAAAAAGTCTTTACTGATGCAGGTATATATGTTGGTAATGTATATAACCCTAATACAATGTTTTTGCTTAAACAATCTTTATTAAATCAATATTCTATGATGGGGCTATATGGCGCTGAAGTTAACGAGAATATTAGAAAACTTCCTAATAATAGAATAGATATTAATATCACTTTTAAAGAGGGTAAGCCCGCAACTATAGACTCTATAAATTTTGTTGGTAATAAGAATTTTGATGATTCTGATTTGGGCAGTAGTATGGCTTTTCAAGTTCCATCTGTATGGAATCTATGGGGCTTTTTGTCATCATTTGATAATTATTCTCCAGAGGGCATGAATCAGTCTGTTCAAGGTGTCATTAATTATTATCTTGATAGGGGTTATCTAGATTTCAAAGTTACTTCCAGACAAGCATCAATGTCAAAAGATCGTGAGCACTCATATATTACTCTTGATGTTGCTGAGGGCGAGGTATATAAGGTAGGGACTGTGACTCTAACTGGTAAATTTATCTTGCCAAAATCGGAGTTAGAGTCTTTGATAAAAATTAAGCAAGGCGAGGTTTTTTCTAAAAGTAGGCTTGTTGATACTGTTGAGGGTATAAAAACACTGCTAGGTAGTAAAGGGTATGCATTTGCTACAGTTAATCCTATTCCTACAATTGATAAGAAAAAACGTATAGTATCTTTTAAGTTTGTCGTAGATGCGGGTAAAAAAGTATATGTAAATCGAGTTAACTTCTTTGGAAATAATGTAACGAATGATTACGTATTTCGTAGGCAGTTACAGTACTATGAACAGAGCCAATATAATAAAGAAGCAATAGATAAGTCTCAAAGAAGATTGGATCAGTTACCATACGTTGCAGGTGCTGATATGGAGCTTGTACCTGTAGAGGATTCTGATGACTTGGTTGATGTTAACTACAATATCAAAGAGAGAAATGCAAACTCAATTAGTGGAAGCTTAGGTTTCTCGGATTTATATGGTTTCATGATTGGAGGTAGGCTTAATATGCCTAACGTTTTTGGTACTGGTAATACCTTTAATCTTAATGCGCAATTATCGATTCCATTCCAGCAGTTGGATATAAGCTATATTGATCCTTATTTTACTACTTCGGGCATTAGTCAAAGCATTTCAGCTTATATCAATAGATCAAACTTTGCAAAAACAAACGCTGTTGCAGCGTATCGATTAGATACAATCGGTGCAAGGTTAATGTATGGTGTGCCAATATCGACATTTAGTAATGTTTCTGCTGGAATAACATTCGCAAATAATACGATTAACCAGTCACAAGGATTTGAGTCATCTATTGTGCAGTGGTTTATACAGCAACAAGGTGGAAGAAATAATTTTAATGAGCCTGCTTTAACTGCTGGTTGGAGTTTTGATAACTCCAATAAATATATATTTGCGACTGATGGTGGTTCATTTGATATTAATGGTTTAGTTAACATCCCTGTTATCAGTAATATTGAAGCTTATAAAATTGAAGTTGGTGGTAAATATAATATTTCAATACCAAATACCGATATGTCAGCGCTAACAATCAGAGGTGGTGTGCAATATGGTGGAGGTTATGGTGGTACTGCTGAACTTCCTTTTTATGAAAACTTCTACGGAGGTGGTTGGGGAAGTGTGCGAGGCTTCTTGCAAGGTTCTTTAGGTCCACGTGATATAAATTTACAAAATAGTCAAGTAGGTAATTCAATTGGTGGTAACCTTAATATCTATAATAATTATGACTTGTTGTTTCCTGTACCATTCATAAAAGATAGCTCTAAGATGAGAATAGGTGCATTTGTGGATATTGGTAATACTTATACTACTTATGATTTGAAAGGAGTTGTAGCTCCTCAACTAAAACAAGAAACAACACCATCATTTACTAATCTTAAATATTCTGTAGGTGTTGAGTTTAGATGGGCTTCACCAATAGGTCCTTTAGCAGTTTCTATAGCTCAGCCATTCAATGTTCAGCCTGGTGATGTTACTCAGGTGTTCCAGTTCTCATTGGGTCAAAATTTCTAAAATAGCTTTATCTCTACTTAAGTAATTATTTAACTAAATCTAATACCAAAACGATTTAACAAGTTTTATAATATTGTGTTAGAATCTATAAATGTATATACAAGAAAATTTGTGGGAGATCTTAAAGATGAAGAAAGTTGTGTTATCGCTGTGTGTTTTGGCTAGTGCTGTTACTGGAGTTTACGCAGATACTAAAATAGCTGTAGTTAACCCTGTAGATATCTTCAATGATTCTAATTTGGGATCAGTTAGTGTTAAAAAAATGGAAAATGATTTGAAGCTGGAGGCTGCAAAACTTAAGCAAGAACAAAATGATATTATGCAGCAAATGAGAACTCTTCAAGAAAACTCAGCTACTATGACAAAAGCTGAATTAGAGAAGAAACAACAGCAAATTAAACAAGAGCAGCAAAACTTTGCTCAGAAAGCTCAAGTTCTTCAACAAAAAGAGTATGCTGCTAAAGATAAGTTATCCAAGAAATTCCAGGCATCATTCGATAATGCTGTGGCAACGATCGCTAAGCAGAAGGGTTACAATATTGTGATGACGACTCAAGCTTTAGCATATGTAAATAATGTAGATGATATATCAAATCAAGTAATTGAAATTATGAATAAGAACTCTTAATTATTTCGAGGAGTTTTGATATGTATTCTTTAGATTTTTTAGCTTCGAAGTTAGATGGTGAAGTCAAGGGTGACAAAAGTATTGAGATAACTAGAATAGCTACTCTAGAAAAAGCAGGAGTTGGAGATATTTCTTTTTGTACAAATCCTAAATACTTAAAAGCATTATCTGAAACTAAAGCTTCCGCGGTTTTGATCACAGAGGAGGCATTAGAGTTTTGCAATACTAATGCAGTAGTATTATCTAATCCATATATGGCTTTAGCCAAAGTTATGGAGCTTTTCGATAAGTCGCCTCAGCCTGATGGTAAAATACACAGTAAGGCTGTAATAGCTTCAAGTGCTATTATAGGTGAGAATGTGACCATCGGAGCAAACGCTGTTGTTGGTGAAAATGTTGTTATTGGAGATAATGTATTTATTGGTTCATGTGCTACTATTGATGAAGGTACAAAAATTGGTAACGCTACTCTTATAAAGAGTAATGTATCTATTGCTCATGATGTTCAAATTGGAGCTAACTGTATAATACATCAAAATGCAGTCATTGGTTGCGATGGGTTTGGTAATGCTAGAGATGATGATGGTAGTTGGACTAAAATTCCTCAATTAGGAAGGGTTATAATTGAAGATGATGTTGAGATTGGCTCAGGAACGACAGTTGATAGAGGAGCTATTGATGATACCGTTATTAAAAAAGGTGCGCGTATTGATAATTTAGTGCAGATAGCTCATAATGTAATCATTGGTCGTAATACTGCTTTAGCTGGTGTAACAGCCGTTGCTGGAAGTACAACTATAGGAGATAACTGCTTGATAGGGGGGCAGTCTGCGATAACAGGTCACATAAGTATTTGTGATAATACGATTATTGGTGGAGCATCTAATATAGGTAAGTCTATTACTCAGCCAGGAATGTATTATGCTGCGTTTGAAGCTAAAACAAGGATTCAATGGGGACGATTTGTAGCAAAGCTATCTAAAATCGACAGTTTGATAAAAAAAGTAAAACAACTTGAAGATAAATTAAATAAGTAAGGATTATTGCATGAGCCAGTTTGATGAAAAAAATAAGCACATAGATGTGATAGGGATTAGAAAGATTTTACCTCATAGGTATCCTTTTGCTCTTTTAGATAAGATTGTTGATTGGAGTATTGAAGATAGAACGATCGTGGCTCATAAGAATGTAACTATCAATGAAGACTTTTTTAATGGGCATTTTCCAGAATTTCCAGTGATGCCAGGGGTTTTAATTGTTGAAGCTATGGCTCAAGCAACTGCTATACTTGGTGAGTTGATGGCCGAGACTTTATTTGCTCATGTTGTTGCCAAAGCTGGTGGTGGAAGAAGAACATTTATGCTAGCAGGTATTGATAAGGTAAGGGTGAAAAGACCAGTTGTTCCTGGAGATGTTTTAGTTATCGAGTCACGTATGGTTAAACAGAAAAATATTATTTGTACTGCTGAATCAGTGGCTAAAGTTGATGGACAAATAGTTTGTTCAGCTGAATTAATGGCAGCATATAAGGATTATTAATTGTGATACATAGTTTGGCAGTAGTACATGAAAGCGCCAAAATAGCCGAAAGTGCTATAATAGGACCATTCTGTGTTATTGGAGAAAATGCTGTTGTTGGTGAAGGTACTGAGCTGAAAAGTCATGTTACTATTGGTGACAATACAGTAATAGGTAAAAATAACCGAATTTTCCAGTATGCATCAATTGGTGATGATCCTATTGATTATACTTACAGGAAAGGTGACTTTTCTCAAGTTGTTATTGGCGATAATAATATCATTAGAGAGTGTGTTACTATACACGGTGGTACATCAAAAGAGACAGGTATTACAACAGTTGGTAATAGTAATCTTATTATGTGTTATGTGCATATAGGTCATGACTGTAAGGTTGGAAATAATGTCAGTCTTGTTAATGGTGTAGGTCTTGCAGGCCATGTTCATATTGATGATTTTGTTATTTTGAGTTCAAATGTTGGTATTCATCAGTTTTGCCGTGTTGGTAAGCATGCGTTTATAGCTCATGCTGCTCTTGTTGGAAAAGATGTTCCTCCATATTTAATGGTTACAGCTGTAACGGCAGGAGCTACTCCATGTGGTATTAATACGGAAGGTCTTAAACGAAGAGGATTTACGCCGGAACACTTAAAGAAAATTAAAGAAGTTTATAAAGTACTGTACCGAAAAGGTTTGATGATCAAAGAGGCTTTAGAAGTTATTAAAGAAATGGCAGGTGAAGAGCCTGTATTAGAGCCGTTTGTCAATGTGATAAGCACTTCACGTAGAGGTATATTGAGATAATGAGAATAGGCATTGTAGCTGGAGAACTTTCAGGGGATCAGTTGGGTGCAACTCTTGTTGAAGCGTTAAAGAAAAAATATCCAAATGCTGAAATTGAAGGCATTGGAGGACCTAAAATGGAGGCTCAAGGTTTTAAAAGTTTGTATCCTATGGATGCTCTGTCATTAATAGGTTTTCTCGAAATTCTCTCAAAAGGTCTTAGTATATTAAGTATACGCAAAAAAATAATAAATTACTTTAAGCAAAATAGGCCAGATATATTTATTGGTATTGATGCTCCGGATTTTAATCTTACAGTAGAAAAAAAATTAAGAGCAAGTGGTATTAAGACTATACATTATGTAAGTCCTAAAATATGGGTGTGGAGAGAGTATCGCATCAGAAAAATCAGAAAGGCAACAGATAGAATTCTGGCAATTTTACCTTTTGAAGTAGAGTATTATAAAAATAGGCATAATTTTGAGGCAATATATGTAGGTCATCCACTTGCTAAAAATATACCTTTCGAGATTGATAGATCAAAATATAAAAAGCATTTGGGTCTTGAAAATGTAGAGCTACCAGTGTTATCAGTATTACCAGGAAGTAGAACTACCGAAGTAACTAGATTACTGCCATTATTTTTAAATGCTATAGAAAAGCTACAAGAGTCTGGATATCAGTTTAAGGCTATTATGCCACTAGCGAAACCATCTCTTAAACCAATATTTGATCAATATAGTTCACAAATCAAAAGTTTAGGAATCGAAGTTTTTGAAACAAACTCTCATGATGTATTGAAAGCTTCAGACTTAAGTTTATTAGCTTCAGGAACCGCAACTTTGGAGGCTATGTTGTGTAAATTACCTATGGTGGTTGGTTACAAGCTATCTAGGCTTTCAGCGTTTATAGGTAGAATTCTTATTCGTGGGCATAGTTACTGGGCTTTTCCAAATATTTTGCATAGAAGTGAAATAATAAAAGAATTGATCCAAGAGGATTGTACGGTAGATAATCTTTTTTATGAGTTGAAAAGATTGTTTGATGATAAGCAAAGAAATGATTATATAATTCAAGAATTTAAAAAAAATCATCAAGATATGGTTGTTGATACAGAAGAAAAGATCATAGAAGTATTGGATGCAATTATAGAAAAATCTTAATTTTTATGATCTATAAATATATAATACATGAGTATGAAAAACACCGCAGGTACTAAATAAATGACATTGATATTAGCTTTAGTTTTAATTTTAGTGATCTTAATTATAATAGATTTATTTCGTAAGAGTTTGAGAGTTAGGCAGAAAGATATTTTAGCAAATATTGAGCATGCAAATAGCCAAGAGTTTGTGAGTCAAGCTAAAAACTCGCCAGATAAGGCATATGTTGAAGATGTGCAACGTGAATATCCATTATTAAGAGATGGCTTTTTGCTTATCTATTTTGAAGCAGCTCAATCTATGCAAGTGAAAGATTTAGCAACATTTTTGAAATATTATGGTATTAAATTTACAGATGAAAAAGTTTTTCAAAAAGTAAACTATAAAGATATAATTTTTAGTGTTTTACCTGATAGTGAAGAGCAAGTGTTCGCAGCAGCTAACGACGGAGAGGTTAAAGGCGTAATAGCTGTAATGAATTATAGAAAGCTAGCTAATATAGGCTATGATGTTAAAACATGTTATGAGCTTATGCTTGATATACTTGAGGCGTTAAGTAAATCATTTAATGGTACTCTGATGAATGAGCATAAAGTTAGACTCACGAAAAAAGATAAACAAAATTATTTAGCGGCTATACTGTAATTATTAGAGTAAAAAATTAGTCAGGATATGTAGTTGTTTGATTTTAAATCCATAGTTTTTCTTAGTAGTTAATCATTGAAATTTTAATAATTTAGACTTTTAAAATTCTTTTCAGAAAAGTGTTTTTCAAATATAGATGTTGTTTTTAGTAAGTTATATAGAATTTATTTAATGGGAAAACATTTTGGTCCCAGTAAACCCCGAACTATAAGCTGAAAATATTGATACATAAGGATTTTATTTTTTAAATATCATTTGAGTATGTAAATGAGTATGTAAAATTGTATTTTTAACCCTCTATTTTGACATTTTTATAATTGCTGCAGCAACAAAACATCATCATGTATTATGATACTTGATATCTTAATATTCTACGTCTATTCTTAAATTATCTAATTAAGCACTTTCTAGGTAGGCCAACCGAAAGACATTACCCAAGTGTTTGGGAGTGCTTAATCTATTAGGAACACTGAGGGAGTGTGATTTGTCAGATGCTAAAATTAAGTATTTGCTTAAACAAGAATGGCTATCTTTTAAAGATATTCATGATATTTTTACTTATAAAGATTTCTCTATAGATTATAGAGATACAGCAGAAATTATAACTAGATGTTTTTATAATAAAAACTTCGATATTTACTATGATAATTGGAGATTTTCAGATTATGAAAATAGGAATGGATTTTCTAATAGTTCTAAAATAAAAACATACTTAACGACTAATAATAGGGTTATTTCCAAATGGTATAAAAAAGATATACACAAAAAATATAGTCGCAGTAAAAACAAACTATTAACTTATCGTGATTTTGGATTATTCAATAGAGATAAGCTTAAGATCATTGAAGGTGGTGTATCTTATAGTACAGCGATGAAGGGAAGAAGTCCATGCTTTTTAGTTGATAGCTTTGAGCTTGATAATCTAATTATTAAATTTAAACAAAGATTTGATTTGGGCGATGGTGAAGGTAGAGCAAATAACAGTCCCAACTTATATATTTTCAAATGTTGATGAGTATCTAAGCATTTATATTAAATCATTAGATTTTATATTATATTTTAATGATATTCTTGATTTGAATGAAGATGAATTAGTTAATACATTTATACCACTAAGTTATAAAGATCTATATTATGAGTATAAAGACATAATACTAAGTAAGTTTTTAATAAAAGAATATTTGAATATGCCCGAAATAAATATCGGTCAAATATCAGTAATTTATAAATTTTTTGGCGGTAACCATGATCCTGGTAATGTTTACGAAGCACTACAAAACTATGATATTTATGTTAATGACAATAACTATGAACACCCTTATACTGTCGATTCAAATGAATTTATAAGTGTTTACAAGGACATCTTTGACTTAGAGCCTTATATACCAAAATCGAGTAACATTAAAAATAAAATCAATGATAAGTATCAGATATACTCTCTCAAGTGATAAACAAAATTAAAGCTGAAAGCACAGCAGGTGTAAAGCTTATATTAAATCAAGAGTATATAGGTTATGAAGATTTAGCTTTAATTTTTGGTGAACTAATTAGCTTAGATAGATTGTCTAATATAGCTATGAAAGATAATCAAAAGATTAGGTTTTACTTTCAAATAAGTGAAGATAGTTTGGCTAAATATTTTTTAGAAAATAAAGAGGTTTTAAAGGATGGTACTATCTATGATAATTGTAAGGATGAAGATTTTTTAAATGATGTTTTAAAGGGAGTAAGTACTTTTAATAACGCTATTCATTATGTAGAGTTAAAAGAGCCTTTTTTGAAATATGATAATAATAGCTTAAATGGTTATATAGGAGCTACAGTTATTTGCTTAGAAAATTGATATAGAACAGTTTCTAAGGGTAAGTTTAACTCAATATTAATAGATAG
This sequence comes from Francisella orientalis FNO12, assembly GCF_001042525.2. Lineage (NCBI taxonomy): Bacteria > Pseudomonadati > Pseudomonadota > Gammaproteobacteria > Thiotrichales > Francisellaceae > Francisella > Francisella orientalis. The sequence continues at coordinate 1,504,134 of NZ_CP011921.2, read as the reverse complement.
ACTTCTATTTAAAAAAGAGGAGGTAATACCGTACTTATTACCTACAGGAATATTCCCTAAAAACAACGAAATAAAGAATATTATAGAAGTTATCAATAAAGAAAGATACCATCAATCAAAGCAAGACTTTAATCAAGCTACCAAAGAGGCTCTTATTAAGCAATTATCTGTAGATAGTCCTAATGGATATTGATGAGCTTATGGACTGGTTAAATAGCATTACTAGAGCTGATAAAACAGATGATCACGGCTTATATGTATCGGGATATAATGGACATTCTTATAAAAGTAAAACAGTATCTAGAGAAACTCAAAAAGTAGATAGTATCACATTGTCTATTATTGGAGGTGTACAAACTAATAGATTATTAGAGTTTACTAAAAAATATAGTAGTAGTGGATTACTAGCAAGGTTTCAGCTAATCCCTATAGCTGAGAAGAGTTCAAGAGTGTATAAGGAAGAGGCTTTAAATAGTGCTGTAGAAGCTAGATATATTAATCTCATTAATAATCTTAAAAATATCCCTGAAAGATTTAATATTATAGATAATGAAGTGGTTAAGTCTGACCTATTATTTATCAATATACAAGCGAAGTCAAGAGCGTATATATTGAATGGTTTAATGAGGTCCAAAAAGATATACAAAGAAGCGATCACAGTGATTTAATGATCGAGTATTTAGGTAAAGCTGATAATACTTTTCATACTTTGGCTTTAATCTATCATTTAGCAGATAACCAAGATACTAATATCATAGCTAAAAATACAGTAGAGAGGATTGTTTTAATAATGGCTTATCTTTATGAGTGTGCTAATTATCTATATGGAGATGATTTTGATGAGGTTAGAAATGTAGCTCAAAAGATTATAGATAGAAAAAGTAAATTTAATAATAAAAATGGTTTTAGTGTGGGAGATGTTGCAAGACCTAAAATATTTAGAAAACTAGATAGAGAGTTATTAGAGTCAGCTTTAGAAATGTTAGCTAATTATGACCATATTCAAAAAACTAATAATTTAGGTGTTAAGTATGCTAAGTATAAATGGTTATATTAAATCTCTCTTTGGAAAAATGGACACAACCAGGACAAAAGATATACATATCAATGCTTTGAGGTGTGTGCCCTATAAAACACAACGGGACACTAAGGACACAACTAAATATTTAATAAATTTAAGTAAAAGCTATATATGCCAATGGTTACTGGGTGTTAATGCTTTTGTGTCCTCTTTTATGAATAGTATAAATTGGATATGTATTGTGTTTGTGTCCTTTGTTTCTTTGTGTGTCTTTGGTAAAACACAGCTTAAATCATTATATATCAATGGTTTAAGATACTTTGTATCCTTTGTGCTCACTTTTGTAAATAAAGAATTTAGGAATTATTTAAATGAGAAGTTTACAAGAGAAATTACAAGATTATAAAAATAAACATCAAGATAAACAAAAAGAGAAAATACAACTGCAAGATATTAAAGAAATTAAACAAAAAGTAATAAAACAACCTGGTAAATTACTGCAGCAACAATCACAAAATAAAGATGAATATTTAAGATTCTTTATCTTAGTGTCTATGATAGTTCTAGCCATAATTTACATACTCAATACAGGTGCGTCTACTCAGTATGTAAACCAGTATGTAAAATTGCAAGCGTTTTGTTAATATTTCTTGAGACAACTTGAGACAAGTATTTTACTTGATGCTTTGGATTTAAAATGGTTTTGATACGAGGTGAAACTTGTTGAGATATAAGTTTGGTGGGCCCAGTAGGACTCGAACCTACGACCTACGGATTATGAGTCCGGCGCTCTAACCAACTGAGCTATAGGCCCAAAACTATAGACAGAATTATATTTCAAATATGATATTTAGTCAATAGCTATTTTGTATAAGTTGTCGTTATTTATAAATTTTTGATGAAGTTCCAACGATAAGGGGATCTGGGGCAATTGCTACTTCAGGATCTTTATTATCATAGTCTATACTATTTAATATGTATCTGATGGCATTTATCCTTGCGCGTTTCTTGTCATCAGACTTAACTATTACCCATGGAGCATAAGGTTTATCCGTATATATAAACATTCTTTCTTTAGCCTCAGTATAGTCATCCCATTTATCTAAAGATGCTTTATCAATTGGGCTAAGCTTCCATTGTTTTAGAGGATGGTTTTCTCTAGCAGCAAATCTATCTTTTTGTTCCTGTTGGCTTACGGAAAACCAGAACTTAATGATTATTGTGCCACTATCAACTAGCATTTTTTCAAGCTGAGGGACTTGTTCTAGAAATAAGAAATATTCCCTCTCTGTACAGAAACCCATAACTCGTTCTACACCAGCTCTGTTGTACCAAGATCTATCAAAAAGTATTATATCTCCTCCTGATGGAAGATGCTCAATATATCTTTGAAAGTACCATTGATTTCTTTCTCTTTCAGAAGGTTTTTCTAATGCTATTACTTTAGCACCACGTGGATTTAAGTGCTCCATAACTCTTTTTATTGTACCACCTTTTCCAGCAGCATCCCTTCCTTCAAAAATAATTAGAACTTTTTTATTATTTTCTTTAACCCATTTTTGAAATTTTAATAATTCTATTTGTAAATGATGTTTTTGTTTTTCATATACTTTACGAGGAATTTTATGTTTGTATGGAAATATATTTTCGACAAAGAGTTTTTGGCGCTCTTCTTGACTTAAGACTTTCATATAAAAAATTGACTAATATTTCACCATAGATAATATATTATCATATAGGATTAGTATTAGTTAAAGAGATTGGTTCTTTACTGGTTTTATATTAAGTTTGAGACTAAATAATATATAAAAGATCGAGAAAATTAATATTATTAATATGAAAGGGGTTGGAGTCTTTATTGGATACATTAAGACAGCTAGAAATGTAGAAATAGATGCAAGCATTGTAAATATAAAAGTAAATGTTTTTATAAATTTACTTTTACTTATATGTTCTGTTCTTGATAAGTAGATATATTTTATCTGAACAAATGAAAATATAGAAAGTACAATTATTACAGTTTCATTGATCCATTGAGGAGACTGAAAACATAACATATACATCGCCATTACATTCCAGTAACTAGGAAAGCCAACAAAAAAGTGATCATCAGTTTTTGCGTTAGTTTGACAAAATTGATATGACGATGAAATTGTTATCATTACAACTACTGGGATTAACCATTCTTGTGAGACTATATCGGAGACATATATCCAAATACAAGGAACAATCGAGTATGTTGTGAAATCTATAATATTATCAAGTAATGCGCCATCTAGAGGAGCTAATTTTTTGATATCTACTAGTCTAGCAAGGCTACCATCAATAGAGTCAATAAAGATAGCCATAATTATACTAAACATTGAAAGTTTAATGTAATAGTGATGAAGATCTATCTGATTAGTTACAGTGGCCTTAGCAGCTTCTATAGAGAGAATTATGGCGAGTATGCCAAAGATTGCACCTAGTGAAGTAAATAGATGTACTAGCCAAGCATAAATTTTTTGTATTATCTGCATAGTATTATGTGTTTTGAAATTTGTCACAAAATAAATAATTACAAAATTGTAACAAAAATAGTTAATAGTTTCTATTAATAACTAATTCAATAAGTTTTTCTAAATTTTGTGTCGGAATATTTCTGTTATGTAATTCAGATAATAATTTTTTAATCTCATCTTTTTTGTGGTGTAAGTACTTGTATGCTCCATCAAGTCCCATTAGTGATACATAAGTGGATTTGTTAGCATCTATATCTTTAGCACTAGTCTTACCAAGTTCTTCTGTGGATTTTGTGACATCTAGAATATCGTCTTTAATTTGGAAGCATAATCCAATTAAATCCGAAAGTTCTGTTAAGAGATCTTCAATTTCAACATTATTATATTTTGAGATTATATAGGGCAGTATAATACTTGCTCTAAACATTTTTGCAGTTTTATTTATATGAAGTATTTCTAAATCTTCTAATTTTAGGTTCTGCTTTTCACCATCTATATCTAATTGTTGCCCTCCAACCATACCTTCTAAGCCACAACACTTTGCAAATATGATATTAACTTTTCTTTGCTTATGTAAATCTTCTATGTCTAAGGTGTTGAGAATCTCAAATCCTAGTGATTGTAAGGCATTTCCAGCTAGAATTGCTGTCGCTTCATTAAATCTTATATGACATGTAGGCTTACCTCTTCGTAAGACATCGTCATCCATTGCTGGAAGATCATCATGTATAAGTGAATAGGTATGTATACACTCTATAGCAAATGCAATTTTATGACAGTTTTGAACATCTATGTTAAGTGTCTCACCTAATGCATATACAAATTGGGCGCGTATCCTTTTACCACCACTAAAAAAACTATATTTCATAGCTTCTCTGAGTTTTTCAGAAGGTGATTTTATGTCACGAAACAAATTTTCTGCAAAAAGGTTGAAATTTTCTAATGTAGTATTAATACTCATAAGAATTTCGCTATATTATTATATTGTTTTTCTAGAACATCACTATGAGCCTCAAATGTCTTTAGAGCGCCTTGCGACATTTGCTCTAAATACTCTTTATTGTCTAGTAATTTAATTACGTTATCAGCGAGGTCGGTATGATTTTTGACTCGTACTAGTGCTCTATTACGGATTAATTCTTTTGAGATTTGACTAAAGTTATAAAGGCTTGTGCCACTTATAATTGGTTTTGCAAGAGCTGCTGGCTCTAATAAATTGTGACCTCCATTATCTATTAATGTACCGCCTACAAATGTTATAGTTGAGATATAATATAAGTGCAATAACTCTCCCATAGTATCACCTAGATATATCTGAGTATGATTAAAAATCTCATTAATACAAGAAGATCTTTTTTGGTAAGAAAATTCTTCGTTTGCGATGAGTTTTTCTACTTTTTGGAAACGTTCTTTATGTCTTGGTACTATTATTAATAGACAATTTGGATGAGTAATTAATATTTCTTTATGAGCGGCAAGTATTACTTCCTCTTCTCCTTGATGAGTGCTACCAGCAATCCATACTGGTCTACCGTGTATACTTTGCTTTATATTAAGCATTTTATCTTCAAGGTTTTCAGGAGTTATAAGATTGTATTTTAGATTTCCAGTTACTGTAACTTTTTCCTTATCTACTCCTAGTGAGCAAAATCTTTTTGCATCTTTTTCTGTTTGAGCATTTATTTGAATGATGTTTTTGAATAAGAAGTCTTTACCAAAAGGTATTTTGGTGTAGTTTCTCATAGATTTTCTTGATAAGCGTGCATTTGTTATTATCACAGGAATGTTTTCAGCGAAGCATTTGTTTAAAATATTTGGCCATATCTCAGTTTCGATGATTACAAAAGCTTTAGGGTTAACTTTTACAAAAAAACTATTTACAAATGGTATTGTGTCATAAGGGATATACATATGATGCACATTTTTATGCTTGCTGTAGAGCTTTTTGACAACATCACTGCCTGTAGGTGTTGTAGTTGTTATGACAAAATTTTCATTGGGAAAGTTTTTTAATAATTCCCTTACTAGTGGTTCTGCTGATACAGTTTCACCAACAGATACAGAATGAATCCAGATGCAATCTTTCAAGCGAAGTTTCGTCTGAGCAAATCTCTCCCCCCATCTTTGCCTGTAACTACTATTTTTGAGACTTCTTTTAAGCTTTTTTAGGTATATAAAAGGCACATATATAATAAACAAGCTTGAGTATATATGAGCAAGAGAAACGTACAGTATTCTTTTTAAATGTTCCACACTTCTACCTAAAAGCTTACTTAATCTAAGTAATGATTACTAATCTAATGGTTTTATTTTAGCATATAAGACAAAAATTTATATCATCAGAGATAAAAAAATACAGAGGCTTTATATTTTATTGATGATTTTGTTAAGTGCTATAGCTCTGTGACTAATTCTATTTTTTTCATCATTTGGTAGTTCTGCCAAGGTTTTTTGTAAATTAGGTAAAAAAAATATAGGATCGTATCCAAAACCATACTCACCAGAGCGACTATGCGTAATTTCGCCATCTAAGAAACCGTATTCTACTATTGGGGTGGGATCTGCTTCACGTCTAACATAAGCTAAAGCACAGACAAAGCGCGCAGTACGATTATTATTGTTTTTTAGATTAGTTAGTAATTTTTGTATATTAGCATCATCATTGCCATGCTCGCCTGCATACCTTGCAGAGTAAATGCCTGGGTCACCTGCTAATGAAAATACTTCAAGTCCAGAGTCATCAGCTATTGTAGGTAGCCCCGTATTTTTTGAGTAGTGCCTTGCTTTGATGATAGCATTTTCAATAAAACTAAGACCTGTTTCTTCAGCATCACTAATATTGAATTTTGTTTTGGGAATTATTTTGATATTTTTTTGCTTAAATATCTCAATAAATTCCTTGATTTTTCCTTTATTACTTGAAGCTAAGACTATTTCTTTCATTTGTGTGTTTTTTTAAGTTTTGTATTTACCTATATATTAGCAATAATTATTTCAAATGTTATAGTTATATAACTATAGAGTAAAAATATAGAGATATTATTTATGAAAGTATGTTTTATTGGTGGTGGTAATATGGCTGCTGCAATGATCGCAGGAATAGTTAATCATGGCTATGATGGTCAGGATATTATCGTTTTTGATAGAAATGAAGATAAAAGAGAAAATTTAGTTAGTCGATATGGGATACGGTCTTCGGACTCTTTAGTAGAGTCAATCGCTATAGCTGATATTATTATTTTAGCTGTAAAGCCACAAGGTATGATTAGTTTAATCAAGGATATTAGAGATCATACTAGAGATGATCAGACAATAGTTACGGTAGCAGCAGGCATCAGAACTAATGATTATGAGAGAATGTTTGCTAAGAATATTTCTTTCGCAAGGACTATTCCTAATACGCCTAGTAGCTTAGGCTACGGTGCTACTGGAATATTTTTTAATAAAAATATTAGTGATGATGATAAGTCAGAAGTTATTAATATTATGAAGACAATGGGAGAGGTCGCTGTAGTTGAAAAAGAAGATGAGATTGATGTTATTGCAGCTATAGCAAGTTCTGGTCCAGCATATTATTTTCAATTTATGGAACATATGGTCAATGCTGCTGTCAAAAGAGGGTTGGATAAACAACAAGCTGAAAAGCTTGTTGCTCAAACGTGTCTTGGTGCTGCGCAGATGGCTTTGAAAAGTGACGAGGATATGGCTACTTTAAGAAAAAATGTAACATCTAAAAAAGGTATAACTTTTGAAGCGTTGTATACTTTTGAGAAGTTTGATCTTGGTGGAATTATAGATGATGCTATACAAGCAAATATCACTAGAGCAGGGCAGTTGGCTCAAGAATTTAGTTCGGAAATCTCTTAATTAGAGCCCTCTATTTTGGTTGATATTTTGTGTACTTTATAATTTAAAATAAATATTTATTTTATGTATCTTATGCTATATACTTGCGTTGATAAATTTTTTTTATAAGTTTTATAACAGTATAGGTGAGTTTATGAGACTATTATTGGCTGAAGATGATCTTAATTTAGGCGAAGGCTTGCTGGAAGCATTGCAGAAAGAAGGTCTTATTGTTAACCTGGTTTCTGATGGAGAAGCAGCACAAACTTTTATAGAGTCTGGTTTATATGACATAGTTGTTCTTGACATAGGTATGCTAATTAAAACTGGTCTTGAAGTTCTTAGAAATGTTAGAAATAAAGGTATTAAAGTACCAATTATTCTTTTAACAGCTCGAGATGGTTTAGAAGATAGAATTAAAGGCTTAGACTTAGGTGCTGATGATTATCTTACTAAACCTTTTGAACTTAAAGAGTTAGTGGCAAGAATTAAAGCGATATCTCGCAGAATAGATACAAGATTTGGCAAAAGTACTAAAGAAGAAATTAAGTTTGGCGACTACAGTTTTAATCCTAGTTCTGAGACAGTAACTAAAGATGGTGTTATTATTCCAGTATCAAAAAAAGAGCTAGCGCTTTTAGCTATTCTAGTACAAAATGCAGGTCGTGTTGTACCAAAAACACAGCTTTTAGAAGAGGTGTATTCTACTGATAAAGAAATGGATACTAATACTCTAGAAGTACATATGCATAATCTAAGGAAAAAAATCAATATTCCAAACTTTATCCAAACAATTAGAGGTGTTGGCTATTTTGTTCAAAAGGATAAAGTAGTTAAGTAATTTCATGGAACTATTGAATTATATCTTAAACTTAGGCTTCACATTTTGGCTGTTGTTTTTAACTATTGCAAGTGGCCTAATATATCTAATTGACTTATTCTTTTTTCAAAGATCAAGATTAAAGCCTTATGCAGAAGGGTTGAAAGGTCAATCCAAGAAGCAAAAACGTCAGTTTTATAAAGATAATGGTCTCAAAGCTCCATTGATAGCAGATCAAGCTAGATCTTTGTTTAGTGTTTTTTTGGTGGTTTTTTTGCTTAGAACATTTCTTATAGGGAATTTTCTTATTCCTACAGCATCTATGACACCAACATTACCTGTTGGAGATTTTATATTTGTCAATAAAGCTGCTTACGGTATTCGAGCACCTTTTAGTAATGAAACTTTAATAAAAACAGGGGAACCTAAAAGAGGCGACATTTTAGTATTTCATTTTCCAGTTAATCTAAGTGTAGATTTTGTCAAAAGAGTTATTGGCGTACCTGGAGATGTTATTTCTTATAAAAATAAGATGTTAACTATTAATGGTAAAAAGCTTGAATACACGAATTGTGATAAAGATGCCATCAATTATTACAATCAATCATTGGCTAATGGAAGTGGTGATACAATTTGTACCGAAGATCTTGATGGTGTTAAACATCAAGTTGATTGGATTGAATCTGTAAATGGAACTGATTTTGAAGATCTTAAAGTACCCGCTGGACATTATTTTGTGATGGGAGACAATAGAGATAACAGCGAAGATAGCCGTTATTGGGGCTTTGTTCCTGAGAAAGATCTTGTTGGTAAAGCCAAGATTGTATGGATGAGTTGGGATAAGGTTGATAAGAAAGTTCGCTGGAGTGAAATAGGTAAGGTCTTTTAAATAAATGGTTCCCGAATATTCTCGATTATATAAAATTCTTGGTTATAGCTTCAAAAATTATACTCTCTTAGTCAGAGCATTGACTCATCGTAGTAAAACAAAGAAAAACTATGAAAGACTAGAGTTTTTAGGGGACTCTATTTTAGGCTTTGTAATTGCTGAAGTGTTATATTTAGAGTTTCCTGGTTTAGCAGAGGGTAAACTTTCACAAATTAGGTCTAAGCTAGTTAAAGGAGTAACTTTAGCAAATTTAGCTCTAAATTTTAAATTAGATGAATATATCATCTTAGGTGCTAGCGAACAGGGTGGGCATAAGCGCGAAAAAATATTAGAAGATGTATTTGAAGCTATTATTGGAGCAATTTATCTAGATAGTGATTTTGCAACTGTTAAAAAGGTTGTATTAAGTTGGTACAAACCATTGATATCGACTCTTGATTTAGATGATGTCAGAGTGAAAGACAGTAAATCTAAGTTACAAGAAATTTTATTGCAAAATGGACTAAGTCTTCCTGAATATAGTATTGAAACTATTGATGGTAAAGATCATGAGCAAGAGTTTACAGTTAAAGCGTTGTCTATAGATCTAAATATTGAAGTCAGTGCAAAAGGCACATCACGAAAAAAAGCAGAGCAAAAAGCTGCAGAGAAGATGATGCAAATACTATCACAACAAGGGTTACATGAAAAAAAAATAGATTAAATGGTGTGGTTGTTATAAATAAGGCTAAAGGCCTTAGTTCAAATAAAGTTTTACAACAATTAAAGTATTTATATAATGCTCAAAAGGCAGGTCATACAGGGACTTTAGATCCTATGGCAACAGGAGTTTTGCCTATATGCTTTGGCAGAGCCACTAAGATAGCACAATATCTTCTAGATTCTGATAAGGAATATATTGCTACTATTAAACTAGGTGTTGAAACAGATAGTGGAGATGCTGAAGGTCAAATAATAGCAAGAAATGATGATATTCCAGAATTTTTAGAGGATTACTTAGAAACAGTTTTGGCAACATTTCGTTGAGTAATAACTCAAATTCCTCCTATGTATTCTGCTCTTAAACATAATGGACAACCTCTTTATAAGCTAGCGAGAGAGGGTAAAACTGTCGAAGTAAAGCCTCGAAATATCAAAATATATGAGTTAGAGCTAGTAGACTTCAATACAGATTTGTTAAAAATAAGAGTTAAATGTTCAAAGGGAACTTATATTCGTAGTTTAGCAATATATATTGGAAAAACTATAGGGTGTGGCGGGCATTTAATTGCGCTACAAAGAACACAAAGTGGTCCTTTTAGAATTGAGGCTGCTCATGACTTAGACAACTTAAAAGATTTAAGTTTTGAGCAAAAACTTGCTAGTATAGCTAATGTAGAAAGTGTATTTATTGACAAGCCAATATACTCTTTAGTAGAAGAAGAAAAAGATGATTTATACAAAAGAGGACTTTTTGCTGACAAATCTCATCTTGATGGAACGGTCAGGATATACGATGATGAGAAGTTTGTTGCTATAGCAGATTTGATAAAGGTAAGTTAATAAGTAAAAAATTTTTTGACCAGGATATATTCATAAGTGAGTAAATATAATATACATAATGATCCTAATAAGGATATTGAAGCACAAAAATACGAGAATCCGATTCCAAGTAGAGAAGTAATCCTAAACTATATAGGAGATACTAATATACCTGTTAGTATAGAAAATATAGCAAATGCTTTAGAGATTTTTAAAAAAAATCTTTTTGATGGGCTTGTAAATCGTTTAGGTGCGATGGTTAGAGATGGTCAGTTAGAAAAAGATAGATCATACTATAGTCTACCAGAAATAGCACCAATATATATCACATCTAAAGTGACAGCTGATAGAGATTCTCGCTTAGAGCTGTTTAGTCACACTCTAAATACGAAGGTTGGTATAGTATCTCATCAAGCAAAAATGGTAATGGTTGGTGATGAAGTAACTGCAAAAGTACTAGGACTTAACAAACGCAGTCGTATAGATGCAGAGATTCAAACAATAGTTTCAAGAGCTCAAAAAACTATCACAGGATACTACTATAAGAGTTTTGATTGTGACTTTGTTAAGCCGATAAGTAAGAGCATGACAAGTGATATAGTGCTATTACCGCCAAAGCAAAAAATAGAACATAACTCTTTAATCGAAGCTGAGATAATTGTATACCCTAGTGTAAGTAGTACAGCCGTTGCTAAATTTAAACAGGAGGTCGAAGCAGTATCTCTAGTTAAAGAAGCAATGATGATGGCAACACAGAAATATGATTTAATTGAGCAGTGGAGTAAAAAAACTTTACGCTATTTAGATAATATTTCTGATGATGTGATTGTTGGTAATAGAGTTGATTTGCGTAGTGAGAATTTCGTAACTATTGATGGTGAAGATGCCAAAGATTTCGATGATGCTGTTTATGCACATAAGACTAAAAGTGGTAGTTGGAAGTTATATGTGGCGATTGCAGATGTATCAAATTATGTTGAAAAAGATTCTAGCTTAGATTTAGATGCTAAGCGTCGTTCAACTTCTGTTTATTTTCCAGGATATGTTATTCCTATGCTACCGGAGAAGCTATCAAATGGATTGTGTTCTTTGAAACCTAATGAAGATAGGTATTCTTTAGTTTGTGAGATGAATATTAGTAAAGAAGGTAAGCTATCTAGATATAAGTTCTATTCTGCTGTCATAAACTCAAAGGCGCGTTTGACTTATACAGAAGTCTCAAAGCTTATAGAGAGGAAACAAAACACAATAGTTGAAAAAACTCCTGAATTGGTGCCTAATATCTTTGATTTGTATGAGTTATATAAAGTACTTCATCAAGCTAGGCAAGAACGAGGTGCTATAGACTTTGATACAGTTGAAACACAAATAATACTTAATGAGCATAATCATATTGAATCAATAGTGCCAAGACATCGTAATGATGCGCATAGGCTAATAGAAGAGTGTATGCTTGTAGCAAATGTTGTAGCAGCTAAATTTACTATTAAGCATAAAAAAACATCGCCATTTAGAGTTCATAGTGAGCCTAAAGAAGATAGGATGGAAACTCTCAAGAAGTATCTTGGGAAGCATGGTATACATCTTGCTTATGGTAAAAATGGAAAAGTTACACCAAAAGCTTTAGCAGAAATGCTTGAGAGTATTAGAGAGCGTCCTGACTATGATGATATCCAGATGATGACTTTACGTAGTATGAATCAAGCAGTGTACAGTATAAATAATGATGGACACTTTGGGTTAGCATATAGTGAGTATACACATTTCACATCACCAATTCGTAGATATCCAGATCTAGTAGTACATAGAATAATCAAATCAATTATTGGTGAGTATGAGCATGGTGGAGCTGATTATAAACCTTCTGAATTAGCAAATATTTGTGAAAATGCTTCCGATCAAGAGCGAAATGCTGATGGCGCATCAAAACAAGTTGAGAACTGGTTAAAATGCTACTTCATGCAAGACTATATCGATCATGTTTTGGATGCTCAAGTTAAGCATGTTAATGGCTTAGGTTTATTTGCTGAGCTAAAAGATATGTATATAGAAGGCTTGATACATGTTTCGGCCATTCCAGGTGATTATTATATTTATGATGAAGCAAAAGATATACTAATTGGTAAGAGGACTCATAAGGTTTATAATATTGGTCAAGATATCACAGTAAGAGTTGTCAGAGCTGATTTGGAAAGAATTCATATAGATTTTGAGTTATATGATCCACGTAAGCCTCACGCAGATAAAAATACCGATAAATTACTTGCTAAGAAGTCTAAAAAACCAAAAAAAGCCAAGAAAAAAAGAGCTAGACGTAGAAAAAAGACAAAAACAAAAGCAGCTCAATAAGTTTATTCTAAGAATATTTAATCTAAACAGTTTTCTTTGGTTCTTTTAATCCCCATACTATTTTAAATTTTTTTTAAAACACAAAGAATCATGTATGTAATATCAATTTGCCACGCTTTGAGATCTGTTTCTAACAGAATAGGCAAACTTATGATGATTGTTATGCCAACCTTCTCCAAAAGTAATTAATGCGATAAACCAATTATTGCGACTATTATCTGAAGTTTCATAATCTTTTTTGCCAAAAATATGACAGATTGAGTTAACACTAAATGTAGTGTGATATAACAATACTGTACTTAATATACTACCCCAAAATACAAATGCTAAACCTGATGTTTGTAGGTTAGGGTAGAAGTGATTAATTACACTACCGATGGCAAAAAGGCCAACTAAGTATAAAGCGAATGAAACATGAGCATACTTATCTAACCATACTAGCTCGGGATACTCGACCCAGTCTTTGGTGAACTTAGGATCAACATGATCACTTCTAGATTCAAAAACCCAACCAACGTGTGATTGGAAGATACCATTTTTAGGAGAGTGTAAATCTATATCTTTATCAGAATGAATGTGGTGATATCTATGATGACCTGACCACCAAAGAAGTCCTTTTTGGGATGCTCATGTACCTACCAATGCTAAAATAAATTGAAATACTCTAGAAGTCTGAAAAGCTTTGTGTGCAAAGTAACGATGGTAACCAGCTGTTAATGCGAATGTCCAAGCTGAGAACGTAATAAGAAATACAACTAGTGCAGTGATATTATAATTTACAAAAAATATCACTAGGCAAGCAATATGCATAACAGCAAAGGCTATTATAGTGACTTTATTTGATTGAGTTTTCATGGTTTCTCCGGTTCTAAAACATCTTTTTAGCAATTTTAAAATAAAGTTTGTAAGGTAAAGCCGCAATAAGTTTTAGAATTATAGTGAGTTTTTTTGTAAAGTGAACCTCAAACTTATTTGACTCTAAACCTTTGATAATGCTAAGGGCAGCTTCTTCAGGTTGAAGTAGAGCTTGCATCTTGAAGTTATTTTTATCAGTAAGTTTAGTTTTAACAAAGCTTGGATTTATTAGACGGATATCAAGCCCAGGATTTTCTGCTTTTAGGCTCACCACTAAATTTATAACACCGGCCTTAGTAGCAGCATAAGGTTGTGATCTAGGTAAACCGATATAGTCAGCGACACTAGCTGTAATAGCTAGCTGACATTTTGGATTTTTTTTGAGATAAGGTAGCGTAAATCTTATTAGGTAAAAAACAGCAGTTAGGTTAGTTTGTATAGTTTTATTAAGATTTGAAATTGCAATGTCAGCAATTAGTGAAGGTTCATAGAATGCTGGCAAATATATAATATAATTAGGATTATAGCTAAGAGCTATGTTACTTCCTTTTTTGAAGCTCTCAAACTCTGCTACATCAAGATCAACTGCATGAGCTGTATTTTTTAGACCTGCAGATATACTTTGTAGTTTGTCTATTGAACGTGCGGAGATAATAAAATTAGCTTGTATTGAATTATCTAATTTTTTAAGTAAAGCATTACCTATACTGTCAGTTGCACCGATTAGCCATATTGTTTTACCTGCAAACTTTTGCATTACTATTCTCCAAACTTTTCTTTATGCATAAATAGTGTTAGTGAACCAACTGTTAGTCGAAATTTCTTAAATGTATTTTTATTTATAAGTACGCCATCATTCATTAGGTACATCCAATCATCGAAACTAATTTTGTATTTTTTGTCGCCAACTGGGATATTCATTTGATATTGCCAATTCATTGCATTACCTTCAACATAGATTTTGGCAGTACCAATTACGTAGCCTGTTGTACCTTCATAGTAGTTATCAGAAATTTTCTTGATTGTCCAAATGCGGTGATCTTTTTGACCATCATAGTAAACCATGTGCTCATCAAATGTGCCGACATCACCATTCCAACTAGCAGTTCCAGAGAAGTCAAATTGCTTAGTGACTTTTCCTTTATAGTCTTGAACAATCCCTGTACCAACAATTTTGCCTTGTAAATACTGTTGCAGGTCAAGTTTTGGACCCTCTCCTTTGTAGCTTAATATATCAGCCGAGCATCCAAATAATCCTAATGCCATAATAATTACTCCTATTCTAGATATTAATTTTTTCATAAGCCCCTCAATTGTTTTGATAGATTTTGATATGAAGAATTGTCGCTAAGCCATATCTCAAAAAAATATTTTGAAAGTTCTTTGTCTGGTATTTCACCAATCAAGCCATTGTCTGAATATATATCCTTTACCATTTTCATCCATTATAACCACATAGAGATTTGTACCGTTTTGAACATCGGGAATTAATTGATTGAAGGTATCTCTATATTCTTGATAATTTGCTTTAACTTGCTGTGGATGTTGGTATGATATTTCTTTGACAGTATGCTTAGAGATAGTTTTCCCATCCATATTTCTAAGGTAATGAATTTTTAGTAAAAATGGTTTGTTCCAATTAAAATGTCCATCTTGAGTATAAAGTTCAGCATCATAAACATCAAAAAACCATTTAGAAAAATGAATTTTACCAACTTGCTGTACTTGTTGTGATTTTATTTGTTGCAGAGTTAATTCTTCATCGTAAGTGAATAAAGGAAAACTAATAATGATAGCTATTAGTAGTCTTTTAAGCATGAACAATCTCTATTTTATTGTTTATTGATAAAATCATAGGATTACTAGTAAAACTAACAGTTGGTGACAAGACAGTAAAAAAATAAAGCAATTATTTTAAATGCTTTCAATTTAAAATGACCATGTGTTGATAACTTATGAAATTGATGATACTTTACGAAGAGTCTAATGTTAAGCTAATTTAATAATTCATCTTTATTTAATAGAAATGACCACTCTAGATCTAGATTTACGTAATAATTATTCTATGAAAATTCGATTATTGTCACAACGTAAGCTAGTCACTAATGTAATGGTAGCGAGATTTCTATAATTAAGCCATGAGGATGGTTGTTAGTAGCAGTGATATTGCCATTATGGAGTTGGATGATTTTTCTTACTAGGGAAAGTCCTGAGCCATTACCTATTTGGCTACGGCTTTTTTCTTCACGAAAGAATCTTTCAAAAATCTTATCAATATTTTCTTCATTTACACCAATCCCTTGGTCGGTAAATATGATGATATATTTTGAGTTCTGGATTTTTGTCGAAATCGTTATTTCTGTATCATCTTTTGAGTATTTATAGCTGTTGTCTAGGATATTTGTAATACTTTGGAAAATAATATTTTTATCGATATTTAAATTTTTTGAAATAACAGAGATATCTAATTTGATATTCTTTTGTTCAAACATTGGTTCATAAAGTTCAATAGCATCATCGATAATTTTTTTTACATCAGAATTTTTTTTGAGTAAGTTTTCGCGACCATGTTCAGGGCGATTAAGTCTTAGGATACTATTAAAGATATCAAGTAATTGATTACATTCTGCTAATGCTTCAGCAGTATCATTGTTTGGACAGGTTTGATCGAGGTTTTCAAGCTTGTTTTTAAAACGTGTTAGAGGAGTCTTTAGATCGTGAGCAATATTGTTTGAAACACTTTTGATATCTACCAAAAGTTCATCAATATTAGCTAGCAGAATGTTGAGTATATTTTCCAAATTACTAAGATCATCCCAGCTTGTATCGGATTTTATTCTTTGGCTAAAGTCGCGAGTGTTAACAATAGAGGCAGCATAGCTAGCTATAAAATTGATTTTCTTAACAACAAAAACACTGATCAAATAACTAATGATGACAACGCTTGCTGTACAGAAAATACCAATACTTAGGGGATTATATGTTCAGTAACTCTATTACCAAGCGCTGAGAAAATTATATAAATCCAAGATGCTATACTCAAACCCAAAAGTATTGTAAAAAGCATTGCCATCTTGAAGCTTGAGCTAATTATATACCTACGCTGAATAGAGTTGTTGAAGTTATTCTTGGATGACATATCCAAAGCCCCGTATAGTTTTTATAGGATCTAGTAGACCATTCTCAGTGAGCTTATTGCGTAAGTGAGAGATATGTACTTCAACTACATTTGTTTGAGGATCAAAGTCATAGTCCCATACTTCTTTAAGTATCATTGTTTTACTAACTACCTCATTTTTATGTTTAAGAAGTAAGTGTAGTACTTTATATTCTCTTTGTTGTAATAATATTAATTCATCATTACGACGTACTTCATGGGCAAGTTCATCAAGGATGATATCTCCACATGTTAATTTGTGAGATTGAGCCTCAGCGATTTGTTTAGTTCTTCTGTAGAGAGTATTGACACGAACTATTAGCTCATCTATTGAAAACGGCTTTGTCAAATAATCATCGCTCCCTGATGTAAGACCTTGAATTTTATTCTCTGTGCTATCAAGTGCACTAAGAATAATCACAGGAATTGTTACATTTTGTTTACGCAAAATTTTTAGTAAAGATATTCCATCTAAATATGGCATTATCCAATCTACAACAGCAACATCATAATCATTGGTATTAATTAGAAATAGTGCTTCTTTACCATCATGAGCTAATGTTGTCTTAATACCATTTTCTTCAAATTTGGTTTTTATAAACTGAGCAATTTTTTTATCATCGTCAGCAACTAAAACTTTTGGTTTATCAGTCATGGAGTCTATATATATTTAATTTATATAATATAATTATAGCCGATTAATAGCTTTGTAACTTAAAAAAAACAGCTATAAAACTTATTTATAATTTTAGACCGTTTGTGTATAAAATAGCTACATCAAAAAATTGGAGGTTGAAATGAAGAAAATTCTAGCAACGGTATTTGGTTTAATAATTGTGTCTGGAGTATATGCTGAGAGTTATCAGATGTATGCAAAACCAGATGAGAAATCCAAAAAAAATATGACAATTGATGATCGAAATCATCAATATAAAGCGATTTTCTCAAAAGGGGAGTGGATTGAAATAGTTGATCAAAAAGATGGGGCGGTTGGCTGGGTTAAGCAAAAATCACCAAAAAATGATACACAAGCATCTAGTGATGATCCTATAGAAAAAATGATGGCAGATTTTCAAAAACAACAGCAAATGTTAGATGAGCATTTTAATAAGATGATAGCTAACATTGATCAAAATATAGCCCAAATGCAAACACAATCTAAAACATCAAAAGTCACTAAAAATCAGATGTGTATAAAGAATTTAGTTCTATAACAATTAACTCAGATGGCAAAACTGCTAAGATTATCAAAAAGACAGAAGATAGTAATGGAAAGGTTGAAACAGTGGAGAATGAAGTGCCAGCTGATCAGCTTAGTACGGTGAATATTTAGACTCTAAACAAAAATATTTTCTTTAAGTTATAATATTTTCACATTAAATATTTATTTTTCTTTATGCCTTACGAAACAGAAGTAATTTATTTATGAAAGCGTATGCTCATCTATGCATCATTATTTTTTTTAAAAGTGAGTGCGGTTATAAACTATTTCATCAAAGCCTTCATCTGAGAGCAGGTTATATAAACTTTCATAACCAAGAAGATATTCCTAATGGGTCTATAAGAGATTATGTAGAATACAGTTTTAAGGAATATAAATTCCTTAAGGAAGTAAAAATGGAAGTGGGTAGTTATTACCCAAGGATTTTTAGACCTACAACAGGGGGTATGGTACAACAGTAGACTATAGTATATTCGCACAAAGTATAGAAATGGGTAAACTTTTGCTAAAAAAATTAAATGATATATCTTTGATGGTACATCCGTGCGATGCAAATAGAAATGTATATGGCCATGAAATAAAAGCAATTCTTCTTCTAGCATGATGGAAGTAGAGACAAACTTTAAATCTATTTTGAAAGATAATCACATTGTGAAAAATAGGTACAATACAAACGACTATGTTAAGTTAAATGATTTGATGAGTCTTGGTGAGTATGAGGTTAGATTTACTGCTTATAATGAATATTCGAGTATAAACCCATTTAAAAATTGGAATCAGAACAGACCGACTGTAAGCTTAACTTGGTATTATGCCTATAATAGTACAAAGCTCGACAGAGAAGAAAATTTTAGTAAGGCTAGTTTTGAGAATGCTATAAGCGCGGTTGCTGGGTTAATCGTTTTGCTATACTCACAATTGGGCAGGCGAGTGTTTGATGATATCGATATTAGATATTTAGCTCAAAACCCAGAGAAAGTATACTTAGCTTACTCAGATGATTCTGGTAACTTTAAAATTGTTAAAAAAGATGCTCTCCCTTACTTAGATACTTGTAAGGTGAAGTGAGGTCTCTTGTTTTAAAAGTTTAGCTAATAAGTTAAAATTACTATGTAATTGCCACTAAAAACTAAGGAGTGCATTATGTATGAAGAAGAGTTCTTATCAGAAAAATTACAGCGTTTCACTTTGGTTGATATTGCATTGGTTAAAATAGTGTACTTCCTCGTTGGCTTATTAATAATTTCTAGCTATTCAACATTAGCGTTGGTTAGTTGGGTTTTCTATTTGCTAATGTTTTTGACAGCGGTTTTTCCAATAGTGATTCATCTTTTGTCGTTTGAAGGTTTGTATATTGAGAAAGCTCGTAAATATTTAAAGACAAATAAACCCTTATATCAAGTACTTTTATTCTTTAGTATGTTTTTCTTTGCTTGTATGTTGGCTGTATTGATACTAGCTCTATTAGACGTACCATGGTATATTTATGCTATACTGATAGCTGTTTTTGCAATCAAGCCAATGCGTTCAAATATGTTTTGGTAGAGGAGGTTATAAAATTGAATAAAAGTACACACGATGGTCAAAAGGTTTACTCTAAATTAGTCCTTAAACTTTACAACTTTATTGTTTTATTTTTCAATAATACTTTTTTGTGGAAATGTAAAACATCTCAACTATTGCAGTTATACAAAGATAATGTATCGCCTAATCATTTAGATATAGGAGTAGGCTCAGGATATTACCTAAAAAATGTTAAAGATAGATTATCTAAAGTAGCATTAATGGATCTAAACCCAAATTGTTTAGAGTATGTGAAGAATGTACTTAAAGATAAAGAAGTATCAACTTATCAAGTAGATATACTTAAAGATATTGCAGAAGAATTCTATTCAAAATATGATTCTATATCTTGTAACTATTTGATTCATTGTTTACCTGATAATGGCAATAAAGAAAAAGTATTCGAAAATATTGCTAAAATGTTGAGTAAAGATGGAGTGGCTTTTGGATCGACTATTATCAATGACTATAGCTCAAAACTTGCGATTAAGGTGGCTAATAAATTCAATGCCAAAGGAATATTTGATAATAAAAACGATACTTATGAATCTATAGAAAAATATCTAAAGAATAATTTTGCTGAATATACTATAAAGCAAATAGGTTCAGTTTGTGTATATGTTATGTCTAAACCTCTTAGATAATCTTTACTATTTATAATCAAAACATTCTTAATTATTTTTGTTATAATTGCTACATAGACAAATTATTCTATTCACAAAAATAATGAAGAAAAAGCTTTTATTTGTAACTTTATCGGCAAGCTTAATTTTGTTGGGCTCATGTAGTAAAACAACAGTTGCTTATGAAGATCCAAACGGTGTAGATACAACATCTATTAATTTTAGTTCTACTGATTTGCAAGCTATCACGAACAAGATGACCGAAGATATGCTAAACTCACGAGCAGTTAAGAGAATTACTGCTATGGATACTCCAACATTATTCTTTAGTAACATTCGTAATGAAACAAGAGAACATATTAATACAACAATGCTGTCAAATACAGTACAGACACAGATTATCAAATCTGGATTATTCCAGGTTACTGATATGTCTCAAATCAAAAATGTACGTGAGCAGCTTGGATATCAAGCTAATAGTGGTATGGTTGATCAAAGTACAGCTACTAAGATAGGTCAGCATATTGGTGCTAGGTATATGGTTTATGGCTCTATCCAAGATATTGATAATACTAATGTTGATGGAGATAAGAGATCTAAATTCTTCTTGGCAACATTGAAGATGATGGATCTAAAAACAGGTCTTGTTGTATGGCAAGATGATAAGCAAATCCGTAAATCACAGACTAAATCAACATTTGGCTGGTAGTTAGATTTCAAAATAGTTATTTCAGAATAGATCTGAAATTTCTTAAAACATAGGAGATAAAATACTATGAAAAAGAAAATATTAAGCTCATTAATTGTTTCATCATTATTAGCAAGTCCTTTAGTTGCTGCAGAAACAACTGTAGATACTAAATCTACAGCTGAGCAGTCGCAATCTGTTGATATGGGTTCAGATGTATCTAATCTTAATAGTGCTATCTCATCAGATTCAAAAGCAGTTGCGACAACTACAGAAGATAAGAGATCCACAGAAGAAATTTTAAGTGATGTAATGGAGAGTTATATCGATCAGAATAATCTTAGAGATAAATATGATTATGTTGGTTCTGCTATAGGTACAGCCTCTGTCAATCAAACAAATTCAAATTATGTCGATAGTGCTCAGTTAGCATTTGAGAAGGCTTTGATAAAAGCACAGGCAGAATATATATCGTTTATATCAGCTAATACAAAAGTTGATAAGAGTCTGAGCATAGATAGTACTCAAGGTTCTAATGTTAATGACATTAATACAGATTCTGATAAGCCAAAAGAGGGTACTCAAGCAGCTATTGACGCTAAGCAACAAGCATTAGAAGAAGCAAAACTAGATAAACAATTAAAAGATCAAGGTTTAAATCCAGATGATTTTGCAACACCTGATGAGAAGAGAAAAGCTCTCTTAAGTCAGCAAATGACCGTTAAAAGCTTAACTACAGGGTTTGGTAACTTATCAGGTCTACTACCAATCAAGACTTTTGTGGTAGAAAAAAATGGTAATGCGGCTATTGGTGTAGTGGTTATTTATTCAGATAAAATTAAAGGAATGTTTGAAGATATTAAGCATGGTAATGAGCCTGTAATTGTTGGTAAAGGTGGACAATCTCCTTCTGACTTATATAAGGATAAGTCAGGCGAAGATATGATGGGTGATTATGGTATCCGTGTTGGTTTTGGAGAAGATAATAAACCATATATCTTATCATATGGTCAAGGCTCGTACACAGGTCCAAAAATTCAAGGAGTTTCGGCTGGTGATTATGGTTATAAGCAAGCTGAGATTATGGCAAGAGCAAATTTAGTTACACTAATTGCTGGACAAATGTCAACTAAAGAAGCTTTGACTATGTCTGAGGATATCTCTAGCACTCTTGCTAAAAATACTAAAACGCAACAAACACGTAGAATAGATGCAACTGATATTGAAAAGACACTATCTACATATTACAAAACAAAAGCAAACCTAGATATTATTGGTCTTAAAACTGTTAAGAGATGGCGCTATAAGTTACCAAGTACGGAGAATACTGTATATGGTGTTGTATTAAAATGGGATCCTAAGCAAGTAGCTACGGCAAATAAGATTAAAAACTTTAACTATGATGAATATCGTAAACAAAACGCTAAAAGTACAGAAAGTGGAGAAACTTCCTTAAATGGTAAAGTAATTATTAGACAAAGTAATGATAATAAATATTTAAACCAATTCTAGGATAGAATGATGCAAAAGATATTAATTTTTTTTTCTCTATTTTTGACTTCTATAATTAGTAATGTTGCTGTTGCTGCAGATTCTTCTACAAATATTGTATCTGGTAGTTCAGCTAACTTGTTAAATAACTCATTAAATAACACTTTAGGTACTAACTCTGGAAGTACGCTTAAGTACAAAGGTGTAGATGAGCGAAATAATCTCAAAATGTTTACAGTTGCTATATTACCATTTGATATAAAAGGATCGACCATAAATGGTAATTATAGTGAAAAGCAGCTTCAGGATGGTCTCAATCAAACTATAATAGCTCAAATTACGCAAACACGTAAATTTAGGGTTTCTAATAGGGATGCTAAAGATGGGAAAGCTTATGAAGAAGAAATTCGAAGTATAATAAACTCTAATGACTCTAGCGAAAAAGAAAAACTAAATCAAAGAATAGGCGCTGATTTTATACTAACTGGTGATATCTTAGGTTTAAACATTAGTAAGAAGAAGAGTTCGTATTATGGAGAAGACTTTACAACACTGAATGTCTCAGCGAGTGTGGCTTATCGTATGATTGAGTTAGCTACTATGGAGGTTAAATGGTCGAATGTCGTTAGATTGCAAGTACCAGCAAATATCGCTAACGAGTATGCTAACTATGACAATGGTGATCACTCACAGATATTAAGTTATGTTGCTGAGCAAATCGGTCAAACAATATCTAAACAGATTGTTGGAGCTATATATCCTCTTCAAGTATTAAAAGTAGACGATGGCGAGATATATTTTAACCGAGGTGGTAATGGAGTCGTTAAGGCTAGTACTTATGAGATTCGCCAAGAAGGGGGTACTAGTGTTGATCCGGCAACAGGACAGCATATTGTCTTAGATAGTAAAGTTTTAGCAAAAGTACGAATTACAGATGTGATGCCTAAGTATTCTGTAGGTATTGTAATTGATGGTAGCTTATCTAAAGTACATCCAGGTTTACGTGCTTACCTATCCAAGTAGTATGAAAGTTAAAGTCTGTTTATTATCTATTGTATGCTTAATAATTTCTAGCTGTGCGACATTCAGTGGTAGTCATCCTGATAAGGTAGAAACTGCCAAAGATGCTATTGAAACATGCAGATATAAGCCTATTGAAACTAAATTTGATGATGCTTTTGGTAGTGATGGTGTTAATGCTTCTATCGGTTTCTTAGAAACTGGACGTTTTGATCAGCTACTTGGTAAAACTGAACTATCACAAGCTAAATATACCAAGGCAACGGATTATGTTGCAAAGTCAGAAGCAGAAGCAAAAATAAGAGTTAGGAATATACTTAAAAATACTCAAACTACTCTTTTAAGTGATAAAGAGAGATATTACTATATATCTGATTATGAAATTACTTTTTTATATGCTTATCAAGCACTAAACTACTTAAAACAGCATGACTTAGAAAATACTGCTGTCAGTATTCGTAACTTATCATATGCGCAATATGCCACTTATGAAGCAAAAGATTTAGCTGCTCAGACAAATAAAACTAGATATGAAGAATTTAATCATGTTAATTCTAGACAGGTTTCATCAAATATATCTAGTTCAAAACAATATAGACAGCTAGTGAGTATAGCTGATAGGGTAAAAAACTCTTATGAAAATGCTTTTGGATATTATCTAGAGGCTTTGATATATCAGTCATACGATACTGATCTAAATAATGCTAACTTATCAATGAGTAATGCTCTAAGAGTTGTTCCAAACAATCCATATGTTAAAGAAGACTATAAACAAATCAAGAATGCTTTTGATACTGGTCATAATATCTATCTACAAGGGCAAGGTAAACTTGTTGTAATATATGAGAGTGGCTGGGTTGAGCCCATTAAAAAGTTCGATATACCGATCGCGATATTTTTCCAACAAGCTGGAGTTCAAAAAATTTCGTTACCATACTATGGCTCTTATAAGTTAGCACCTAATGCCGATGTAGAGATTTTAAAAGGTAATAAGATTATCGATAAAGGTAAAACAGCATTACTGGTTGATACGACTGCAATGGCAGCTAAATCTTTATCAGATCAATATCCTGCGATTGTAACTAGAGAGGTTTTACGTCTGGTTACAAAAACAGCTATTTCTGTGGCAGCTATTAGATCATCAGGTGACTATGCGGCTCTAGCAGCAATTGGAACATCGGTATATAACATGGCGACAACCCAAGCGGATTTAAGAAGCTGGAATCTTTTGCCCAAAAATGTCGATTTATTTTCTAAGGATTTAGATCAAGGTGAATATACTCTCAAAATTAATAATAAAGATACAATCGTAACTATTATGCCCCAAAAGATAACTCTGGTATGGTTAACTAGCGAAGGCTGTTATCAAAGGATATTATTAAACGAAATTTTATAATATTGATTGTAAATTAACTTTGAAAATTAATCTTTTAAAAATGATCAAAAGTATTTTTTAGTTGTAGTGATATATTCTGTCGAGAAATAAATAATTGCATAAGTTTCTATTGATTAATCATATTCTTATGAATATATTTAGTAGGTTAAATTATTTAAAAAATAAAACTATTTAATAGTAAATTGGAGAAGATATGAGAATCTTATCAGTTCAAGATATAGCAAAAATAGTGCAAAAGCGCGGTTTTGATAACTTTATTAGAGACCTGGTTGAATATACAAAACAGGACTTTATAAGATGGCAAGAGTTTGATAAATCACCAAGATATGCAGCTCATGTTCCAGGAGGTGTTCTGGAACTTATGCCAACTGCTGACAATAAATTATTTACATATAAATGTGTAAATGGACATCCTGCAAATCCATTTGATGGTAAGCAGACAGTTGTAGCTACAGGACAGTTAAATGAGATTAAACATGGTTATCCACTACTTATATCTGAAATGACTGTTCTTACAGCTTTAAGAACTGCAGCTGCGACTGTGTTAGCAACAGACTACTTAGCGCGCAAAGATAGTAAGACTATGGCGCTAATAGGAACAGGTGCTCAAAGCGAATTTCAAACTTTAGCTCATAAATTAATCAGACCTATTCAAACAGTTAGATATTTTGATACAGATCCTAAAGCTATGAAAAAATATGCTAATAATATGAAAGATGTAGATCTTGAATTTATAGCATGTGATAGTGCTAAAGAGGCTTGTGAAGGTGCGGACATCATTGTCGTATGTACGGCTTGTAAACTTCATGCAATTGTAATTGAAAATGATTGGGTTAAAGAAGGTGTACATATAAGTGGTTTGGGTGGAGATTGTCCTGGTAAGACTGAACTTGATATGGATATTCTCTTCAGAGGTAAAGTAGTTGTTGAATACAAAGAGCAGTCAATGATTGAGGGAGAGATTCAAAACTTATCACCACAAGAAGTTGAGCAAGTTTTACATGCGGAAGTATGGGAAATTTTAACTGGTAAGAAAAAAGGTCGTGAAAATGATAAAGAAATTACGATCTATGATTCTGTAGGTTTTGCAATCGAAGATTTCTCAGCACTTCGTCTGACCTTAGATTTAGCTGAGAAGTATGATATTGGTATCCAAATGGATATGGTACCACCAATCAAAGATCCTAAGAATTTATTTTCAGTATTATAATATTGGGGTGATGAAATGAAAAAAGTAGAGGCAGTAGGAATAGCTATTGGTAATGCTGGCAGAGAAATTGGTTGTGGAAGAGCTCCATATGCTTTGTTGAATGAGTTAAGAGATAGACGTATAGATGCTCAAATTATCAATTATATTGGTGGAAGAGCTGAAGTACCTACTATGGGTAAGTATTTTACCAAGGTTGCTCAACGAGTATCTGAAATTCTTAAAGAGGGTAAGTTTCCTTTGGCTCTAGGAGGAGATCACTCATGTGCGATAGGTACATGGAGTGGGGTTTATGATTATCTTAAAAGTCAGAAAAAAGAGCTTGGTTTGATTTGGATTGATGCTCATATGGACAGTCATAGACCAGAAACTTCTGAGACGGGTAATATTCATGGTATGCCTGTAGCACATCTTTTAGGATATGGACATGAGGAATTAACAAAGGTACTAAATGATAATCCTAAGTTAAAGCCTAAGAATATTGTTTTCTTTGGAATTCGCTCTTATGAAAAGCCAGAAAGAGATTTTTTGGAAAAATTAGGTGTTAAAGTTTATTATCAAACAGATTTAACTGATAGAAACTTTGAAGAATTATTTTTACAAGAGTTTGAACGTCTTGAGAAGGTTACAGAGGGTAATGTAGGGATTAGTTTTGATTTGGATGGTTTAGATCCTACTAACCTTGATGCTGTAGGAACTCCAGTTGAAAATGGTATTGATCCACAAGTTTTTTACAAAACTATTGAGAAAATTAATTTTAATAGTTTAGTTTGTTTTGAAGTGGCAGAATATAATCCTCTGATTGATAAAACAGAAATCTCGCTTAAATATATGTCAAAACTAATAAGATTAGTTGAAGGCAATATAAAAAATCTAACACAAAAATAGTTTATCTGTAAAACTTTTAATAACATTATCTTACAAGTTTCTCTTTATATATCTGATGCATAGAAACAACCTGATATTAATGACTGATAGTTATAAACACTCACATCCTTATCAGTATCCTAAAGATGCCAATTATCTTCATTTTTATTTAGCAAGTCGTGGTACTGTAAATAGTGATTTAGGAACGCATACTAGATTTTTTGGCTTACAGTACTACATCAAAAAATACTTATCTCGGCCCATAACACTAGAAATGATAGATGAAGCTGAAGAAATTCTAAAAGCTCATGGTTTGGTATTTTATCGAGAAGGCTTTGAGAAAATCTTAAAAAAGTATAATGGTTATTTTCCAGTTAGGATTCGTGCGGTTAGAGAGGGGAGTCTAGTATCCTTACATAATGTGTTGATGACTATAGAAAGTACAGATTATGAGTTATTTTGGTTGCCTGGATTACTAGAAACACTACTTTTGAAAGTATGGTATCTAACTACAGTTGCAACTATCAGTTTTAATATCAAAAAACTAATCAAAAAATATCTTCTAGAAACCGCAGATAATCTCGATAAGCTAGAATTTATGCTTCATGATTTTGGTTATAGAGGTGTTTCATCAGAGGAGTCTGCAGGGATTGGCGGGGCGGTGCACCTGACTAATTTTCTAGGAATAGATACCTTAGCAGCACTACAAGTTTGTAAAGAGTATTATCATGAAAATATGGAGGGTTATTCAATTCCTGCAAGTGAGCATTCAACGATGACTAGCTGGGGTAGGGGTTCTGAGTCTGAGCGCCAAGCCTTTGAGAATATGATTGAGTAATTTGGAGATAATAGTATTTTATATGCTTGTGTTTCTGATAGTTGGGACTTCAAACAAGCAATACAAACTTGGATTGATTTAAAAGATAAAGTCAAAGCTAAAAAAGCAAACTTGGTAATTAGACCCGATTCAGGAGATGCTATAGATAATATCTTATATGCTCTTAGTGAACTAGAAAAAGCTTATGGTAGTAGTGTAAATGCTAAGGGGTATAAAATTTTAGAGAGAGTAGCCTTGATACAAGGTGATGGAGTGAGTCTTAGTTTAGCAAAGAGTATACTATCGGCGATGAAAAAATGGGTTTTCCGCTGAGAATATAGCTTTTGGTATGGGTGGAGCATTACTACAAGGAAATCATGAGTCATCTATAAATAGAGATAGTTTCAAGTTTGCTATTAAATGCTCGGCAATCAAACGAGGGGACTCTTTAATTGGAGTTAAAAAAGAGTCTGTCACAGATCCTACAAAGAAATCTAAACAAGGACGTCTAGATTTGATTAAAGATACTAAAGGTAATTATCAGACAATAGTTCTAGATGATCAGTATGCTATAGGAGAGTATCATAGCAATTCAATACTTGAAACTTATTATGAGAATGGACAAATTAAATTTGAACAATCTTTAGCAGATGTGAGAAAATATATATAACCTAGGTATACTTGTAGTATGTTTGCATTTATTGCTACATAAGTATATTAGTTGTTTAATCAATAAAAATAAGGAGTATCTACAATGTTAGAACATCATCCATTAGTTAAAGAATTTCCTGAATTAAGAGATCAAATTACGCAATATGAAAGAAAATCATCATATCAGTAATCAAATGAAGAAATATGAAGATCTAGATAAGAAAATATATAATCTTGAAAGTCCAGGTATGTTTGAAGATATGTAGTTAGAAGAGTTGAAAAAGCAAAGATTAGAAATCAAAGATATCATCTATAAAGCTCTAAAAAGTTAATCATTAAAAATTCGATATAAAAAAATTCTTAAATAAATTACCTTTTCCTATAGTTTCTTATAAAACTTTAGTTCTATTTAGTATATCTTTATAGTTATATGTTTATTACTTAGTTGATAAGTATCTATTATATATTTTATAAAGAGGGTCTAATGTTAGTAACTAAATCACCAAAAAATCGTTATAGCTTTGATAGTTTTGACAGGTGTATGCTCAGGTTTTGATATTGGAGTGATATCAGGGACATTACCTGTTATTAAAGAGGAGTTATCTCTTAATCTTACACGACTATCTGAGATAGCTGGTATTGTGTTTTTTGGAGCTTTGCTATCGAAACTAATATCAGGACCACTAATGGATATCTTTAGTAGAAAAAATATTTTGGCTTTTGGGGCATTTCTATTTATAGTATCAATGATTTTGATGATGGTATCTAATACTTATACAACTTTGATGTTATCAAGACTTCTACAGGGGGTGTCAATAGGATTCTTGTTAACAGTAATTCCTGTTTATATTTCTGAAACTAGTGTAGCTAAGTTTAGAGGTAGGGCGATGGCTATATTTCAGCTATCATTAGTTTCTGGAATTTTTTTAGCTAACTTTTTGCAAGCTTATTTGTGGCTAGCTTTGGTTGGAGACTGGTATTTGCCTGCGCTATTCCTTTTTCAATTTTACTTTTCATCATTAGCTTAATAGCACCATTTTCACCATCTTGGTTAATCTTAAGGGGCAGAAATGAACAGGCACTAACTATTAGTGAGCAATTAGCTCTCAAGGTTCAGCACTCATTAACCGAAAAAAAAATAAAACAGGCTTCGTTGAGTTTATTAAAATTGTTATCAAACAAAAGTACTATTTATCTGAAATACTGATTAGTTTAATGGCGGTTTTAAATGGTTTTGTTGGTATTAATGTCTTTATAAGTTATGGTCCTACTATGTTTGGTCAACTCAGTAGTTGTAGTAATTGTGATGCAACTTATTATGGTACAGTGATGACCTTAGTTAATCTTATAGCTACTATATTCGGCTTGTTTCTTGTTGATGTTATTGGTCGAAGAAAGCTCACTATTGGTGGGTTGTTAATTTAATTTGTGTCTATATTTACAATGATATTTTGTATAACAGCTGGTTATAATAACTTAGGTCTTTTGATGTTGATTATTGTTGTATTTGGAGGGGCTGTAGGTCCTGGTGTGTGTATATGGTTGGTATTATCAGAAGTTTTACCTGTACATATACGCGCTATAGGGATATCTGTAGCTCTTGTTTCAAAAGCATTAATAGAAAGTATGTTTATATCGAGATTCTTAGATCTTACTCATAATTATGGTTATGCTCCTGTATTATATTTTATGGGAGCTTGCATAGTTGCATTTATAATTATTGTGTATAAGTTCTTGCCAGAGATGACAAATAAAGAGCTTATTTAAGATGTGCCAATAAATCATCAAGCTTATAGCTTGCGATATCTTTTTGTTTTGCATGATGTTCTTCTAGGAGCGCAAAATCAGCATCAGCATAGGCGCATAAATCGCCTTTTTCACTGAAGATATCAACTCTAATCCATACGGTAGTACGACCTTTACGAATTACAGTAGTTTTGAAAATATGTGCTACTTTACTATAGGTTGGTTTTAAGTATTTAATATTTAAGTTACGGGTCATACAAAATGACTTACTAATACTTAAAACATGTTTGCCAAGAATATCATCACATATAAGAGCGATGATACCACCATGAATAACATTATCCCAACCAACATGATTTGGTAGACATTTGAACTTTGTATACATATGTTCACCAACATGATACAAAGGTAACTTTACACCAAGAGGATTCTTGGCTATGTCACTAAAGCAAGTAAAATCCCGTGGGAAATCAATCGGTGTATAATCATTTAAATTTATCATTTTAGTTTAGCCTATTGGGTAATTAGTTATTTTTATATTAATGTTCAGGAAAATTATTAGCTACTAACAAGCTTCAATAATACCAGCTGCACCCATACCAGTACCGATACACATTGTAATCATAGCATATTTCTTGCCAGTACGTTGTAGTCCATGTAACGCTTTCACAGTTAGTATAGTACCGGTTGCACCAAGTGGATGTCCTAAGGCAATAGCTCCACCACAAGGGTTAACTTTGGACTTATCAAGTTTTAAATCATTAATCACAGCTAGTGACTGAGCAGCAAAGGCTTCATTTAGCTCAATCCAGTCAATATTATCGATATCTAAACCTGTTTGCTTAAGCACTTTTGGTATAGCTTTGATTGGGCCAATACCCATGATACGCGGATCAACACCAGCCACAGCAAACCCTAGAAACTTACCTAAAGGTTTTAGGTTATGCTCTTTTAGGTATTTTTCACGAACTAAAATTACAGCTGCAGCACCATCTGAAACTTGTGAGCTATTACCAGCAGTTACAGATCCACCATTTGCAAAAGCAGGTTTTAGTTTAGCTAATGCCTCTAGTGAGGTATCTTTTCGAGCGCCTTCATCTTCAGTTATGGTTTGCTTGTGATTTACAATTTCGCCAGTGGCTTCATCAGGTTTGTTATGATCAACATCTATAGATAATATTTCATCTTTGAAATAACCATTTTCGATAGCATGGATAGCTTTTCGATGACTCTCAAGAGCAAAAGCATCTTGATCTTGTCGTGATACATGCCAGTCTTTAGCAACCATCTCAGCAGTGATGCCCATGCCATAAGCTATGGCAACATTTTCATCCTTAGCAAAGATTTCTTTACTAAAAGACATCTTGTTACCACCAAAAGGAATTATACTCATACTCTCAACACCCGCGCCGATAGCAACATCAATATTACCTTGAGCAATCTCATTCGCTGCAATAGCAATTGACTGTAATCCAGAGCTACAATAGCGATTGATTGTAAAAGCAGGGACACTATTAGGTAGTCCAGCCAAAAGAGATGATATTCTCGCAACATTTAAGCCTTGTTCAGCTTCAGGCATCGCACAACCGACAACTATATCCTCTATATCATTAGGGTTAATATTAGCTTCAGCGACAGTTTTTCTAAGTACATCTGCTAATAACTCATCAGGACGTTTTTTTGCAAAACCACCTTTTTTACCTTTTGTAACAGCAGAGCGTTTTGCAGCGACTATATATACGTTTTCACTCATGTCAATTACTCCTTAATTTCTTAGTGGTTTGCCAGTTTCTAGCATATATTTAATTCTAGCTTCTGTCTTCTCAGATATCGCAAGTTCCTTGAAGTTTATTAGCTCTCTTTCGAGTAGCCAATCTTCAGAAATTTCAGTATCTTTTTCTATCTGACCTCCACACATAGTATCTGCTAAATTTACCGCAATCTTATAATCATGCTCAGATATTTGGTTACCATCAAGCATATTTACTAGTAAAGCTTTAATTGTAGCGATACCAGTCTCACCAAATACTGGGACTTTTTGTTTTAGAGGTGGTTGATAGCCTGCTAAAGCCATAAGTTGAGCTTTCTTAATTGCTACAAGTAGGATTTCTTTAGTATTCATCACGATTATGTCATCATCACGTAAAAAGCCCATTTCTTTTGCTTCACAGGCACTTTTTGCAACTTGAGCAAGAGCAAGGTTTTTATAACGACGTTCAAAGTCTTTCCAGTGATCTTGAGCTTGAGATGCTCTAACAGCCATTTCTTTTGAGCCGCCCCAACCAGGGATAATTCCCACAGCAGCTTCAACAAGACCAATATAGCTTTCATACGCAGCAACAGCAGCATCACTATGCAAGATAGTTTCACAGCCACCACCAAAAGCAAAGCCTTTGACAGCTGCAACAACAGGTATTTTGCTATAGCGTAATTTTTTGCTGATAATGCTACAACCTTTACGGATTACCTCTTCGATAGCTGCTTCGCCGTTCATTGCAAATTTGATACCAAATTCCTCTAAGTTGGCACCTACCGAAAATACATCTTGTTCTTGCCAAATAACAAGACCATCAAGATTTTCTTCGACATAGTTGATAGACTCAGATATGCCATCTAAAACCTCATCACCAATAGCACACATCTTACTCTTAAATGAGAGTATTCCGATATTGCTATAGTCGTCAATTTGCCATAGTTTGACACCATCATTTTCATAAAGTGTTTGTGTCGCTAAAGTGCTAGTATGTTCAACTATATTATCAGCGAATAGTTGACGTTTATAAACATCTAGGCTATCACGAGATATTAGCTCTTTATCCTTATAGCTAAACTCTTTATTATTTTGATAAACACCAATATCAAGAGTATCAACCCAGCTAGGTAGAGTATTTGTTGATAATGCTTTACCAGCTGAAATATCATCTTTTAGCCAACTAGCTACTTTATGCCACTCAGCAAGTTGCCATATCTCAAAGATGCCTTGCTTCCAGCCAAATCCCCAACGGATTGCCAGATCCATATCTTTAGGAAAGTTTGAAATATCCCCAACAAGATTAGCAGCATACAAGAACATTTCTCTAAAAGTTGACCATAAAAATTGAGCTTGAGGATTATCGCTATTACGAAGATCCTCCAGTTTTTTGCTCCAATCTCTCCCAGCTAGTATATCTAAGATTTCTTTATCAGCCTTTTTATCAGAAGGGCGATATTCTTTAGTATCTAAATCAAGTACTTTGATACCATCAGATTCTTTGATATATAAACCTTTTTTTGTCTTTTGGCCAAGTGAGCCATTATCAATTAAATTTTGTATCCAAGTAGGAGTATTATAAAAGTTTTCCCAACCATCTTCTAAATTATCCTCCATTGTTTTTATTACATGCGATAACACATCTAAACCAACCAAATCAGCAGTTCTATAAGTTGCACTTTTTGCTCGCCCTAGTTTTTTGCCTGTAAGTTCATCAACAACTTCTAAAGGGATATTCATTTGCTCTGTATAGTAGCAAGTGATAAGCATTGAAAAGACCCCCAATCTATTAGCGATAAAGTTAGGTGTATCTTTTGCACGAATTATACTTTTACCAAGCTTTTCAACTAAAAATGTTTCAAGCTTATCCATAATTGCAGTATTAGTACTTGCATGAGGAATTAGCTCAACTAAAGGCATATATCTAGGTGGATTGAAAAAGTGTACACCATAGAAGTTAACTTTGAGATTCTCTGGTAATACCTCAGCTAGTTTTGTGATACTTAAACCAGAAGTATTTGATGCTAAAATTGCATTTTCTTTGATATGACTAGAGATTTTTGCGTAGAGATTCTCTTTGATATCTATGCGTTCAGCTACTGCTTCTATGATTAAGTCACAATCTGCTAAAAGCTCAAGATTATCATCATAATTTGCAGGAGTAATGTATTTGATAGAATCTTTTGAGCCAAAAGGCGCTGGATTAAGTTTAGTGAGCTTCGCTAGAGAATCTTCAATAATAGCATTAACACTACCTTGTTGGGATTTTAAATCGAATAATACAACTGGGAGTCTAGCATTTGCGAAATGAGCAGCAATTTGAGCTCCCATAGTTCCAGCGCCAAGTACAGCGATTTTATCAAAAGCTTTACGCTGCGATTTGCTCTCTACTGGCTCTAATTTATTTACTATAGTGCTACTTGAACTATTACTACTTTCTCCAGTTGGAAGATACTCATCACCAAAAACCTTTAGATAACCACGCATAGCATCTTCTTTTGACATGCCTTTAATTACATCCCAAGCCATCCACTTAGCGCGCTCAACCATTTTCAAAGCAGAAGGTTTTTTTGTATTATTATCACCTTCTTTTACTTGTTTATAAAAAGCATAGAACTTTAGCTTTTGGCTATTATCAGGCTTGAAATCAATAGTTGCATCACGAACAGCTATCAACATTTCTTCAAACTTTTTCTCTAACTCTGTCATATTTTCCTCCCGATGTTGGTTTATACATCGTTTTTAGATTCCGTTATTTAAACGAAATGACATTGGTGCATATTATTTTTCGCTATTTTTTTGCCATTCTGGATGAGCATTTTTAGGTCCTAAAGCATAATCGTCAAACTCATCTGTTTGAATTATATTATTAACCTTTGTGAGCATCTCATTAGCAATATCTGCCTCTTGTTGAGAGATTATTTTATTCTCTAAAGCTATTTCAATAGAGTCTTGCCAGCTTGCTTTTGGTAGCTTAGCGGTCTTGATAGCATCAATAATTTTTTTCTTAATAGGTTGTGTAGTTAGTGATGAAAAATAAGCATTCTCAACTCTACCAATTGGATCATTATCATCATTTGGTATATAACATTTATCTTTCATCCATTGTCTAGTATCGCTATTGC
This sequence comes from Francisella orientalis FNO12, assembly GCF_001042525.2. Classification (NCBI taxonomy): domain Bacteria; kingdom Pseudomonadati; phylum Pseudomonadota; class Gammaproteobacteria; order Thiotrichales; family Francisellaceae; genus Francisella; species Francisella orientalis. The sequence continues at coordinate 1,469,009 of NZ_CP011921.2, read as the reverse complement.
TCACTAATGATTTACAAATTTGTGCTTCAAGCTTGTCAGATGGTCTTCTAAATTTTTTACCATAAGGAAAAACAAAAAGCTTCATCTTAGTAGCAAATATTCTATTTGGGAAATTTCTAAATAAGTCTAACATCGCTTGTTGAGCTTGGTATAGACAGTGTTGAATACTCCAATCAACATAGATATCATCACTTTGAGGTTCGCCTGTGTCCTTATAGTATTTCAATACAGCTACAGCCATATACAGATAACTCATGATATCTCCCAAGCGAGCGGATAATCTTTCTTTACGTTTTAGACCCGCACCTAATACTGTTATTGAAATATCATTGACATAAGAATAAGCAGTACTTATATGTGAGATATAGCGATAGTAACGCTTAAATTTAGAAGGATAGCTAGGAGCAGTGAAACCACCACTTAAACCATACCAAAGTGTACGTGAGCCATTTAGAGCCATATATTTGAAATGACTTTTGAAATTAGTTATAAACCTTTCTTCATCATCACTCATTAAGCTTTCTATCTCGTTACGAATATATGGGTGACATTTCATCGCACCTTGACCAAAAATCATCAGATTTCGAGTCATAATGTTGGCACCTTCAACTGTTATGCCAATAGGTGTTGCCATATATGGAATAGCTAGATAGTTATTTGGACCCATGATGATTGCTCGACCTCCATGGATATCCATAGCGTTGTTGATCGTTGTGCGCCCCATCTCAGTTAGATGATATTTAGCAATTGCAGATGATACCGATGGTCGCAAACCACTATCAACAGCAGAAACTGTGAATTGGCGAGTAGCATTGGCAATATATGCAAGTCCTGCAGTTTCTGCCAGTTTTTCTTGGACTCCTTCAAATTGAGCAATTGGAACTTTGAACTGTTCGCGTACACTTGCATAAGCAGCGGTCATTACAGCTGACATCAGAGTATTAGCTGTACCACATGCTGGTAATGAAATAGCTCTTCCAATAGATAGGCACTCAACTAGCATACGCCAGCCCTCACCAGCCATCTTTTGTCCACCGATTATCCAGTCAATTGGCATAAAGACGTCTTTAGCTTTAATATAGCCATTCATAAAAGCTTGCCCTAGAGGAAAACCACGTCTACCAATCTCTAAACCTTTGTGATTATATGGTAGTAGGGCGCATGTTATACCTTCATTACCTGTTTCACCGAGTAAGCTATCAGGATCTTGTAGTTGAAAAGCTAAACCAACTAAAGTGGCAATAGGAGCTAATGTAATATAGCGTTTGTTGATATTTTTTAGTTTGATACCTAAAGTTTTTTTGCCATTAAATTCTTCATGGCAGACAATACCATAGTCAGGTAGTGAAGTCGCATCAGATCCTGCTGTTGGTCCTGTTAAAGCAAAACACGGTATTTCTTGACCAGAGGCTAATCTTGGTAGATAGTAATCTTTTTGTTCATCTGTACCATAGTGAACTAGAAGCTCACTAGGTCCAAGTGAATTAGGTACCATCACCGTGATTGCCGCAGTGACACTTTTGGTTGCTAGTTTCATAACCACTTCTGAGTGAGCAGCTGCTGAGAAGCCGTTACCACCATATTCTTTGCCAATAACTAAGCCTAAAAAGCCTTTTTTACGTATATATTTCCAAGCTTCAACACTTAGATCTTTGTCTTGATAATTAATTTTCCAATCATCGATTAGTTTGCATAGTTCAGTTGTTTCATTATCTAAAAATGATTTTTCTTCAGCTGTTAGCTCAAATTTTTTTAAACTATGTAGTTTATTAAAGTCAGGTTTACCTTGAAATATATCTTGTTCAAACCAATTGTCACCAGCATTTAGGGCAGTTTGTTCAGTTTGAGAAATACTAGGAGTAGCCTTTTTTGCAATATTATAAATTCTGTTGAACATCTTTAGCTCCTTAAGCAAAAAGCTGTTTAGTTATTTATTTTATATTTTTCAGCATATTCTTTTTGTAATGCATTTACATCTATTTTTCCAACAGTATTTTTTGGTAACTCATCTATGAAAATTATTTTTCTAGGTAATTTATAATGAGCTAATTTAGTTTCACAGTATTTAAAAATTTCTTTTTCAGTAAGTTTTTTGTCTTCTTTTAGTACAACAAAAGCAATAGGCATTTCCCCTGTTTCGTCAGAGTGTCCTTTTATAACTGCCGCATCTTCAATTTCTTCTTTTTCAGTTAATACTAGCTCAACTTCTTTAGGAAAAACATTGAAGCCTGAGACGATAATCATATGTTTAATACGCCCTGATATTACTAGACGACCTTGCTCGTCAAGATAGCCCATATCTCCAGTCTTAAGCCAACCATTATCAGTGAAGTGCTCTCTATTAATCTCTGGTAGACTCCAGAATCCTGGTGACTTTTGTGGACCGGTTACCCATATTTCTCCTGTTTCGCCTTGAGGAAGCTCGTTACCTTTATCATCATAAATTTTGATATCAGTATTTGGTAATGGAAATCCAACACTACCACTAAAATCTTCTTCAAGTAATGAGTTTACAGTTACAACTGGCGACATTTCTGATAGACCATAACCTTCTTTAATATTTACACCTGTGATTTTTTTCCATTCTTTAGCTACAGCTTCAGAGGTCGGCATGCCACCACTTATTGAGAGCTTAAAATTAGGGAACTTACTTTGTCTAAATTCTTTATTGTTCAGGAGCGTAATGTACAGAGTATTTACAGCAAATATAGTTGAAAAATTACTTTTTCTCATCTCAGCTACTAAGCTTTTGATATCTTTAGGATTAGGTATAAGTATTTGAAAAGCACCAAAACAATAAAATAGAAATAGATTAGCAGTTAAGCTAAATATATGATAAATCGGTAGGGCAGTTAAGACAATTTGTTCACTAAGCTCGATATCAAAGCCCTCTGTCCATGCCTTTATCTGATAGATATTTGCTACAATATTCCTATGTAGAAGTATTGTGCCTTTAGGCGTGCCTGTTGTACCGCTAGAGTATTGAAGTGCAGCTATATCATCTAGCTTTAATTCAATATTTGTATAGTTTGGAGTGTAGTCAGATTTTAGAGCATCTGTAAATGTATCAAACTTATCTTTTGAATATTTATCTTTCATACCTTTGATATATTTGACTACAAAGGAGATTATTTGTTTTTTTGGAGTAGGATATAAATCGGCAATATTTGTAACCATTTTATATTTTAGATCTTCACATTCATCGGCTATAGCTTCGACATTATGCGCAAGACCAGATAGTACAATTACTCCTTTAGCTTTTGAATCTTGTAGGATTCCTTTGACTTCTCTACTTGTATAGAGTGGGTTTATATTTACAAAAGCACAACCAAGTTTTACCAAAGCAAAAATAACAATGGGGAACTGCAATAAATTAGGTAGCATAATAGCAATATGATCACCTTTTTGTAATTTCCATTTGTTCTGTAAGAATCCTGCGAATTTGTCTGCGTAGCTGTTAATCTCATTAAAAGTTAATTTCTCGCAGTGACAGCTAAGAGCATTTTTATTGCTGAAATCTTTAGTAGCTTTTTCAAGCATATCTTTTAGAGTAATATTAGGAATGTCTATATTTAGGGGAACCTTGTCGGGATAGTTTTTTGTCCATGGCTTAGTGATCATAAAGACCTCCTGATATCTTATAATTTTGTTGTTTTTACTATTTTTATTTTATTTTTGCACTCTGATATATTTCTTATAAAACAATATAGTTTATAGTTAAATATTATATGTTATTTGAGCGTATTTATATAATAATCAGTCTTAATTGATTTTTTTTATGATTTATACACCAATGTAATTTATAATAATGACTACGTTAATTGAATAACTAATTATTATGAAAATCTATCATAATCCAAAATGTTCAAAATCACGTCAAGCAAAGCAAGTTTTGGATCAAAATAATATCAATTATGATACTCAATTTATATCTAGATAATCCTTTATCAGTAAAAGAGATCAAAGAGTTATTAACAAAATTGAAGCTTTCCATAACAGATATTATTCGTACTAAAGAAGCTACTTGGGAGGAGAATTTCAAAGATGGTGAATTCACCAGCGATGAGCTTATAGAAATAGTAGCTAGCAATCCTAAGCTACTAGAGCGACCGATTATTGAACATAATGATTTTGCTGTAGTTGCAAGGTTTGACAAGAAAATACAAGAAATATTAAATACATACTAGTTTTGTGTTAGTATTTGAAGAGTAAAATTCTATCAATAGGAGATTTTTTATGCATAAGATATTTTATACATTCACAGATGAGGCACCAGCTCTAGCTACGGGTTCATTTTTACCAATAGTTGAAAGCTTCACTAAAGTTGCAGATATCGAGCTAGAAACAAAAGATATATCACTAGCTGTGCGTATATTAGCTAATTTTAGTGACTATCTTTCAGATGAGCAAAAATGCTCTGATGATTTAGTAATCCTTGGAGAGTTAGCAAAAACTCCAGATGCTAATATCATTAAGCTTCCAAATATTAGTGCATCAATCCCTCAACTTACAGCAGCTATCAAAGAACTTCAATCAAAAGGCTATAAAATCCCTGATTATCCATTTGAGCCAAAAAATGACAAAGAGCAAGAAATTAAATCTCGTTATGCAAAAGTTTTAGGTAGTGCAGTAAACCCTATTTTAAGAGAAGGTAACTCAGACCGTAGGGTTGCAGATGCAGTTAAAAAGTACGCTGAAAAACATCCACACTCTATGGGTGCATGGACAAAAGATTCTAAATCTCATGTTGCTAGTATGGCTGATAATGATTTTTATGCTAATGAAAAGTCTTATATTGTGCCAAAAGCAACTAAGGTTAAGATAGTTCATACAAATACCAAAGGTACTCAAACAGTACTTAAAGATAATCTTGCTTTAGAAGAAAAAGAAATCATTGATGCTACTAAGATTTCAATAAAAGCACTAAGAGAGTTCTACAAAACTGAAATCGCTAAAGCTAAAAAAGAAGGCACACTACTATCACTTCATCTAAAAGCTACAATGATGAAGGTTTCTGATCCAATATTATTCGGTCATGCAGTAGAGATTTTCTTTGAAGATGTTTTCAAAAAGTATGCTAAAGAATTTAAAGAGCTTGGTGTAAATCCTCGCAATGGTTGGAGTGATGCAGTAGAAAAGATTAAGCAACTGCCTCAAGATGTTCAAGATAAAATCAATGCTGATATTGAAAAGGTATTTGCTAAGCAACCAGATATTGCGATGGTTAACTCTGACAAGGGTATTACAAACCTAAATGTCCCAAGTGATGTTATTGTAGATGCTTCTATGCCTGCAGCTATTCGTGCATCTGGTCAAATGTGGAACAAAGATGACAAGCTTCAAGATATGAAGGCTATGATTCCTGATAGATGTTATGCAGGAGTATACGCTGCTACTATCGATTTCTGTAAAGAAAATGGTGCTTTTGATGTGACTACTATGGGTGATGTTTCTAACGTTGGCCTAATGGCAAAAAAAGCAGAGGAATATGGTTCTCATGATAAAACTTTTGAGATTCAAGCAGATGGTAAAGTTGGAGTTATTGATGCAGAAGGCAATGTTATATTTGAGCATAGTGTTGACAAAGGCGATATCTGGAGAGCTTGCCAAACTAAGGATATAGCAATTAAAGACTGGGTTAAACTAGCTGTTAATAGAGCTAGAATTACTCAAACCCCTGCGATTTTCTGGTTAGATTCAAAAAGAGCGCATGATAGAAACTTAATTGCTAAAGTTAATGAGTATCTGACTTTACATGATATTACTGGTCTAGATATCCAAATTTTAGCTCCGATAGAGGCTACAAAATACTCTCTAAAGAGAATGAAAGAAGGTAAAAATACAATTTCTGTAACAGGTAATGTTTTGAGAGATTACTTGACAGATTTATTCCCTATCTTAGAGCTTGGTACTTCTGCTAAGATGCTTTCTATAGTGCCGCTTTTAGCTGGTGGTGGACTATTTGAAACTGGAGCAGGTGGTTCTGCACCTAAGCACGTTGAGCAACTTATTGAAGAAAACCACTTAAGATGGGATTCTTTGGGAGAGTTTTTGGCATTAGGCGCTTCATTAGAAGATCTAGCAATCAAAACTAGAGACCCTAAAATCAAAGTGTTAGCAGAGGCATTATCTCAAGCAAACCAAGATTTCTTAGATAATGATAAATCTCCTAAGCGTAAAGTAGGTGAGCTAGATACAAGAGGAAGTCATTTCTATTTGGCTTATTATTGGGTCAAAGCATTAGCTAAGCAAACTGGTAATGCTGAAATCAAAGCTAAATTTGAGCCAATTTATGCTGAGCTAAAAGCTAATGAAGATAAGATTGTTAAAGAACTTAACGATGCTCAAGGCAAAAAAGTAGATCTTGGCGGTTACTACTTTATGGATAGTGATAAGCTAGCAAAAGTAATGAGACCAAGCAAAACTCTAAACTCAATTTTAGCTAAGCTATAGCCCTTTATTAAGTCAATTATTTCTTATTCATGCTATAATATCTTTACTAAGAATATGCAATTTATACCATAAAATCATGAAATTTAAAACGCTATTATCATTATCAGAGCTTTTTTGGAATATTTTTAAAGATATATTAGTTTTATTGTTTTTGGCTATTTTTGTATTTGTAAGTAGAGTCGTGATGATTTTTCTGAGATTAATCAATAAGATTCTAAAAATTACTGGTATAAAAAAGCGTCTAATGCAGTAGCATGAATACAAATAAAACTTTATTTACTGATTATCTTAATCAGATACCTACCAAACTTCGAGGTAAGCTTATATCAGCCATAAATAACAATAAGTTTCCACGACAGCAATTACTAACTGATTTACAGTTTTTAGTGGAGCAAACTAGCCAAAAGGTCTTGCCTAAGATAACCTATCCGGATCTTCCTGTTGCTGAAAAAGTAGATGATATAAAAAAGCTTATACAAGATAATCAAGTTATCGTTGTAGCAGGGGAGACAGGTTCTGGTAAGTCAACACAATTGCCTAAAATATGTCTTGATTTAGGGCTGGGCAAACGCGGATTAGTAGGACATACTCAGCCGAGAAGGCTTGCGGCTAGATCTATTGCTAGTAGAGTTGCTACTGAGATCGAAGATCAATCAAAAGTATCTTTTAAAATACGCTTTTCAGATCAAACTTCTGAAAATACTTTAATCAAAGTGATGACAGATGGTGTGCTATTATCTGAAATCAAGAATGATAGGTTTTTATCACAGTATGAGGTTATCATTATTGATGAGGCTCATGAAAGAAGTTTAAATATTGACTTTCTACTTGGTTGTATAAAAAAGATATTACCATATAGACCTGATTTAAAAGTAATCATTACCTCAGCAACTATAGATCATCAGAAGTTTATAGATTATTTTAAAAATGCTAAAGATATTACAATTAGTGGTAGAACATATCCTGTTGAAATTCGTTATCAAAATGATGAGGATTTTGAAGAATTTTCATTACAAGAGAGAATATTGTATGCTCTTGATGAACTTGGCAGGGGGGATGTTTTAGTCTTTTTGCCTACAGAAAGAGATATCCATGAAACATTAGCATATTTAAATAAACAAGATCTTAAATTTACAGAGGTTTTACCTTTGTTTTCGAGATTATCAAATAAAGATCAAAACAAAATATTCAACCCGGAAGGTTCTGTACGTAGGGTTATTTTAGCAACTAATGTCGCTGAAACAGCTCTAACAGTGCCTCGTATTAAATATGTGATAGACTCAGGCTTAGCGCGAATAAGTAGATACAGCTATCGCACCAAGGTACAACGCCTACCGATAGAAAAAATATCTCAAGCAAGTGCTAATCAAAGAGCCGGTCGCTGCGGTAGATTATCAGCCGGTGTTTGTATACGTTTATATAGTGAGGAAGATTTTAATAATCGTAAAGAATATACTGATCCTGAGATTTTACGTACTAATTTAGCATCTGTTATTTTGCAGATGTTGTTTTTAAAGCTAGGAAGTATCCAAGATTTTCCATTTATAGACTCACCTGATTCAAGATTTGTTAAAGATGGCTTTAAGCTCTTGTTTGAATTACGGGCTATCTCCGAGCTTAATTATTTAAAGCCTAAAATTACTGATGATGGGATGAAAATGGCGATTATGCCATTAGATCCTAAGTTAGCAAAAATAGTTATAGAAGGCCATAGACAAAATACACTTAGAGAAATCGTTTCAATTGTTAGCTTTTTAAGTGTACATGACCCGCGTGAGAGGCCTCTGAATTTTCAGCAAAAAGCTGATGAAAAACATGTTGTTGATAAAGATAAATCTTCTGATTTTATAGCGATTTTAAATTTGGCAAATAGACTAAATTCTGATTTAAAAGGCTTATCAAATAGAGAGAAAAAAGAATATTTTAAAAAGAATTTTGTTTCACTAGTTAGATTTAATGAATGGAATGATATCTATCGACAAATTGTTGAAGTTATTCACCAGTTTAAATGGAAGTTATCGTCAAATGAAAAGCTTAACTATGAAAACCTGCACAAAGCTATAGCCAGCGGTTTTTTGAGTAACATCGGATTTAATTATGAAAATGCTGAATATCTAGGAGCTAGGGGACTTAAGTTTTTTATATTTCCTGGATCTTCTCAGTTTAAGACAAAGCCAAAGTGGTTGTTTTCATTGGAGATAATTGAAACTACCAAGACATACGCGCGGAATGTTGCAAAAATAGAACCTGAATGGTTAGAGAGCTTAGCAGAGCATCTTATCAAAAAACATTATGATGAGCCTATTTGGAGCAAAAAGCGCAGAGCTGTTGTAGTTAATGAAAGAGTAACTCTTTATGGCTTAGAGATAGTTTCAAAAAGATCTGTACAATACGCTAAGATAAATCCTCAAGAGGCTAGAGAAATATTCATTCGAGATGCTCTTGTAAACGGTGACTTTGATTCTAAAGCGTACTTTAATCAGCAAAATCTCCAGCTTATAAACCAAGTTGAAGAACTTGAAAATAAATCACGCCGAAAAGATATCTTGGTCGATGAAGAGGTAATGTTTGCTCATTATGATAGCTTTATCCCAGATGATGTTTGTAGTGGCGCAACATTTGATAAATGGTTAAAGTCAGTTACAAAAGAACAGCAAAAGAGCTTTATCTTTGATATAGAAAATCTAATGCAGCGTGATGCTAAAGAAATCACGCAACAGAAGTTTCCTGATGTCTTAACTATCGCAGATATGCACTTACCATTAGAATATCATTTTGATCCACTAGATGAGAGAGATGGTGCAACCGTTACAGTACCAATAGTTTTCATCAATGATATAAATCCGGCTGTTTTAGAGTGGGGGGTGTATGGTTTTTTGTATGATAAGATCGTCGCTTTATTACGTGCTTTGCCAAAAAATATTCGCAAAAATTGTGTGCCAGTGCCAACTTATGCTCAGGCTGTATTTGAGTCAATAGATTTTGATAAGGATAGATACTCTCCTTTGAAGTCTATTATTGCCAAACATATTACGCGAATAATTGGTTTTGTGGTTGATGAGACAGTATGGCAAAATGAGGAGCTAGAGAGGCATCTAATACTAAACATAAAAATTGTTGATGAGCATGGTAAAACACTAAAGGTTGGTAAAGATATCAATATATTAAAGCAAAAGCTCAAAAACCTTGTTGTTAAACCAAGACAAGAAATTAATGAGGTGGTTTATTATGATTGGGATTTTGCAGATATTGCTATGACTAGTCAAATCAAAGAGTACGGCATAATAGTCAAAGTCTATAACTGTCTAGAAGAGCATAAAGATGGTGTGAAGCTATCTTCTTATAAGGCAACATTTGATGAGGCTAAGCTATGTATGCGAGAGGCTCTGAAAAGGCTAATCAAATTACGCTTACAAAATCAGTTATTAAAAAATATCAAAAGTAATGATCTATCAAGCTTATCAATGTCATTGAAACTAAGTGACTCAAAAGATAGTGTGATTGATAAAGCTATAGATTTGAGTTTTTTTGATAGTATTGAATTGCCATATACTAAAGTAGATTTTGAAAACTTCTATACTTTAGGAATGCAAAAATTTGCTTCAAATAAAATCAAAGTTGAAGCATTGCTTTTAGAAATAACAAAGTTTAAGTCGCAGCTTGAAAAAAAACTTAATGTTAAAAAAATACCACTTAATTTTATCGAGCTTTTCACAGATGTTAGAAATGAGCTTATTGAGCTTTTTACAGATGATTATATATCTCAACCCGTAGAGTTTTTACAGAGGTATAAATATTATCTTCAAACCTTAGAAAATAGGCTAGAAAAGGCTAAATTAAATCTCCAAAGAGATCGAGGATATCAAATAGAAGTTAATGAGCTAAGATCTAAATTAGCTAAAAAAATAACAGCTAATCATATTGATAAAAGTGAGTTTGTTGTTGTAAAAATTTATAATTTAATACAAGAGCTATGGATATCATGGTATTTGCAAAATGTTAAGACCATCGAATCAGTATCATATAAGAAAATTTTAGCTTACATAAATGAGATATAGTTATGATACTTTGATATAATTAATAGACTATAGGTATTATTTTTGCTTTATGAAATATTTTTACGATAAGAGGGTTCTTAATTTTGCAGTGATTATAGTTCTGACTATTGTGACTGTTAACTGGACTTCTTATATTTTTAAGCAAGATGTTAATACATATCTTCTACTTACGCTTGTTTTTTTGAGATGTTTGACATCTTTTTTACTTTTGCGTGATTATATGGCTAGTTGGCGTAAGTCGACACAGAAGACTTTTTTGCGTAAGGTGTTTATCAATATTCCTGTATTTTTTATCGTGGCTTTTGCCTTTTATGGTCAGGTTAGATTTGCACTTATTTTCTCTGAGTTTCTATCTTATGTGTTTTTAATCAATTTGAGTGTATATTTTTATTGGCACCTTACAAATAGAAGTCAAATAGAGAAAACGAAAACAGCTATCATTTATGGGGCGGGTGCAGCTGGAACAAAAATAGCTCAAGAGTTATCAGCGACAGGTTATCGGATTAAATTTTTTGTAGATGATGATAAGGCGTTACAAAAGAGGAGTATTGATGGCAAGAGAGTTTTATCAAGCTCGAAATTGCGTAAAGAGCTACGTTCTTCAAGGTTTGATTTGTTAGTTGTTGCACTGCCTAAAAGCGCTAATCATATAGTTAAAAAAATTTATAAAAAACTAGAATCAAACTTTAATCAGATTAGGATTATGCCTCCTCTTGAGGATGTACTTCAAGACGAAAGTTTTATGTCGCAATTAAAGCCTGTTTCAGTATATGATCTTCTATCAAGAGATTCTAAAAGCCTTGATCAAAAATCTATCTCAAAATTTATCAAAGATAAGGTTATCCTAGTCACAGGTGCTGGTGGTAGTATAGGATCTGAGATTGTTAGACAATGTATTAAGTATGAGGCAAAACAGATAGTTCTACTTGATCATAGTGAGTTTAACTTATATAAGATTACAGAAGAATGTCATGGATATAATATCAAAAGTATCCTATGCTCAGTATGTGATCGAGAGTCATTTGCCAAAGTTTTTAGCAAATATTCGCCAAATATAGTTTTTCATGCGGCGGCATATAAACATGTCCCTTTGGTTGAGGAGAATATATCGCGAGCTATCAGAAATAATATTCTAGGCACAAAAAATGCTATAGATTTAGCTATTGACTCATGTGTTGGCTCATTTATCTTGATATCTACAGATAAAGCTGTGCGTCCAACTAATGTTATGGGAGCTACCAAAAGGGTTTGTGAGTTATACCTACAAAATGTTGAACCAAAAAATACCAAGCTTGCTGCTGTTAGGTTTGGTAATGTGCTAGGAAGTAGTGGTAGTGTTATACCAAAATTTGAAGAGCAAATTAGAAATGGTGGTCCTGTTACTGTCACTCACCCAGAGATTACAAGATATTTTATGCTTATACCGGAAGCGTGTGAGTTAGTATTACAAGCTGGAGCTATTGCCAAAAACTCCGAAGTTTTTGTGTTAGATATGGGTCAGCCTGTTAAGATATTAGATCTTGCTAAGCAGTTTATCAAACTATCAGGTAGAGATGATATCAATATCGAAATAATAGGTCTGCGTCCAGGTGAGAAACTGTATGAAGAGCTACTTATTGATGAAAACGATATTAGTACTGAATACAAAGATATTTTCATTGGTAAAAGAACATTCTATGATAACAATGTATTAGAAAGTAATCTTCAAACGTTGTTTAAAGAGCATGCAAATAAACAGTTAGTATTATTAAAAACAATTGTTCCAGAGTTTGATCATAAGTTAAATGGGTAGATAATTATGTTGTATAAGTTTCTAAAAAGATTTTTGGATATTGTTTTGTCTTTCGTGGGTTTGGTTCTTTTAAGTCCAGTATTTTTGATTGTTATATTAATGATAAAAAAAGACTCAAAAGGTCTGATATTCTTTAAGCAAAAGCGTTATGGTAAGAGTAAGAAGTTCTTTTATATATACAAATTTAGAACAATGTATATAGATACACCTAAAGATATGCCGACACACTTATTACAAGATCCGTCTAAATGTATTACAAAGGTTGGAGCTTTTTTGAGAAAGACATCTTTAGATGAGTTGCCTCAGATCATAAATATCCTAAAAGGTGAAATGAGTATCGTTGGACCAAGACCTGCATTATGGAATCAAGATGATTTGATCGCTGAGCGAGATAAGTATGGTGCCAATGATGTGCCTGTCGGATTGACTGGGTGGGCACAAATCAATGGCCGTGATGAGTTGCCGATTGCTCAAAAAGCCAAACTTGATGGTGATTATGTCAAATACAAAAGTACATGGTTTGATATTAAATGCATATTTTTGACAGTCTTTTCAGTATTTGCTAGTAAAGGCGTAGTTGAAGGTGGTACTGGTTCACTAGATAACAAAAAAAGATAATAAGAAATAATGAAAAAAGTTCTAATAACTGGTTTAAATAGCTATATTGGTAATTCTTTTGAGAAGAATTGCGGAGATGATTTTATAATCGAAAAAATATCACTAAAAGATGAATCATGGCAAACATTAGACTTTAGCAAATATGATGCTATATTGCATGTTGCTGGCATTGCACATACTTCAAAAGATCCTTCTTTAAAAGATAAATACTATGCTGTAAATACTGAATTAACTTATGAGTTAGCTAAGATAGCTAAAAACTCAGGTGTCAAACAATTTGTGTTTATGAGTAGTATAATTGTATATGGAGATAGTGCGCCTATTGGGCAGCAAAAAATCATTACAAAAGATACTCTACCACAACCGGATGATTTTTATGGAGATAGTAAGCTTCAAGCAGAGCTTAAACTAAAAACTCTAGTATCAGAAGATTTTAGTGTTGCAATAGTTAGACCACCGATGGTGTATGGTAATGGCTCAAAGGGTAACTATCCTAAGCTTGTTAAACTTGCTAAGTATACTTTTATCTTTCCTAAAGTAGCAAATCAAAGAAGTGTTGTATATATTGGTAATCTTGTTAGTCAGTTGAAAGATATTCTAAACAATAATTACGAAGGGACATTCTTGCCTCAAGATGATAAGTACTTTTGCACCTCTGAATTTATTAAAGAATATCGACACAAATTGGGTAAAAAAACATATCTAACAGTTATTTTTAACCCATTAATCAAATTACTGGTAACTAAGATAGGGTTTTTGAATAAAGTTTTTGGTAATATGATATACAAGAAATAGCGTACTTGGACTGTTTTGGTTTGTAGAAAAATGCTTTTAAAAGTAATATAATTTCAGGATGTATGGTTTCGTTTTCTAAAGCGATGTCAGAGGAGAAGTAGTGGTAAACTTAATACTTTGTGGTGGTAGTGGTACTAGGCTTTGGCCTATCAGTAGGAAGCTCTTGCCAAAACAATTTGTGAAAATGTTTAGTGATAAATCATTGTTTCAGTTAACTGTTGAGAGAAATTCTAGCTTGTGTGATTCAACAATGGTTGTTTCAAATGAGGGGCAATTATTCTTAGCAAAAGATCAGTTAGATGAGCTAGGCATTTTGGATAAAAGTATTTTTCTTGAAGAGCCTGTTGGTAGAGATACAGCTCCTGCAATTGCTCTAGCATGTATGAAGTTAGATCCGCAAGAAATAGTATTTGTGACTCCATCAGACCATGTTATTAATATTGATGATGAATATAGAAGTATCTTAGTTCAAGCTAAGAAATTAGCTACTGAAGGCTCTCTTGTTACATTTGGTATTACACCAACTTTTGCTAATACTGGCTTTGGATATATCAAATCAGCTGGTGATTTTGATGTAGAGAGTTTTCATGAGAAGCCAAATGCTGCTACAGCAGAGAAGTTTTTAGTAGATGGTTCATACTACTGGAATTCTGGAATGTTTATGTTTAGAGCAGGCGTCTTTTTAGAAGAGCTAAAGAAACATTCTCCAGAAATATATACAGCGTGTGTTGAAGCATACGATAAAAGTGATCTAAAGAATTCAGATGCTGTCAAATATGATGATATGATGAGTATTCCAGCAAAGTCGATAGATTATGCTGTGATGGAGAAATCAAACAAGATAAAGATGGTTGTTGCTGATATTGTATGGAATGATGTGGGTAGTTTTGACTCGCTGTTTGATCAACTACCTAAGGATAGTGATAATAACACTATCAATAGAAACCATATTAGTATTGATAGTAAAAATAATTTGATACATAGTGAAAAAGGCCCTAAAAAGGTTGCTACTATTGGTGTGGAAGATCTTATAGTTGTCGATAGTGGAGATGCTCTTTTGATTGCTAAAAAAGGTAGCTCACAACGAGTAAAAGAGGTTGTTGAGCTTCTAAGTGATGATCTTAAAAATATCCACTTAACAGCACATAGACCTTGGGGCACTTATACCGTATTAGAAGATACTCCAGGATATAAGATTAAGAAAATAGAAGTTAAGCCTGGCAAAAGATTATCTTTACAGAAGTATTATCACTGTAGTGAACACTGGATAGTGGCCTCAGGTACAGCCACAGTGACTAAGGGAGATCAAGAATTTATTGTTAGACCTAATGAGTCTGTGTATATTCGTATGGGTGAAGTGCATAGGCTAGCAAATAATGGTAAGATTCCAGTAGTGCTGATAGAGGTGCAAGTTGGTGAGTACACTGGTGAGGATGATATCGTTAGACTATAAGATGATTTTAATAGAGTTTAATAAAGTAAATATAAGGATTGCAGATGAAAAAAGTAGCATTAATTACAGGTATTACTGGTCAAGATGGTTCATATTTGGCTGAGTTTTTATTAAAAAAAGGCTATGTTGTTCATGGTATCAAAAGAAGAAGTTCACTTTTTAATACTGATAGAATCGACCACTTATACCAAGACCCTCATGTTGAGAATAGAAATTTGATTCTACACTATGGTGATATGACAGATTCTATGAATCTAACTAGAATTATTGCTGATACTCAACCAGATGAGATCTATAATTTAGCTGCGATGAGTCATGTACATGTATCTTTTGAGACCCCAGAATATGTTGTTAATGCTGATGGTACAGGTACATTAAGAATTTTAGAAGCTGTTAGACTTCTTGGGTTAGAGAAGAAGACTAAAATATATCAAGCAAGTACATCTGAGCTTTATGGTAAAGTTCAAGCGATTCCGCAGAGTGAGACTACGCCATTCTATCCAAGATCACCTTACGCAGTAGCTAAGATGTATGCGTTCTGGATTACTGTGAATTATAGAGAAGCGTATGGTATGTATGCTTGTAATGGTATTTTGTTTAATCATGAGTCTCCAGTGCGTGGCGAGACTTTCGTGACTAGAAAGATTACAAGAGCAGCATCTAAAATAGCGCTTAACCTTCAAGATAAGCTGTATCTGGGTAATCTAGATGCTAAAAGAGACTGGGGTCATGCCAAAGATTACGTAAGAATGATGTGGATGATTCTGCAAGCTGATCAGCCAGAAGACTGGGTGATTGCTACTGGTCAGACTACTACAGTTAGAGATTTCGTTAAATTATCATTTGCTTATGCAGGTATTAATCTGAGATTTGAAGGTGAGGGTGTTGATGAGATCGGTGTAGTTGATTCAGTGGATTTAGCTAGAGCTGAAAAAGCGGATGTTGATTTATCTCATATATCAGAAGGTCAGGTAGTGGTTTGTGTAGATCCTAGATATTTCAGACCTACAGAAGTAGATCTATTATTGGGTGATCCTACAAAGGCTGAACAAAAATTAGGCTGGAGCAGAGAATATGACCTTGAGCATCTTGTAAATGATATGATGGAAAGTGATTTGAAATTGATGACGAAAGATGTTTACCTAAAAGAAGGTGGCTATAAAATTATGAGTTATTTTGAGTAAGGAATTATTTAAAATGCATAAAGATAGCAAAATATATGTAGCTGGGCATAGAGGGTTGGTTGGCTCAGCTATTGTTAAGAATCTTCAATCTAAAGGCTATACTAATTTAGTATTGAGAACTCACGCAGAGCTTGATTTAACTAATCAAAAAGCTGTTAAGGATTTTTTTAAGGTAGAAAAACCTGAGTATGTGATTTTAGCGGCAGCTAAAGTTGGTGGGATTGTTGCGAACAATACTTATCGAGCAGAATTTATCTATGATAATATTCAGATTCAAAATAATGTTATCCATCAAAGTTATGTAAATGGTGTGAAGAAGCTTCTATTTTTGGGTAGTACATGTATATATCCTAAAGATGCTCCACAGCCTATGCTAGAAGATTGTTTATTAACTAGTCCATTAGAGTACACTAATGAGCCATATGCTATCGCTAAGATAGCTGGTATCAAGATGTGTGAGAGCTATAATTTGCAGTATGGCACAAACTTTATATCTGTGATGCCAACAAATCTATACGGGCCTAATGATAATTTTGATCTTGAGAAATCTCATGTTTTACCAGCGCTGATTAGAAAGATACATCTTGCAAAACTTCTAGATGAAGGCAAGACGGAGCAAGTGTTGCATGATTTGAAAGTAAACTCTATTGAAGAAGTTAGACAGTATTTATCTAAATTCGGTGTGAATGAGAGTTCTGTAGAAATATGGGGTACAGGCAATCCAAGAAGAGAATTTTTATACTCTGAAGATATGGCAGATGCATGTGTGTTTTTATTAGAAAATAGAGACTTCAAAGATACCTATCTTAAAGATGCTAAAGAGATAAGAAATACTCATATCAATATCGGTACTGGGATTGATATCTCTATTAGAGAGTTAGCTGAGCTTATTAAGGGTATTGTTGGTTTCAAAGGTGAACTTAAGTTTAATGCTGATAAGCCAGATGGTACAATGGTTAAACTTACTGATCCATCTAAACTGCATTCGCTTGGCTGGAAACACAATGTAGAGCTTGAAGAAGGTGTTAAAAGAATTTATAACTGGTATCTGTCAAAGTTTTAATCTATATTCAATATATTCAAAGTTTTTGTTTCTTACAATATTTTCAATATACCTAGCTCTGTGATTGAAATTTCAGATTGCTATTCGTATACTATCTTTTAGTTATCTATTTGTTCTCTTAGGGTTTACTATGAAAGGTATAATATTAGCTGGTGGTAGTGGTACACGACTGTATCCAATTACAAAAGGTGTGAGTAAACAGCTTACACCAATATATGATAAGCCACTTATTTACTACCCACTTTCTGTGCTTATGTTGGCTGGTCTAAAAGATATACTTATAATTACAACAGAACAAGATCAGCCTAGTTTTAAAAATCTTTTGGGTGATGGTTCTGACCTTGGAATCAATCTTGAGTATACTATACAGCCTAGTCCAGATGGGCTTGCTCAAGCTTTTATATTAGCTGAGGAGTTTTTGGCGGGGGATTCAGCTTGTCTTGTGCTTGGTGATAATATTTTCTATGGCCATGGTCTACCCAAGATGTTTACTAAAAGTATACAAAATGTAGAAAAAGAGAATGGTGCTAGTATTTTTGGTTACTATGTTGATGATCCAGAGAGATATGGTGTGGCAGACTTTGATGCAGATGGGAATGTGATTAGTATCGAGGAGAAACCAAAGAAGCCAAAATCAAACTATGCGGTTGTGGGCTTGTATTTTTATCCTAGTGATGTAGTGGTTAAGGCTAAGCAAGTACAACCATCTGAGAGAGGAGAGTTAGAGATTTCTACACTTAATCAGATGTATCTTGATGAAGCGCGTCTTAAGGTTAAGACTATGGGTAGAGGATATGCATGGCTTGACACTGGCACACATGAGAGCATGCTTGCAGCGAGTAACTTTATCCAAACTATAGAAGACAGACAAGGGCTAAAGGTTGCGTGTCTTGAAGAGATTGCTTATGAGATGGGATATATCTCAAAAGAGCAACTTCTTAAATTAGCCCAACCGCTCAAGAAAAATCAATATGGTCAGTATTTGATAAAGAGAGCAAAAGAGCGAGCAGTACCACGATGAAATTTACGCGTACACATATCAGTGATATTATTATTTGTGAGCCTACTGTTCACGGTGATGGTAGAGGCTATTTTATAGAGACTTTTCGAGAAGATAAGCTCTTTGATTTTTTAGGTTATAAGATTAACTTCTGTCAAGATAATGAGTCTAAGAGCTATTATGGAGTGCTTAGAGGTTTACATTATCAGTTGGTTCCACATGCGCAGACCAAGCTTGTTAGAGTTATTCAAGGTAGAGTGCTAGATGTTGCTGTAGATATTCGTAAGGGTAGTCCTACTTTTGGTCAATATATTGCAATTGAATTAAGTGCTGAGAATAAAAAACAAATACTTATACCAAGAGGGTTTGCTCATGGCTTTGTTGTTTTAGAAGATGATACTGTATTTGCTTACAAGGTTGATAGTTATTACTCTCCAGAGTACGATAGGGGTATCGCCTTTGATGATGATAGTATTGTTGTAGACTGGCAAGTACCTGCTGATAAGCTCAAGTTGTCAGCAAAAGATAGGATTCAACCGAAATTGAATGAGACAATTGATTTATTTGAGTATGGGAAGAATTATTATTAATGCTGAATTTTGAATTGTAAATTTTGAATTAGTGGTTAATGAGTAATTTGATATAGCGCAAGATATTTAATAGGCATTAAGAGTTATGAATGTATTAGTAACAGGTAGTAGTGGTCAGTTAGGCTCTGAATTAAAAGAGTTAGTGTTTAGTTCAAAATTAGAAATTCAAAATTATACCTTTATATTTGCAGATAGTAAGTTGTTAGATATAACAGAACATGAGTCTGTGCGGAGATTTATTATTGATAATAATATTGGGGCTATTATTAATTGTGCAGCATATACTGCTGTGGATAAAGCTGAAACTGATATTGAAATGGCAGATAAGATAAATCATCTTGCTGTTGCTAATATCGCTATGGTTGCAAAAGAGCATGGCGTTAAGTTAGTACATATATCTACAGATTATGTTTTTGATGGCCAAAATTATAAGCCGTATATTGAAGCAGATGCTACAAACCCGCAAGGTGTTTATGGTGCTACCAAGCTTGCTGGTGAACAAGCAATTTTGGATATAAATCCTAAAAACTCGATAATTATCAGAACATCATGGGTTTACTCATATTATGGTAATAATTTTGTCAAAACAATGCTTCGCTTGGGTAGAGAAAGAGACTCTTTGGGGGTTATCTATGATCAAGTAGGTACTCCTACCTATGCCAAAGATTTAGCAAAATCTATTTTAGATATACTTCTGAGGATTCAAAACTCAAAATTAGAAATTTATAATTATAGTAACGAGGGTGTAGCTAGCTGGTATGATTTTGCTAAAGAGATTATGAATATTGCAAATATAAGCTGTCAGGTTAATTCAATTGAAACTAAAGATTATCTAACTCCTGCGAAGCGTCCGCATTATAGTGTACTTAATAAGAGTAAGATAAAGTCAGATTTCGATATAGAGCTACGGTACTGGAAAGACTCACTGAAAGATTGTGTCACTAGGATTCTGAGTGATAATTAATCCATCGAGCTAGGGTTATGCTCCTTGTCGTTATAGCTGTGAAGACGAATATCTTATAACTAGTAGATACATGTGATAAAGATTCCCACCTGCGTGAGAATGATATGGACATATTACTATCTTACTCAGTTGTTGTAATGCACATAACTTGAAATTTACTTATGAAATCAATTTACTATTAACTAATAGTAAATAACAAGCTACAATTACTCTATAAGATTTTAAAATATCAAAATACTATTTAAACTATAAAGGAATATATAAATGGACTATAAACCTAGAAACATATTAGTAACAGGAGCTGCTGGTTTTATAGGTAGTAACTATGTGCGTATGATGTTATCGAGATATGACGATGTGAAAATAGTATCTTATGACAAACTTACTTATGCAGGTAGTTTAGATAATCTAAAGGATTTAGAAAATGAACATAATCATACTTTTATCAAAGGTGATATTTGTGATGAGACGTTAGTATATGAGACTCTCAAAAAATATAATATTGAAACTGTAGTGCATTTTGCAGCTGAATCTCATGTAGATAACTCAATTGCTAATCCTAAGGTATTTTTGGAGACAAATGTAATAGGTACATTTACACTTTTAAATTGTGCTAAAAGATATTGGTTTGATGAGTTAGGCTTAGATGAAACAAGTTGCAAGTTCCATCATGTATCTACAGATGAGGTGTATGGTACATTATCAAAAGATGATCCGGCATTCACAGAGACAAAGGCATATGAGCCTAACTCACCATACTCAGCATCAAAAGCCGGATCTGATCATATTGCTAGAGCATATCATCATACTTATGAATTGCCAGTTACGATTTCAAATTGCTCAAATAACTATGGACCATATCAACATCCTGAGAAGTTAATACCAGTTGTGATTAATAGCTGTATCAACAAAAAGCCTATTCCGGTATATGGAGATGGTTCAAATATCCGTGACTGGCTGTATGTGGTAGATCATTGTGATGCTATACAAACAGTAGTTGAGAAAGGTATTGTTGGTGAGGTGTATAATATAGGTGGTATTAATGAGGTTAATAATCTGACACTTATAAATACTATATGTAAACTAATGGATGAGTATAAGCCTGAGCATGCTCCACATAATAGACTAATATCATTTGTTGAAGATAGAAAAGGTCATGATTGGCGATATGCTATAGATAATAGTAAGATTCAAAATGAACTAGAATGGAAACCATCTCAAGATTTTGAGAAAATGTTTAAAGAGACTATAGAGTTTTATCTTAAAAAAATAAGTTGAAGAGTTTATTTAGTAAAGTTTAATTTATTAGAAGCTTTAGTTTATAAGTTAGGTTATATATGGACTTTGAAAAATTTAGTACGTATTAAAAGATCGAAAGGTAAATGAGATAAGTAGGTTGGTGATGAAGAAAATATACAAATTAAGCCAGTTTATAGATAGTTCAATGGTTATAAAAGATGGTTCTTTTGGGATCGTAGGCAACGCAAACATAAAGGATAAAAGTAATGTTTTGTGTTATGCCTCTAATTTAGAGTTTATAGAGATAGCCGAGAAAAACCCAAATATTTCAGCAATTATAACAACGAGCGAGTTAAGACATAAAACTACTAAGGCAGTCGCAGTATATGATGAGCCAGTTTTTTTATACGGAGAGATTTTAAATGAGTTTATAGTAAATGGGCTAATTAAACCGCGCATGGATTATAAGATAAGTAAATCATTAGTGGTTGATGAGAGCTCATTTATTAGTCCAAAATGTTATATTGGAGATAATGTTTCTATAGGTAAAAATGTAATCATAAATGATTATACTATAATAGAAGATAACTGCATAATAGGTGATAATGTAGTATTGGGTTGTGAAGGTTTTTATTTTCGAAGAAGAAAAAGTGGTGAGGTTGTCAAATTTTTACATGCGGGAGGCGTACATTTGCATAAAAATGTGGAAATTATGACAGGTAGTATGATCCAAAGAGCACATGATGAGTTTACAACAATAGGGCGTGGAACTAAGATTAGTGTAAATGTTAATATTGGACATGGTTGTAAAATAGGGGAAAATAATATTATAACAGGAAGAGTGCAAGTTGCAGGCTGGACAAAAATAGGTAATAATTGTTGGATTGGTAACTCTTCTATAATTGCTGATTATGTGAATATAGGAGATAATGCAAGTATAAAAATAGGTAGTGTAGTAGTTAAAGATGTTGTTGCTGGTGAGCAGGTATCTGGTAACTTTGCATATAATCATACAAGAAGAATAAGAAATTTTGCAAGAGAACAGAGAGAAAAATGACTAAAAAAAAATTGAATTTTTGTTTTAAAGGTTCTAGAGATTATATTCATGGTACAGATATTTTTAATGAGCTCAAAAACTGTTTCAATGATAGTTTAAATTATGAAAATACGATGCTTGACTTATCTTTTCATGGGATTGCAAAAAAAAAATTAGATATTGTAGAAGATAATGCTACGGATGCAAAAGTAGTTGTAAAATTTTATGATACAAATGATGATAAAAAGACATACTACTTAGTCGAAAATAAAGATGATATAGTTTGTAGGTATGATTATGCTGAAAATAAAATTGTCGAGCTTTCAAAAATTGATTTAGATTTAGGGAAAATTAATTTAAATAAAGATACATCGTATAGCCTTATTGAAAATATAGTTGCCTTAAATAAGAGTCTTCTGGAAAATATGTTTAAAGAAGCTTTTGGTAAATGGTATTTTACTAGGCTGCAGCTTAAAAAAATTCCTTTGAATTATTATCTAATAAGGCTGGAATTTAAGTCAAACTTTAATTTTAAGCTTACCAAAACAGAAATTTTTTTGGATAATGAATCATTAGGGTTCATATACTTTAGTTTAGTATAAGGCTATAAGGGATAAAATGCTGGGAATAACAGGTATAGCAAGTTACTTGCCCGATAGTAAAGTATCTAATTATGATAAAAAAGATAAATTTAAAATCGATGATAGCTTTATAGAGCAAAAAATAGGAGTTAGAAGCTTTTTAATAAAAGAAGAAAGTGATAAAGCATCAGATTTATGTGTAAAAGCGTTTAATAATCTAGAGAGAAAGAAATTTATAGATAAATCAAAAATTGATTGTTGCATAGTCGTCACTCAAAATTCTGATTATAATATTCCTCATACGTCAGCAATTGTTCATAGTAAACTTAACTTACCTAATAACTGTGCGTGTTTCGATATATCATTAGGCTGCAGTGGTTATGTTTATGGGCTATCAAACATTATTTCTTTTATGAAAAATAATAATCTTAAAAGAGGTTTGTTGTTTACAGCTGATCCATATAGTGAGATAGTTGATCAAGATGATAAAAATACAGCTTTACTTTTTGGAGATGCTGCAACAGTTACATATATTGGTGAAGAGTTAGTTTTAGAACTCAAAGATGTATTATTTGGTACAGATGGAAGTAATTATAAAGAGTTAATTTGTGATAATGGTAAGTTATATATGAATGGAAGGGCGGTCTTTACATTTACAGCTACAATGATTCCTAAACATATATCTCAACTATTAGAGAAAAACAGCTATACAGATAAAGATATCGATAAATATATTTTGCATCAGGGCAGTAAATATATTGTTGATACTATTGGTAAAAGATTAAAGGTTGATGAGTCTAAAATTGTTTTCGATATGAGTGATTATGGAAACACAGTTTCATCATCTATACCTATTATATTAGAAAAAGAATTAGATAGAAGCTCTAATAGGTTTGTAATTAGTGGTTTTGGGGTTGGATTATCATGGGCAAGTGCTATCTTAGAAAGAGTAGGAAAATATGGAGAGTAAAATGAAAATTACAAAAGAAGATATAATAAATACGATAAATGAAGCTGATGTTATGTTTAGTACTGAGAACTTAAAAGATGATGTTAGCTTAGTAGATCAAGGGTTAGATTCACTTGATGCAGTTACAGTTTATTTATTAATTGAAGAAAAATTTGATATCAAAATTCCTGATAATGATTTAGATAGAGTGCAAACTATTTCATCATTAATTGATTATGTAAATAATAAACTTGCGTAAGTAGAAATGAGTTCATTAAGTAAAATAAGGAAAATATGTGAAGATTGGTGTACTAGTAAATCTAATTATAAGGATCTTTTATTTTCGATTAACAATTTGATAAATATAGATATATTAGATAGCTGTTGTGATAGAAGTGATATTTATACAAGGAATTTAATTTACTTAAGTAATTCTTTTGAGGTTATATTGATGAAGTGGCCAAAAGGCACTGGGTCACTTCCCCATGATCATAATGGTCAAGATTGTATAGTAGTACTTAATAGTAGTTCATTAGTTAATACTAATTACTATCTTGATTGTAATGGTGTGTTGAAAGAATTGAATAAAAAGGTTATTAAAGAAAATAATATTTTTAAGAGTGAGACTGATGTCATACACTCAATATCAAATATATCAGATACAACCTCATACTCTTTACACTTGTATAGCAAGCCTATAAGGCAGTCAAAAATTTATACAGAAGATAGTGGCGAAAAAGAGCTTATTGAACTAACTTATCATAAATATATCTAAGAGACTGTAAATAAAGTGAAAAACCTCATATAAGCAATAATACATTTATCTTTGATGTTTGAATATAGAATTCAGTATATATAAGTTATTTGATAAAGCTAGATTTTTTTATGGCTCTTTCCAATTAACTGTGTAAATTCTTGATTAAGATGCTAGATTGTTTCTAGCAAGCTTAAGATAAAGGTAGTGTTTAAATATAAAAAATCAGAAGATAGTTAAATACTAGCAGACCAGATAATAGATTCTGGAGTGGGTTATGCCTATTTTACTATTGAATATTAAGATAGAGCTCAGAGTTTGTGTAAGTGAATTTACACACTTGTTTTAGAAAGGTTTTTTACAGATGTGACCGTTTGTTTTGATAATTCATCCCAACAATTTGAAATAATAACATTATTTAAATTAACTTAATTTTATTTTTTTTAAACTATCTTAGTTTTTTAAAAAGCTATTTTTTCTCTTTTCACTATGGAAAATATTATAAGTTGCGAGAAATATTGGTTCTTTTAAAATATATTGTAGATTGTTTCTAATTTTTATCCCTATTGTACTTATGGCTTTTCCATAAAAAGGGTTTTTCTATGTACTTATAGCTCAACAGAGATACTATAAATATAAATATCGAAAAAAGTACCGTAAATAGTATATTTGCAACCAAACTACGATTTGGTAAGTTGATAGAGTGCATTAGAATAATCATTGGGATTGAATGGAATAGATATGTTGAGTATGAAATGTCTCCAAGAATTTTGAATTTAGAAGCGAGTTCATCTTTAACTTCTAAAAATAATATGGGTATCAGTGTTTCACAAAAAGCTTTAATTTGAATATCCCATCCAAATGCGCCACTAAATAGAACAAGAATCATAAAAGCTATGAAAGCTCTTATCTCTTTTTTGCTTAAGATAACACTTAACTGTTCAGATTTATTATAAAAATATGCAAAAACAAAACCATAAATAAAAGTGTGCATATACTCAAACATTTCGATTTTAATGAAATGAGGAAATATATATGAAATTATTATGACTAAAAAAAAGAAATATTTTTTACTAAAAACTAAAGAAAAGTATACAATCACATAAAAGCAAAGCTCTAAAGATAGTGTCCAACCTACTGTAAGTAAAGGATAGTAACCTATTCCAGAAGGGTTTTGCATTGATATCATTAGGTAAGAACAAATTAAAAACTTCAAATTTATAAAAGCTATAGGATAATTTATATCAGGAAAGATATATATATACATAAAATTAGTAATGTAGTGAAAAATATATAAGCGGGGAATACTCTTGATGCTCTTTTTAGCAGAAAATCTGTAGTATTTTTTGTTTTAGCTGCTACGATATACATCAAGAATCCGCTTAAAACGAAAAAAATATCTATACCAAATTGCCCTCGACTATAGAATAGATATCCAAGTAGACTCTCATATTTAAATCCAAAAAAAGTTGGTTATAATGATGGAAAACGACTGACCAAGCAGCCAAGCCTCTTAAAATTTGTAGGCCTACATTTTTATCTTTCATTAGCACTAAAGAATTCCTTAATGTAATTTACTATGTATTTAATTGTTTTTGTTTCGAGATTATAAAACATAGGAAGTCTTAAAAGCCTTTTACTTTCAGTTGTTGTGAAAATATCTTTGCCTGTAAATTTAGTATTGTGTTTACCATATTCAGAGCTGTGTAAAGGAACATAGTGAAAAGGTGCTGTTATATTATTATCTTTTAAAAATCTAATCAATTTATTTCTTATTTTTAAATTTTTAACTTTTATGTAAAACATGTGCCCATTTTGTTGGCAATTATTGGGTATGGTTGGTAATTCAATAAGTTTTTTATCAGAGAGAGGTCTTAAACTAATGTAATAATTTTTCCATAAGCTTAAACGCTTATTATTAATTTTATCAGCGACTACTAGTTGAGTATACAAGTAATAAGCTAAAATATCACTTGGCAGATAAGAAGAGCCTATATCAACCCAACTATATTTATCAACTTGTCCTCTAAAAAAATTAGATCTATTTGTTCCTTTTTCTCTTATGATTTCAGCTCTTTCGATGAATTTATCATTATTGATGATAATTGCTCCACCTTCACCCATCGAGTAATTTTTTGTTTCATGAAAGCTATAGCAACCTATATCACCTATAGTACCTAAGGCTTGCTCTTTATAGCTAGACATGACACCCTGAGCAGAATCTTCTACTACAAAGAGATTATGTTTTTTAGCAATTGCCATAATACTATCCATATCACATGCAATTCCCGCATAATGAACAGGAACAATAACTTTAGTTTTAGGTGTAATAGCAGCTTCTATTTTTGTTTCATCTATATTCATAGTATCTGGACGAATATCGACAAACACTATTTTTGCACCTCGCAAAACAAATGCATTTGCGGTCGATACAAAAGTATATGAAGACATAATTATTTCATCGTCTTCCTTTATATCAAGTAAAATAGCAGCCATCTCTAAAGCATGGGTGCAAGATGTAGTCAATAAAGCTTTTTTACATTTAAACTTAACCTCAAACCATTTGTGGCATAGCCAGGTGTATTTGTTATCACCACAAGTTGGATATTCATTAAAGTTATTTTCAAACTTGTAAGGAGTGTTAAAACTTATCATTTTTATCTCCGGAGTTAAAACTTTTTAAATAGCTTTTAGCATTGTTACCCTCATTAAAAATTAAATCAAGAATGCTTACTCCATGTTCAAATGGAGGGTGTAGTTGTTGATATTTTCTATATCCACTGTAATCCATCCATTCAACCTTTATGTTCTCTTGTTGAGCTAGCGTTTCATCAAAATAATTTTTGGCAGCAGGACCACTTAAGTATACATCTGCGTTACATTGTTTACAAATGCCTAATAATTTTTCTGTTTGTCCATACCCGAGTTCAAACTCACTTGACCACCTTATTTGGGTTTTAATATCCAGTATTCTGTTGATTATAGTAATTAATTTGTAATTAATCTCACTTAGATGGTTTTCATTGGAGTTCATATAAAAATCTTCAAATATATCTTTATAATCTTTAAAGTGCTTTGCTTTTGTATAATTGCTTACTATTGTGTTCCAATGTTTTTTGCCCCAATTATTTTTTGCTATTACTGTTTCATTTATTTTTTGCTCTAAGTTTTTCTGATAAACAGGAATTGTAAGCCAATGTAAGCCTTGAGATGTTTTTATTTTATTTCGATTTCGCCAATCATTTTTAGTATATTGAACATCATCATATAAGATAAATTCATCAACCATGTTTATAAGATCAAAATATCCTTTCCACGGGATATAGTTTGATTGTAAAATAGCTACTTTTTTCATAATATCTTTATTCCTTGTTCTTTATGTGTGGAAACTCGTTTGGCAGGAGTTCCTAAATATTTTGAATGCTTTTCGGTGTTGTTTAAAACTAGGGATTTGGCACCTATTAAGGCCTTATCTTCCAGAGTTATATTTTCAATAATGGTACTGTTGAAGCCAATAAAATAATTGTTTTTGATGATTGAGAAGCCACCTACTAGAGATTGAGAGGCTATGAATGAGTTACTATAAATATTAACATTATGACATATGTTGCAAGATGACCATATTATATTGCTATGTCTTATTCTGACATAAGGCTCTATTACAGAATTTTGTAATATAACATTATTTTCTCCTGTTTGAACGCTCGAGTCTATAATTGCTAATGGGCTAATATAATTTACACAAGTATAACCTTTTGCTTTAATGCTTTCAAACATCATTTTTCTTGCTCTCATATTTGAATACCCGGCTGCAACAAAAGCTTTAAATATATTTGGAGGATATTCAAACTCAATTTCATCAAAAGAGATTATTGGTAGATTACAAAAAGTGCTGTTAGTTATATATTTATTATCTGTACAGAATACAATAGCTTTATAATCTGAACTTGTGTTGAAGTAATATAACATTTGCTTTGCAAAATTACCTTTACCGTAAATAATAATATTTTTTTGCACAAAAAAGCTAATTTAACCTCTTTAGTTTTACAGAAGATTTTTTCTTAAACTATTTTTTAAATTAAATAACCTTATTTAAAATACAAGCCCAATCAAGCACCAAATAAACATGTGAAAATCCTATTAACGTTATATGCTATTCTTTGAGATAATAGCAAAAAGTTATTTGTTTATAGTATTTTTACTTGTGTTATAAGTTTAAGATATTTAATTGTTTAGTGAAAGCCAAGTTGTATTTAGCGGAGTATACCATAAACAGCATATTGATCTTTATCTTATGGTTGAGTTTAAAGATTAAGTCAAACATAATAAACTAATATTTTAATAGAAAACTTTGATAGTGTAATACAAAAATATAAAGTTCGTTACAATTTGGTGAAAAAAGATATTGTGAGGAGTAGGAATAAGATGGAAGAAAAGCTTTTAGTGACTATTTTATGTCAAACCTATAATCAGGAGCAATTTATAAGTCAAGCTTTAGATAGTTTTTTGATGCAGGAAACAGATTTTGATTTTGATGTGATTGTAAGAGATGATGCGTCAACCGATGCTACAGCAAAAATTGTCAAAGGATATGCCGCAAAATATCCTAAAATAATTAAGCCTATATATGAGTTAGAGAATCAGATGAGTCAGGGAATTGGATTATTGCCTGGTATGTTGCCGCGCGTTATGAAAGATCGTAAATCTAGGTATATAGCTCTTTGTGATGGAGATGATTATTGGACAGACCCTTTAAAACTGCAGAAACAAATAAGTTTTCTTGAAGAAAATCCTAAGTTTGTAGGTTCAGCACATGCTAGTAGATATTTAAGGGATGGCAAAGAGGCTGAGTTGGCATCTCGAAATATTCATGATAAAGATATCTACACATTTGAAGAATATTTGGGTAATTGTTATTTTCAAACTAGCTCTTGGGTTTATCGATATGATACTGATTTTAGACCATTGATTGAGAATTTTTTTTATAGGAAGTGTGGAGGAGATGTTTATATGACATTAGCTTTTATGACTCTGGGACCTATTAAATATTTTGACGAAGTAATGTCAGTATGGCGAGTGCATGATAAAGGAGAATGGAGTAAAAATTCTGCTGATCACCAAATAATGGAAATCTTAGTGGCATTTGTTGATTATACTTATAAATTTGATGAAAAATATAAACCTAAATTTTATGAACAGCTTTATTTTACAATTAAAAATATTAGCTCAGAGACATTTTCGAAATTAGTGATGGAAAATTATCAATCAAAGGATATTCAAAAAATCATTACCATGTTAGCAACTGTTATAATAGATAGTAATAGCCCTATAAATAAAATTATTGAGTCTAGAGAAGGTACTATAAAAGAGTGTAATGCATATATAAAAACATTAGAGCAATTGTTGGAATTAGAAAAAAATAAAAGCATAATTGATTTTTTGAAATCTAAGATTTTGAGTTTGTTTAAAAGATAATTAGTCTAATCTGTTAAGACGCATTGGTGTATTGAATATTATATGGAGAATGCTCATCAGTATCGGTCATATTATAATTATAAATGTTAAAATAATGGTTAGTTGTTTTGGTCTTTGGATGTAGTAAGAAAAATTTATGAACTTTGAGCTTTTTATATGATAAATGTAACAAAAACATATTTGCCAGATATTGAAAAATATAGAGAATATGTTGAACAAATATATAGTCGCGGACAAATTACTAATAGTGGGCCTCTTGTCAAAGAGTTGGAGCAGCGTTTAGCAAATTATCTAGGAGTTAAAAATATTGTTCTAGTTTCTAATGGAACAGTTGCTTTAGAAATAGCTTATAGAGCTTTAGGAGTCAAAGATTTTGCTATTACGACGCCTTTTTCATTTGTGGCAACGACAAGTTCGTTAGTTGCTAATGGTATTAAGCCAATATTTGTAGATATTGATGAGAAAACATTTAATATTAATTCAAATAAAATAGAAGAGCAAATAACACCAAATACAACAGCAATAGTTGCTACTCAAGTATTTGGTAATCCTTGTGATCTTGAAGCAATAGCTAAGATTGCTAAAGAGCATAGCTTAAAAATTATATATGATGCGGCACATGCTTTTGATGTTAAGTATAAAGGTGAAAGTGTTCTCAACTTTGGGGATATATCAACTCTAAGTTTTCATGCCACTAAGCTTTTCCATACTATTGAAGGAGGAGCACTTATTACAAATGATGATGATCTTGCTGAGAGAGCAAGATTTCTAATTAATTTCGGTATCAAAAATGCTGAAGAGATTCCTCATTTGGGTACTAATGCTAAGATGAATGAATTTGAAGCGGCTATGGGATTATGTGTATTAGATGATATGGATATTATTTTTAGCTCTAGAAAAGCTATTGCTGAGAGATATAAACTAAAATTACAAGATTCGGTTCAGTTTCAAGAGTTTAATCATAATGCTGAAGAGAATTATAGCTACTTTCCTATATTATTTAAGTCTGAAGAACAGCTACTTAGTGTTCAAACATCTTTAAGTAAGCAATCTATTTTTCCTAGAAGATATTTTTATCCATCTTTGGATACTCTTAGTTATATAGAGCCGAAACAGTATATGCTTATATCTAGAGATATATCGAAAAGAATAATGTGTTTACCAATTTATTATGGGCTCGAAGAAGGTGTCCAAGAGCAGATAATATCAATTATTAAGGGAAGCTTATGAGAGTTGCAGTAATGCAGCCTTATTTTTTTGCATATATTAGCTACTGGCAACTGATTAATGCTGTAGATGTTTTTGTAATATATGATGATGTTAATTTTATAAAAAAAGGTTACATAAATAGAAATAATATTCTGCTTAATAATAAACCATATAGAATTACTTTAGAGCTTTTAGGAGCTAGTCAGAATAAGCTTATTAATGAAATTTACTTGGGTGATAATAGGCCGAATATATTAAAAATAATTAAACAAGCTTACTCTAAAGCTCCATATTTTCGTGATGTTTATAATTTATTAGAAAAGATAATGACTGATGAAGAAAAAAATCTAGGTTTGTTTTTAGAAAAATTAATTAAAAATGTATCTGGTTATATTGGTATGGGTACTAAGTTTATAAGGTCTAGTGATCTTCGCAAAGATAATAATCTTAGGGGTCAGGATAAGATATTGCAAATTTGTCAGCTATTGGATGCAGATATTTATATAAATGCAATTGGAGGCAAAGAGCTTTATGATAAACAATCATTTTTTGATAAAAGTATGAGTCTAAATTTCATAGAGTCTGAAATTGTTGAGTACCCACAATTTGGTAATGAGTTCTGTGCATATCTTTCAATTGTAGATGTTTTGATGTTTAATAGCGTTAGTGATATTAAAGAAATGCTTGGAAATTATACTTTAGTTTAAATGGAGATTTATGATGAAGATTGTAATATATGGGAATGGGAAAATAGCGAAAGTAGTTTATCAGTTTGTGAAAAAAAAATTCGAGGTGGTAGCATTTACAGTTGAGAGAAAATATAAGAATACTGATTTTATAGAAGGAGTACCTTTAATTGAGTTTGAGGATATTCAGAATCAGTGTGGTCCTAATGAGCATAAGATGCTTATAGCTATAGGTTATATACAAATGAATGATATAAGAGAAAAAAAATATCAAGAAGCAAAAAAAAGGGGGTATGGTTTTATAAATTATATCCACCCATCAGTGGAGATGCATGATAATATAGAGATAGGAGAGAATAATATAATCCTAGATCATGTAACAATTCAGCCGTATGTGAAAATAGGAAGTAGTAATTTTGTATGGAGTAGTGCGGTTATTGCTCATGGTTCTGCGATTGAAGATACCAATTGGATAACCTCAGGGGTTGTTGTTTCAGGAGATGTTGTTATAAAATCCAAGTGTTTCTTGGGTGTTAATGCTACTATAGGTCACAATACGGTAATTGAGAGTGAGAGTTTTATTGGTGCAAATACTTTAGTTACAAAAAATACTACTTATAGAGATGTTTTTATTTCAAGAGAAGGTGAAAAGTTTAGACTTGACAGTAAGAGATTTTTACAATTTACAGGAGTTTAGTGTATGAATGCGTTAGATAATATTTTATGCCAGGTTTTTAGGCTGAAAGAGGATCAAATAAAAGACAAGTTTACTATGGGTGATGTACCAGCGTGGGATTCCTTGACTCATATGGATCTGATAACTTCCATTGAGGAAGGATTAAATATTCAGCTGACAATGGATGATATTATGAATATGAGAGATATAGGAACTATAAAAAAAATAGTTAGTGAAAAGTTGGTGTAATATGGAGTTAGCGAATAAAGTTGCTATTGTAACAGGTGGTGCAAATGGTCTTGGTAAGGCAATAGTGGAAATGTTATTGTCTAATAATACAATAGTTTGCGTGCTTGATATAAGTAAGGAGGCCCTTGAAAGTTTAGTGAAAAATAAGAATTTATTCAAAATACCTTGTGATATAACAAAGGAAAATCAAATATCAAACACTATACAAGAAATAAAAAAACAATTTTCTAAGATAGATATTTTAGTAAATAATGCAGGTATTTTATATAGTGAACCACTTATTAACATAATGTCAAAAGAGAAAAGACATAGTGTATTAATGTGGCAGAAAGTCATAGACATAAATCTGACAGCCCCTTTTGTTTTGGGTTCATATGTGGTGGAACAGATGATCATGACAAGAACAAAAGGCGTAATCATAAATATTAGTTCTATTAGCGCAAGAGGCAATGCAGGACAAAGTGCATATAGTGCTGCAAAAGCTGGTTTGGAGTCTATGACGGCCGTCTGGGCAAAAGAGCTAGGTAGTTTTGGTATTAGGTGTATTGCGGTTGCTCCAGGATTCATGAATACTGAATCAACTAATTGTGCGGTTACACAAGAGATATTAGATCATGTAAGAAAAGAAACTCCTATAAAAAGACTGGGTAAAGCGAAAGATATTGCAGAGGCAGTAAAATTTGTGATACAAAGTGACTATATGAATGGTAAAACTTTACAAATAGATGGAGGTTTGGTGTTTTAAAGGAAAATGAAATTATTAGAAAAATTTGAATATATTAAAATTTACAGTGAATTTGATGATTTTATTATATACTTCCCCATCATTTTGTCTGTCGTTGATAATAAGCAAGAAGGTTATGTTTTTCAAGAAGGATCTACTTTTATAATAGTTCATAAGTTTGGGTTCTGTTATATTCTAGGTGAATATTATGATTATGCTAAATTAATAGATAGAATTAGTGAAAAACTTAAAGTTTTGGTACCAAAGCTTAGACTATATGATCCTAATGGGAAACTCAAGGATAGTAGATATTTGCTTCATGATAGGTGTACTAGAATAAAGTATATTCACTCTCTTAATATGCATAATGACTTTGAAAGTCAAATTGAGTTTTTTGATATTCAAGATAAAGATGACAGTGTATATGATTTTTTTGACTTAGAGCTTGATAGTCGCTATTGGAGTACTTGTTTAGAATTTAGGGAAAATAGCTTTGCGATTGTTGATGAATATAATATAGGTATTTGTTATGCGGCTGCAATTTCTCATGGCTATGCAGAGACTGATGTTTTTGTTAATAAAAAAGTTCGAGGGAAAGGGTTGGCTACAGGATTGGTCAAAAGTTTTGTTAATAAGTGTATAAGTAATAATGTTATTCCTGTATGGGATTGTTATTCTAATAATCAGGCCTCTATAAATTTAGCAAATAAAACTGGATTTAAGAGAGTGTTTGAGTATTATTTTTACAATATAAATATTTAGGTACACGTATGAAGTGGATAAAAAAATGCTTAATATTTAAAGCTGATGATATAAAAAGTGATTTTATTAAAAGTCATGCTCAGATACCCACCGTATTAGTTTTAGAAGATAGGTTTAGAGTTTATTTTGCTACCCGTCCAAAACCAGGGTTAAGCATGACCACTTATATGGACCTTGATATAAAAGATCCTAAAAAGATACTTTATATACATGATCAACCAATTTTTGAACTTGGTAAAGATGGGATGTATGATGAACATGGTGTTATGCCACAATCAATAGTGAAATATGATGATAAAGTTTGTATGTATATTGGCGGGTGGAGCAGAAGGGAATCAATTCCTTATAGTAATTGGACTGGTCTTGCGGAAAGCTATGATGAAGGAAAAACATTTAAAAAAGTTTTTGAAGGACCTGTTTTTGATAGGACGCCAGTTGAATTGTATTCAGCAACAGGTTTTTATGCAATGAAAGCTAAAAATATGTTGCATGCTTTTTATGCATCGGGCATGGGTTGGATAAAGAAAAACAATAAATATGAAGAAATTTATGTGATTAAAACTGCAACTTCAAAAGATGGAGTAAACTGGTGTAGAGATGGTAAGCAAATTATTCCAACACCCAAAAAATGTTTTCAAGCAACTCACAGACCGTCAGTCATTTATAAGAATGATATTTATCATATGTGGTTCTGTTATAGAGGGGTTGAAGATTTCAGAAATGGCAGAGATGCTTATAGAATTGGTTATGCATGGTCTAAAGATCTTAAAAATTGGAATAGAGATGATGAGAGGGCTGGCATTAATATAAGCAAAGAAGGTTGGGATAGTAAAATGATGGCATATCCTCATGTTGTAGAAACATTATATGGAACGTATATGTTTTATAATGGAAATGGATTCGGGCAGAGTGGTTTTGGTTATGCAGTTTTGGAGGAGTAATGGCTTATTTTAATTTGGCAAACTATTTTTACGATATAGTGTATGGAAATGGTGAAAGAACTCTACTAATCTATGAAGGAAAAAAAATAAGTTATAACGAATTAAATAGTTTATCTAATAGGATTGCTAATTATCTCTTATCTTTTGGGGTAAAACCTCATGATGTAGTAGGAATTTTCAATACAAAAGAAGTTGAAGGATATGCAAGTATGCTGGCATGTCTCAAAATAGGAGCAGCATATACTAATCTAGATGAAGAAAACCCTCCACTTAGACTAGAAAAAATATTAACAACATGTTCTCCTCGACTACTCATAAGTGATCATGTTCCTTCGATATTGATAAAAAATGTTGCTAAGGATATGAATATACATATCGCTGATTTAAGTAATGAAAACTTTTTAAATAGTTTTAATGATAAGAATATTGATATTTCATCAAGAATAACTGGGAATACTATTGCGTATATAATGTTTACTTCAGGAAGTACGGGGAACCCGAAAGGTGTTGCAATCTCTCATAACAATGTTTTAAGCTTTTTGCAATGGAGTATAGATAGATATAGTATTTCAAACGAAGATAGATTTGCTCAAGTCAGCCCCATGTATTTTGATAACTCAGTTTTTGATTTTTATACTGCTATATATAGTGGTGCTTGTTTAGTGCCTATAAAAAAAGAGTTACTCAAGAAACCTCTTGAACTTGTAAAGTTTATTGATGTAAATAAATGTACAATTTGGTTTAGTGTACCTTCATTATTAGTTTATCTACTTACAATGAGAGTTTTAAACGAAAATAGTTTTAAGAACATACGAGTATTTATATTTGGCGGAGAAGGCTTTCCTAAAGGAGAGCTCAAAAAACTTTATTATATTTATAAAGACTGTGCAAGGATTATAAATGTATATGGACCAACTGAAGGAACTTGTATATGCACATCTTACGATATAACAGAAAAAGATTTTGAAGATATGAGTACTCTAGCACCACTTGGAGTAATTAATCCAAATTTTGAATATCTAATAGTAGATGAGAATATACAACTTCTAAACGATGGTGAAAAAGGTGAGCTTTGCTTAGTAGGGCCAAACGTGGCCGCAGGATACTATAATGACATAGAAAGAACAGAGCAAAGTTTTGTGCAAAATCCTTTAGTAAAAACATATAGGGATATTGTCTATAAAACGGGTGATATAGTTTATGAAAAAGATGGAATACTATGGTTTGCTGGTCGTGTGGATAATCAAGTAAAGCATATGGGATATAGGATCGAGTTAGAAGAAATAGAATCCGTTTTAAATAGTTTTGACTATGTTCATCAGTCAGCAGTTCTGTATAATAGAGATCGAGTAAACTATGGAAAAATTATTGCCTTTATAGCAACACAAAAAAATATTTCAGAGTTGGAAATAAAAAATGAGCTTTTTAGTATTTTGCCTAGTTATATGATTCCTAATGTTGTAGTTGTTAAAGATAAGCTCCCTAAAAATGCTAATGGTAAGGTTGATAAGGTGGCTTTAAAGCAGGAGGGCTTCGATGAATATAAATAAAAGAGAGGAGTTTGATATTATAAGTAGGTGGAAAACAAATGATATAATGGTAAGTATATGTTGCATAACCTTTAATCATGAAGAATATATTGGTCAGGCTATCGATAGTTTTTTGATGCAGGAAACAGATTTTCCATTTGAGATAATTATAAGTGATGATTGTTCAACTGATGGTACAGCCGATATAGTTTCTAAATATCAGACTAAATATCCAAATATTATTAAACCAATATTTCAAACTGAAAATCAATTTACTAAAGGTGTGAAGCTATTTACGGATATTACTATGCCTAAGTCAAGGGGTAAATATATAGCATTGTGTGAAGGTGATGACTACTGGATAGATCCTCATAAATTGAAGAAGCAGGTGGATTTTCTTGAACAGAACTTACAATTTATGGGATGTGTCCATAATACAAGATATTTAGAGAATGATTTGGAAACAGATAAGCTAGTGATTGAAAATGTTAAGGAAGAATATACTTTTTTTGATATTATAGATAATTATATTCATACGAGTTCATATTTATTTAGGTATGATTGTCAATATAAAAGAGATATAGATCAGTATTTTAAGTTATATTATGGTGATAGATATCATTTACTTGTTTTTTCAAAGTTTGGACCGGTTAAGTGTATTGATGAGGTAATGTCTGTATATCGGATACATGATATGGGGTTTTGTAGTGGGGCTAATAAAAAAGTTAAATATCTTAGAGAATTAGAGGACTATCTTGCTTATAGTAAAGCTTTTCAGGAACATGAAGACCTTTTTTTAAAGCTTTTCCTGCGATCTTTGTATGGGATGGATAGTGATTATATAGATGCAGTAGTAGGAACTTTCTCTACCAAGTTGGATTATGGAGATGCTATAAAAATAGCTAAATATTTGATGATGTCGATTACGGATAATCAAAAAGTGATTAGTGAATCCTCAGTAAAAATTAAAGAATGTAATGATTATATACAGTATCTAGAGAGTGAAAATAAAGATTTAAGTTTTATAAGATATATGAGAAAAATTATAAAAAAGATTTTCTCTAAATAAAATATTTATATTATAAAGGATTAGTAATGAAAAAGCTAACTGTTTTAATGCTGGCGTATAATGTTGAGAGCTATATTGCAGAATCTATTGAATCTGTATTAATGCAAAAGGTCAATTTTGAATATGAGTTATTAATTATCGATGATAAATCTACAGATGATACATCGAAGATTGCTTTAGAATATAAGCAGAAATATCAAAATATTATAACAGTCCTCAAAAATGATAAAAATCTAAGGGCTCTTGCAACATCGACTAAAGGTTATGAAATAATAAAAACTGATTATTTTTGCGTACTTGACCCAGATGATTATTATGTTGCTGATGATTTTTTACAAAAAGCATTAGATTTCCTAGATAGCAATTTGGACTATACAATTTATACAACAAATTGTGATACATTAGACATAAACACTCAAGAAAGGCATAAATTTATACATTCAGATTATGATAACAAAACTTTTACGATGGATGATTTATTAAATGGAGAAGCTGTTTTTGGTCACACAAGTTCAACTGTATTTAGGAATATAGTTTTTAAGAGCAATCTTCCTCAAAAATTATATAGTGCTGTTGATACATATTCTGAGAAATCTTTTGAAGGCGATAGTTTTAGAAACTTACTTCACTTAAATGAAGGGAAGGGTTTTTTTAGTAATGTGGTAGTAGGAGTTTATCGCATGACACATCAAGGTATATGGACTTCTCTACCTAATGTGAAAAAAGATTTGATACAGTCTCAGCTATATTTTGACATGAGCAATTTTTTTAATGATAAAAAAATATGCGAATTTATGCTTAGAAAATCATATATGTATTTTCAAAAGCTCATATTAAGTTTGATGCAAAACTATTCTTTAAGTTGTAGTACTGATGCTGATATGAATGACTTTAAGATACCTACAGAGTACATTCATTTCAAGCAAATTGATAGCCTTTATAAAGAGTATATTAAGAAAAAAAGCATACTTGTAGATATGGGTGATTGGAATCAAGATCAAATAGATAAAGATAAATCAGCAAAAGAAAAAGAGAAATGTTATACAGATACCATCAATTACTATAAGAGTAGTTTGTCCTGGAAAATTACAAAACCACTAAGAGCAATAAGGAAATTATTACCTTAGTGGCTCTCTCTACTTTCAATATATGGATATAAGATATATAATTTAATTGTTAGATTTTTAAATTTACGCCTTGGTTGAAATAAATTATGGTAAAAACATTATATTTTGATATTAAAGGAGACAGTAGAGGCTCCTTGATTTCAATAGAACAAAACAATAATATACCTTTTGATATAAAAAGAGTTTATTATATATTTGACACTCAAAAAAATGTACGTCGAGGGTTTCATGCCCATAAGAATTTAAAACAAGTTTTAATTTGTGTTTATGGCTGTTGCAAAATACTAGTTGATGATGGTACCTCGAAAGAGAATGTGTTGCTTAACTCGCCGGATAAAGGTTTATTAATATCAGGGCTTGTTTGGCGAGAGATGTTTGACTTTTCAGATGACTGTGTGCTTGTGGTACTAGCTAGTGAACTATATGATGAATCCGACTATATAAGAAATTATGATGATTTTATAAAAGAGATTAATAATGCCTAGTTTTATACACCCATTATCAGACGTTCAGTCACGAGCTATAGGCAACGATACAAAAGTATGGCAATTTGTAGTCATATTATCAGATGCCATAATTGGTGAAAATTGTAATATTTGTTCGCATTGCTTAATAGAAAATGAAGTGTTTATAGGTAATAATGTTACTATAAAGTCTGGGGTGCAAATATGGGATGGCATTACACTAGAAGATAATGTCTTCATTGGGCCTAATGTGACATTTACAAATGACAAAACCCCTCGCTCAAAGCAGTATCTTAATAACTGGTCAAAAACGACAATTAAAAAAGGAGCCTCTATAGGCGCTAATAGCACGATATTGCCAGGCATCACAATTGGTGAAAATGCTATGATAGGAGCAGGCTCAGTTGTTACTAAAAATGTTCCAGCAAATGAGATTTGGATAGGAAATCCAGCTAAGTTTTATAAGAAGGTTTAGAGTATATGATTAATTTCTTAGATTTAAAAAAAATAAATGGTCTATATGAACAAGAATTAAAAAATGCTTGTGCAAGGGTTATTGATAGTGGCTGGTATATTCGTGGTAATGAATGTGAAGTTTTTGAAAGAGAGTTTGCGAAGTATTGTGGCACTAAGTATGCTGTAGGTGTTGCAAATGGTTTAGATGCCTTGATCCTTATTATCAGAGCATATAAAGAATTAGGTGTCTTCAAGTATGGTGATGAAATTGTAGTGCCTGCGAATACCTATATTGCGAGCATTTTGGCTATATCTGCTAATGATATGGTGCCTGTGTTAGTAGAGCCTAATTTAGATCACTACCTCTTAGATACAGATAGAATTGAATCAGCTATCACAGTTAAGACAGTAGCTATAATGCCAGTACACCTGTATGGACAGGCTTGTCAAATGGACAAAATAAACTCTCTCGCTAAAAAATACAATTTAAAAGTTATTGAAGATTCTGCTCAATCACATGGAGCATACTTTGCAGATAAAAAATGTGGTAATCTTGGTGATGCTAGCGGTTTTAGTTTTTATCCTGGTAAAAACCTTGGAGCTCTAGGTGATGCAGGAGCAGTGACAACTAATGATAAAAAGCTAGCAGAGACAATCTCAGCTTTAGCAAACTACGGTAGCCATGAGAAGTATAGAAATCTTTATAAAGGTACTAATAGTCGCTTAGATGAGATACAGGCAGCTATGCTGAGAGTTAAGTTAAAATATCTTGAGAGAGATATAGAATATCGTAGGGCAATAGCAGATTTTTATACTAAAAATATTAGTAATCCTAAAATTATACTTCCTATTCAAAATTCACAACTAAACATTAAAAATTATCGAAATCATGTTTGGCACTTATATGTGATTAGAACTGATAATAGAGATGAGCTACAAAAGTATTTACTAGAAAATGAGGTTCAGACCGTTATACACTATCCTATTGCCCCACATTGCCAAGATGCGTATAAGGAGTTGGCAAATAATAGTTATCCTATTAGTGAGCAGATTCATAAGCAAGTTTTGAGTTTGCCAGTTGGACAACACCTGAGCTTAGATGATGTTACAAAAGTTGTTAAAATTATAAATAGTTATGGTTGTGCATGATGATGAATTCGAAAAAATTAGTTTCGTTCTGTTGTCTTTCATATAATCATGAAAAATTTATTCGTAAATGTATGCGAAGCATATGGTCACAAGAGTACAAAAACATAGAAATTATCGTTCTAGATGATGGATCTTCAGATGGCAGCTTAAGAGTCATAAATGAGTGTAAGAACGAATCACCATGCAGTTTTAATATAATTACACAGGAAAATTCTGGTGGTAAAGTTGGGAGTAACTTTAATAAACTTATTAACGCTTCTTCTGGTGATTTTCTATTTTTCATATCAACTGACGATGAGGCTGTATCAGACTCAGTCTCATCTAAAGTAGAATTATTTGAGTCAGATGAAAATCTAGCCTTTACTCTTAATACATATATCGAAACTATTGATGAAAATAGTAATGTTATAGATAAGCCATATATCCATAAAGAATATGTAAGAATATCTAGCATAAATGAATTACTTGAACTTGAATTTAATGCTCTTGGATCTTTTTATATACAAGGAGGTCTTTTTAAAAAATCAGTTATTGATGACATTGGTGGCTTTGATGATGATTTGATAGGTGACGATATAATATTAAGAACCAAGCTATTTAAGCATATAATAAACCAAGCTCCTACACTTAGCTTCAAACTTATTGATACAGTTGGTGTTCGCTATAGAATGCACGATACTAATATACATAAAAACTCTTTAAGACAATCTATACTCATACACGAATGGTTTATGAGATATTTTAAAGATAGAATTCCTAATAAAACTATGTTAGTTTGGCTAAATCATGCTTATGCATATACTGTTAACAATAATCTATTAGAAGATGCAAAAAAACTTATTTCAATACTTATTGATTATCTACCTTACTTTGATCAAGAAGAAAAGAAAAAGATAACAGTAAACTTTTTTAATAGTGCTAAGGTTAGAGCATACCAGTTGAATAAAACTTTGGATTTAAATAAGGAGTTTGTTCTCAAAATACTTGGTGATATGATGATAGAGAAAAATAATAATCTTTATATTGAAGAGTCTCAAGTTCAGTGGTTTATAGAGTATTTATTAGATAGGAGCTATAAATCTGAACTAACGCTAGATAAGATATATAAATCTTTTAGTTGGAGATTAACGAAACCTATAAGATTCTTAGCAAAAATATTTAAGAAATTTAGTTGAAGTATCTCTTTTCAGGGCTTAAAGCTATGTTGGTGCTAAAAAAATATTTAAAAAAATATTTTAATTTAATAACAAGAATCAAATCAAAACTTAGATTATTAAAAAAACTTCATTATACACACATTAAATTTAATAGAAATAAAGAAACTATTATAGTGTTTTCACAATATTATTTAAAAAATAACGCTAGTTATAACTATATAGAAAATATTGAGACAATATTAAATGAAAAGTATAATGTCATTCGATACATTTATGAAAATGATTATAATATTCAAACACATGGGTATTCATTTTTAATTGTTAAGTATGACAATAAAACAGAAAAAAAACAATTACTGTCTCACATACATAAAAAATACAATGTCAAAATCCTAGTATTATGTTCGATAGATAGTTCAATATTAGAGGTGGCATGCAGCCTAAATCTAGCAACTTTATTAATTAGTGACTTTAGTGATGCTAATTATAATATTGTTGATATTCAAAAAAGTGTCATAATGTCTGATAAGGTTATATTACCTGACGCCGCAATATTTAATAAGCTACTAAAACAAATAGAGAATCTTGTTCCGTGTCCTAGTCTTGTAAGTAATATTCATGCTGATTGCTTAGAATTATTTCATAAAAAAATAAAATATGAAGAAGCACTTAGCAAAATCTTCTTAAAACATATATCAGATTCAATATTAATAAATTCAGAAAATATTGAAATACAAAGTTTTTTAGTCAGCTCAGATGTTTTTGATACTGATTTTATGAATATTATAAGTTCTAAAAGTCAGTCTGCATACTATTATATAAAAACTCAAAGAAAAGGATTCTATAAAGCATGTCCAAACCCTGCTCCAGGATTTTCTACATCCATCTGGATATGTGGAAATGAGGCTAAAGGCCTTGTACCATTGTACAAGTCTATTAAGAATGGTTATGAAACTACACACAGGTGCATGATATTGGGCTCGAACCATCTAACTGAAACCCAAAAAAGAAGTTTTAAAAATAAGAAAATAGCTATACATTTGCATTTGTATTACACAGACCTAGCCAAAGAGTTTTGTGAGTATTTTAAAAATATTTCTGTGAGTTATGATTTATATATAACTACGACAAGCTCTGTTAATAATCCTGATATTAAAGAGGCTTTTTTGGAGTGTGGTGCTGAAAATATAGAAGTTTTTAATGTTGAAAATCGAGGGAGAGATATTGCTCCTTTAATTTTTGATCTAAAGGATGAGATTATTGGTGGAAAATATGAAATTGTTGGTCATTTTCACAGTAAAAAGTCTGTTGCGATAGATGGTAATGTTGGTGATAAATGGCGAAAATACTTATTGGATAGTTTAATTGGAAACAACACAATATTTACTAACTCAGTGTTAGAACTATTTAACAATGAAAATACAGGTCTAATTTTTCCTGAGCCTAAAGATTTTATAGATATCGGAGCTAATAAAGAGTATATAAACTCATTGTGTGAAATATTAAAAATAAAAAAAATAAATCAAACACCTATATTTCCAGTAGGAAATATGTATTGGGCGAGAGTTGATGCTATCAGAGATTTGTTTTATTTGGAAAAAGAAAAGGTTATACAGAACGAACCTTTACCTACTGATGGTAGCTATATGCACGCAATAGAAAGAATCATGCCACATATAGCTCATAAAAATAACTACTCATTTGTCACAGTGTATAAAAAAGATATTATAAACTGATAAAATACTTGCTATATTATAATAAGTTATACTAGTATTTTTGACGTGATTTATGAGTAGTATTCGATATAGAAGTGATATAGATGGTTTGAGGGCTTTTGCTGTACTGTCAGTAGTCTTATATCATTTAGAAGCTAGTTGGATTAAATCAGGTTTCCTTGGTGTAGACATATTCTTTGTTATATCAGGTTTTTTGATAACAAAGATTATTGTCAGAGATTTACAAGATAGTACATTTTCTATCAAGAATTTCTATCTAAGAAGAGTACGAAGAATTCTACCAGCTCTGATTTTTGTATTAGTTTTTTCAAGTTTTTTTGCATGGTTAATACTTCTACCACAGGACTTATTAAACTATGCTAAATCAATGCTAAGTGCAATTGTTTCTGTTTCAAACCTCTTCTTTTTTAAAACATTAAACTTTGGTTATTTTGCAACAGACTCATCTACTATACCACTATTACATACATGGTCGTTAGGTGTTGAAGAACAGTTCTATATTGCCTGGCC
This sequence comes from Francisella orientalis FNO12, assembly GCF_001042525.2. NCBI lineage: Bacteria > Pseudomonadati > Pseudomonadota > Gammaproteobacteria > Thiotrichales > Francisellaceae > Francisella > Francisella orientalis. Next base: position 1,424,561 of record NZ_CP011921.2, on the reverse strand, counting down.
GGTAATTTTGATTATTTTATTTAAACTAAGCACATCTTCCAAGAAGTATTTATTAACTATTACATCACTGCTTATTATTGTTTCAATAGCAATATTTTTTTATAAACATTTTCCAAAGTTCTACTATATGCCTATTAATCGAGGATTCGAACTGCTATTCGGCTGTTTTTTAGCTATTAGTTTGAATAATAGAGAACAGAAATCACCAAATAAAACTCTTTTGGACATATATTCATTGGTGTCATTAATACTTATGGCAATTCCGATATTTTTGGTATCAGTAAGCTATTCAAGCTTTTGGATGATAGTAACTTGTTTGGGAGCCATGTTATTTATATATTCAGGAAGTCTTGGTTATATTCCATTTATTAATAGACTATTTTCAATAAAACCTTTTGTAGCCATAGGGGTTATCTCATATTCTTTGTACTTATGGCATTGGCCGATAATAGCTTATTTAAATTATTTAAGTATTACTATTACTGTAGATATTGCTACTGTTGTAATTATTTTAAGCATTATATTAGCAACTATATCTTATTTATTTGTAGAGAAACCTTTTAGACATAAATTTAAACTTAGTTTTTTAAAGAGTTTGATTCTTTTATGGATTATTCCTTTAGTTGTATCAATATGCTTTTATACAGCATCTAAGCACCAAGGTTTTGGTTTTAATCAAAGTTTTTATATGGATCAAAATCAATTAACCTTTTCTTATGGTTTTAGTGATTTTGATAATAATCATTGCTTTTTGCAAGCTGAGTCTACCACATTTAAATCTATAGATTTACCAGCTAAAGATTTGTGTATTATAGGAAGCCATAGTTATAAGAACACAGATATTCTTTTTATTGGAGATTCACATGCGAGATCAGAATACCCCATGCTTTCTATTTGGTTGAAGAGTGCTGGTCTGTCTGCCTATGCTATAACACAAAGGTCAACGCCATTTTTATATGGAATGAATGATAATGAGCAAGGAATATCAAAACTTGATAGAAATGTAGCTATAAAAAAATTAATCGAAACAAGATTTTATAAATATATAATATTAGGTGGTGCATGGAGTTCTCCCGCATATTCTGGCTTTATAGAGCTTTTGGATAAGTCAATTGATATAATAGTCAAAAGTGGGGCTCAACCAATTCTTATACTTGATACACCATACTTGCCGGAGAGGTTGAATAATTTATGTCATCTTAGTAATTCAGAGATATTAAAATATTTTAATCTAGCTAATTGTTCAATCAAAAGATCATATGTTGATCAATCTGAGCATAAGTTTCATACTTTGTTAAAGCTTTTATTAGTTAAGTATCCGACACTGCGAGTCATAAATCCTAAAAAGGCTATATGCAATAGCAAAGAATGCCAAATATCCATAGAAGGTGTGCCTATGTATGCTGATAATCAGCATATGAATTATATTGGATCAAAATTGTTAGGAGAGTTGTATTTAAAAGAGTTCGGTAATCCATTAATAGCAATTATAAAAAAACTGATTAAAATTTAGAGATGTAAAGGAGTAATTTTGAACTCAAAGAAATCAACGTGTAATGCAAATGTTCGTTACTGCGATAATTATCCACTGGTAAGTATCTGTTGTACAGCATATAACCAAGAGAAATATATTGAAAAGGCTTTAGAGGGGTTTTTATCTCAAGAAACAGATTTTCCATTTGAAATAATTATAAGTGATGATTGCTCAACTGATAGGACTACAGAAATACTTAATAATTATCTTGAGCAATATCCAAATATTATTAGATTAGTTTATCAGCAACAAAATCAATACTCAAAAGGAGCTTTACCTATAAGAGACTTTATTTTACCTGTCGTTAGAGGTAAATATATAGCATTGTGTGAAGGAGATGATTATTGGACAGATTCTACCAAATTACAGCTGCAAGTTGATTTTTTGGAGCATAATCCTGAATTCATGGGCTGTGGTCATAATACAAGATTTTTAATCAATGGAGAATTGACAGATAGATTATTTGTGGATTCTAGCAATAAAAAAGATAGTTATAAATTCGATGATTTTATAGATTCTGCCTATTTTCATACGACATCTTTAGTTTTTAGATACGATGCACTTAAGAGTCAAATTAATGAATACCTTGCTAAATATTCATCTGTTAAACGTAATGATGTATATATGTTGTTGGTATTTTCAAAATTTGGGCCAATAAAGTATATAGATAAAATCATGTCTGTCTATAGAATGAATGACGGCGGTATATGGAGTGGTGCAGATGAACAAGCACGGCTAATTATGTTTTTGCACGGTTGTGTAGATTTTAGCTATATCTTTGGTGATGAGTATAAAGATAAATTTCTTTATTCATTCATCAATACATTAAGTGAAAGTATTAATGTTACTACTTCAGATTTCATGTCAGAAGTATTAAAAGAATTCTCAATAAGAGATTTTAAAACTATTATAAAGAGTTTTGCAAAATTTAAAAAAAGAGATAATGATACTATTAAAGAGTGTAGTGATTATATAGATTTTCTTGAAAAACAGGTAAATGATAATAGTTTTAAGTCAATGTTAATAAGGCTATTAAAATTAAGAGGAATTTACAATTTTTTCAGAAGGAAAGCTTAAGTATTACTTAATGCCGATAAAATAGTCTTTAGATTTTATTTCTGTTATAATTTCGTTAAGATTAAATCATAAAATTGTTATTAAATGGTTTCATATATAAAAGAGTTTTATAGGTTCTTAAAGCACCTCAGGAATAATTATAAACTTTTACTTATACTGGCATATAATGATTTTAGAGAAGAATATTTAGGTTCCTATTTAGGTATTATTTGGGCCATCATAAGACCATCAGCTTTTATTTTTGTTATTTGGCTTGTTTTTACCTATGGAATTAAGCCTGGTGCTGGAATAACTAGCTCATCTATGATTTTGTTCTTACTTACAGGTATGGTTCCATGGTTTTTCTTTTCTGAAGCACTTGTGAAAAGCTGTAATTCAATAGTCGAGAATGAGTTCTTAGTAAAAAAGGTGGCCTTTAGTGTAAATATTTTACCTCTTGTTAGTATATTATCATGCCTGATAATTCATTTAATATTGCTATCATTGGTGATACTGGTTGTTATTTTAAGTGGATATTATCCTGATCTGTATTGGTTACAAATACCTTTCTATGTGTTTTGTAGTATTATGCTATTACTAGGTTTAGGATGGCTTACATCAGCTATTAGAGTTTTTGTCAAAGATATAGGCGAAGTGGTTGGTTTAATTGTTCAGTTTGGTTTTTGGTTTACGCCAGTATTTTGGTCTCCAGATAAAGTGCCCGAAAGATTTCGATTTATTCTAGATTTAAATCCTATGGCATACATTATTCAAGGGTTTAGAGATTCTTTAATAAATAAAGTATGGTTTTGGGATCATGGCATTGCAACTATTATCTTTATTATTATGTTATCGTTTATTTTGTTTTTAGGAGCTTTGGCCTTTAAGAGGCTTACTCCACATTTCGGAGATGTCATCTAATGAAGAAAGGTATAGCAATAAAGTTAGATAATGTATCAAAATACTACAAGATTTATGATAGAGCTAGAGATAGGGTTAAAGAGGCGTTTAGCCCATTTCGGAAAAAGTATTATAAAGAATTTTGTGCTGTAAAGGATATAAACCTTGAAATAAAAAAAGGAGAGGTTCTCGGAATTTTTGGTTTAAATGGTGCTGGGAAGTCAACTTTGTTAAAAATGATAGCAGGAGTCGTAACCCCAAGTAAAGGTCGTGTAGTCACACATGGACATATCAATGCGATGCTTGAGTTAACAGGTAGTCTAAATCCAGAACTTACCGGTAGGCAAAATATAGACTTTAATTTAAGTTTAAATGGTGTTGCTGATAGTGAGAAGCCACAAGTAATTAAAAGTATAATTGATTTTGCTGAAATTGGAGATCACTTAGATCAGCCGGTCAAAAGTTATAGTAGTGGTATGGGAGCTAGATTAGGTTTTGGCATTGCTACATCTACTAAACCAGAAATATTAATTGTAGATGAGGTTTTAGCTGTAGGTGATGTAGTTTTCCAAAATAAATGTTTTATTAAAATTAGAGAGTTATTAAAGGGCGAGACTACTGTAGTTTTTGTGTCACACAACATCTCTTTGATGATAGAATTTTGTAATAGAGCGATTCTACTATATGATAGAGAAATTCTATTTGATGGTCCATCAAGAGAGATTGCCCATTATTATCAAAAAATATTGTTCAGTAATGATAGAAATATGACTATAGCGGAATTAAAAGGTCTTCCTATAGAATTGGCATATAAATCTGATAAAAGTAGCATCTCGTCTAATATTAATAATGAGAATGTTATTGTTGGCCAGCTCTCTATTTATGACACTGAAGGTGTGGAAACTAGCTTTTTAGAAACTGGCTGTATTTATGATATTGTAATTCATATTAAATTCAAGAAAAATTATGAGAAAGTTAGGCTTAAGCTTAATGCATCTGATATAACAGGTAAACAGCTTAACTTTCTAGATTCTGTTGCGGAAAGTTTGATATCTAATATTTATGAGCATGATTCATATGTATTTAGAACATCCTTTAAGAATATAGTATTTATCGGAAAATACTCTATCAAGTTGGAAATTTTAGATATAACTGATAAGCGTTATTCTGTAAATTTGTTAGATCATGAGCTTGAAATAAGGTTTGAATCAGGGATTATAGGTATGGAGCCTCTAGTAAATATAGATAAGATAGAAGCTGATATTAATAAGGTTGAGAGTAGGAAATGAAATTCTCTATAGTAACAGTATCATACAATTCTGAGAAATATATTGAAGAGACCATCTTGAGTGTGATCACTCAAAGGGGTAATTTTGATATTGAATATATTCTTGTAGATGGTAAATCAAAAGATAGTACTTGTGATATTATCCAAAAGTATGTCGATAAACATAACAAAGGCGAATTAGACATATTTTGTCATAGTCTCGATATCAAGTTTATATGTGAGAAAGATGATGGCATGTATGATGCTTTATCAAAGGGGTTGTCGATAGTAACTGGTGATATAGTTGCATATATAAATTCGGATGATTTTTATCTACCAAATGCTTTTAAAGCGATAGCTGCTGAGATGAAAAAGCATGGCGAAAAAGCACAGTGGATAAATGCTAAAAATACCTGGTACAACAAGTATGGTATTATTGAAAACTCAATGTTACCACTTGTGCCATCGAGAAAGAGAATACTAAAAGGTATCTATGGTACGAGTTTGCCATCGATACAACAAGAGTCAACTTTCTGGACAAAAGCATTACAAGATAAAATGGATATGAAAAAGTTTGCTGAGTATAAACTAGCTGGCGACTTTTTTATGTGGCACGAGTTTGCAAAACATGCAAATTTACATATATGTAATAGTAATGTTTCGGGCTTTAGACATCATGAAACTAACAAAAGCCATGATCTAAGCGGTTATATGAATGAGTTTTATGATATTGTTGGCGGCAAGCCAAGAAAGAATATTTTTGATCTGTGGCATATATTTATGTATAAGTTTTATGTCAAATATACTTCAGACAATATGATTAGAAGACATAATGAGTATGTTAGAATATTCAGACATATAGGTTATAAGCTTAGTGAAAAGCTAGGTAAGAAAAGTCACTAATATATCTTAGGAGCTATCCTTGTCAAACTCCCAAATTCAAAAAACTAGTTATCCTTTAGTTACAGTTATAACAGTTGTATACAATGCCAAAGAGCTTCTAGATGGGACTATTTTAAGTGTATTAAATCTGGCATATTCAAATATTGAGTATGTTATAGTTGATGGTGGTTCTACTGATGGTACGCTTGATGTTATCAAAAAATATCAAGATAAAATTACTAAGTATATCAGTGAGCCAGATCAAGGTATTTACGATGCTATGAACAAAGGTATTGCACTAGCTAAAGGGCAGTGGTTAAACTTTATGAATGCAGGAGATAGCTTCTATTCTAATGATGTTTTACATAAGGTATTTGAGAACAAATTTTCTCAAGATACTGCTGTCATTTATGGAAATACTGATATTGGTCATAAAACTCTAAAATACAAACCTGAACTAAATTTGAGAGATATGGCGCTAGGAATGATGTTGTGTCATCAATCTACTTTTTATAGGTTAGATAAAGCAATAAAATACAATCTTAAATACAATATATGTGCAGATCAAGATTTTACAATGCAGTACTTTAAGCTTGGTAAAAAATCTAAATATCTAGATATGACTATTTCTAAGTATGATCTTGATGGTATATCATCACAAAACTTGAATAAGATTCTCAAAGAAAAGTTTCAAATAAATAAATCCTATAATCTTTCGTATCTGCCTGTAATCAAGAGTTACATTATTTCTTTGTTAGTTAAGCTACGAAGCTACTTTAGGGGTTACTAAAAGCTAGTATTGTTATATCATATAGTTATATATAGATTTAATTAGAGGCAAGATAGATATCATGTATGATTATGTCATAATCACTCACATTCCAGCTTTTTATAAGGTTAACTTGTATAATCAGTTAGCTAAGAAGCTAAATATCTTTGTTATTTTCTTAGCCTCTAATACAAATGAAAAAAGAGCAGACGACTTTGTTGGTTTAGATAACGTATCTTTTGAGTATCAAGTTTTATTCTCAGGCAACTTACAACAGCGAAACTCTTCAGCGAATATCAAAATATTAAGAAGTATCTTAAAAAGTATTCAATATAAAAGAATATTAGTAAGTGGTTGGGATTTGCGTGAGTTTTGGTATGTTATATTTGCTAATCGTAAAAACAAAAATTGTCTAGCTCTTGAGTCAACTGTCAATGAGAGTAAGACAGCAGGAGCACAAGGACTTATAAAAAAAATATTTCTATCGAGGATTGCTACGGTTTTTGCATCTGGTACTCTTCATCGAGAGTTATTACTAAAGCTTGGGTATCATGGAGTTATAAAAATTACTAAAGGTGTTGGTATTATCAACAAACCAAGCTTTAATAAAGAAGTAAGAGAGTATCACAAAAAGTTTCTTTATGTTGGAAGATTGTCAGCCATTAAAAATTTAGAGAGATTAGTTCAGGTATTTAATAGCCTAAAAGATTATAGTCTAACCATAATCGGAGAGGGCGAGCAGAGAGAGTATTTACAAAAAATCGCTAATGATAACATTGTGTTTAAATCAGCTATTGAGAATAAGAAACTTAAAAATGAATTTTTTAGTCAAGATGTTTTTGTGCTACCTAGCTTGGTTGAACCATGGGGATTAGTGGTTGAAGAGGCATTTTATTTCGGTTTGCCTGTGATTATTAGCCAAAGCTGTGGAGTCAGAGATATTGTTAAGGATAATATAAATGGCTATTGGATAGATCCACAAAATATTGATGAGCTAATCTCATTGATTCAAGCAATTAACTCAGATAAGTATCATGAGCTTATCATTGGTGTGGAGAAATTCTCTCTAAATGCAAAGGATATTGAGCAAGTTGAGGCTTATTTATGAAAATTTTGATTGTCCATAATCGCTATCAGTCAAATAATATTGGTGGCGAAGATATAGTTTATGATAATGAGTTAAAGTCTTTGCGAGAATTACATGGCGAAGATAATGTTTTGGCATATCAGGTTTCTAATGATGATATTAGTAAGTTTAGCTTATTATTTGGGATATGGTTTTCACTCAAGCATTATCGAAATATTAAAAAGATAGTTAGAGATAATAATATTGATATAGTTCATGTGCATAATTTTTTTCCATTGTTGACACCAAGTGTTTTTAAAGCTGCCAAAAAATCTGGTGCTAAAGTGGTGTATACACTTCATAATTATAGGTTGTGGTGCATATCAGGAATTTTGTATAGAGATGGCTTTGGTGCATGTGAATTATGTACTAAAAGTAAGTTGCCTATTTTTGGTATCAAAAATAAATGCTATAGGAAGTCAAGATTACAGAGTTTGGTTGCACAAGCAGCATTTAGTTTTTACAGATTCTTCAGAATGTTTAAGAATTTTGATTATTATTTTGTATTAACGGATTTTCAAAGGCAAAAGATCAAAGAGCTAGGTATTCCAAACCATAAAATTATCCTCAAACCAAATAGTATTTCTTTGGCGGTTATGGACAATCAACATATTCAAAAAATCAAACAAAACTATATTTATGTAGGTAGGCTTGAAGAATCCAAAGGCATATTTGAGCTTCTTGATACATGGATATCTTTAGATGATAAGTTTGTATTGACAGTGGTTGGCGATAGTCCCGATAGTGATGAGATAATTAATAAATACTCATCTAAAAATATTATTTTTATAGGAAAATGTACTAGGGAAGAGACGCTATCTTTGATTTCACAATCGAAGTATCTAATCCAACCAGCACTACTGTATGAGACATTTGGTTTGACGATAATAGAAGCAATGAGTTTTGGTGTTCCTGTTATTGGTTTTGATATTGGTACGCGTAGAGATTTTATCAAAAATCGAGAAAATGGTTTCATAACTACAAAAAATGACTTACAAAGAACTATACAAAACTCTTATGACTATAGTAATTATGAGCTTATGAGTCAAAATGCAAAAAATACTGCAAAGCAATATCAAAATGATTATATAATAGCTAGGCAGTTAGAGATTTATAAAAATATTTTAGAAGGTTGATAGTTTGAAAGTATCGATAATTACAGTTTGTTACAACTCTGCAGAGACTATTGAAAAGACAATTCAGTCAGTAATTTCACAAAGCTATCAAGATATTGAATACATAATAATTGATGGTGGTAGTTATGATGGCACTTTGGATATATTAGCAAAGTATCGGTCTAAGCTGTCAAAAGTAGTAAGTGAATCAGATGATGGTATCTATGACGCTATGAATAAAGGTATTGCTTTAGCAACTGGGGATATCATTGGTATCTTAAATAGTGATGACTGCTATAGTAATAGTGATGTTATAGAGAGTATTGTTAGCGCATTTAAGCAGAATGATAAAGATATGCTTTTTGCAGATTTGAAATTTGTTAATGACAATGACAAGATTTTGCGTTATTACTCAGCTAAGCGTTTTACTCCAAATAGATTGAAGTTTGGAATTATGCCACCGCATCCAACACTTTTTGTCAAAAAAGCTATTTATCAAAAATATGGAGTCTATCGTTTAGATTTTAAGATTGCTGCAGATTATGAAATTTTTGTAAGATTCTTGCTAGTGAATAGACTTTCGTATACATATTTAAATAAATGTATAATTAATATGTTGGCAGGTGGTGTTAGCACTAGTAATTTGCAGAGTAAAAAGATTATTAACCAAGAAACGATGAAAGCTCTTGAGTTAAATGGTATCAAAGCAAATTATTTATGTATTTCGACTAAGTATGTTACCAAAATACTAGAAATACTAAAAGGTCGACTGTTAAACTATTATAAGAAAAACTAAATTTATAAGTATATAAGACTATTTTGGGAGATTCGTGTGGAAAAAGTAGTTATAAAAGATGTTATCAACTCTAGTGGTGTGAAGTTCGGTACTAGTGGGGTTAGAGGTTTAGTTGTAGCGATGACTGATAAAATTTGTTGGCTATATACTAAGGCTTTTATTCAATTTTTGGAGCATAAGTATTCAATAACTAAAGGTACAAAGGTTGCTATAGCTCATGATCTACGTGATAGTAGCCCTAGAATAACTAAGACTGTGATTAAGGCAGTCAAAGATAGTGGCTATGAGCCAGTGTATTGTGGAGAGATCCCATCTCCAGCTACGATGCTATATGGCATAACTAATCAAATACCATCAGTTATGGTTACAGGTAGCCACATTCCAGAAGATAGAAATGGTATTAAGTTTAATACTCCTTACGGAGAAGTTCTCAAAGAAGATGAGGAAATGATTGTCAGCCAAGTGATTACGGTTGAAGATACTACTTTTGATAAAAATGGGATGTTTTTGCAAAAAATAGAATTACCAAAAATTTGTAATCAAGCACATGTACAGTATGTAGATAGATATTTAGATTTCTTTCCACAAAATTGCTTGTCAGGTAAGACTATTGGATTGTATGAGCATTCGTCTGTAGGGCGTAGGATAGTCAAAGAAATTCTTGAAAAATTAGGTGCTAAAGTTATCTTGCTAGGATTCTCAGAAAGATTTGTATCTGTAGATACCGAAGCAATTCGACAAGAAGATGTAAAGCTTGCAAAACAGTGGGCTAGCGAGTATGAGATTGATAGTATCGTATCAACAGATGGTGATGCTGATAGACCTCTAGTTAGTGATGAGTATGGTAATTGGTTAAAAGGCGATATTCTAGGTGTATTGACAGCTAAATATCTCCAGGCGGATGTTATTGCTACTCCTGTTAGTAGTAATACTGTAGCAGAAAAGATAGGTTATTTTAGTAATGTAATTAGAACTAAAATTGGTTCGCCGTATGTAATTGCTGCAATGAATGAGCTACTTGCTAATAATCAAAGTTCTGTAGTTGGATATGAAGCAAATGGTGGATTTCTATTAGCTAGTGATATATCAAGAGATGACAAAGTCCTAAAAGCATTGGCTACAAGAGATACCGTGATACCTATGCTTGCTGTGATGATGCTATCTATTGATGCTAATAAAACAGTTTCAGAACTTTTAGTCGATTTACCATCTCGATATACAGCTAGTAGTAAGATTGATAATTTTGCCACTGAAAAAAGCCAAGAGATTCTGAAATCAATATTAGCAGGTGAATCAGATCTTTTAGATAAAGTTATATCTGAGCATTTTGATGGTAAAAATAGCATTGAAAATATCGATACTACAGATGGTGTTAGAGTAACTTTGACTAATCAAGATATTGTCCATCTTAGACCATCAGGTAATGCACCAGAGTTAAGATGTTATACAGAAACTACTACTGAAGAATCAGCTAAGAAACTTAATCAGTGTTGTGTGGATTTGATTAATAACATTCACTAATACTAACTAATAATACTAAATTTCTATCTGAATTTAATTCCTGTCAAATTAGATTTCTAAGAACGATAAAAAGATAAAAATAGGTTGATAGATAAAAAAATGACCTAGGTTTAAATAGCACCTCTTTTCATAGTCTCGAAGAACTCTTCATTAGTTAATGAGCCTTTCATTTTTTCTGTTAGGAGTTCCATAGCTTGAACATCTTCCATACCACCAAGAATCTTACGCAGTACCCAAAGTTTTTGTAGTTCTTCTGGAGTTGTAAGAAGCTCTTCTCTACGCGTACCAGATCTATCAAAGCTAATAGCAGGGAATACACGGCGCTCTGCAATCTTACGATCAAGATGAAGTTCCATGTTACCAGTACCTTTGAATTCCTCAAAGATAACCTCATCCATCTTAGAGCCAGTTTCTACAAGTGCTGTTGCAATGATTGTTAAACTACCACCTTCGGCAGTATTACGCGCAGCACCAAAGAATCTCTTAGGCTTTTGCAGAGCATTTGCCTCTACACCACCTGATAGTACACGACCTGATGCTGGAGATACAGTGTTATAAGCACGAGCAAGTCTTGTGATTGAGTCAAGTAGAATTACTACATCTTGTTTGTGTTCTACTAATCTTTTAGCTTTCTCAATTACGATTTCTGCTAACTGGACATGACGAGCTGCAGGTTCGTCAAATGTAGATGCTACTACTTCACCACGCACTGAGCGTTGCATTTCTGTAACTTCCTCAGGACGCTCATCGATTAGTAGCATAATTAGGTTACATTCAGGATGGTTTTTGGCAATTGATGTTGCAATATTTTGCATCATAATTGTCTTACCAGTCTTAGGAGGAGCTACGATCAGACCACGCTGACCTTTACCAAATGGTGCGGCTAAATCAATAACTCTCGCAGTTATATCTTCGCTTGAGCCATTACCTATTTCCATAGTTAGCCTTTCTTTAGCGTATTCTGGAGTTAGGTTTTCAAATAGGATTTTTTTTCTAGCTAATTCAGGTGAATCAAAGTTAACACTGTCAATATGCTTTACTGCAAAGTATTTTTCATTATCACGAGGTGGGCGAATCTTACCAACAATACTATCACCAGTTCTTAGGTTTAATTTCCTGATAAAAGCAGGTGAAACGTAGATATCATCAGGAGATGCAAAATATGAGCTATCAGAAGATCTCAGGAAACCATAGCCATCTTGTAGAACTTCTAAGATACCTTCGCCATATATGTCTTCGCCTTTATCGGCATGGTATTTAAGAATTGAGAAAATAAGTTCTTGTTTTCTTGCACGAAGTGATTCAAGATCTAGACTTTGAGCTATATCCATTAGTTCATTAACAGATTTATACTTTAATTCATTTAAGTTCATTTGATTTTCTATTTATAAAAAATAATATTGATCTAACTAATCATAGATATTTGTCTACGATTGAGATTAATTGAGTCTTTTGTACTACACCAACTTTAGTTTCTTTGTTTTCGCCATCTTTGAAAACTATAAGAGTAGGTACACCGCGCACACCAAATTTCATTGCCGTTTCTTCGTTGTTATCGATATTTATTTTGCATACTTTAACTTTGTCGCTGTAGTGATCAGCAACTTGCTCTAGTATTGGAGAAAGCATTTTGCAAGGGCCACACCATGGAGCCCAAAAATCTAATAATACTGGAGTATCACTATTTAATACTTCGCTTTCGAACTGGCTATCTGATATATCGATACATTTTGACATGCTTTGATTTTCCTTTAAGTTTTTTGATTCTAAAACTGATTAAGTAGAAGCTTCTGCTGTATTTTGATAATTTTATAAGAAGTTAAACTAATTGCTAGTTATTATAAACAAAAAAACTTCTTAGACAAATTTTTTTAGCTATTTTACAGATATTTTTTTATAATGGGGATAGTTATAAAAATAAGCTTTTGTTTTGTATGTCAAAGATAGTCGCAACAGTAGATTTAGGTTCAAATAGTTTTCATATGCTGATAAGTGAAATCAAGCCTGATGGTGAGGTTGTTACATTATCCAAACAAAAACAAAAAGTGAAGTTAAGAGCAGGTCTTAATAACAATCTAACCATTAGTAAAGATGCTCAAGAGAGAGCTATTGAGTGTTTGGTGTTTTTTGCTCAAGAAATTCAAAAATATAAAGTTGAGCATGTAAAAGCTGTAGGCACATATACTCTTAGAAAAGCTAAAAATAATATAAAAGGTTTTAAAAAGAAATTAGATAAAGCTTTAGGGACTAAAATTAAGATTATTTCTGGTCTGGAAGAGGCACGTCTGGTCTATGTTGGGGCTAGAGATAATCACGATGCAAAGCAAAAAACATTAGTTATAGATATCGGAGGAGGCTCCACCGAAATTGTAATTGGAAGAGGTGATAAAATATTAATTGCTCGTAGTCTAGATATAGGTTGCGTGGGTATGCAAAAAGATCACTTTAGTAATGAGAAGCTCGATTTTGCTAATTTCTATGCAGCTACTGCTATGGCAAAAGAAATACTCTCTCCTATTTTAAGTAAATATAAGAAAATTAGCTGGAACAATGTCTTAGGTTCTTCAGGAACTATTATTGCAGTGGTCGGAATTTGTCAAGAGATCACTGGAGGTTCTATTGTTACTAAAGAATTTTTGAATAACCTAATTACAATGATGATGGATAAGCGAGAGGTTGAGCATATTCGCTTTGAGGGCTTGAGAGAGGATAGAGAGAGCGTTTTGGCTGGGGGTGTGGCAATTTTGTATACTATTTTTGATTGTCTTGGAATTTCTGAAATGAAGTTGTCTAATGGCGCAGTGCGTGAAGGCATGCTATATGAGCTTGTTAAACGTAAGTACAAGATTGTTATAGATTAGAATAATTAAGAGCGTTAGTTAAAAATCAAAAAAAGGATTTATTTAGATGAAGTATACTCCATTGGCAGCTCGATTAAGACCTCAGAGTATTGAGGAAGTGATAGGTCAAGAGCATATACTATCAAAAAATGGATCATTAACAAAAATTTTGGCTGGTGATGGGATTTGCTCGCTAATACTATGTGGAAAACCAGGTGTTGGTAAAACTAGCTTGGCTAAAATTATAGCTAGTTCTAAGCAGTTAGAGTTTTTTGAGCTATCTGCAGTTGATTCTGGCGTTAAGGATGTTAAAAAATTAATAGCAGATAATCAACATTTAGGTAGTTTTGTACTATTTTTAGATGAAATCCATCGATTTAATAAATCACAACAAGATTTACTTCTACCGTATGTTGAGTCAGGCAAAATTATTTTAATTGGAGCAACTACTGAAAATCCAACATATTACTTGAATAATGCTCTAGTTTCACGAGTATTTATTTTACGATTGAAAAGACTGAATGTTTCAGAGACTCGTAAGCTTATTCAAAGAGCTATAATCAAGGATGAATTATTAGCAAAATATTCTTTTGAAATAGATGAAGATTTATACAATGCTATACACAACTATAGTGAAGGGGATTGTCGTAAAATTTTGAACTTACTTGAGAGGATGTTTCTAATTAGTGATAGAGCTAATAAGATTAATCTTGATAAGGATCTTTTTGATCAAGCTGTTGGAGAGGCTTCGAGAGATTTTCACCGTGAAGGTAAAGAGTTCTATGAGCAACTATCGGCTTTTCACAAGTCTGTCAGAGGTACAGATCCTGATGCAGCTATATTTTGGTTGAGTGTAATGTTAGATAATGGTGCTGATCCTCTAGTTATCGCAAGAAGAATGTTGTGTATAGCTTCAGAAGATATCGGTAATGCTGATCCTCAGGCTTTGAGAGTTGCCATAGATGCTTGGAATGCTTATGAAAAATTAGGTATGCCAGAGGGAATGTTGGTTTTGTCGCAGGCTGCTATATATTTAGCTGTAGCACCTAAAAGTAATGCTTGCTATAAGGCGCTAGCAGATGCCCAGCAGATTATTAAAAGTTTGGGCAATATTGAAGTTCCTCAGCATCTTAAGAATTATAAAGATAGTAATTATTTATATCCACATAACTATGCTAATGCCTATGTAGTACAGCAATATCTACCTAAAAACATTACACAAACCTTTTATAATCCAACAGTAGCTGGTTTTGAATCTAAAATAAAAATTAAGCTAGACAGTATAAGTAAAATCAAGAAGTTATAATTAAGCTATTAAAATTTTGTATTTGTATGCTATAATCTTTAGAATTAAATTATATCTAATAAAATTATAACTAGGTTTTATACTGCTATGGCATTGGAAAATTTACTACATCCTACTAATATTAAAATTGATGAATATGCGAAAAATGCTACTAAGTTTTCTTTTGAAGCTCTAGAGAGAGGTGTTGGCTATACTCTTGGTTACGCGCTAAAGCAGACTATGCTTTATTCTATACATGGCGCATGTGTTACTAGTGTGAAAATTAATGATGGTAAAGTTGTTTCTCTAGATGATGTGATTCCATGTGATGAGACTGTTGCTGATATTATCTTAAATGTTAAAGCACTTCCTGTAACTTTAGCAGAAGGAGTTGATACAGGAGTAATCACTTTTGACTTATCAGGCTCAGAAGAAGTATTTTCAGAAGAGGCTAAACTATCTGAAGGTCTAGCAATTACAGAAGAAGTATTTATCTGTAGCTATAATGGAGGTAAGAAGCTTAAAATCGAAGCTAAAGTAGAAAAAGGAATTGGCTATAGGCAAGTCCAAGAGAATTTCAAAGATGGTGAATTTCTTTTAGATGCTACTTTTTCTCCAGTGTCGTTCTGTGATTATGAGATCAAAGATGCCCGTGTAGGTAGACGTACAGATCTAGATAGGCTTGAACTTAATATCAAGACAAATGGTAATGTTAGTTGTGAAGAAGCTCTAAGAATAGCTGCTACAAAAATACAAAATCAACTAAGAAATATCGTTGATGTTGAAGAAATAAATAAAGGGATTTTTGTAGAAGATCCTACTAAAGATATAAAACCTCTTTTATTGAAGCATGTTGAAGAGTTAAACCTTACAGCAAGATCTTCAAACTGTCTAAAAGCCGTGAATATCAGATTGATTGGTGAACTTGTACAAAAGACAGAAAATGAGCTTCTTAAAGCACCAAATTTTGGTAAGAAATCGTTGACAGAAATCAAAGATAAATTATCAGAACTTGGTTTATCTTTGGGTACAATGATTGATAATTGGCCTGAAGATCTGTAATATATAAGAACTACTCTTGCCGGAGTGGTGAAATTGGTAGACGCGCCGGATTCAAAATCCGGTTTTGGCAACAGAGTGCCGGTTCGAGTCCGGCCTCCGGCACCACCTTATTATAAGTGTTCGACTTATATTCTCGTAATGTTCCTATCTCATAAATTTTATATACTAAAGAGAATTAGTGCATGAAAAACCCTAACTTTAATATTGTAGTAATTGCGATCATAATTATTATGGGTATGGATCTTATTGATACAACTGTTATGAATAATATCTTACCTAAGATAGCAGAAAGCCTTCATATAACACCTGAATTTCTAAAGACAGGTATCAGTATTTATATGATTGTTATGGGGATGTTTCTGCCTCTTAGCTCATGGATGGCTGAGAAGATTTGCTTTAGATATACTTTAATGTTTGCAGCATCTGGTTTGGCTTATTTTCATTACTATCTGGATTAGTAATGACGGATACTCAGCTTTTTACATTCAGAGCAATTCAAGGCTTGTTTGTAGCATTTTCAGCACCTGTAGCAATACTTGCTTATCTAAAGCTTTCGGAGAATATGCTCGAGGGAACAGCTACATTATCTAACTATACTTTGATAATGGCAATATCTGGGCAAATTATAGGTGGTATTTTTGCATCTATATCACCAGAATCATGGCGTTTAGCATTTGTGATGCAAGTACCATTTGCCTGTTTTGCAGTTGTTGCTATATATAAATATTTTCCACAACAAATATTAAGTAATCAAAAACAGAGAATTAATTTTGTTGGTCTTTGTTTGTTAGGTTTTTCAATATCTGCACTTTTTATATTGAGTGAAATTCTTTTAAAAGACATTGAGGTGTCAATTAAAATATATCTTGGTATATGTGTAGCTTTATCGATTTTTTATATGCTATTACATACAGAAAAATCAGAAATCCAATAATTAACTTAAGTATTTTTAGTAATAAAAATTTTACGATAGCTTTTGTTTCAAACTTTTTGTGTAGACTAACAACTTATTAAGTGTTCTTTTCTTGGCTGGTTGTTTTATATCATCTTAGTCATTTGAATACGATATACATATCTATTATGTCTGTGTGTTTGATGATTGGTACTATTATTTCTAAAAAAACCGCTAAACAAGTAGTTTATTTATATGGCTACAGAACGTGTATGGTGTTAGGTTTGCTTGGTGTATCTTCAGTGATGTTAATCTCAATTTTATTTGATACTCACTATAATTATATTACATTTTGTGCTGTTGCTATGGGATATGGATTTGTACTAGGTATGTATCAAACATCATCAAATGCAGTGATGTATGCGGTAGCTGATAAAGATAAGTTAGATAGTGTTAACACTATTAAAAGTTCCGGCAATATGATTTCGTCAGCATTTGCTTTGACTATTTTTACTATAACTTATGATATTTATTATAAATATGATATTAACCATCATTGGTTAGATAGATTTGTGAATGTTTTTACCCAAGCTTATTATTATGTTGTAGTTACAGCGGCATTGGCACAGATTGTTTTGGTTGTATGGATAATTTTAAAAATGGATAATATCAAAGAAACTCTTCAAAAATAGCCTTGCTTGATAAATAGTTTTTGTATCATCAATAATTTATAATGGGGACAGTGATTAACTAACTCAAATATAGTAGATTATGATAATAGATTCACACTGTCATTTAAATTACCTAAAATTAGATGATATAAACCTTGAGAAGGTTATTAATAATGCAAAAACTGCTGGCATTGAAAAGATTGTTTCAATAGCTGTTGCTTGGGATGAAATAGCTGATATAGAACAAATCACAGAAAACTTTGATAATGTATACCATTCTGTAGGAGTTCATCCTAGTGAGCTTGATTCATATCAACCAAGTGTTGATGATATCATAGCGCGCTCACAACATAAAAAATGTGTTGCTATAGGCGAGACTGGTTTAGATTACTACTATAATGGTAGTGATACTAGAGAAGCGCAGATAAATAAGTTTGTAAATCATATGCAAGCAGCAAACGAGGTTAATAAACCTGTTATTATCCATACAAGATCAGCAAAACAAGATACACTTGATATATTAAAAAGTGAAAATGTAGAGAAGTGTGGAGGAATATTACATTGCTTCATGGAAGATTATGATATGGCAAAAAAAACCTTAGATATGTGTATGTATATATCATTCTCTGGTATCTTAACTTTCAAAAATGCTAAAGATATTCAAGAAACTGCCAAGAAATTACCTCTTGATAGAATATTAATTGAGACAGATGCGCCTTATTTAACTCCAGTACCTTTGCGAGGCAAGCCAAACTATCCAGAGTATGTGAAGTATGTAGCACAGTTTTTGGCTGATCTGAAAGGCATCTCGTATAATGAGGTTGCAAAACAGACTTATCAAAATACTTGTGAAGTATTTGGGTTTTAGTCTTATTTACTGCTATTCAAACTACATTTTGTGTTAGTATTATTTAATGATAATAAGTTCTCATGATTTATGTCAAAATCTAAATTTTTATATTGTTTTATTCTTGTTATATTTTTCTTTGGGTTTGTACAAGCGAACACTGTTACACAAAAAATCAATTAGACCAAAAAGTAAATGAGATTAATAGTTTTGCTGTATCTATATAGCACCAAAGAGTCAACTGATGAGAAGAGATTAGCATATCAAAGAGAAAAGTTACTAAAAGATAGAGTATTTATCAATAATCAGATGAGGCTCTTAAGTGCTGAATTAAACAGGGTAGACAATATTTTAAGTTTTATTGATACAAAATATCATAGTGAACTGTTTTCTAAAACAATAAATAAACAAGTAGAAGAGGATAAAAACCTAAATACTAAACTTGAGGAATACATTCGTAAGCGATCTGTAACTCTAAATGAATTAGTATTGCTAAAAGAGGCTAATTTAAATATTGAAAGTGCTCTTAAACATATATCAGGTGTAAGAACATATTTGAGAAATCAATTCCGATTTGAAAAAAATAATGTTTTATGGCGTTCAGGTGCATGGGGTAGTGCATTTAATATGTTTGCTAAAAATACATTTTTAGTATTGAAAGATTGTGCATTATTTTTTGTGTTACTTGGGCTGTATTTATTAGCAAGACCTCTATTTTCGCTAGATAGATATTTATTCAAAAATCCTAAAATTAGAAATAAAAAGAAGATATTGCAAGCAGCTGTTAAGCTAAATAGAATTTGTTTTTTTGGTGTATAGCGCTATCCTATATCCAGTAGCAATTATAGGTGTTGGCTATATGCTTAGATATCTAAGTGTTATATCTTCTGATTCATTCTTTGTCGCTGAATAGTCGTGCAAGTGATTGGCATATATGCATTTTTGGTATTTATATTAGAGAACTTTGCACATATTAA
Source organism: Francisella orientalis FNO12 (assembly GCF_001042525.2). Lineage (NCBI taxonomy): Bacteria > Pseudomonadati > Pseudomonadota > Gammaproteobacteria > Thiotrichales > Francisellaceae > Francisella > Francisella orientalis. The sequence continues at coordinate 1,405,021 of NZ_CP011921.2, read as the reverse complement.
TCTATCAAGAGTATTAAAATTACTTATTTTAGTCACTTATTGTGCTTCTGGTATGGCGATGTATGTTTTTAGATCAAATCTTGTCAATTTTACAAGAGGTAGTTTGACTACTATTCTTTCAAGAGAAGATGCTTTAGTTCTGGTCTTTTGCTTTTTGATAATAATGTTTATTCCAACAGCGATAATTTTTATTAAACTAGGCAAATTTATAGCTAAGAAAGATTCAGATGTAAGGATACTTAATTTAGTTAGGTATTTCATACTAGGAACATTACTGTTTAGTATTTTTATGATGGCATTAGGCGGGTATCCAAATTTTGGTATGTCGGTTGGGTTTGATATGTATCAGATATTATACGGATCCCTTTACATATATGTTTTTTACAAACTATTTACAGTTGCTATAGATATTATTTTATGTCGAAAAACTAAATTTGTGGTAATTAGAAGTTTTACAGAAACTGTAATGGGTGGAGTCAAAAGAGCTGATGTAAGATATTGGTAAAAAATCTGATATTTATATTTGCTATCATAATGTTTTTGATTCTGTTGCCACTAAGTCTTAATGTACAGCTGGAGAAGTTGCAAGATGTTTGGAATACATTCTTTTATGATGGTGGTGATATTTTAGGCTTGCAATTAATACCTTTAATTACACTGATGAAGTCAGTGTCTGTGGTGGTTGTTGCATTTATAATATATAAGTTTATTAGGGTTTTTGTAAATAAAAGAGTTTTTCCTTATACAAGCATGGACTTGGGTATGCGAGAAGCATTTTTATCAATTTTGAAATATATCTATGTGATTATTGCGATTTTCTTATCTATTAAGTCTTTAGGGATTAGTAACACAGTGATAATATTTATTATCTCAGGTTTATCTGTCGGTCTTGGTTTTGCGATGCAAGATCTGGTCAAAAACTTCTTTGCTGGATTAGTTATGTTAATTGAAAGACCTGTTAAGATCGGGAACTGGGTAAATGTTAACGATGAAATTGGCGTTGTTAAAAAAATCAGTATTAGGGCAACTGAGGTTTTAACTTTTGATAATAATTCTTTGATTGTTCCGAATAACGTTATGATAACTAAAGTGGTTTCTAACGAGACATTAGAGTCCACCTCTAGGCCAGTTTTACCATTAAAAATTTCTTATAACCATGATCCTAAAAAAGTTATAGAAATTTGTAGGTACGTTATAGAGTCAGAAAAAAGAATATTTAAAACTCCTGCCCCTGAGTTTTTATTAAGTAACTATGATGAATATAGCATGGAGATAACTATTAGAGCTTACTGTTTGAGGATTATTAAAATATACCTATTAAGTGATTTACGACTTAAAATTTTGGAGGTATTAAAAGAGAATAATATAAAAATTGAGTATCCTAAGCTTGATGTGTATCTTAGAGATATTGATAAGCAAGGTTGCTTAGTAGATGAAAAAAGCCAAGAATTTAAATAACTTTAAATTGGTGTGTAGGCTAAGTAAAAGGAGCTGAATGAAAGAGAATAGTCACGAACTAAATTTGTATTGTGTCAATCCAGAAGTAGCATCGAATGAAGTATTTATAGATCTTCTGAAAAATGATAGTATTTATGTAGAAAAGATTATATCTTATGGTCAGGTTACACCTATAGATGAACCGTATATCCAGAGTCATGATGAATGGGTTGTTGTACTTAAGGGTATGGCAAAGCTTAGGTTGGATAGTAATGATTATATTTTGGATGAAGGAGAGTATTTATTTATTCCAGGAAACACTAAGCACTAGGTTACATATACAGAAAATCTGACTATTTGGCTGGCTTTACATTTATTGATTTAGTAGGATGAGTTTCTTTTTTGAGAAAAAATTTTACTCGCTTTACTGAATCCTCTATTTGAGGAGGTATTATGCCAGTGAAATTAACTTGTATATTTTCCTTAGCTAATTCTTCTTTTAGCGTTTTGATAAAAATACCATTACAACTACTTCTTGGTCGTCAGCCCAAGTGTTTCAACTCCACATGTTGGAGACATATTTACACCAAGGATTCCAACAATTTCAAAATTATATTTTTTATACTGTTTTAACTGGAGTATGACATGTTTAGCTAAATCTACACTCAGTTGCTTTTGATTTGCCATAAGTTTTGAAACTTTGGTCTTTTCACTTTTAATATCATCAACAGTAGTATCTTTAACACACTGTCTATCAATCCTTAGTCCTAATAACTCTGGACAAGGCATCTGTACAATTCCAACTCCAGAATTTATTATTTCTCCCATGACTAAAGGAAGTGCACCAGGTCTAGATGCGAGATGATCTAATTTTGCATTTTGATTTAATAAGCAGTGCGACATAAAGAGTATTCTTTTACTTCTATTATCTATATCAAACATAAATATTAATTCCTTAGAAATGTTGTATAAGAATAAGTTGATTCAATTTGTATTTATTTAGCAGTATTGCAATTAAATATATTGTAATATTAAATGAGTTTTTCTTATATAGTTATAATTTTAAAATGGTTGAATTTTTTTCCGAGCATTTTTATTTTTTGTGTATATTTATTGTGGCTATGGGTTTTTTGGCAAGCTTTATAGATGCTATAGCTGGAGGTGGCGGTTTAATAAGTATACCAGCATTAAGTATGACAGGTTTGCCAATTGTAACAGTACTTGGTACAAATAAGCTTCAAGCTAGTATTGGTACTGCTATGGCAGTGTTGAAATATTACAAAAGTGGCTTAATTAACATCAAAACAGTTTTAAGAGGACTTATAGCTGGATTTATTGGTGCTTGTTTAGGTACTATACTAACTTTGCTTATTCATAATGATTTTATGAATACTTTAGTTCCTGTTCTTTTAATAGTAGTTTTTATTTTTAGTATTTTGAATAAAAACTTAGGTGTTAATGAAGGTAAAAAAAGAATGTCAGAGATGGCTTTTTTTACAATATTCGGTTTTATATTAGGTGCCTATGATGGTTTTTTTGGTCCGGGAACAGGTAATTTCTGGATTATTGCTATAGTTTATTTTCTTGGTTATTCATTTTTACAAGCATCAGGATACGCAAAGGTTCTTAATCTAAAAAGTAATCTATTTTCTTTAACTGTATTTGCATTATCTGGTCAGGTAAATATAGCATTTGGACTGTTAATGGCTGTTGGTAGTTTCTTTGGTGGGATTGTTGGTTCAAGAATGGTTATACTTAAAGGATCTAAGTTAGTTAGGCCAATATTTATAGTTGTTGTAGGTTGTAGTGTATTAATGATGCTATTTAATTTTTAGTTATATCATTTTTAAATAAAATTTAAAAATTATTATTAAATAAATAATATTAAATTATAATAGTTAGTTGAATAAATTAAATATCTTAATATTTAATTCTAATGTCTAATGTTAAGAAGTTGTTAATGAAAAGAAATATTTTAAAAAAAATGATTATGTCTACTATATTATTCGTACCATTTTTAGGATGTGCTGCTGTAAATTTCGAAGTGCAAATTAGCCGAGGTCTTACTAATGAATTATACTTTGGTAATGCTTCATCAATAGATCCAAACTGTAAGGTTCTAAGTATCTCAAATAAGGAAAAAATAGTAGTATCATGTGATGGCTCGGGTCAAGCAACTTTCCCTGTGATTTCAGTAAATGAAGATAGAGAAATAGCTGTGATTAAAATGAATAATCCTTGGTATGCTTCGGCATCTACATCGCTGATAACTGATGAAACAAATGTGAGCTCTAAGTGTGATATGGGTGGTAACTGTACTAATGCGCCAGTTAACGATTATTACCTTTTAGCCGAAAGTTTAGATGGCAATAGACCTGATTATGCAGATGAAAATGTTGTTGTCAAACTGAGAAAATTATAATCTTTTTATTCCTTAGTACTTCTATAAGTTTCCAAAAAAAAAAAATCTGAAATGCTATAATATGCAAATATTTTTCTAAATAATTAATTATTATGGACAATCAAAACGCGTTAGAAATAAAAAATCTTACCAAGGTTTATAAAGGTGGTTTGAAAGCGGTTGATGATATTAACTTTGAAGTTAAAAAAAGCGATTTTTTTGCTCTTTTAGGACCTAATGGAGCCGGTAAATCAACAATTCTAGGAATGATATCATCACTTGTAAACAAAACTTCAGGGCAAATAAAAATTTTTGGATATGATATCGATAAAGATTATATCCAAGCGAGAAAGCATCTAGGCGTAATGGCTCAAGAGATTAATCTAAATATCTTTGAGAAGCCTATGGATATTTTAGTTACACAAGCAGGTTTTTTTGGTATCTCTAAAAAAGAAGCTATACCTTATGCTGAAGAGCTCTTAAAGAAAGTAGATCTTTATGAGAAAAGAAATACTCAAGTCAGATTTTTATCTGGTGGTATGAAAAGACGATTAATGGTTGTTCGAGCTCTTATACATAAACCTAAACTTCTTATCCTTGATGAGCCAACAGCAGGTGTTGATGTTGAGCTTAGAAACTCACTGTGGGAAATGATTTCAGAGTTTCACAAAGAAGGTTTGACAATTATCCTTACAACACATTATCTAGAAGAGGCTGAGTCAATGTGTAAACATATCGCACTAATTCATAAAGGTAAATTATGTGTTAATACTGATATGAAGACTTTTTTAAAGTCAGCTGATAAGCATACTTATATTTTTGATCTTAAAGAAAAATGTCAGCATGAATTGAAATTAGATCTTGGTGAAGTCAAAAAAATAGATGACTATACAATCGAGGTTGAAGTTACTAAGGGTGTGGTACTTAATGAGATATTTGCTGAATTAACAAGTAAATATGATTTAGATGTTTTAGATGTACGTTCAAAAGAAGCAAAACTAGAAAAGCTATTTATAGAAGTAGCTAGAAATAAGTAGGTGATTTTATGAGTTTAAGAGATTTTTGGATAACATATATCACGATTTTTAACCGTGAATGTAAAAGAGTTTTTAGAATTTGGCCACAGACATTATTACCATCTGTAATTACAATAATTTTATATTTTTTGATATTCGGTAAGGTTGTAGGCTCACGTATAGGTATGATGGATGATGGTATTACTTATATGCAGTACATTACACCAGGTTTGATAATAATGGCAGTGATTCAAAACTCATATGGTAATGTAGTTAGTTCTTTCTTTGGTATCCGATTTAGTAAGGCTATCGAAGAGCTATTGGTATCGCCTGTTAGTAATCATGTGATTGTGCTTGGATATATTTCTGGTGGTATTTTTAGAGGTTTTTTAGTCGGTATATTTGTTAGTATTGCGGCATTTCTATTAGGTGGATTTAGTGTTATTTATAATGTACCTTTAGTATTGGCTGGATTTATATTTTGTGGGGCATTATTCTCACTTGGTGGATTAATAAATGCGATATTCTCACAAAAGTTTGATGATACTACGATATTTCCTACATTTATTCTAACTCCATTAATATACTTAGGTGGGGTGTTTTATAATATAAATAATCTTACTGGGTTTTGGCATTTCATTTCATCATGTAATCCATTATTTTATATAGTTGATTTTGTAAGATTTGGATTTTTGGGAGTTTCTACAGTTAATCCGTACTATGCATTTGGAGCGATAGTGGCTTTTACATTTATACTATATTACGCTTGTTGGTATTTGTTAGATAAGGGTATTAGATTAAAAGCTTAATAGAAAATTATTTTTCAGATCTGTGCACTTCACGCAATATATATAGAGGTCGATGCTTTGTTTCGATAAATATTCTACCGATATAGCTTCCTAACATTCCTATACCAATCATCTGTAATCCACTAAAGAATAAAATAAATGTCACTAGTGAAGGGTAGCCTGGGACATCGGCTCCGAATACTAATGATTTAATGATTATTATAGAGCCATATACAAAACTCATAAAAGCAACAAAAACACCAATATAAGACCATATCTCTAGTGGTGCACGGCTAAAACTTGTAATACCATCTATAGAAAACTTAAATAGCTTCCAGTAGTTCCATTTAGTCTGTCCAGCTACTCTTTCTTCTCTAGCATGGTAAACGATTTTCTCTTTGAAGCCTATCCATGTAAGAAGACCTTTGTTGAAACGTATTTTTTCTTTAAGCTCAAGAAAAGCGTTAATAGCAGCTCTATTTAACAGTCTATAGTCTCCGGCATTAGGAGTAAGTTTAGTTTCACTAATTTTATTCATCACTGTGTAGAAAAGTCCAGCAGTATGCTTCTTCGTTGAAGTATCTGTATCACGATTTTCTCTAACTGCAGTTACAACCTCGTAGCCATTTAGCCAATGCTCAACCATCTCTAGGATAAGCTCAGGTGGATCTTGTAAGTCAGCATCAATAGAAATGGCTGCATTACCTTTGCAGTTAGCAAAACCAGCAAATAATGCTGCTTCTTTGCCGAAGTTACGTGATAAATCAACAACTGCGATTTCTGGAATGCTCTTTTGTTTTTCTAGAAGAAGATCTAAAGTATTATCGCTACTACCATCGTTTATGAATACTAGTTCATACTTGGTTGGTAGTTGCTCTAGAATCGGCATCAATCTATTAAAAAGATGATCAATACTTTCAGATTCATCTTTTACAGGTATAATTATACTTGTCAGTTTATTCTTGTTGTCCATATACTCAATCTATATTTACTAAGCTTATACTTTATTTTAAATATATTAATAGATTTGAGCAACTTATATTTGATGGCTATCTATATGTTAAATCTATTATCACGAATATTAAGTCAAAGATTTTCGATGCTAGTAGGTATTTTGGTATAATTAAGATTAGTATTAGTACAAATCTATGAATATGACCTACAAATATAGCAGAGTTGCAATTATCGGTAAGCATTATAAAAAAGAAGTAAGTCAGACAGTTGAGGTTTTGTATGCTTATTTGCAACAGCAAAATCTAGATGTGGTGGTAGAGGATGAAACGGCATCTGATACTGCTTTAGAAAATATTGCAACAGCAACTTTAAAAGAAATAGCTTTGATATGTGATGTAGCTATCGTTGTTGGTGGAGATGGTAATTTTCTTAAGGCTTCTAGAGTTTTAGCATTGTATAGCAATATCCCTGTTATTGGCGTAAATAAAGGTAAGCTTGGGTTTTTGACAACTCTTGCTGCAGATAATAATGCCTTAAGAAGGGACCTTGATGCTATATTGAAAGGAGACAGCTCAGTTACCAAAATGAGTATGTTGAAATGTCGCGTTGATGATAATTTACGAGCACCTCTTGAGGCTTCTATTGCGTTAAATGAAATTGCGATAACGTCTAGTAGGGGATTAATGTTTGGCTTAAAGGTCTACATAGATGGTAGATATGCTTTTGATCAAAGAGGTGATGGGTTGATTGTGGCAACACCAACAGGCTCAACAGCACATGCAATGTCAGCTGGCGGACCTATTTTGAATCCTAATCAAAGCAGTGCGGTTTTGGTACCAGTATGTTCACACTCATTAAATAGTAGACCTTTGGTCATCTCAGATACAAGTGTTATAGATATTTATATAACAGATTACAATGATCCGGAACCTGTTTTGAGTATTGATGGTAGACATGATACTATGCTAAGGTCTCATCAGAAAGTCACTATCCAAAAAGCACAAAAAAAAGTCACTGTCTTGCATACAAAAGATTATAATTATTATGATACTCTAAGAGAAAAATTGGGTTGGAGTAAAGTTCTATTCTAAAAAAGCTCAATTAATATAACTACTACAAAAACAGTTATAAAAATTGCAGATATTAACTCAATTTTTTTGATATTTCTAAAAAATACTTGTCTAAGCTTATTATTGCCAAAAAAAGTAGCAACAATAGCAAACCAAATAAAGGTGCTAAGTGCTATAGCAAACCAGATAGCAATTTTACCAAAACTTGGAAGTTGTGCAACTAGACTAAGCATTGAGCTGAAAAAAACTAATACTTTAGCATTGGCTAAGTTTGTAAAAGCACCATTTAAAAACAGTCTAATATTAGCTGGCTTATCAAAGTTATCGAGATTTTTTATATGTTCGTTAGCATTGGGATTGAGTTGTTGCTTTGTGAAAATATTTTTATATAAGTTATATGCAATATACGCAAGATAAATGACACCTAGAAGTATTAATGCTTTGAATAGTAATGGTTGTTGGTGGAGCAAAAAAGATCCAAACCAATAGACTATAAAAGTGTTTAAAAGAATTCCACTTGCAACGCCAAATGCAGTATAAATTCCTGATCTGTGTCCAAATTTAATAGAATTACTTATAGTTACAAAGAAGTCAGGACCTGGTAATACGAGGCAACTGATTTGTAAAGCTAGAATAGCTAAAAAGATTAGCACTATTATACTCTTATTTTTGTTTGACTTGCGATAGAATAGTAGTAATAAAATTGCAATAAATCTAGAAAAATGAGTGATAATTTTAAAGAAAATTTACGCCAGATAAAAAGTTATGTCCAAAGAGCTGGCAGAGTAACAAAAAAACAGCAACAAGCTCTCGATGATTATGCATCTAAATATATGATTGAATATGATCAAAATAAAAGTTTAGACTTTTCTGAAATTTTCAAAAATTCTAATGATGTAGTATTAGAGATAGGTTTTGGAATGGGTGGGTCATTGGTACAAATGGCTTTAGAAAATCCTACTAAAAATTATTTAGGGATTGAAGCTCATAAAGCTGGAGTTGGTAATATTCTATATGAAATCGAACATCAAAATATTTTTAATCTTTTAGTGATGAGTCATGATGCCATAGAAATATTAGAAAATATGATATCTGATAGTTCTTTGTCAGGAATGCAGATATATTTTCCAGATCCATGGCATAAGAAAAAGCATAATAAACGTAGATTAGTGAATCAATCAAATGTTGACTTATTTGCTAAAAAACTTAAAGTAGGTGGGGTATTTCATTATGCTAGTGATTGGTTGCCATATGCAGAGGAAGTATTAGAACTTCTTGAAAATGATAATAAATACAAAAATCTATATGATGGATTCGCATCGCGACCAGAATGGCGACCTTTGACAAAATTTGAGAAACGAGGTCAGAATCTCGATCATCCAATATCAGATATTCTTTTTGAAAAGATTTAGGGATAAAAAGTGAAAACAGCTAGATATAAAAGAGGGTTCATAAAAGCCAGTGAATATAATAGTAAACTCCATTTTGATAATATTTTTTGTCCAGATTGCGGCAAAGCTAAACTAAAAATAGTACGTAAAGCTGATCAAGAAGCATATTTTTCTTTTATGACAGATCAACAGCATGATGAGCTTTGTCCAAGGGTTGCCAAACCAATTCAAGATGAAAAAATCAAAGAATTAGTTTTAAGTGATTCAAAAAAAGATATGAGTAAGTTGAATTTTCTAGTAAACAAGAACTTAGAAAAATGTATAAATCTTGTTACTAAGCTAGAGAATAATGGTGAGCTTTCTAAAGAAAAAGAGCTTAATCTAATGCCACAAAAGAAGCAGCAACTTACTGAAAATCGTATTAGAGAGTATGCTAGACAAGATATTTTAACTATTAATATTCTTGATTTAAATTTCATTGATGCTCATGTGCTTAATAATAAATATTGTCTAATTTATGGTATTGCAGGAATTACGCTTTCTGATATTGGAGAGAGTAAAAAGCTATTTTTTAAAGCAGATCAGGATTCTAGATTTTCGATATTTGTGGTACCTAGTCAGATTAAGTATCTTGATTTTGAAAAAGGTAAAAGAGCTAAATTTGCTGTATTTGGTAAATTTAAAAAAGTTGGCAAGTTTATAAATTTAGAAATTTGTTCAACACGTGATCTAGTTATCAAGGATTAGTATATGCACGTAAAAATTAGGTATGAAAATTTAAAGGATCAAGAGCAGATATATAAGCTAATATCTGAAGCATTCGATACCGGTGATGAGGAGATGTTGGTTAGGCTGTTACATACAGATCATCAAAGTTTAATATCTTTGGTTGCTGAGACAGATGAAGGTAACATAATAGGCCAAGTAATTCTCTCGAAAATGACAGCTGAAGAAACTGATGAGCTTAAAATATGTGGATTAGCTCCAATGTCTGTAGCACCCAAATATCAACATAAAGGAATAGGTACTAAGCTTATTGAAATGATGATAAAAGAAGCTAAGAAAAATAATATTGATGCAATATTTGTTTTAGGGCATCCTAGTTATTATCCGAAGTTTGGCTTTAAAGCGACCATAGAGTACAAAATAAAATGTGAGTATGATGTCCCAGAAGATGTTTTTATGGTGCTAGATATATCAAATAAATTAGCTAAACTAAAGGGGCAGACAGTTTATTACGCTGAAGAGTTTAGAAAAGTTTTTTTAAAAATTTGACTTTACTATTTTTACCATATCATATAATAGTTTGTCTATTTGGTTAGATAATTCAATTAGGCCCGGTGCTTATCTGCTGGTTATATAATCCTCAATTGACCCGAATGGATTTATTTAGTTTAAATAACGATAAATCAACAAGAGGATAATAATTATGAAAACAATATATCGTGCAAGTATCTTTACATTCAACAAAAATGCAACACTTCAGTCATTATTAGGTCATAAGGTTGACAACTTATTTTCTGATTCAAAAGACTATACATTTCTAAGAGATGGTGCAGTTGTCGTCGAAAATAGTTTGATAACTGAGGTTAACGATTTTCATAAGATCAACGTAGGTGAAAATGCTAAATTGATAGATTACTCTGGTAAATTAATTATGCCAGGACTTATCGATACACATATGTATACAACTCAAACAAAAGCTGTAGGTGCTTATGGTGAAAAGCTTTTAGAGTGGTTAGATGGATATATTTTCCCAAGTGAAGCTAGTTTTAATAGTAGCTCTTTAGCTCATAAGGAATTTGACATACTTTTCAAAGAATTGTTAAAGAGTGGAACTACAACTATATGTGGATACGCTCCAAGTGCTTATGACGGTACGGATATAGTTTTTGAAATAGCTTTCGTATTTAATTTCTTATATGGTGTTGGATGTGGCGGAGCTATACTAGCGTTCCAAGAGATTAAGTTGTTATTTAAGCAGTTCTCAATAAGACCATTAGCTAATTCATTAGTATTAACTTTTACTTACTTATTTAATGGTATTGTTATACAACCATTGACTGGATATATCATAGGAGAGACTCATGTAGTATATTACTACAACCAGTCTTCACCATATTCAAAATGGTTGTATGATACTACCGTACATAATGAATGGCGTAAGTTTAATAGTGGTTTGTTTATCATCGTATTAATAATAGTAATTAGTTTTGTAAGTAGTATTTTCTTTACTAAGAAAAAATCAAGCTAATTATGTTCTATATATTTGAATATATTATTGATTTCTAAATTAGTATATTGCTAATATTTTGAATTAGAAACTACACATGTTAATAATAATTATGGATTTGATACAAATGAAAGATAATGCTAGTAAAGCTTCATCTTTGCTAAAAGCAATATCTCATGAATCTAGGTTATTGATACTTTGTTTGTTATTAAGGAAAGAAATGACAGTTGGAGAACTTGCAGAATATTCTGATCTAAGTCAGTCAGCTTTTTCTCAGCACCTGTCTGTTCTTAGAAATAAAGGGTTAGTTAAGTGTAGAAAGGAATCGCAAAATGTTTATTATAGTATTAAAGATTCTTCTGTGATAAAAATCTTAGAAGCATTATATGGCATATACTGCAGCGAAGAAAAAAAGTAAAAAATTTAAACAATATATTAGGATTAACTAAATTAGAAAAAGCTTAACATAAAGAAGAGCAAACATGAGTAAAGTAAAAAATATTTCAGTTAAAGATTTTTTGGAATTACAAAAAAAAGAAAAGGTAAAATTAATAGATATCAGAACAACAGGTGAGCATAATAGAGAGTGTATTGATTGTCTGAGAATATTTCTATTGATGAAATATATGATGCTAACATCCAGCCTAATGAGATTGTTGTACTTCACTGTCAGTCTGGTAATAGAACTAATCAAGCAGCTACTAAAGTAAAAGATCTAAACGCGAAAGCAGTATATTTGTTAGAAGGTGGTTTGAATGCTTGGAAACAGCACAAGCAACCTACAAAAAAATGTTAAAGAACCTCTGCCAATAATGCGTCAAGTACAGATAATAGTTGGTTTTATGGTATTGTTAGGTGCAGTGCTTTCGTTTACAGTATCGCAATATTTTGCGATTTTGAGTGGGTTCTTTGGAGCTGGACTTTTATTCGCTGGCTTAACAGGCACATGTGGTTTAGCAATAATGTTAGAATTTTTACCATATAATAAAAGAAAATAACACTTTATATAATATTTCTAGAAGAGCTTATAATGGCTAAAAAATATCTCATAGTTGGTGGTGTTGCTGCAGGAGCATCAGCAGCTGTAAGACTGAGAAGACTTGATGATAAAGCAGAAATAATAATGTTTGAAAAAGGCCTACACGCATCATTTTCTAACTGTGGTTTACCTTATCATTTAGGCGAGCATATCGAGCCGGCTGAAAAACTGATATTAATGACTCCAGAGAAGTTCGACATAAGATATAATATTGAGGCTCGTACAAACTCAGAAGTTATCAGTGTTGATAAATCAAATAAAACTGTAACTGTTATAAACCACATAACTCGAGAAGAGTATACTGAAAGCTATGATAAGCTAGTGTTAGCTGTAGGTGCTAAGCCGATAGTTCCCCCTTTTGAAGGTCTTGGGACAATCAATCATTTCATATTAAGAAATGTTGTCGATGTCAAAAAAATCCATAAAGCTGTTTTCGATAGTGAAAACCTGTCAAAGACGTGACAGTTATAGGAGCAGGCTTCATTGGTATTGAGGTTGTAGATAATCTTAAAGAAAGAGGCTTTAATGTAACTATAGTTGAGATGGCTAACCAAATTATGCGTCCATTTGATTATGAAATGGTTAAGTATCTAGAAAAAGAGTTATTAGACCATGATATAAACTTGATGCTATCTGAGAAAGTAGTTGGTTTTGAATCTGATAAGGTTCTGCTTGAATCAGGTAAAGAAGTTAAGTCAGATTTAGTGGTTTTAGCTATTGGTGTGTCACTAGATACTGCATTTCTAAAAAATGTAGGCATTGAACTAGCTAAAAGTGACCATATTGTTGTTAATGAGAATTATCAAACATCAGATAAAGATATTTATGCAGTAGGTGATGCTATATTTGTTAAAAATCCTCTTTACTGGTCAAGATTTTAATTTGCCGTTAGCAGGACCAGCTAATAAGCAAGGTCGCTTAATCGCAGATCATATAAATGGTAGAAAAATTATAAACAAAGGCTATATTGCTTCATCAATCATCCAGATATTTGATTATACTGGTGCAGCAACGGGCTTAAACGAAGCTTGGATTAAGTTTCATAATTTAGATAACGATTATCAGGTAGCATATACAGCGCCATTTGATAGAGTAAGTATTATGCCTAATGCTCAAAATGTATTTACAAAAATATTGTTTGAGAGTAACACAGGTAAACTTCTAGGTGCTCAGACAATTGGTAAAGGTATCGTTGATAAGAGGCAGATGTGTTTGCAACAGCTATCAAAGCGGGTATGACAGTAGAAGATCTTCAAGATCTTGAATTATGTTATGCTCCTCCATATTCAACAGGTAAAGATGTAGTTAACCATACTGGCTATGTTGCTAATAATCTTTTAAATGGAGATTTTAAACAAGTTTTATTTACTGATGTTGAAAAGCTTTTAGCCGAGAATGCTCAAATTATTGATGTTAGAGAATTTGGTGAAACATCTAAGGGCATGTTAGTAGGTGCTAAAAGTATACTAATGTCTGAGATTAGAAATAGATTATCAGAGCTTGATAAAGCTAAGCCGGTATATGTACATTGTCAATCAGGTCAAAGATCATATAATGTGACTCTAATGTTACAACATCATGGTTATGATGTTTATAATATTGCCGGTAGTTATGCTATGATTTCTAACTATTATAGCACTATTGAGCGCATTACGGGCGAGCGCCGTATTTCAATAACTTAAACTAGAACAGATAAATATATCTAGGGGGAACTATGATTTTTAGACAACTAATTGATAGAGATACTTATACTTATATTTTAGTTTGTGAGTAAACTAGGGAAACTATAATAATAGATCCTGTTAGATTTAATGTTCAGCAGTATTTAAAACTATTGAAAGAACTTGATCTTAAATGTGGATACGCATGTTCATGCAGATCATGTGACAGCCGAGGTATTTTAAGAAAAGAAACCGGCTGTGAATATAGTACTAGGTGGAGAAACGAAAGCGCAATGCCCAACTAAAAGAGTATTTGATGGAGATATATTAACATTTGGTAATTATAAGATTAAAGCAATATATGCACCTGGTCATACAGATGACTCTTACTGTTTTATAACAGAGAATATGCTTTTCACTGGAGACACTTTGCTGATTAGAGGGCTGGTAGAACTGATTTTCAAAATGGTGATTCTTATGCTGCATATGAGAGTATTATGACTAAACCTATGACTTTACCAGGTAGCACAATTATATATCCTGGTCATGATTATAACGGTGTTACTAGTAGTAGTGTTGCCGAAGAAAAGAGAAATAATCCAAGACTACAAGTAAACTCGCCGGAAGAGTATGCTAAGATAATGGATGATTTAAAATTACCTCCACCAAATTATATAGATATCGCAGTTCCAGCTAACCTAAAATGTGGTAAAGAAGAGTAATATGTTTTTGACTATATTTGGATTTATTTGCGGAATTGCTTTAGGCTTAACTGGTGGTGGAGGATCTATATTAGCAGTTCCATTACTTACTTATGGTGTAGGTTTAGACTTTCATACCGTAGTTCCTATTTCTCTTCTTGTAGTAGGATTTACAGCTATTTTTGGTCTTGTAGTTAACTATAAGTAGCATGATATTAATTATTTAGCTGCAGCGATAATGATTACTACAGGAGTTATTTTTGCTCCAATTGGTAGTTATGTATCTCAAGGCTTATCAGACAAAGTGCTAATGATTAGCTTCTCTATACTCATGATTACAATAGGTATTTGGAGCCTGATAAAAGCTAAAGTGATGTCGGGTGCTGAGAAATCAATATGTGAGGGTATCGCTCCGAAATGTATTATTGCATTATTAGTAAGTAGTGCAATTGTTGGTACTTTGACTGGATTCTTTGGGGTTGGTGGTGGATTTTTAATAATTCCTGCTTTGGTGTTTATAACAGCTATGCCAATTTAAAGAGCTATAAATACTTCTTTATTGGTAATATCTGCTGTATCAATATCTGGGTTTATATCGCATTATGAAGAAGAGCATATGAGTTGGTATGTGGCTGGTATGTTTATAATTGGTAGTGTAATTGCGATGTTAATAGCTACTAAACTTAAAAAAAGACTTGATGATAAAATCTTACAAACATCATTCGCTATTATGTTGGTTGTGCTTGGAGCAGTGATTTATTTTATTAATTAACAATCTTCAGCTTTGACTGTCTTAAAGCCATAAAACGCTGCGAAAGCTTTGTTATTAACATTACTACTATCACATGTTATCGCCTCAAAAGTTATACCATAAGGTTCCGTTTCTCCATGAAGTTCGAATATCGGTATAGTAATATTCTCTATTTTTCTACTGTGTGATTCAGCAATAATCTCTTGTCTATGTTGATTGAACTTATAAAGTGAGTAATATGAATCTCCCATAATTCCCATGATAATTAATAAACCTATCAGAAAAACGATATAAATTTTTTTGAAGGCTTTATAGATAGTTGTAACCACTGTACTCTGATTATTATAAAACGGTTGCATCACAGCAATAAAAAAGATTATGTAATATATTAACATTAATCTAATCTGTAAGCCGTAACTAGTCGCAAGAGGAGCCATTATAAAAATTGATATGATTAATGTTAGTGAGTATATCAATACGCTAATTTTCGAGTTCTTTTTATTAGTTATGGCTAAAATAAAGTATAAGATAAATAACCATACAATAATCATCGTATGAGGCCATAAGTTATATCTAAATATATGAATAAAATAAAGAAGTTGACTAAAAATAGAAATATTTTGATCACTTGACATTTGATCTAATCTAACGTAGTTTCCTGGAGCAGCTATTAAAATAACTCCACCAATCCAAAGACCCGTCAAGAAAAATAGAATTCCTTTGTTTATTATTTTGTTATTTATTTTTCTCTCAATAAAATAGGCTAAACAAAATACTAACAATACTCCGACAAACTGTTCATTGTATAAGCCTATGAAAAGACCAACAATTAAACTCATTAAACAGAATTTCTTATTCTGAATTATTAGATAATAGTAGAGAGTTGTGAGAATGACATATCCCCAAAGATATTGTATAGCAGCAGTTTTCCATATTACTTGACCTATAAATCCTGTCCAAGTGAACATTAAAGCAAAAAAGAATGAATATATAATAAAATCTTTTGATGCTAAGCTATACTTGTTCCTAGTCACAATTTTGAAGATAAATATTGCAAATAAGCTCATAGATATTGAGTTTATAATATTTATGGTTAGCAAAGATAAAGTTAAGTATTTTTTTGAAAATAGAGCATATACTAAAGCTTGTGCTGACATTCTACCTGTCCAGCCTGTATAATCTTGTATCAGAAAATGAAAAAAAGAGCCATTTACTAAAGTATCGTTTAAAGCTCTCCAAAAGTCATCCATTGCTAATGGTTGACAACAGTTTATAAATAAAAAGTACAGAAAAATAATAAAACTTATAAATATTTGTTGTTTCAGTGACTTATTCATTATTACATTAAATGCTCTTAAATTTATTACATTATATCTGACCACTCGAATATTTAAAAATATAAATCAAAACGCGATTTTAAGATATTGTTATTATCAAGAAAACTAGTTAGTTTTTAGCCAACCTGTAATACTGAGTCTTTTGTTTTCTGTGAGTACAGATAATACTTCGTGTTCAATAGTTTTGCTATCAAAGAGAATTATTTTCCCATTAGTTGGGAATATTTGTAATGTTTGATTGTTAAAATATAGTTTTAACTCTCCGCCAAAAGATTCATTCCAAATCTCATTAAGATAGCAAACTATAGATATCGTTCTGCGATCATCATTCTGAAAGGTATCGATATGTTTTTTATAGAATGAGCCTTGAGGATAAACTGCGTAGTGAAATTCCTTTGTTACGATTCCAGCAAAACATGTTTTATTAAGATATTCAATAAAACTATTTATCTTTTTAAAAAAGACTGAGATATGTTTTGTTTCATCTAGCCAAAAAATAAAGTCATTACGTATAGATCTTTCTAAGTTTTCATTTAAGCAATTACCTATTTCTGATTTTTTAAAGCAATCAGCATCATAAAAATGATTAAGTTCTTTGCGTAGTTGAGTAGTTTCTTCATTAGTCAGCCAACTATCAATAATACAGAAACCATTGCTAAGGTAATCACTAATTATTTTTTCATAAAAAGGATTAATTTCGAATAAATCAGACATACAATGTCCAATTAGTAAAGAGTAAGGAATTATATATCAGAAACTAAAAATCAGTTATCTATTTTTATGATAAAGTCTTCTAAATATTCATCAACATCTAACTCATATTCAGAAATAGCAAAATGCTTAGCAGATTTCTTCTGTTTTTGCATCTCATCTGTAGAGCCAGTGTTTAAATGATGATAGTCAGGAAGGTCTTTATTTTGTAGTAAAAGCTTATAGCTACAACTATTAGGTAGCCATTTGTAGGCATGATTTTTAAGTTGTTTATATGTTAGGTTTATGCAGTCAGGTACAATCTGCTTTCTTTTTTCGTACATACTGCATTGGCTCTTTCCAACATCTAAAAGCTTACAACTAACTTTCGTATAGTATACTTCATCAGTTTCATCATCTTGAAGCTTATTTAAACAGCAAAGACCACATCTATCGCAAATAGATTCCCATTGCTCTTTACTCATATCTTTTAAATCAACTTCTTGCCACCATTTACTCATAATTTATTCATCTATGATAGTTTGAGAAGTATTAAACTAAATTATTTAAGAAAAATATAGTCTAAAAAGAAAAGTAATACACTCTCTCATCCTAAATTAATTCTTGGTATTCTAATAAAATAAATGGTTACAGTAATAAATTCAGTATGATGTTTTGAGTTTTAATAGAGAATATTTAAGAAATTTGTTGAACTGGTTGAGTTAATACTGGAGAAATACCTGTTTGTACAAAAATTTGCTGTTGAATTTTTGCAAAAGCATTTTCGTAGGCCTGAGGATTAAGGATTGCATAAGATGTATTTATTGGAGCAGCTCCTTGATTAGGATCAGGAGTTGATTGATAGACTACAAAGTTAATTCGTATACTAGAGTCTTTAGTTGATTGTCTATAAGGTTGTATAAATGCTGTAGCTTCAGTATATTCAGATTGTCCCCAACCATTGGCATTCTCAGTGCTTTTAGCTGTAATAATACCTGTATTAAAGTTAGCATCCTGAATGATATAACCAAGGTTTTGCATAACAGTAACTGTAGCATCAAAAGCTGTTCGTAAATCAACATTAAAAACTTTTGTTTGCATAAGTTGAATTTGCAGAGGTGTTAAATTTGGTTGTTGTGGTCCTGATGATATACATCCAGATAAAGCTAAAATAACTAAGTAAACTAAAAGACTGAATTTCTTACGCATATTATAAAAAGCCTCATCTAGAAGTTAGTTGATAATGATTTATAGTTAGAGACAATATTACCTTTGAATGTGATAATTATAGTCATAGTTTTTTGTGATTGCATGAATCCGGATTCTTGAGTATTTTCACCTGTTATCAGTAGTGTTAGTAAACCCATCTCTAGAAGCATTATTCTCAACAGTTGCATTTGTTTGATATGTCCATACAGATTCTCCGCTTGCATTTTGAGTAACTATATTAGGAGAGCCAAATGCATTTATAACCTCATCTTTGGTTGTTACACCTTTTTTAAGTGTTAAAGAAACATTACCAGAAGTGTAAGGAGTTTTTACAAATCTAACATCTTGTGGGTTAGTATTACTTACACAAGAGTTAAGGATAAATACTGTTCCTATCAGACATATAAATTTTAAATTTCATAATAGTCTCTATGGTTTATGAGGAGTAATTTATCGAGGATATTTTATTACAGATATGATAATAATGGTATCTAAAACTGCATGATTTTTAAAGTATTAATAGCTTATGAGATCTATATATATCATTGTTAATAATGTATAATCAAAATCATAAAATTTGCTAAAAATATTATCTATACAACAATTATGAAAACTACTGCTAGAGCTAGAAATAATGCTCGTTTATATACTGTGCAAGCTTTGTATCAAAAAAAAGTTGCTGACCACACATTTTCTGAACTAAAAACTCAATATTATGCAGATAATTCAGAGAGACATTATACTGACTGGGATCTTTTTTATAGATTAATGGATGCAGTCAGAGAGAATCAAGATACTATAAACAACTATATACAAGATAATTCAAAAAATGGTATTGAGTCTATAAATTATGTGGATTATGCTGTATTGCAGGTAGCTATAGCAGAACTTATAGAATGTCTAGAGAACCCATATCAGATTATTATAAAAGAGTATGTCGAAATTTGTTACAGTATGGGGACAGAAGAAGGGTATAAATTTGTTAATGCTGTTCTTCAAAATCTAGCTAAGTCGATTAGAGGTGAAGAGTAAAATTATCTTGTGATGTAAGAAAATTAAACTTATTACGATGTTCTTGTTGTTTGTTGTTATCTAAAGTTGCTGTTAGGACAGTTTCTTTATATTCCTCATGAGCTAAAACATCTCCATTATAATCAATGATCATGCTATCTCCAGAATAGCTAAAGTTAGGATCATTTCCAACTCTATTACATGCAATAACATAAGCTTGATTCTCTATCGCTCTTGCTTTTAGTAATGATTTCCAATGTTCACGGCGAGACTCTGGCCAACAAGCAACATTTAGTAGTACATCATATTCATTATTATTACAATTGAATACGGGGAATCTTAGGTCAAAGCATATAGTCAAAAGTATATTAAACCCTTTATATTTAATGATTTGACGTTTATTTCCATTAGTATACTTTTTATCCTCTCCAGCATGTATAAATAGATGATTTTTATCATAAGTATAAACTTGCTTGTCAGGAGTTACAAAATAAAGCCTATTGGCAATTTTATTTTCTGTAAAAGTTGCAGCACTACCTACGATAGCATAATTTTTATCTTTTGCTTGATTGTACATCCAGTTGATAATATCTTCTTCAGAGCTAGCTTCATTAGCAGGGTTCATTATAAAACCAGTATTGAACATTTCACATAGCACCACCAGATCTGTTTGTTCATCAATATTAGCGATTTTATTTTCAATGACTTTATAGTTTGTTTGCTTATCATCCCAAACAATATCTGATTGAATTACACTGACTTTTAATTTTGACATATACTATCCTTATTTTGGTGTTTAGGTCTCTTTTGAGAGTTTAGCAATATTTTACTAAATCGTTAAGGACAAAGTGATATATATAATGAAGTATAATTTGTTGACAAACAAATAACTCAATAACATAATAATCATAATTTGTGTTAACACTTATAATAAGGAAATTAAGAAGACTATAAAATTAAAAATTTATGCAATATTATCTGTCGTTATATTGGCTTTGATTGCTGGATGCTCAAGTATTGAGAGTAATAATGGTATAAAGTATGTAGAGGCTTATTACATAATATAAATGCCATATACTTTTTTGATAAGGTTTATGGTGCAGCATTAGAGTCAATAAAACGGGTGAAACGTACACTACAAATGGTACTCCATACGATCTTAAGATAAACAAGTAATGCTAATGGTAAGGCGATCTTAGAGGGTGTTAATGATAATGACCCTAAAGATATTATTCGTGTAGAGATCGTTAAATTATCAGACAAGCTTACAAAAGTAGCTATCAAGTATGGAAAAGATGGAAACTCTATTAGATCATCTGCTGAAGTTCAGATTATTGAAGGTAACATTAAATACGGTTAATAGCTAAATTTTATTCTAAATTTTTGCAAGAATCTTTGCGCCTTTGATTATCTCATCATCTTTTTTAGCAAAACAAAGTCTCAGTAGCCCATTTTGTGGTTTTTCAAATAATGATGATATTGGAACTAAGCCAATGCCATGTTCTTTGATTAAATTAGAGGCAAAATCTTCATCAAATTGGTTGCTGATATCACTGTAGTCTAGCATCTGAAATGGGGAGCCATGCCATTCAAGAACTTTGAATCTAGTACCTTTTAAGTTATCTCTTAAAAGTTGATTTTGTTTTTTGTATAATTTGTTGAGATTAATGTAATACTCAGGGTGTTCAATAATTCCCTCTGCTAAAGCTAGTTGTAGGGGATGTACCGCTGAGAAAGTTGCAAACTGTTTTACAGCTAAGATATTTCTAATAACATCTATTGGAGCTATAACTACTCCCTGACGCCATCCGGTAACATTATAAGTTTTTCCTAAAGATTGAAGAACAATAAGCTTATCTCTAAGCTCAGGTATTTCAATAGCACTTGTAAAACTCTCTCCTGCGTAGATATGCTCATAAACCTCATCAGAAATTACTAGAAGATTTTTATTTTTAACTATTTTAGCAATTTCTTTAAATTCATCTTTTGATATCACAGTACCCATAGGATTATGAGGCGAATTTAGGATAATAAGTTTTGTTCTATCTGTGATTGCATTTGCGATAGCTGGGATATCAATTCTACCATCTGCTAGTAGTTTTAGTCTTACACAATTACCTTGGTTAAGTTTTGTAGCTCCAACATATGTATCAAAAACCGGATCAAACATGATAACTTCATCACCTTGTCCTATATAAGCAGATATTAATGTAAATAAGCCTTCTTGAGCTCCTGCAGTGATAGCTACATTTTCAATATTTATTTCTGAGTCATAGTATTTTTTAGTCTTTGTGACGATGGCATCGCGCAATGCAATAGTGCCCAGAATTGGAGAGTACTGATTTTTTGCGTGCTGCATATGAAACATTGCTCTATCAATTAACCATTCAGGAGTATCAAATGCAGGAGCTCCTTGAGTGAAATTAAGAGCTTTATATTCTGCAGCTAATGTAGCAAATCTGCCATAAACAGAAGGAGATGTATCTATATGAGGTTTAGCTTTGATCATAGTCTTTGTTATAAATTATTAGTGTATTTACAGTATATAATATAAATATATATTTTAAGTAGAATTTTGTGCGAAAAACATAATAAATAATAGAGATATGTTAATGCTTTGTGGTGAATTCAAGAGGGTTACCGTACATAGATAAATATTTTTTCCTAATACTAATAGTTCTGAGCCTATATAGTTAAGATGATTTGAGTCGGCATAGATCGGAATATTATCTATTACAATATTGTAGTAACTGTCATCACTGATCGCTTTTTTAGGATCAATAATTACTAATTTTTGAAATTCCTTTTTGAGTTTTTCAACAAGATTAGAAAATACCAACTGTTGTTGTTTGATAAATTCT
Source organism: Francisella orientalis FNO12 (assembly GCF_001042525.2). NCBI lineage: Bacteria > Pseudomonadati > Pseudomonadota > Gammaproteobacteria > Thiotrichales > Francisellaceae > Francisella > Francisella orientalis. Next base: position 1,382,471 of record NZ_CP011921.2, on the reverse strand, counting down.
ATATTTAATTTTCATGAATTATCTCCAAAAATAAATGGTAGTTTATTTTTTTCTAATGGACAAAGATTAGTGACATCAGTGTTGAGTGCTGGAGTATCTAAAATAAGTATAGGTATACTACCACTATCTACTACTAACTTGATGGATTATTGTATTGAATCAATTGAACTAGAGTATAGTGCATTTGACCATTCACCAGCAAGAATAACATATTTATATTTTTTTGATTTTATCAAATTAGTAATAGCCTTATTTCTATCAGTAACAGAAACGTATTCAACAACATTTTTGAAAGTTGGTAAGAAGGGTGTGGATTTTTGGGTTACAACGTAAGCTTTCTAGTTTATGTTATCAAGCCAAGTAGTTATCATCGGTATTTCAGATCTTGCATGAGAGTCACCTACCAACAGAAAATTTGTATCTTTAGCCTTAGGGCTTCCGATTGAACAGACATTAATGTTAGGAAGCTGTTTTGATTGAAAGCTAGCAGATTGAATCATAAGAAAACAATTGTTTTGATCAATTTTATTAAACCCGTAGTTATAAGTTAGTTTATTTTGATCAATAAGGTTTGAGGAATTGAAACCAAATTTATTATTAGTTGATACTATGAAAAAGCAGCAAGCCAAAATTAGAGGTATTATCCATAGTAGTATAAAGCTTTTAGTAAAGCTAAACTTATATTTGTGTCTAAAAGGTTTTTCTACAAATAAATATGTTAATGTAGCAAGGGCTAAACAAGCAGTAAAAATTATGCTACAAATAGTTGCAGTTTTATTGATACTTAAATAGTTGATATAAGCAATAATAGGTCAATGCCATAAATATAAGGAATATGAGATAAGACCTATAGCCACAATAGGTTTTAGAGAAAGTATTCTATTTATAATAGGTATATGATTAGTGTTTGCGCCAGAATATATATAAATAGTCGCTCCAATACATGCAAGAACAGTCCAAATACTTGGGAAACTCACATTAATAAAAATATAGGGGCTATCATCATTAAAGCGCTTATTGCAGAGAGTATATTAAGAGTTAGTTTGCTATTGTTTATAGTCTCTGGATTATTAAGATATATGGCTAAACAGCAACCAAATAAAAGTTCGAATGCTCTATGAGTTGGAAAGTAATACCATCTGTCAGAGCTTAGAATATATAAATTAAATTCCCCAGAAAGGAAAATCAAGCAAGATATAACTAGCAATATTATTGAAGTAGTTAGAAGTTTTACTTTTGTTGAAAATCTCAGTTTAAATAATAATATTAAGATTAATGGCCAGATCATATAAAACTGTTCTTCTACACCTAATGACCATGTGTGAAGTAGTGGTATTATTTGTGAGTTTTGTCCAAAGTAACCAAAATCAAGTTTTACAAAGAAATAGATATTAGAAAAAGAAGCAATTGCGCTAACAAGTGATTCGGCGTAGTCTATTAAATCTTGCGGTAGTAATATAAGCCATGCAAAAAAAGTAGAGAAAACTAAGACAACTATTAATGCAAGTAGAATTCTTCTAACTCTTCTTAGATAAAAATTTTTGATAGAAAAAGAATCGCTTTGTAGATCTCTAAGAACTATAGATGTAATTAAAATATCCAGAAATTACAAAAAATATATCTACACCAAGAAAGCCAGATTTAATCCAACTTATATTTAGGTGGAATAGAACTACTGATAATACAGCAAATGCTCTTAATCCATCTATATCTTATATTGCTCATTAGTACTTTTTATAAGAGTTTCTATATATTGTGATACATTTTTATTGGTTTTTATAAAGTATAATTTATTCTGGGTACTATGAGTCACTTTTATTAGTCTTTATTTAAGTATTGAAATAATATAGACTTCTTCATAAGGTTTTATTATTTATAGTATTGATGAAAATTTCACGTACGAATGTAATAATAGCTGTTTTGATAATAGCTTTTTTCTTTGTTATAAACTATTTACAGCCTTTAAGAGCTGATGATTTTGGTAGAGCTTATACTGATGCTCTTGATAAGGGTTTCATTATATACCTTCGTGGTATTGCATCAAATTATATTCATTGGACAGGTCGGATATCAGCACAGGCGTTAATCTATCTGTTTTTGAGTAAAAAATATATCCATTTATCAGTATTTCTAATTAATATAATTAACTCGTTATGTTTTTATCTGTTTGTGCTATATTCATATAAAATAGTAAGATCTAAAATAAAAGTTGAACTATTATCGAAGGATTTTTTAATATACTTTTTCTTTTTTGTTTTTCTTTTTTATCAAATAGGATTTATTGCTAATGTTGTATGGAAAACAGCAGCAGTGCAGTACTTTTGGGGCATAACGTTATTAGTTATTTTCTACTATATATCTATAGTGAAAGATAAACAGCATATATGGTTTAGTTTATTTACGGGATTTTTTATTGGCTTATATAATGAAATATTTGTTGGTGTCGCAATTATTTTGTGTTTTGCTTATTTTTTAAATCAAAAGCTCTCTCAAAATGAAATAGGTAAGAATATATTATATTTTTTTATAGCTTGTGTGGTGGGAGGTATAATTCTAATAGTAGCTCCTGGTAATTATGTAAGACTAAATATAGTATATTCCGAAGGCCATGTAACTATATTTAGTCAAGTTATAAACTTAGTTACACAAATTGTAACAAAGCCTGGCGATACACTTGTGCCTATGTTGATGCTATTGATATCCTTAGTTCTTATTTTTACAAACAAAAATATCACAAAGAAAGCTTCTTTTATATATGGGGTAGCAACTGCATCCTCAATATTTGTATTGACACCTGTGGCTAAGTCTTATGATTTGAATCAAAGAGTTTTATTAATTTATGATGCAGTATTTTTTATAATAATGATGCAGCAATTTTATAATCATAGTACTAGTTTTATTCTGAAGTTAAGGTTTCGATTAAATTCTTTAAGTTGGGTGTTTTTAGTATTATTAGTAATACAACTCACATTAATGGTAAGTATTTATTTTGAAATATATAAGTTTGAAAGGTGTAGGAATATTTTAGTTGCATACTATCAGCAAAATAATATCTCTGATCCTACCTTACCCATAATTCCTGAACTTAGTCAAATAACTTTTATAGATGATATTACATCAGATGAAAATGCATATAATAACGATGCTTACGCTAAGTTTTATGATTTTGATAGAGTTTATGGAAAAGAATTAGGCTAGAATATCGAATAATTTTTCTAATGTAATTTCTTGTTTTTCTTGAGTTTTACGATTTTTATACTCAATCAAACCTTGTTCTAACAGTCTATCACTAATAACCACATGATGTGAGTAGCCTATAAGATCTGCATCAGCAAACATCACACCAGGTCTTGCACCTCTATCATCTAAAATCACATCTATTCCTTTTGTAACTAACTCTTGATAGAGTTTGTCAGCTGTTTGTTTGACATTATCTAATTTGTTGTAGTTGATTGGTAATATTGCAACTTGATATGGAGCGATAGCCTCTGGCCAAATGATTCCATTTTCATCATGAGATTGTTCAATTGTAGCAGCCATTACACGCGATACTCCAAAACCGTAGCAACCCATAAGCATAGGTTTAGGTTTGCCATCTTGGTCAATTATATTAGCATTCATTGGTTTTGAATAAACATCTCCAAGCTCGAAAATATGTCCAACTTCGATACCGTTTGTGAGCTCTAGAGTTCCGTTATTATCTGGAGAGATGTCTCCTGTAACTACATTTCTAATATCGGCAATTTGATAATTAGTGATATCTCTATCCCAATTCACATTCGTAAAGTGATAATCGTCTTCATTTGCACCACAATAGATATCTTCAATCATCATTGCACTATAATCAGCTATGATTTGTACAGGACAGTTAACTATCCCTAATGAACCTGGATTAGCATTAAAAATAGAGAAGATTTCATCTTTAGTTGCAAGAATGTATGGAGCTACAATTTGTTCAAGTTTATTAATTTTTGTCTCGTTAAGTTCATGGTCGCCTCGGATAACTAAAGCGAAGAAATTACCTTTAGCATCTTTTATAACCATAGTTTTAATAGTTTTTTTGATATCAAAATCAAGTTCGCTACAAAGTTTTTCGATAGTCTTAATATTTGGAGTATGAGTTTTTGTTATAGTATTCTCAGAAACTGCTCTTGTGCTTAAATCTGGTTTTGCATAGGTTGCTAGCTCAATATTTGCAGCATAGTCAGAGCCATTGCTGTAGCATATAATATCTTCACCAGCATTGGCTAATACTTGAAACTCATGACTATTATCACCACCGATTGCTCCAGTGTCAGCGCGGACAGGACGATAGACTAAGCCAATTTTATCAAGGATGTTACAATAAGTTTCATGCATCTTATTGTAAGTATTATGTAGGCATTCGTTATTTTCATGGAATGAGTAAGCATCTTTCATGATAAATTCACGAGCACGCATCACACCAAAACGAGGGCGGATCTCATCTCTAAATTTTGTTTGAATTTGATAAAGATTTAGAGGTAATTGTTTGTAACTCTTGATAGTGTCACGAGCCATGTTTACAATAGGTTCTTCATGGGTTGGACCATAGCAAAAATCTCTTTCATGTCTGTCTTTTAGCTTCAGAAGCTCAGGACCAAACTTATCCCAGCGATGAGTTTCTTGTAATAATTCAGAAGGTAGGACACTTGGCAGTAATAACTCGCTTGCTCTAGCTTTATTCATTTCTTCACGGACTATATTTTGGATTTTCTGTAGAACTTTTAACCCTACAGGCATCCATGTATAGATTCCTGAAGCAAGTTTTTTTATCAAACCAGCTTTTAGCATGTATTGATGGCTAGTAAGTACAGCTTCTTTAGGAAGCTCTTTTGTAGTAGTAATAAGGGTTTGTGTAGCTTTCATGATTATCTAAATTTCAAAATAATAATATGAGCTAAATTATAGCAAAAAAATAATTATAAAATATAAAAATTGACTCTAGATGAAGGAAGTTAAGGAGATATGAAAAAAACTAAGGAGTATCACCTAGAGTAATCTTTATATATTAAGACTTAATCAAACCCAAAAGCGTAACTTTGTTACTCGTTGGATATGATTTTGCTTAGGAGTGTATATTCTATACTGAATAAATTTTATGTCAATTATTTTTTATAGGTTTAATAACCAATAACTATCTGGATCAGATGGGCAAAGATGCGGACCACATTCAATAAATACGCTTATTGTGTTAGCAAGTGTTAAAGTTAGTATCAAAAATATCTCTATCTTTGTGAATAAATTTAAATTTTTCTTTTTGTCTTCATTTGGAGTAAAGAACCCGCAAATAGTCGCATATATTATGAAAATAATACTTACAATAAAATTCCAAGTATACATATGTAATGAAAATACTGCATCTCCATAATTTCCAGTACCTGGAACAATATGTAAAAGTATTTGTGTCATCGCCATTGCAGCATTTAAAATAGCTACTAATGTTACGAACAAATAGTTCTTATATTTATTACCATGCGACAAGTTTAGTAGTAATCCAAAAGTTAATAAGCTCAGTGACATTCTTTGGAACACACATAAGGCACACGGTAGCTCTTGGAAATAAAGTTGATAATAAAAAGCCATTGCTAAAACGATACTTATACCAATAATAGCTAAAGAGTCGAATAAATCTAAAATATTATCTTTCATAGCTAGCCTCTTAAAGTTGAATATTTATATATCGAATTGTATGAGGGATAAATACTACTAGTAATAATCCCAAAGACACAAGGAAAAGGGTGATAGCTAACTTATGCTTATTTGTTATTGGAAATATTAAGCTAAGAAATGTTGTTAGAAAGATTAAAAATATCATATTGTCAAACTTTATAAATACTGATGTTAACGAGTATAGTCAAAATTTAACTATAAGTGAAATCGAAATTTCTAAATTACATTATAAGTAAAACTAATATTATAATGATAAGCACACTTAGGGCTATTCAGAATTCGTAAATTTAGAGATAAGAAAGGAGGAGAAAAATACAAACTACCCTAAGTAAAAAAATTTTTAGTATAGTGGAAAATTTTTCTTGAATTTATTGGCTCCCCGAGACGGACTTGAACCGCCGACCAATTGATTAACAGTCAACTGCTCTACCGACTGAGCTATCGGGGAACTTGTGAGGTATTATAGGGCTGTTTTGTGATCCTGTCAACAGTATTTTTATTTTTTTTGAGAAAATATGGTGTTTTATCAAGTTTATATGAATTTTAGTGTGTGATAACATATCATAAGTTTCAAAATATCATTATTTAAAATAGTAATAAGTTAGTATGGAAAATCAAGTTATACAAAGACAGCAAGAATTAGTTGAAGAATTATCTTTCTTCGAAGACTGGGAAGATAAGTATGACTATGTCATATCATTGGGTAAGCAATTACCAGAATTTCCTCAAAATAAAAAAACTGAGGAGCATTTGGTTAAAGGCTGTCAATCCCAAGTCTGGTTCGACAGTAGTATAAAAGATGGTAAGTTACATTTTATAGCTACTAGTGATGCATTGATTGTTTCGGGGTTGATTGGAATGTTACTAAGAGTATATAGTGACGCAACTTCAGCAGATATACTTAATTCAGATACTAATTTTATTAAAGAAATTGGTTTTGGTAATAATTTGAGCTCGACAAGAGCTAATGGTCTGAAGTCGATGCTAAATTATATCTATGCTACCGCACAAGAAAATCAGTAAATGAAAATACTAGTTTGTCGCCCTAAGGATGATGCTGATAAGCTTTCACAATTACTAAGATCTGAAGGGTACACAGCTATAAGTTTGCCATGTATTAATATAGATTATATTAGAATAACAAGTTCAGTACTGGATTATACAAGTTATATATTTACTAGCAAATATGCCATTGAGAGTTTGTTTGCTCAATATAATCCTAAATTGTTTCAAGATAAAAAACTCTACAGCGTAGGTCAAACTACTGCAAAAACTCTAAAAAGATATGGTTTAGATGCTATATATCCACATAATCATGGTTCACAAGAGCTTCTAAAGCTAATCATAGAAGAAGATGTCTCTGATGATAGTTTTGCGGTTATCTCTGGAGTTTCTGGAAATGAATTGCTTGTTAAAGAAATATCACAACTAACAAAGTGCGATAAATTTGAAACTTATCAGAGAGTTTTTGAGAGTATTACTGTGCTTAGTCAATCGTATTTGAAAGTGATTGATGATGGTATACATCCTGATGTAATCATTGCAACAAGTATAGCTGTTTTTAGATCTTTGAATAGAGTTTTTGATGAAATAGTAGCTCCCACAGCTGCAATTATTACCATAACAAGCCCGAAAATGTTAGAATTTGTTAATGAACAAGGCTTTGAAAATACTTTGAAGCTTGAGAAATTAGATAATAACTGTATCTATCAAAAAATACGAGAACATATTGAGGCTAAGAATGTCACAGGAAAAAAATATTCAGCAAGAGCAAACCAATAACACTAATGATAATGTTGCTCAGGAGTCAAATTTAAATAAGAAGAAAGCGTCATTTAATATCTTTTCTAAAGCAAGCATTGTTGTATCTTTAGTAGCTCTTGGTTTGGCTAGTTATTCTGTTATTGATTTTGAAAGAAGTGATAATAAACTTGGTGCTAACGATCGAGCTTTAAATAGTTTACAAAATCAACTTGAATCACTTAAATTAATGCAAGCTGAACAAAAAGAGACAATAAAAGATCTAAGTGCACAAAATGATTTTTTAACAGAGAGTCTTAAAGCTACACAGTCTCAAGTTACAACATTGGGTAATCAAGTAGCAGTTCCAACTAAAGATTTGTATTTGCAGATGAGTATAGTAAATATTCAGTCAGCTATTAACTACTTAGTATTAGCTAAAGATGTGGCAATTTTTGATGGTAATGCTCAAAAGGCTAATGAACTGGTTGATAGTGCATTTTATAAAATAGAGGCTAGTGGGGTTGTAAGTATAAGTGTTAGTGAGCGTCAGAAAGTAAAAGATTCTTTAAGAAAAGCTCTTTCAAGAAATGATATTATTAAGCAGTTCGCTTCTATTCAACAGCAGTTTGCTAAGCTTAAATATATCACTCCTGAGAATATTTCTGTTGAAGCTAGTATATCTTCTCAAAATAATTATATGAAAATTTTAAATTCTGTAGTTGAAATACAAAATATACCAGAGAATCAGACTCTTGTTGCAACTAATCAAGCTAAACAAGCTATTGCAAGTAATTTGTATAACTCATTGATACAGTTACAGAGTGCTATGTATAGTAATGATCAAGATAGCATTGATCAAGCTAAAGATAATCTTATTAATATTGTTGATCGATACTTTGTGCAGGATAGCAATGCAAAAGAATTGGAGACGAGTATAGAAAATATTAGATCGCAAAATCTTGATGATATAAATAGTAGTTTAGATAAGGTTATTAATCAGTTATCTGAGCAGCAAAATAAACTTTTGGTAAAAGAATCGAACTTGGCTAAAACTAATATGAGTATACAAGGAAGTGATAAATGATAAGGATTTTAAAGCTTATAATAGTTGTTGCTCTAGCTACTTTGATTGGTATATGGGCAACTAAAAATCATGGATATATTATGTTAGTGATGGCTGATAAAGCTATCAAAGTAAACTTGGTTGCTTGTGTATTTATAGTTTTTGCATTATTATTTGTATTAGTTTTTGGCTTTAGGGTAATTAAGTTAAGTTTTCAACTTCCATATTTATTATTTAACCGGTTTATTGGTCTATTTACGGTTGATAAACAGGAGAGATTTACAGACTTACTTGCTGATATGGTTCTGGAAAATAATAGATTAACCAATAAGCTAAGTGTTTCGAATATTTCTAAAATATCTCCAAGACATTTTAAGGAGTATGTACTTTTTAAAAAGATTTGTATGATCGCAAACTCCAAAGACATCAAAGAATTAGATAAAGCTCTTAAGCAGATTAACAATAATACAATTGTATATAAATTTTTTGAGGTCTATAAGCTCTATCTTGTACAGAAACTCTCAGAAGCACGTGCTAAAGTAATTTTACTTTTAGAGAAAAATGATAGTAGATTTTTGCCTAATATTGCAAATTTGGCAGCGAGTATTGCTTTAGATGATGAGGATGATGTTTTTGCTCTCAAAATTTTAGAAAAATACGATGTTTATTTAAAGCAAGACTTGGGAGAAAAGCTAATTATCTTAGCATTAAGAAAAGCAAAAGATGTTAATAAATTATTAGATATATACAATAAAGCAGATACTACAAATCTATTAAGCGGAGTTTATTTAGAGCAACTTGTTGACTTTGAAGAAATGGTGTTGGCAGAAAAGTTTGCTAAGAAGCAATTAGCTGCAAATAATATCTTGCCAGAAATGCTAAAAATTTATGTCAATGCATTTAGTATCCCAGTAGCTAAACTATCTGAAAAAGTTCTTACTAGAACTAACCATGATTATAATAGTATCCTTATGTTACTAGAACTCGCTGTAGTCAAGTCAGATAATTATAGCTTCAAAATGGCTTACGATTATATTGAAAGGCATATTAAGGAGTTACTGACTATTACACAGTTAGAGAGATATCATCATATATTATGTAAGTTTTTTATAAAAAATGGTGATGTGGTTAGTGTAGATATCTCAGCAACACAGTTAGTTTATCAAAATAACTAAAAGGTATGTTAGATGCAAGTTAAAAGATGGTTTTTGAATAACAGCTTGAGAAATTATCAATATTTATTATATGATGAGAATTACGCCATAGTTATAGATCCTCTTAAAGCAGATATATTTGATGAATTTATCAAACAAAATAATTTAAAGCTTGAGGCAATACTTATTACACATAGGCATGGTGATCATATTGCAGGGGTTAAGAAGTTGCTTAAAATCTATCCTAATGCTTTGGTGTATGCTTATGCAGATAATGAGCTTTTTAAGCCAAGTATCTATGTTGCTGATAGTGATTTTATAGATTTTGGTTTTACAAGCTGTAAGGTGATGTATACCCCCGGCCATATAGATGATCATGTGTGCTTTTTGTTTGAAAAAGAGAAAGCTCTTTTCTGTGGTGATACTTTGTTTAATGCTGGAGTTGGTGGTGTACATGCTACTTCGGCTGATGTAAATCAGCTGTATGATTCAGTAGTCAAAATTTCTAGTTTAGATGGAGATATAAAGCCATATCCAGCTCATGATTATTGGCAGAGTAATCTTGATTTTGCACTTAGTATACTGCCTAATGATGACTCTCTTAAATACTATAGAATTCAAGTTGCGGAGCTTACCGCTGAGCAAAAACCTGAAGTGAATTTGGCAGAGGAAAGTAAACTTAATATTTTTATCAGATCTATAAATGATAAATCTCTACTACAGGCTTTACCTGAATATTCATTAGGGAGAGAAATGTTTATTAAGCTTAGAGAGTTAAAGAATAACTTTTAAATATTGGGTTTAATTTTTAAGATTTTTATCGTCAGTGGCGTCTTTTGGATTGTTTGTGGACTCACTTTTTAAATCTTTCTTAGTCTCTTTAGGTTCTATTTTTGTACGACTAATTTCATGAGGGAAACCACCATTTAAGCCGATTCTTTGAAGTTTGATTATATCTGGAGCCATAGCACGCTTGCTATCATAAGGTCCTATATACATCCTAATCCAGTTACCTACACGCTGAAAATGTGGGTTAAGACCATCTTCTTTCATCTTTTTGACATACCAAGAAGTTTCATCCATATTTCTAAACGAAGCGATCTGGTATATGTATGTGTATTTGTATTGCGCTCTTTGTGCATCAGGCTGAACATCAACTTCTACACTATCATGTTTAAGACTATTGTAGAATGTAAATACCATTTTATCATTATTGTTTTTTTCAGAAAAATCAGGGTTCTGATCACTGTTTGTGGCATCTGTTTGGGTATTATCATTATTATCTTGAGCTTCTGTTGAATTGTTACTTTGATCCACTTGTAGCTCAGCTTTTGCTTTTTCTTCTTCAGCTTTAACTTTTTTTAGATGTTTATTTATAAGTTTAGATGCTACAGCTATTACCAATAGGCATACTACGGCTGCAATTACGATTTTTTTCTTTTTAGAGCTAGAGCCTTTGGGTTTTTGTAGTTCTTGGGGATTTTCTTTTGTTGTTTTTTTAGGTATATCTAATCTTGATAGATCTTTCATAAGTGTAATTTTTTAATAAATCTATTAAACTTTACTAAGTGTTTAATAGCATAACGTTATACTAAACAAAGATTATAATTAATACTTGTGTAAATAAATAGAGTTTTATTCTTAGTTATAACAAAAATAGTATATTTATTGAAATAAATAAATATTGTAATTATTGAAGACTAATCGATAAGCATTATAATTAGCTCCTAAAGAGTTTGTGAATTTTTGAAGTGAATTTTAGTTTATCGTAGTTTATAAATTAGATTTTAAAAATTTAAAAAAAGAGGACATTCAATGCGCTTGCAGAAAAAAATATTATTAACATCAATATGCTTAGCTACTTTTGCAACAACGAATCTATATGCAACAACAGTAGCAGAAGCTACTAAGTTAACTAGTCAAGAGAAATATGATAATAAGAAGATGCTCATTAGCAATTTAGACTTGCTATTTCCATATCCTACAAAGATAACTGTAGGTAGTGTTTCTCAGGATAAAAGTGGTAGTCTAGTAGCAACAGATATTATGATAATAAGTAGTGATCCGAAAAATCCAAATATTAGCATCAATAAAGCTACATTTGAAGGTTTAAAAGCTGGACAGACTGTTAAAAATGATTTTCATATAAAAATTGAAGGTTTAAGTATAGCAAATTTAGCTACGGCAGTTGCTAATAGCAATGTGGTTAGCTCAAATACAGATCCAAAAGATCTTGCAAATAACCAAGGTTTGTTTGCTATTTTAATGAACAGTATAGGTCAGGCATTATATAACCTTGATATTAACTATAACTATAACTATAATAACAGTACGATTGATTTTGTATTAAATTCAACTATAGATAAAAAGACATTTATAAAAACAAATGCTAAATTAAAAGACATAGATTTGTCTGGAACTAGTGTTGATATGGACTTTTTAGCAGCATTGATGACAAAATGTATGAACTCGAAGATACAAAATCTTAGTTTTGATGCAAATTTTTCAGAAGTTTTAAAAGAAATAACAGATAAATACTTGGGTAAAGAGTACAAGCAAAATCCGATATTAGATTTTAATGGTGAGTTAGGTAAGAAATCTGGTGAATTAGTATTGAACTTTGATGGAAAATTGGGTGTCAATAACTATGGTAAATATAATATTATAATTGATGGTATAGACTTAAATGATAGTACTATCAATCAAATCATTGATGGCGCAAGCAAAGCCTTAGATAATGCTTATGTGAAGTCAAATACCCGCTGACTCAAAAATTTAGCTTAACTTCCAAAAGGATTTTTTCCCTGAGAAATCACCAATAAGAGAGGTTTTTTCAATACTTGATACTAATGATATTAATATAAAAATTAACTCAGATCACCAATTTAAGAATAATAAATATAATACTAACTTTGATATACAGGTAGAGGGGCTAGCAAGTTTGAATGGTAGTGCTGAAGCTATGGTAAATGACAAATTAAGCTTATTACCATACCTAGGTGTGGGCGCACAAGATCAAAAAGATTTATATGATTATAATAATGAGCTATGTCTAAAAAATGTAAATGTTACATTTGCTAACTATGGATTACTTGAAAAAATAGCTAGGCTTGCAAATCAAGATCCGAATACTACTCCTCAGCAAATACTTGGATCATATGGAGCATTGTTACAGCTTTTTGCAGTACAACAACGAGATAGATTCTTACAGCAGGTACTGTCATCATTTGCAATGTTCTTACTAAATCCTAAGAATATAAGTATCCATGCTAAAGCGAATAAGCCAGTTAATGAAATGGTATTATTAAACATGTTAGCCAATGATGCTAAAACTCTAAAAAGAAATAATCCTATCAAGAATAATGGTAAGGTTGATTTAAGTAAGAGTCCTGATGTTAAGCTTATAAATAATATACAAAATCTATTTAAGATTAATTTTGATGTAAATCAGAACTAAAAATTAATATTTCTTGAAAATTAAAGCTATATCTCTATTGACAACTTCTCAAAATAAGATAATATATCACCCTATAAAGCGGGAATAGCTCAGTGGTAGAGCACAACCTTGCCAAGGTTGGGGTCGCGAGTTCGAGCCTCGTTTCCCGCTCCATACTCTTTGGTTTGTGTGGCTGAGTAGCAAAATGGTTATGCAGAGGCCTGCAAAGCCTTGGACGCCGGTTCGATTCCGGCCTCAGCCTCCACTAGCCCGGGTGGTGAAATTGGTAGACACAAGGGACTTAAAATCCCTCGGAGCTTAACCTCCGTGCCGGTTCGATTCCGGCCCCGGGCACCATTTATTACTTTCATATAGTTTCATTAAATACTTACATATTCTTCTTTTAGAAATTTATGGTTCCATATAGTTATATGGAAGGTTATTAAAGACTTGTGTTTAGAGTTATAAGACTTTTGAATTTTGTTTTTGATAACTGCACATGATAACTATGAAAATGATATAATATCAAAAACTTCTAAAATTAAAAGAGTTAATAACTCTACCAATTATAACCGTATCAGTTGGTGATTTGATTTCATCATTATTTTGAAATTTTGAGTTTAGTGGCATCAAATATAAGCGGTTATTATCTTTGTATAATAGTTTAACTGTAGCTCCATCGGAGTTTCTAGCGACTACAATCTTATCTACTAAATTTTGAGGACTGATTTCGCTAAGGTCAACTAAAATATTCTCACCTTCGTAGAGAGTATATTTAGCATATTTAGGACTAAGCAGTTGAGATTCTGAAGAATCATAGAGCATACTTTCACCTTGTACTCTTAGTGAAAAACCGTTTTTGGGTACAAGAAAATGAGGAATTTGTAAGTAGTCGATAGGATCTATACTTTCTTGAGATTCGGTAAACTCACCAGCCTGAACATAACTCAATACGGGAACATTAACAATAGCTACTATAGATGTATCATTAGGATGGTAATTGTCTTCTAAGCCTAGTATTCTCATAACCTCTATATGTCCATCATAGGAGGGGCAGTTTGTACCTGCAACCCAACCTTTGATAGTGCGATCACTTTTACCAAGTTTTTGGGCTAATTCGACTTGTTTCATGCCTATTCTTTTTAAGGCTGGTTTTAGATCGGTTTTATAGTCAAACATCTCTAATTCTAAATATAATAATCTAAGTCTAAGTATATTTGTATGAAAGTATCAATTCAATAAATTTTTGAAAAATGGTGCAATAATACTTCCCTTTACAGTAAAGGTTAGCTACTATTAAAAGTGTGATAAAACAGCACTTTTATGAAATAAAGGAGTTAAAAAATGATAAGAAAAAGTATTCTAGTAGAAAATCAGGAAATTAAAGATTTGTTATCTGTTATCAAACAACACTATATATCTGATAATAGAAATACTATTCAAGATGTAAGTTTGAACCATGTTGTGAATAGAGCGTATAAAGACGATGTAAGGAAATATATAGCTGATCGTTGGCATGCTCTAGAAACTAAAGTTGGGCATCAAGTTACCCTTCTAGAAAATAACTATAATAAGAGTATCATCAATAAATTATACAAAAAGTCTCGTGATCTAAATTTTGTGATTAAAACTCGACCTGATGATTCATCAAGAGATTTACACGATTCAATCAAAAAAGTATCTAACATAGATATAGTTATAAGAGAGTTTTCTTTCTCTTAAAGTCTACTTAATTACTTGTTTCTCTAGTACCTTTTGCCTAAATAAACAGATAGTATAATTATAAACATTCCGACAAGTTGTTGTATTGAGAATGTTTCTCTAAATAAAACATAGCCATATAGCAATGCAAATACTGGACCAATTAGTAAAACCAAAGAACTCATAGCTAATGATATATGCTTAATACGACTAATATATAGTATATTTCCAAGTAAATATCCAAATAGAGCTATAGCTAATAAAATCGCAATACCTCTAGAAGTAGTTGGAACTATCTGTTCATTGAAAATAAAAGCTAATATAAATAATACAACTGAACCACTTAATGAGGCGATAAACATTATTCTAAAAGTTGAGCAAGAGTCTCTAAGTTTCTTAGAAAAGATAATAAAAAGAGCATAGACATATGGCAGATATAATCGCTAGCCAATTACCTAAAAGGTGCTGAGAGCTTAGACCTGCCTGACTCATAAGAAGTAATAAGTCAATAAATGCTACCAATAAAACTAAATAGTATTTAAGAGAGACTTTCTCCTTGAGAAATATGATAGCTATGAAAGTTGTAATAAATGGGCAAGGGTTAGTTAGAAGACTAGCTTCTGCTATTGATGTATAAATCAGAGAGATACTATAAAAAGCTAAATCTAAAGCTAAGAAAAATCCTGTTAACGCGGCGATATAGAGTGATTTTTTTGATAGTTTTTCTTCATCTTTGGTGATTGCCAAAAATGAATATAAAATATACAAGGTAGTAAGAGTCTATAACCAAAACTTGCGATAGGACCAACTTTTGAATATCTAATCAATACTGATGCTACAATAAGATTAGAAAGAGCAAATAGTATTATAAAAAAATCTCTATTCATAGTTTTGTCCTAAATAAAATGACTATTAAGCAGATGATATCATGAAATTAGCTAAATACTTGTGATAATTAAATGTAAATACTAGTGTTATCTAAACTTAGAGATTTTAACTTTAGTAGATACATGCTAAATTAGCTTTAGAGTTAATTCTTTAAGTAAATTTTAAGGTCAAAATCAATGCATATAAGTGAGCGCCGCAAATGGTATATAGGCTTTGCTATTTTTGTGATAATAGTTCTATTATCTTTTTCATTACTCCACGCATCAATATGGGTAAGCATAGGTTTTATAGCTGTTTTAGGAGTGATTGCAATATATGATACTACCCAAACAAAACATGCTATTTTGAGAAACTTTCCTATAGTTGGACATATGCGTTTTATACTTGAGTTTATTCGCCCTGAAATTCAGCAATATTTTATCGCAGATAATGAAAGTGAAAAGCCCTTTGGTAGAGAGACAAGATCTACAATCTATCGCCGAGCTAAGGGTCTAAATGACACCGTAGCATTTGGTACTGAGAAAGATATTGATAGAGTCGGTTATGAGTGGGTAACACATTCGCTAGTGCCGAAGCATTTGGATGAAGTTGAAACTCGGGTTAAATTTGGTGGTTCTAATTGTAAACAACCATATATGGCATCACATCTGAATATATCAGCAATGAGTTTTGGAGCATTGTCAGCTAATGCAATTATGGCTTTGAACAAGGGTGCTAAGTTGGGTGGATTTTGTCATTGTACTGGTGAAGGTGGTTTGACAAAGTATCATTTACAAGGTGGCGATATTGTATTTCAGATTGGTACAGCTTATTTTGGTTGCCGCACTGAAGATGGTAACTTTTCTGCTGAGAAGTTTGCTGAAAAAGCAAATCTAGATAGTGTTAAAATGATTGAGATTAAGTTATCTCAAGGTGCTAAGCCATCTCATGGTGGTGTGTTACCTGCTGCTAAGATAACTCCAGAAATCGCGGAAATTAGGGGAGTATCTATGGGTAAAGATGTTTTATCACCACCAGCACATAGTGCTTTTTCAACACCAATCGAGTTTTGTCATTTTATAAAGTTATTAAGAGATTTATCAAATGGCAAGCCAATAGGGTTTAAGCTTTGTATTGGTAGTCATGTAGAGTTTTTGGCTATATGTAAGGCAATGCTTGAGACAGGTATCAAACCTGATTTTATAACTGTAGATGGAGCAGCTGGTGGTACTGGTGCAGCACCTTTAGAATTTTCTAATCATATAGGTATGCCGTTAGAAGATAGTCTGATATTTGTGCATAATGCTTTGGTTGGTTGTGGGTTACGCGATGAGATTCGTATTGTTGCAAGTAGTAAGGTAGCAACAGGTTTTGATATGGTTAGATTATTTGCTATGGGAGCAGATACTTGTAATTCTGCTAGAGCAATGATGATGGCTGTAGGTTGTATTCAATCACGCCAATGTAATAACAATACTTGTCCAGTTGGTGTGGCATCCCAAAACGAGCGTCTTGCAAAAGCACTAGTTGTAGAGGATAAAATGTATCGTGTGTATAATTTCCATAAGGCTACGATTAATTCATGCTTGGAAATCGTTGGAGCAATGGGTCTAACATCTACAAATGATATTGGTCCAGAAAACCTCAAAAAACGCGTATCTGTAAATGAGATTAAGTCATATATAGATTTGTATGATTTTATTCCTGAGAATAGTTTGATAGATAGTAATATGCCAGCTAGCTTTGCAAGATCTTGGGAAAAAGCTCAAGCGAATTCTTTTTAGTTTTTCAAAACCAAATAATAATTTTTTGTCTACTCAATTTGCTAAAATAACTAATATAAATATTCTTGTTAGTTAAATATGGCGTTATATACCTATCCATCAAATAAGCTTGAGTATCTAGTTCAAGTTTTATCTAAACTTCTAGATGTTGAAAAAAAAGATTTGTTCACACCGACACAACTAATAGTTGGTAGCCGTGGTATGCAACATTGGTTAAGTATGCGGTTAGCACAATATCGTAATATTGCGATGAATCTTAAATATGACATGATAAATGGTTATATACTTGATATTTGTTATGAACTCACAGCAAAACAAGAATATAAAAAAGCATACACAAAAGATATTTTAGCTTGGAGAATTTTTAGAAGTTTAGATAGTATCAATAACCCTAAACTTCAAGAGTATTATCACAGTAGCGATCTTAAGAAATATCAACTATCCATTAAAATAGCCGAGACTTTTTCAAAATATATATCATATCGAAGTGAGTGGTTGCAAAAGTGGGAGCAGGGCGAGTATATAAATCCTGTTAAACCAGAGAGTGATGAAGATTGGCAAATACAGCTTTGGCAGAAGCTTGTTGAAGATGTCGCTGAAACACCATATAAAGTCCAAGCAGAAGCACTCCAAAAGCTTAATCGACAAAACTTAGAAAAGTTAAATATACCAAATGATATCTATATATTTGGGGTTAATACTATATCTCCCAAAAATCTTGGTTTTGTATTTGAGTTGGCTAAATATATTGATGTTAATATTTTGTATATTAACCCATGTAGTGAGTATTGGTATGATTTACACAAGAGCAAAATCTCAGCTTGGCTAGATAGTGATGATTATGAGCTTCAACCTCTTTTGGCAAATCTAGGTCAACAAGGTAAAGAATTTTTTAACCAGCTTCTAGAAAATCAAGAAAAGCAAGAGTTAGAAATCTTTGAAAAATTTGATAAAAATTCGTTAGATTTTGAGAAACTTGCTGATAATGACCAAACACAGCTAGTAAGCCTACAGCGGAATTTACTCGAACTTGATTGCCAAAATCATACCAAGCAAAAAGATTTAAGCATCAGTATTAATTCATGTCATAGTCCACTTAGAGAAGTGCAGATTTTACATGATAAGCTTTTGGATATGATCAAAGCAGATCCTAGCATTAAGCCTCGAGATATTTTGGTAATGTGTCCAAATATTGAGGATTATTCGCCATATATTGATAGTGTGTTCACAAGGTTTCCAACAGATAAAAAGCTCCCATGTTCGATAGCAGATAGGACATTATTAGATTCAGAGCCTTTAACCGCTAGCTTTATTGAGCTTTTGCAGTTGCCAGAGAGTAACTTTGAAGTTAATAAGATACTTGATTATCTAGCTGTACCAGCAATTCAGCAAAAGTTCAAAATTACGGATGAGCAATTAGAAACTATTAGCTATTGGTTAAAAGAGTCATGTATTCATCATGGTAATAATGGTCAGACATTCTCATGGAGCTGGGGACTTAAGAGATTGATGCTAGGGTTTAGCTATAGTGATAGCAATCATATTATCGATGATAAACTAATGACTATATCTGTGATTGAAGGTAGTGAGATTGTCGAACTTGGTGGCTTGTATGAGTTGCTAGAGCTGTTAGAAAAATATTCACAAGAGCTGCTTAAGCCAAGAAGCTTAGAAGCATGGCAAGACTATCTTTTGGAGATGTTTGATGATGTCTTTGATGTAACTAGTGATGAGCAATATATTGCTAAGAAAATCAAAGATATAATCGTAAAGACAGTCACTACAGCTAAAGATGTATTGCTGGCGGAAGAGATTGATTTGTATACAATTAGATATTGTCTGATTTCGCAGTTATCTGAACCTATTATTAATAACCATTTTTTAAATGGTAAAGTAACATTCTGCTCAATGACACCAATGCGTAATGTTCCTTTTAGAGTGATAGCGATGCTAGGGTTAAATAATGGTAAGTTTCCACGCCAAGAATCTGCGATTAGCTTTGATTTGATGGCAAGACTTGGAAGAGTTAAAGGCGATAGAACTAAACGAGATGATGATAGATATTTATTTCTAGAGGCTATTACATCTGCACGAGATTATTTGTATCTTAGTTACATTGGTAGAAGTGTTAAGACTAATATTGAGCAACAACCAAGTCTAATACTCAAAGAGTTGACTAGCTATTTGGATTTGAATTATGGCTGGGAAAAGGTGGATATTAAAGAATATCCACTACATCCTTTTAGTTCTAAATGCTATGCTGATGAGTACAGAAGCTATGATGAGGCTTGGTTGAGTTTGTTACAGTCAAAGCCTAAGGTATTTTATGATTCTACTAAAACTACCCCGCCTTGCTTACGCAATTCACCCCTTCACGAAGCGAAGGGGAACTGTATAAGTAGTCATACCCGTGAAGGTGGGTATCTCGATAGTAATGAGACAAATTTAAGAGATTCCCACCTACGTGGGAATGGCGATAGCTTGAGTGTAGCCCCTAAGCTCCCACAACAATTATCTATCTCTAAATTAGTCAAAATTTTTGATGATCCAATTAAGGCTTATACAAATTATGGCTTGGAGCTATATTTAGAGGATGACTTTGAAGAGCTAGAAGACAGTGAGCCATTTGATATTAATAGTTTAGATAAGCATAAATTTAAACAAGATTTATTAAACACTCTTGAGAATGAGAAAGACAAAGAATTAACCATAAAAAAAGCTAAGCTAAGTGGTAAGCTTCCAAAATCGGTACTTACTGATACAGAGATTAATCAAGAGCTTGAAAATATCCAAAAGTTATTAGATAAGGCGAATTTAGTAAATTATGAGTCTAAATATTTTCATCAAGAGATATTAGGATATGAGCTAGAGGCTAATTGTCATATCAAAGATAATCAAGTTTTGTTATATACAACTTCAACTTTTGGTATTAAGCATCGATTTGAATTATATTTGACAGCACTATTAGTGGCATTATCAGAGCAACAAGATATCTCTGTTACTTATGTTTATTTTGATAAAGACAAAAATCAAGCATTTGATACTACTTTTGTTATAAGTCATTTAGGTGTAAAAGAGTTGTTAGAAAAATATCTATCAAATGCGGAAAAGATAGTATCTAAGCCAACTTTAGTACATTTATTTTTAGCAGAAGCATTGCTTGCTGATAGAGAGAGTTATGGTAAGAGATATAAAAAGTCAGATAAACAAAAACAACAAGCTTGGGATAAAGTCATTTCAGATGATAATAATCCTAGATCGTTGGATAAAAATGAGTATTTTAAGCTATTTTATAATGAGTATCCAAAAATAGAAGACTTTGAGGGTCTGCAAATATATCAAGATTTCTTTGAGGTTATAAATGAAAATAAATAAAAATTTATCCCCACCACAGTTATACAAGGATATTTATATTAGCTTTGAAATTGCTATTGCGGCTCGTATATGTTTTTTGTTTGGCCTTTATCTATCTGAGTTGTTGCACGTAGGTCAGTCTGTAATTTGGGGTTTTGGTGTCTGATAATAGTCTCTATAATTTTACAATTAAGTATTAGAGACTATTACTCAGCAGCTTTTCAAATTCTTGTAGGCTCTGTAATAGGTGGTATCACAGCATTTATTTTTACATCTATTTTAGGTTATCATTATTATGTCATGATTTTAGCTGTGGCAATTAGTGTTCTTATCACAGAGACTCTACATCTTGAGAATGTTATCAAAATGAGTAGTGCAAATGCTGGAGTAATTGTTGCATTAGGATTGTATCAGCCAAGTTATTCACCTTTTCTAAATACCGGTTTACGTTTGATAGAAACATTTAGTGGTACAGCTATAGCATTATTTTTTATATGGGAAATTTAAAATGAAAAAACTTTTAAAATTAGCTTTGCTACTCTCGAGTGTGTTAGCAAGTTCTGCGATGGCGTGTACAGCGATAACACTCAAAGGTAATGATGGGGATGTTGTCGCAGGTAGAACGATGGAGTGGGGATTCACTTGGGATTGGAGTCTAACATATATTCCAGCGGGTATTTCACATACACTGACTGCACCTGTAGATCTAAATTTACCAGCAAAAAAATATTTATCTAAATATTCTGTATTAGGAATAGGATTAGCGATAAATAAAGATAACTTTGCGATACTTGATGGACAAAATAATCAAGGGCTTAGTCTTAGTGCTAATTATCTACCTGGTTTTACTCAGTATCAACAAGTTGACAAAGATGATGAAAATTACGCTTCAATTTTAGAAATAGCAACCTATATTTTAAGTCAATATAATAGTATTGATGAAGCTAAGAAGGGTTTAGAAAACATCAAAGTTTGGAGTGATAAGTCTACAGATGTAAATGGAGTGGTTCCAGAACTTCACTTTTTGATATCAGATAAAAGTGGAAGTGCGATAGTCGTAGAGTATGTTAAAGGTGAAGTTCATTTCTATCAGTTAGAATTAGACCTTAAAGTTATGACAAATGCTCCTACTTATGATTGGCATTTAGTAAATATTAGAAACTATCTGAACTTGTCAAATAAGACTGTATCTCGTATGAAACTTTATAATGAGAATGATGTAGTGCCAAATCATACTTATAAAATTATGGATGCATTAGGTCAAGGCAATGGGATGTTGGGTATGCCTGGTGATTACTCTCCTCCATCTAGGTTTATTAGAACAGCAGTATTAGGCTACTATTCTAATAATGATAATATCAAGGATGAAAGTACTCTAAATAGAGTAGCTCACATCTTGCATAATGCTGATATACCTAAAGGTGTAGTAGCTGAAAACATAGGTGGTAAAACATATTATGATCATACAGTATCTACTAGTATCAAAGATCTAACAAACGATACTGTTTATATAAATATTTATAATAATCCGCTTAATTCAGTATCTATAAATTTAGATACTTTAGATAAGAATCATACAAAAGCTTTTGTTAAAAATATTAAGCAGCTACCATATCCAAAGTCTGACATAACTAGCTCTTTAATATCAGCTTAGAATATGACATGATATAGTTGCTTAAATTAGAATTTCTCGCAGTTGATTAATTACTTAATTTCACTATTATAATATTGTCCTTTAATTCAATAGCTCCTTTGTCTGGGTAGATTGGCATATTAGTAGCTAAATATTTTGCTTGTTTTATTTGTTCATGAGTGGGTATTTGATAATATAAACCTAGCCAGTGCATGAAATAGTATGCTCTGTGATTAAGATTACTATCTTGCCATGATTGATCAGGAAAAATATTACTAAAAAGATCTAAATCGTTAGATGTATGAAACGGTTGTTTAAGAGTTTCTTTTATAAAATAGTTATTTTCAATATTTTTTGATGCTACAAATACTATAGCAATATGGTAAGTACTGTTTCCATAGGCATGATAAATATCTTGATAAATTGATGTAACAATCCTTTCATTGTATTTTTGAGCCATATTTTCACTATATGTTAACTTGGATATTTGATTGAAGTTAATTAATGAAATAAAAATGCTTAAAGTAAGGATTATCTTTTTGTATTGAAAGGTTCTGTAGCATACCACAGCCATTAATGCAATGCTAAAAGGAATTGCGAATAAGGTTCTTAGAGGCATTGGAGATAAAAATAGTAGTGGCATTAATATCGGTATGATCAAGCTTGCTAATACAAGTAAGAAACTAAAAAATCTTATTTTAAATAAAAAACTAATTAGTAAGATAAAGCATAAGCCATATAGTATAGTAAATTGTGATGTTAGTAATTGGTATAAATAATCAGTAAGTCTAACTATATTATCCCATAGTGATTGATTGTTTAACCAGCCATCAAAAGTCAAACTCAGATAGTTAGATTTTGGGATAAATAAGTATATGATATGTGTTGTTACAAAGTATGTAATTAAAGCTATAAGTGTTACCACAAAAACTAGTGAAATATGACAGCGTATAGTCTTTGTATTAATATCGGTATTTAATTGACTAATTATCAGAGTAAATATAGCACCTTCAAGAAAAAGAATTATAAAAGCCTGATATATACCTAATGCTAAATATAGAAATATAATGCTTATAACAATAGATCTATACCTATTTGAGTTTTTGTGACTTAAGGTTAGGTAATAAAGTGAAAGAGCTGAAAAAATAAACCCTAAACCTACAAACATGCTTTGATTAAAGAAGCTAAATTGAAAAATATAGATCGGCGATATTAGATAAAATAGTCCAAAAATAATAATTAGTGTCTTGTCAGAGTTTAATTTGGTTATGATTAATATCCAGATTAAATATGAGAAAAACAAAAATATAACTGTAAATAGAGAGTTGAAGTATGGAGTGGGTTCACTTAAAAAAAAGGTGAAAATACCTAGTATTGGTCTACCTAGTTTTATAAACTGTATATATAACGGGTATAAGAAATCACTGTTTCCTATATCGTATGTTGCGAGTTCAGTATCTATAGTGATGTTCCACGAAAATATAAAGTAAGCATAACTTGCGAATGCAGATATTGCAGTAAGTATTACTATATATTTATTTGATTTGATAGTATCAGAAAGTTCTAAAATGAATTGTCTCATAATGAGGATTAATAAGCCCTTACTTGAGGAATTGCATAATACTACAGTATTTTTTGGGAGAAGTTAACTTTTTGTAATACTAAAAAATTATGATTTATTATTGTAAGTGTTTGATAGACTCCTAGAATTTGGATATAAGCATTTTACTTACTATAGATAGTTGGAAAATTTATATGTAAAGACAGTCGAATTTTTATAGATCTCTTACAACCGAGATTACAGAATAACTACTTGGAGAAAAAACAACCGAAAAATGATAGTGAGAGTTTTGTTTCTTTGTCATAAATTTTATTGGAATATCCGGAATAATTGAAAAATCCATATTAGAGTATTCTTTTAAAAATCATTAGAAGCTATATTTAGTTCAAATAATTGATTCTCTTGGCTTTCAAAGGATTCTTTTATCCTTCCATCAGAAGTAGCATTAGTTACAAAGATCTACTCATTATCATTTAAAGATCTAAGAGTTACTCTTATTTCGGAAGCATTTTTACCAAAAGTAGAGTCAAGTATATGACATGATATTAAGTTCATAATAAATCCTTATTCAATACTTGCATCATCTCTGCGCATAGTCATATCTTCTATCACAGGAGTCATAACACCTTTCGTCAAAACATTTATACATGCTGGTTTATTACTTGCAAAAGCTCTTTCTAAAGCAGGTACGATATCTTGATATTTTTCAACAGTTTCAGCATATCCACCTAGTCCTTCTATTATATTTCATCATGCCCTCTAGACCAGCATTACAAAATCCTTCAGCTAGAGTAAAGACATTTTTAACACCTTTTTCTTTTAGAATAGATGCTAAGATAGTTCCCCCACGAACATAATTATCAGCCATAAATAATCTCCATATAATATAACGAACCAAACAAGTTTATTTTAACACGTGGATATTTAGCCAAGAAATAGTATTTTGAGTCACATCATAAGTTAAAATTGATTTATATATGAGCAAATAACACTGATAAATCCCCAAAGTTTCAAAGATAGATAATTTTTTAAATTAGTAATTTGCTAAAATATCACAAAGACTTTCTTGAAAATTATAATTGGTTAATATGACTAATCTAGATGCAAAAACAATAATCCTACAGGGTCACCATATTATCGAGGCTAGTGCTGGTACCGGCAAGACTTTTAATATTACTGAGTTATATATTCGCTTATTAGTAGAGAAGAGACTTTTACCAAGTCAGACACTAGTTATGACCTTTACCAAAGATGCCACCCAAGAGATTATCGGTAGAGTTGAGGCTAAGATTAGAGATGTATTAGAGGATATTTCTGAAGGCAAACAGGTCAAAGTTTCTATAAAAGGACGAGATACTCTGATTCAAAAAGGTGATGAGAATTATAAGCATCTAAAAAGATCATTACTTGAGATAGATGAGGCAGCTATTTTTACTATCCATGGGTTTTGTAAAAAAGTCTTAAGTGAACAAGCATTTGCTAGTGGTATGGAGATGGATGTCTCTATGGAGGTCGATACTTCAGATATTTTGCAAAAAGTAGTAGAGGATTTTTTTAGAAAACATATCAATAAAAACAAAACCAACTTTGAATATTTGCAAGCATATAAGCTACATACTCCAGATATGTTTTTGGATAAGCTAAGAAAAGTTGTTAGAGCTAATTATGAGATTTTAACAAAGCAATCTATAAGTTTAGATGAGTTTAAGATACTCAAAAAGCAACAGTTAGAGTTGTTTATTAATAATCAAGATACCGTAGATTATTTCTTATCTAAATTGGGAAAAGGCGAGCCACAGGGCAAGAGAGTAGATGAATATCATAGAGTTTTAGAATGGTTGAAATTAGATAATGAAGCATTATTTCCACACGATGTATCTATAATTACAGATGGCAGAAAGACAAGTGTAAAGCTAATAAAACCAATTCTTGCTGGTATCAAAGAATTAAGAGACCTACAGGAAGAAATAAAGAGAGCAAATGCAGCTCAATTCATCAAACAAGCCTGCCTACAAATCCGCCAAGATTTTATAAAAGCCAAAGAGCAAAATGGAGTTTTGGATTTTGATGATTTGATTACTAAACTTTGTCATAGTGTCAAAAAGTCTCCAGATTTAGTCAAGACATTACAACATCAATATCCAGTTGCTCTTATTGATGAGTTTCAAGATACCGATGCTGAGCAGTATGAGATTTTGGATACTATTTATCCTCAGAGTAATAAACTACCTCATAAGTCTTCGGCGGACACCCCTTCGTCCCAAAGGGGAATAGATGATTTGTTATTGCTAATGATAGGCGATCCAAAGCAGGCAATCTATGGTTTTAGAGGTGGGGATATTTTTACATATCTAAAAGCTAAGGATAGTTGTTCTAATGATAATCAGTGGAGCATGGACACTAACTGGCGCTCAATTAGAGAGATGATAAAGGCCTATAATAGACTTTTTTATAAACAAGATTATCAGCTAGAAGAAGAGGGGCAAGTTGGGGCTAATATTTTTAGCGATGGTATAGGCTACCAACTTGTCAAAGCATCACCAAATGCTGATAAGAAAGCAAGAGATTTCGATGATAACATTAAACCAATAAATTATTTTTATTATCAAGTAGCTGAAGATGATAATAAAAGTGATATTGATAATAATTTATCAGCATGGACAGCAAATGAGATCGTCAGACTATTAAATTCGAAAAAAGTTATAGAAAGTGATATCGCAATTTTGGTAGAAAATAGTAATCAAGCAAAGGTTATTCAAAAAGCTCTACAAGCTAAAAAACTAAGCTCAGTATATCTAAGCCAGCGCGATAATGTATATCATAGTCAAGAGGCTAAAGAGATATTAGCTCTTATGGAAGGTATAAACGATCTTGAAAATAAATCTATGCTAAAGAAAGCATTATCAACTATTTTACTTGGTGGTACAGCGGCTAAGTTTATTGATTATATTGATGAAAATGATGTCTCAGCATGGGATGAAGAGATAGAAAAAGCTAAATCTCTAAGACAACAATGGCATAAATATGGTTTTATGGCATTTATTATGCAAATTATACATCAGAATTTTATTCAAAGATCCGATTCAAAAGAGCGTGTTATTACAAACATTCTCCATTTAGCAGAGCTTATAAAAGTAGCTGAGAATAAATATAAACACCCAAATCAGCTAATCAAGTGGTATCGCCAACAGCTAAATAGTACAGCTACAAGTGAGGGCGAACTTAGATTAGAGAGTGATGATAACCTGATTAAGATAACTACAATTCATGGCTCAAAAGGGCTTGAGTACTCTGTTGTATTTATACCATTTGCAAGTTATGTAAGTAAAAAGAAATTTGAGGCGAGTGATTTCTCTAAATACTATGATAAACACCTTAAACAGACAGTCTATAAAATTGGTAAGGATGACAGTATAAAACCACAAATAGAAAATGAGGTTATAGAGGAATTAATGCGCCTGTTTTATGTAGCTGTCACACGTGCAGAGCATAGATGTTATATTGGAGTTGCAAAATATAGTAATAGCGAAAAATCACCATTAGCAAGATTTTTAGGTTATCAAAAAGATGATGATTGGTTAGAGAAAATCCAAAATATAACAGCAAATCCTACTAATCAAAGTTCGCTTATAGATGTAGCTACAAGTCATTGTTATGAAAATGAGAATTTAATTACAAATGACCAATTTGACCATGATACTTTACAAAACCTCAAAGCGAATGATATTAAGAAGTTAGCAAATGATAGTTGGGAAATGCTGTCTTTCTCAAAAATATCAAAGTCAAAAGTTCAAAATACCGCATTAGAAAAAGAAAATGATGAGTCTGAAGATGATAGTGCTCAAAAATCTCAGCAGGAATTAGAGTTTAGATTTACAGCTTCCAAAGGAGCAGATATTGGTAATATTTTGCATAATGTTTTAGAGCATGCGGATTTTAGCTTAGGTAAGATAAATGATAATCTTTTACAAGAGCAAATGGGTAGGTATAAAGTAGTTGCTGCAGAAGATTTTGATAAGCTTAAAGTATGGTTAGAAGAATGCTTAGTCGCGTCTATACCTTCTATAGAAACTGAAGATTTTAGTTCTAATGATATTCAATATGACTTGTTTGATATCAAGGATAAAGGCTTTTGCTTAAAAGACATCTCTAATACAAAACCCTTAAAAGAAGCAGAGTTTTATTTTCCTATAACAAATGAAAAACTATATAAGAAAAATATTATCAAAATTTTAGCAGAATATCGTAATCAGATTATTGATTATGATGAGTTTGCTAGTCAAAAGATTTTTGGTATGCTTCATGGTTTTATTGATTTGATTTTTGAATATGATGGCAAATTTTATGTGGCAGATTATAAGTCAAATTATTTAGGTGATAAATTAGAAGATTATAATCAAGCTACTATGAGTGAGAAAAATCAAAGTAGCTTTTATGATTTACAATATCTAATATATAGCGTTGCTTTGGATAAGTACCTGCGACAAAATATTGAAAGTTATAATTATGAAAAGCATTTTGGCGGAGTATATTATTTCTATCTTAGAGGTATGAAAGATGGCTATGGGGTTTATCGAGCTAGACCAAGTTTAGAGATTATCAATAAGCTTGCTAATCTATTTAATGGGGGTGACTATCATGTATAAGACTTTCCATCAAGCTTGTGAGCAATTAGCAGATATTAGAGCTATAGAATTTTTCTTTGCTAAAGAAGTATTTGATTTGGCTAAAAATTTACCTAAGAGCTCAAAAAACAATTGTCATTCCGGACTTGATCCTGAATCTCTAAAATATAGTGAAAATGAAAATGTATTTTTCCATATTTTGATAAAGCTTATGCATGTGTATAGCCATGGTCATAGCTGTTTGAAGATAGCAGATATATCAAGTAAAACTATTTTTGCTTCAGAGCAAATTAATCACAGCGATGCTAAAGTAGGCTTTAAAATGCTAAGTTTTGATGAAATTGTAAGTATTTTAGAGCCTTTAGATTATGATAAATTACCTATATATTTTGCTAAAGAGTATGATTCCTTATATATCAAAAGATTGTGGAATTATGAGGTTGAAATAGCTAACTTTATAAAATCTAGAACTATCCAAAATACTCAACAAGATAACCATATTGAAGAAGTTGTAGATAAGCTATTTGAACCTGCTAATGAGATAGATTGGCAAAAACAGGCAGTTATCAAAAGTCTAAATTATAATTTTAGTATTATCTCAGGTGGACCAGGTACAGGTAAGACAACTACAGTTGCAAAACTCTTACTTGCTATACAAATGCTTAATCAAAATCAGCAAAGAATAGCTCTTTTAGCACCAACGGGTAAGGCTGCTCAGAGAATGATGGAATCCTTAAATAGTGTATTAAGTAAAAGGGTAGACAATGATAGTTATTTAGGATTATCTAATCTAGAAGCTCAAACTATACATAGATTTTTAGGCTTAAGACCAAACTCTACTTATGTTAAATATAACGAGCAGTCAAAAGCACCATACGATGTGATTATTGTTGATGAAGCTTCGATGCTTGATATGAATATTTTTATTAAGTTGATTAGAGCAGTAGCTGATAATACCAAGCTAATTTTGATAGGTGATACTAATCAGTTACCATCAGTTGAGGCTGGTAGTCTACTGGCAAACTTTACACACCATAGAGATGGCGATATTAAGCCATATACAACATTGCTTATCAAAAACTATCGTTCACAACAATATATAAATAATCTTGCAGCCCCAGTTCTAAAAGGTGTTATTAATATTGATAGTCACCAAAACGAGAATATTAATTTTCATAGCCTAAGGAATTTAGATAATTATTTAAGAGATTATGCAAGAAGGTATTCACAGCTTGAAAAGTGCCGTGACCACAAAGAGGCTCTTACCGAGCTAAATAAATTTAGAATACTTGTGGCTAACAAAAATTTAGAAATTGGTACAGATAAGTTAAATCAGAAAATTGAGAAATTTATGTTTAAGCTTATAGATTCTAGCTATAAGGGTAAACCAATTATGATAACTCAAAATAGCTATTCATTAGGATTGTTTAATGGAGATGTAGGGATTATCTGGCCTGATAATACTGGTAAGCTTAGAGCATATTTTGATGGTAAAGATGCTAAGGCTTTTAGTCTAAATATGCTACCAAAATATGAAAGTGTTTATGCGATGACAATTCATAAAACTCAAGGTTCAGAGTTTGATGAAATCGTGATTATTCTTCCAGCAGAAGATAATGAAGCGCTAAGTAAACAACTTTTGTATACGGCTATCACTAGAGCGAAACATAAATTAACGATTATTTCTGAACAAAGTAGTTTAAGAGATATTGCTCAGAAAGATATTAAGAGAAATTCAAATATTAGTGAATTAGTTAGCTTGAGCACTCAATAACTTAGAAATTACTTATTCATTTGCCAGATTATTCTGAGTCCATGAAGTAATAAATCAGAGATAATTACATCAAAATATTGTTCTTTCTCAAATAAGTGAGCATACTCTCAAGTTGCGATTAACACGGGAGGCTTATCTGAGAAACTCTCCTGAGAGATTCTACTAATTATCTCTTTTATAGCTCCTAATTGACCATATATAAGACCAGATTGAATTTGAGATATAGTTGTCTTACCTAGGGCAGAGCTAGGTTTTGCTATAGTCACATTTGATAATTTTGCAGTCTTTTGTGATAGGCTATCCATTGATAGATTAATTCCTGGTAGAATTGCACCACCTATATAAGATTTATTTTGCTTGATAGCGCATATAGTTGTTGCAGTACCAAAATCAACAATGATAATGTTCTTAGATGGAAAGTTAGAGATAGCTGCAACTGAATTTGCAACACGATCTGCACCTAAATCTAGAGGATTTTTGATATCGAGTTTTAACCCTGTTTTTATTCCAGGTTTTAGCTCAAGAGGTGTTATCCCTAGATATTTTTTGCAAGCAGAATTGACAGAATACTCTAGATGAGGAACAACTGATGAAAGTACAACTGCTTCAATAGCTTCGATATCAAGCTTCTTTCTCTCAAAGAATGATAACACAAAAATATGCCTAGCGTATCGGAGGTACACGGAGTAGTAGAAGGGTAGCGAAAGCGGAGCTTAATTTGATCTCCTACAAATACTCCACCAAAAATATGTGAGTTACCAATATCTATGCATACTATCATTTATTATTCTCCGGTTTTAGGTCAACAAGCTTAGGTTTTATATTTTCTCTAGTAGGATCAATTTGCGCATAACTAATTATAAATAGCTCATCGCCTATTTCACATCTTCTAGCAGCAGGGCCGTTTAGTGCGATAGTTTTATTATTTGGTTCACCCTTGATTACATAAGTTTCAAGACGCTCACCGTTGTTTAAGTTTACCACTTGTACTTTCTCATTTTCAATAATATTTGCTTGTTTCATTATCTCACTATCAATAGTGATACTACCCACATAAAATAAATCTTTGCCAGTTACAGTAGCGTATGAGATTTTTGATTTTAAAACAGAAATTAACATGATGGTCCTGTCTCCTTTAGGAAGTTGTCAATTAAACGTACTTTACCAATGTAAAGTGCCAAAAATATTCTGTTATTAATTTTTTGAATGTATTGCAGTTTTGCACTAGTAGAATTAATCTTATTTGTTAGTTCTTCTAAGTCTGAGAAATTATCTTGTCTAAGTATTTCGTATACCTTATTAGCAATCTCTATATTACTAGGTGTTAGGTTTTTATTTCTAGAGCTAAGAGGAAGTCCAGATGGTTCTCTTTGTGTTGGGCAAACTATAATTTTTGTATTAATAAAAAAATCTTTAATAAGTTGTTTGATTAGCATAACTTGTTGATAGTCTTTTTCGCCTAAGTAGAGATTATCAGGCTTAGTGATTTGTAGCAGCTTTAGTACCACAGTTAACATGCCACTGAAATGTCCAGGTCTAGCTTTACCTTCTAGGATATTCGAAATTTCAAGCTCAGGTTGCATTCTCAATAGGTTACCATCTGGATAGATATCTTTTTCTCTGGGGTTAAATAACACATCAATATCAAGTGATTCTAATATTTGTATATCTTGTTGCAGTTGGTTTGGGTATGTTTGATAATCACTTGGATTATTAAATTGAGTTGGATTTACAAATATACTGACAATAGTAATTTCATTTTCTGATTTAGCTTTTTTGATTAGGCTTATATGACCACTATGTAACGCGCCCATTGTTGGGACAAAGCCTATTTTTTGTTCTTTAGTGAAACTTTCTCTTAGCAAATTAAATTGCTCAATATTTTTAGCAATAATCATAGCTATGCTCATTAGTTGGAAAAATATTAGCTTTCGTCTCTTTAACATAAGTATTTATAGCTTCAGAAAATATCTCAGAAGCATTTATATATTTCTTGACAAATTTTGGTTGAAAGTCAGTATTCATACCAAGCATATCTTGGAGAACCAAAATCTGACCATCAGTATCACTACCAGCACCAATACCTATTGTTGGGATATTTAAATTTTGTGTAATATTCTTAGCAATATTTGTCGGTATACATTCTAGAACTATCGCAAAACATCCTGCTTGCTCAAGAAGCTTTGCTTCTTCAAGTAAATTCTTAGCAGCTTCTTCAGTTTTATTCTGAACTTTAAAACCACCAAAACTATTTACAAACTGAGGCGTCATACCAATATGACCCATTACTGGAACACCAGAATCTACGATATGTTTGATAATATCTAAATTTCCTGAACTACCTTCAAGCTTAACCGCATGAGCTCCTGATTGAATCAGTGCTGTAACAGCTTGCATTGTTGTTTCTAATGATTGGCGATAACTCATAAATGGCAAATCAGCGATTATGAATTTATCTGTAGCACCATTAGCTACCGCTTGAGTCATGAACTGTATATCAGCTAGAGTTGTGTAGGTAGTATTTTTTTTACCCAGTAATACCATACCACCACTATCTCCAACGAGTATACAATCGATATCTGTTGAGTTTATAATTTTAGCTAAAGTATAGTCATAGCAAGTTACCATCGAGATTTTTTCTCGATTCGCTTTAGCTTTTTTGAATCCTAAAACTGATTTCATTTTATCTTTTCTCCTTGTTTAAAAATTGATTAGCAATAGCTCTAAAAACATCATAGAAATCATCATTAACTAAAGCGTTGAGATCCTTTTGTAGTGTAAGGCTATCTCCTCTAGCTATTGGTCCTGATAGGGCATGATGATTATGTTTGATATTTTTAAAAGTGGTTTCTAAAAATGGTGTTAGATACTCTTGATTTATACCAAAGCGATTTTTCATTTCTGTATAGAATTTCTGCCAGATTAATGTACTTACATTATTGGCTAAAACACACATTGCATGATAGTATGCTTTTTGACTTTTATCGATACAAAAATTAGCGTTAGGTAGCTTAGGTAAAAGCTCACTAAATGCAATATCTCTATCACAAGTTATAAATGCAATCGATTTGTACTCATCTAAAGAGTATAAGTTCTTATCGGGGAAGCTTTGTAAAGGATGTGCTGAGCAAGCATTTTCGATATCCAAAAGACCAGAGAAGTGAATTATTATGAGTCTTTTTGACTTATTTGTGAGATGTCTATCTATAAATTTTTGTATCTCAGAGTCTTTGATTAAGACTAAAACATGAGTTGCATTATCTAATAATTTATCAAGCTGATCTAACGATTCATTTCGAGACCATTGTCTGAAATCTAGTTTTAAGCATTTAAAATAATAGCACATATGTGCCGCTACATTGCCGTTGCCGACAATGACATATCTAGGTACCTGTTGCATAAATCAAGTCCACCTTTTAATTAAATTAAAACTGTGATTATTGCCTTTTTAAAAGGTCAATATTGTTTATAAATCATAAGTACCGTTACAAAATCGTATACAGTCTTATATTTTGTAATGCAGATTTATAACATATTGCAAAAAATCATACAATCTTTAAATAGCATTATTATCATATTTACCTAAGTTAAATAAATAAGAAAGCTCACAAACCTAGAGCTCTTTTTCTTATGCAAAAGCTACTAAATTAGTATAAAATAATCACTATAAAAAATTATGATAAACTTTTCTTGTAATGACTCCGAGTGATTTTATCTCTACAGACTATAAAACTTTAACTAAAGCACAATTAAAATCATATATTGATGATCTTGCAGAGTATCTAGGCGAACAAAGCTATTTGTATCATACTATAGATAAGCCAGTTATTACTGACTCAGACTATGATAAGTTATTCCGATTATTACAAGATTTAGTTGATGATAATCCGGAGCTTAAGCCAACAAACTCAGTATTAGACCGTGTTGGTGGAGAAATTTTAGCAGGGTTTGAAACTATCAAACATAAGAAGAAAATGACATCTCTGGCTAATGTTTTTAGTCTAGAGGAGTTGCGTGATTTTTATGACAAGATAGAGTATGACATTGAGCTTGAGTGTGAGCCAAAAATGGATGGCTTGGCTATTAGCATTTTCTATAAAAATGGTAGATTTGACTATGCTGTTACGCGTGGTGATGGTATTCAGGGTGAAAAAGTCTCCGAAAATGTTAAAACTATCCGTGATGTCCCACTTAAATTAAATACCTCAAATCCTCCTGATGAACTAGAAGTCCGTGGTGAAATTATCATAGATAAGCAAAGTTTTTTATCTTTAAATGAATATATGCAAACTCACGAGAAAAAAACTTTTGCAAATCCCCGTAATGCAGCAGCTGGAAGTATCCGTATGCTTGACTCAAAAGTTGTAGCAAAGCGTCCACTTAAGCTTTATAGCTATGGTATTGGCTATTTTTTAAAAGACTTTGTACATCCTGAAACTCAATTCGAGCTTATGAATCTATTACAGAGTTTTGGCTTTACTATCAGTGATAATATGTTTTTGGCAAAAAACTTCTCAGAAGTTGAGGAGTATTATCATAAAATGAGCCATCAGCGTGCTGATTTAGCTTATGATATTGATGGTTTAGTTTTTAAGGTTAATAATATTAAACTACAAGATACTATTGGCTATATTGCTAGAGGACCTAAGTGGGCTATAGCATATAAGTTCCCAGCTGAAGAGGTAGAGTCTGAAGTTCTAAATGTAGAATTCCAAGTTGGCAGAACAGGAGCTGTTACCCCAGTTGCAAGACTTAAGCCAGTAGCAGTTGGCGGTGTGATTGTTTCAAATGCAACTTTGCATAATATCAATGAAATTAAACGCAAAGATATCCGAATCAGTGATAGAGTAATCGTACGTAGAGCAGGAGATGTAATTCCAGAAGTGGTCAAAAGCTTACCACAATATCGTAAGTCTGATGCACAGATGGTTGAGATACCAACAAACTGTCCAGTTTGTGATTCAGCAATTGAGAGTGTTAACGATCAGGCTATATGTCGTTGTACAGGAGGATGGCATTGTCAGGCTCAAACTACTGAGCGCTTAAAGCACTTTGTCTCACGTAAAGCAATGGATATTGATAAGCTTGGAGCTAAACTAATTGAGCAACTTGTTGCTGCAGATTTGATCAAGTATCCAGCAGATATTTACAAACTCAATTTTGAGCAATTGTCAGCCTTAGAAAGAATGGGAGCTAAATCATCGCAAAATGTTTTAGAATCTATCACAAAAAGTAAAGAGCCAAGTTTAGCAAGATTTATTTTTGCAATAGGTATTAAAGATGTTGGTGAGGTATCATCAGAAGCTTTAGCTAATCATTTTTGTAGCTTAGAAAGTTTCCGTGAAGCTAAATTTGAGCAATTAATAGAGATTAATGATATTGGTGAAATTATTGCTAAAAATATTATTTCATTCTGGCAAGACTCCCTAAATATACAAATCGTTGATGAACTATTGGGTAATTCTATTAATATCCAAAATCCAGAAAAAATTGAGCAAGCACATAATGAAAGTTTTACAAATAAAACAATTGTTATTACAGGAACTTTTGAAAACTATAACCGTACAGAGTTGACTCAACTTCTTAAATCAATGGGTGCAAAAGTTACCTCAAGTGTCTCTAAAAAAACGGATATGGTTATTTGTGGTGATAATGCTGGTAGCAAACTTACAAAAGCTCAAGATTTAGGGGTTACGGTTATATTAGAACAAGATTTACAGAATTTGCTATGAATATTAATAACTTAAAAAAGGGTGATGTTATTTTCATAGTAGATGAAGCTGAGAAAAATATTTCTAATTTATTTACTGGATTTGGTGGTTATAGTTACTATCATTGCGCTTTGTATATGGGCAATGGAGATATTATAGAAGCTATTCCTGTTGCGGGAGTTATACAAACTAAATTATCTAAATATTCAAATAAAAAAACTCTAATATCTCGTGTATCTGAGAGTGAAGAGTTTCTACAAGAAGTAGTTAATAATGCACGTGAATTTATAGGTTTTGCTTATAATGATTTATTTTTACCAGATTTAAAAGATAAACTTTATTGTTCGCAGTTGATTCATGAGGTTTTTGATAGTGTGTGTAAGGGTAAATATTTCAGTCAACATACGCTTAATTATATTGCAATTGATGATGTTGCTGTGTCGAAATACTGGCTTGATTTCTATGGGGAGCATGGTTTAAAGGTTCCTCAAGGAGAGCATGGTTCACATCCTAATAATTTGTCATTAGATAAAAAGTTTACTCATGGAGCTTTTTTAGGTAGTATTTAATAATAGTTTACAACTTCTGTGCGTTATCATAGAATTAAATTGTGGATACTTTTTATTAAATCACTTACAAAATTATTGAAGGGTTACTATTAAAATAAGAAAAGCGACATCTAAAGATTTTAAAGATATGTTACATATATGGAAAGAATGCATATCTACAACCTGTGAATTTTTAACAACAAGTGAAATAGATAGAGAAGTAGAAGTTTTAGAACAAAAATATTTCAATATTCCAGAAACTAAGAGTTTTGTACAAGTTGTGGATGATAAGAATGTAGGCTTTGTATGTATTAGAGATAAAGAACTATTGTTTTCCCCTGTATTACCAAGCTTTTTGGAAAAGGTCTTGGTGAAGCAATGGTTAAATACTTATTTGAAAATCATGATATAGATACTGCCTATGTCTATTGTTCGGATATGCACTCTTTAGCATTTTATACAGCATTAGGGTTTATTATCGATGACAGAATAGTTTGATAATAGATATAAATTAAATAGATTAAAATTGTCTATATCTCCAAAAGAAGCTGCTGAGAGAATCGCAGCTAAGAAGAAGCCTTCTTAATCAAGCAGTAATAAAATCCATCACCTTTATCTTCTGTAGGTAATATCTGATAACCATAATCAGTTTTATAATTTTCTAGAATTTTAATTTCTACAATCTCAGCATCTTGATGTTTTGATAGGAAATTCTTTATTTGTAACTGGTTTTCTTGTTGTAATATTGAACATGTAATATATAGCAGATAGCCATCTGTCAGCAGATTATTACACCATAGATTATCAAGTATTTGAGCTTGGAGTGTTTGTATAGATTTTATATTTTGGGGCTTTCGTAATACTTTGATATCAGGGTTTCTCTTAAGTGTGCCAAGAGTAGAACATGGGGCATCTAGGATGATTTTGTTATACTGTCCCGCTAGAGGTTGTGTTAGATCATGCTTTATTACATTTACATGATTATTTTTGGCTATTCTTATTATATTTTCTTTAAGTAATTCTAGGCGTTTATCAATAATATCTATAGCTGTAATGTTGGTTTGTGGTGCTAATTCTAAGATATGAGTTGTTTTTCCACCAGGAGAGGCACAAGCATCTAGTACAATATCATTATTTTGGACATTAATAATATGACCCATATATTGGGCAGATATATCCTGAACAGTAAAATAGCCTTGTTGAAAAAGAGTGTTATTTTTGACATCAATGGCTTTATCTAATTTGATGCAGTTCTCTAGTTCAGTTTTTGAGTAACTAATATTGTTTTTATCAAAATAATTAATAACATATTGAGGATCTTTCGCTTTGTTTAGGCGAATAAACATATCTGCTTTTGAGTTCACAGCTTCGGCTATTTTTTGATAATCAATAGGATATTGTTCTTTAATCATATTATTAAGCCATAATGCAAGATCATGCTTTTTATGCTCTGTATAATTAGGTCTAATATCTTCTAAATCACGAACTATTTGTCTTAGTACGGCATTAACAAGTTTCTTTGCCCATAGTATCTTTAGATTTTTACAAGCTGCTACAGTTTCATTAATGCTAGCATAATGAGGTTGATTGATCTCGAAAATCTGTAGGATACCAAGCATTATTAGTATCTTAGCTTTTAGCTTAGTTTTTTCAGCTAAATACAAACTGGCTACATTTTCTAAAGAATAATAATTTCTAAAGAATTCATAACATAATAGTTTTACGAATGACTTATCTTTATCTGATAAATTATATTCAATAAGCTTGTGTTCTATAGTTAACAGAGAGTATTTGTTATCAATAATATCTGAAATTGACTTAGCTGCAATAGCACGGGTATTCATTATTTGATATGTTTTGCTAAAATTTTGATAAGTTTAGGTTGGACTTTTTTGTTGCCTGCTACGATTAGACCAGATTCAAGATTACTACTACCATGAATGTCAGTAACTATAGCACCAGCTTCTTTCATGATTATATATCCAGCCGCTAGATCCCATATCTTGACACTACCACAAGCCCATAATCCATCGATATAACCAGCAGCTAAGTAAGCCATATCCATAGCTATACTTCCAGAATATCTATAGCCAGAAATTACTTGTTGAAGTTTGATAAGTTCAGCAACATAAGTATCTTTGAATATTCTACGTGAGTATTTTAGAGATGCTGAAATTAAAGTCTTTTCTAAGTCTTGGCTTTGAGCAACTCTAATTTTTTTACCATTAAGTAGGGCGCCTTGTCCTTTATATGCACAAAACATTAAATCTAAGAATGGATTATAAATAACACCCAAGACGATATCATTATCTTTTTTTGCTGCTATTGAAATACAACAATGTGGCAGACCATGGACAAAGTTGTTAGTACCATCAATAGGATCAATAATCCATGTGAAGCGACTATCTTTGTTACCAAATTCACCACTTTCTTCAGTTATGAAATAGTCATTAAATTGAGATTTTTTGATATTATCGATTATGAAGTTCTCTACAGCTACATCAATATTTGAGACAGTTGTATTATCAGATTTTTGAGAAATTTGGATAGTACTAGGATCATTTTGAGCTTGTAGAATAATTTTACCTGCTTTTCTAGTAATAGTCGTTACGGCGTTAAGAATTGGTTTCATTAGTTGTGAAAATTATAAGATTATTATTTTTAGACATGATACATTATTTAGTTTCAAAATAGGATAGCTTTGGTCAAATAAGAGACTATATTATGCTAGTAATACCATAAGTGATTGCTATACCGCCGAAAAATAACCATGCGAATAATATTAATGCTAAGACTAAAGGTTTTATTCCAGCTTGGATAAATTTAGATACATGAGTTTCAAGTCCTAAAGCAGTCATCGCCATAGCTAATAAAAATTGGTTAGCTATTCTAATACTACTAACAGTTGTTACTGGTAGTAAGTCTAAAGAGTTGAATCCAACAATTATTATAAAACCAATAGCAAACCATGGGATGATTTTTTTAATTGATCCTTTTTCAGGCTTTGATCCATTTACTCCACCTACAGTTGCAGCAGATTTAGTGATCCATATACCAATCACGATTAGCATAGGTGCTAACATCATTACACGGATCATTTTGACTGTCACAGCAACTTCTTCAGCATGAGCACTTACACCACTTCCAGCAGCTACAACTTGAGAAACCTCATGTATTGAACCACCTGCAAAAATACCATACTGAGCATCAGTCATATGACCTAAAAGACCAGCTTTCATTAGAATAGGGTACAAGAACATCTCAGCAGTCCCGAATAATACAACTGTACCTACAGCCATAGCTGCCTTATAAGGTTCTGATTTTAATGTGCCTTCAGTAGCTAATACAGCAGCAGCACCACATATAGCACTACCAGCTGCTACTAGAATTGAGCTATCTCTATCTAAGCCAAATACCTTAGTACCTAGCACAATACCTATTACTAGAGTAGAAACTAGCATGATTATTGATACTGAAAGCCCAGCTAAGCCAACAGATGCTATTAATTGGAAAGTTAGGTTGAAGCCATAAAAGATTATTGCAAATCTAAGGATTTTCTTTGCACTAAATACAATGCCTTCTTTCCATTTATGAATAATTTTACTTGCTGGTGTATGAGTTAATGTCATACCCAGCACAATCCCTATAATTAATGGGCTAATTCCAAGATCCTCAATAGCTGAGATCTTTGCTATAAAATAGGCTATGTCAGCAAGAGTTGCTACTAACAGCACCCCTAGAATCATCGGTTGAGTAAAATGTTTTTTCATAATTTTCTATCTTTAGTTAAAATAAGTTTTGTATAAATATATACTATTAGACTGGTATTTTATAACTAAAAGTATTTATATCTATTATTAGAAAAATTTATATCTTGAGACTTATGCGTTTTTTTGTTCTTTTGAGAATAGAACAGAGGATATTACAAGTATGAACGATATTATATAAAAAATAACTACAAAGTGCATTACGTTAGTAAGTCCGAAATATTTATTTATAAAAGCACCTGTTGTTGTAGATAGTGCGGTACCTGTTGTACCAAATAAAAGAATAGTTGTAATAAGAGTTGGAGGAGCATTCTCCATTTGGAAAGTACCATAAGCTAGTAGACCTGCATATATATAGCAGTTAAATAAACCAAATATAATAGCTGCTTTGATTACTGTACTCATATCAGGGATATATAATATGCCAGATAATGCGATTAATCCAACTAACATAAATGTAGGCAAAATATATTTTAATGGTACGAATCTTGTTATAAGAGGACTTATGAATAAGCCTACACATTGAGCAGTCCAGAAAAAAGAAAGTGGTTTATTTGCATCAATCGTGCCCCAACCTAATATTTCTTGGAAATATGATTGAGCATAACTAGTCATTATTAATTGAGCTAGTAGAAACAAAAATGCTGCAAAAGCAATACAATATAAGCTTAAATTCCAAGATGAAAAACTTAGTTTTGTATTTATGTCATTTACTATTTTATGTCTATTTAGTATAGAAAAATCAGAAAAAATAACTAAAACTAGAATAATAACAGCAGTTATTTGTAGGATTGAGTAAATAGTATACCATTGGAAGTTTTGGGTAATCAAATAAGCTGCAAATATAGGAATTAAAGCTCCACCAAAGCTAAAAAAGAAATCTGTGAAAATTACATTCATAGCTCTAATTTTATGATCGTTATAGATATGTACAATCATATAGCTTGCTATTGCCATAAATAATCCGCCTGTTATACCCACACAAGTTAGAAGTATTTTAAGTGTGAACATGGATGGTACTATAGCGGTTATGAGTGAAGAAATGACACCAATAGCCACAGCTGCTATAAGTAGTAGTTTTATTGAGAATCTATTCATCAAAATACCAATAATAAATATGGCAAACCACATTGCAACGTTAATAAATGTGAATGCAAAACCTATATTACTATTATTAAAATATTCAGATAGGGGTTTCATAACAGCCCCAGTAACTAATACTACATTAGCTGTATAAAAGTAACAAAGGTAACATATAAAAGTTATAAGCAGTTTATTTCTAAATGATGATGAGTTGTTTGTTCCACTTTCCATGTTGATTTTATATTGTGAGGATATATAATGATTATTTTTGCATAAGTAATTATTTTTAGCAAGATGCTAATCTTGTTAATTATTAGGATGAATTTATTTAGATATAAGTGATATATGTATACAAAAATAATATGGCAAGATAATACTCCAAAATAAGAATTGTTTGATGATTTTTATTTTTCTAGTACATCTGGGATTGATGAAAGCTCATATAACTATTTAGAGCATAATTTTCTGGAACAGAGATTTAAAAAGCTAGCTGATTATTAGATCTATAGAATTTGTGAAACTGGTTTTGGCAGTGGATTAAATTTTATTCTAACTATGAATCTTTGGGAAAGCTTGGCTCCTAATAATGCTAAGTTAGAATATATCTCATTTGAGAAATATCCTATTTCACCATCTGATTTAAAAGAGATATTCATAGCACTAAATGGTATAGCAGGGCATGAAAAACTTCTGAGTGCTTATGATCCTAAACCTGGACTAAATTATATACAAATTTAATAATGTAATT
The DNA here is from genome assembly GCF_001042525.2 of Francisella orientalis FNO12. Lineage (NCBI taxonomy): Bacteria > Pseudomonadati > Pseudomonadota > Gammaproteobacteria > Thiotrichales > Francisellaceae > Francisella > Francisella orientalis. Next base: position 1,340,228 of record NZ_CP011921.2, on the reverse strand, counting down.
TTAAAATTGATTATTGATGATGCCAGATATATTAGCAATTATGATTTAGATATAGTAGATACATGGTTTCTTGATGGATTTTCTCCAGCAAAAAATACTAGCATTTGGAAAGAAACTTTTTTTGAAAATATGATGAAATTATCAAAAAATCAAAGTAATTTCGCAACTTTTACATCAGCATCAAAAATTAGAAAATTATTGCAGAAATATGGTTTTAAAGTTAATGAAGACACAGGTTTCAGTAAGAAGAGAGAAATGATGTAAGGTACTTTTATTAATTAGTTAATTCTTTTATATGCTTGACAGCATCAAAAGTATTAAAACTATACTGAGCTATATTATTTGTATAAAAAGGATCATTTTCAATAAACTTTTTAACATCTTCTATATCTCCTTTAGCAAGGATGATTCCACCAGTTTTATCTGATTTAGGTCCTGAAGCTAGAAGGATACCTTTGTCATATCCTATATCTAGAAACTCCCTATGAAGAGGTCTTATAGATGCGACCTTATCTTCATTAACTAAATATTTTAAATTTATAATGTGGATTTGCATGATTATTATATTCCTTATATAAAAAAGGCCACAATTGTGGCCTTAAATTAGTCTTAGAGGTTTATCGATCAGATCTTTTTGAAAATTACAGATCCATTAGTACCACCAAATCCAAAAGAGTTGTTAAGTACATAATCAATCTTCGTTTTCTTAACAGCATTAGCAGCATAATCTAAGTTACAACCATCATCTAAATTATGTAGATTAATTGTTGGAGGAGCTATTTGGTCTCTTATTGATAATACACTGAAGATAGATTCAATTGCACCAGCAGCACCTAATAGGTGTCCTGTCATAGATTTCGTAGAACTCATTACAAGATCTTTTCTGTATTGACCAATTACTTTTTCAGCTACTTGAGATTCTTGTACATCTCCAAGAGGCGTAGAAGTACCATGAGCATTTATATAGTCAATAGCATCAGGATCATTCTCAAGACCTGCATTTGCCAAAGCATTTTGTATACATCTTTCTTGACCAGGGGCATATGGCATAGTCATATGATAGCCATCTGCTGACATACCAAAACCTACTACTTCAGCATATATTTTAGCACCACGTGCCTTAGCTTTTTCATATTCTTCAAGTACAACAACACCAGCACCATCACCAAGCACAAAACCATCTCTATCTCTATCCCAAGGACGAGAAGCACCTTGAGGATCATCATTACGAGTTGATAATGCTCTAGCAGCAGCAAATCCACCCATACCAATAGCATTACTAGCTTTTTCTGAACCCCCAGCAAGCATAGCATCTGCATCACCACTAGAGATTAGTCTAGCAGCCATACCAATGTTATGAGTACCAGTAGTACAAGCTGTAACTATAGGAACGTTAGGACCACGCAAACCATGATTTATTGAAATAATACCAGATAGCATATTAACAATAGATGAAGGGATACAGAATGGAGATATCTTAGAAGGTCCTTTAGTGTCTATTACAGATTTTGTAGTTTCTAGTGTTTCGATACCACCAATACCAGAACTAACACAAACACCAAACTTATATGAATCTTCTTCAGATACTTTATCGATACCAGCATCTTTTAAAGCTTCATTAGCAGCAGCTATGCCATAGTAGCAGAATGGATCTACTCTTTTGGCATCTTTTTTGCCAACAAGTGTATTTACATCAAAGTTCTTAACCCTTGCTGCAAATCTAACTTTAAACTCGCTAATATCTGGAGCAGGCGTATCGAATCCTGTTAATGTCGCTACACCACTTTTACCAGCTAAAATATTAGCCCATGTTGTAGGGACATCATTTCCTAAAGGTGTTACCATACCAAGGCCAGTAACAACTACTCTACGATTAGATTTCATCATTTAAATTAACCTGTTTATATTCATTTAGAAAAAGTACGAATATATCATCGTACGGACTTTAGAGATTAATTTTGATTAGTTTACTTTAGAGTCAATATAATCGTAAACATCTTTAACAGTTCTGATTTTCTCAGCATCTTCATCAGGGATTTCAGTGTCGAATTCTTCTTCTAGAGCCATTACAAGTTCAACTGTATCTAAAGAGTCAGCACCTAGGTCATCGATGAAAGAAGCTTCTGGTTTAAGATCTTCTTCTTTAACGCCTAATTGCTCAACGATAATAGAGTTTACTTTAGCATATACTTCATTTGCGCTCATGTTTTTTTCCTTCTTATTTTTGTTTTGAAAAAATTAAAATTACTATTCACATCCAATAATATTATTTTTTAATCACTTTTGCAATAACTTTGCAAAATTTAAGCCATATACATCCCACCATTTACATGGATAGTTTGTCCTGTTATATACTTTGCATCTTCAGAAGCTAAGAAAGTTACTGCAGCTACGATATCTTTAGGTTCACCCATTTGGCCAGATGGTATTTTAGTAGTTATGAATGATTTTTGCTCATCTGTAAGTTTATTTGTCATATCTGTAGCTATAAAGCCAGGAGCAACAACGTTTACTGTAATATTGCGAGTTGCAACTTCATAAGCCAATGATTTTGAAAAGCCAATAACCCCAGCTTTAGCAGCACAGTAGTTTGTTTGTCCTGGGTTGCCAACAGAGCCTACCACAGATCCGATAGAAATTATTCTGCCCCATTTTTTTTTCATCATCCCTCTTACACATTCTTTTGACATGCGGAAAATAGAGCTTAAATTAGTGTTTATAACTGATTGCCACGCATCTTCTGACATTCTCATCATTAGATTATCACGAGTTATTCCAGCATTATTAACTAGAATATCTATAGCTAGATTCTCTGCTTTTAATTCAGCAAAGAGATTTTGAATACTTTCAATGTCAGAAATGTTTAGAACTAATCCTTTTGCTTTTAATCCTTTTTCTTTCATAGAATTTTCAAACTTTTCTGCAGAGCCTTGGCTAGTGGCTGTGCCTATTACCATAGCTCCTTTGTTAGCTATTGCTTGAGCAACTTCAAAACCAATTCCTCTGCTAGCTCCTGTAACAAGAGCAATCTTATCGTTTAAAGACATATATTATCTCCTTTTAAATATTTTCTAAACTATCGACACTACTTGTATCTTTGATAGTTAGTGATTTATCAATTCTCTTTACTAATCCAGATAAGACTTTATTAGGTCCACATTCAATAACTTCTATAACGCCAAGTTTAACTAATTCTTCTATTGATTGAGTCCATAATACAGGTTTATAAAGTTGCTTGATAACCGCACCCTTTATCTCTGTTGGTGTTTCATGTGACATCGCATCGAAGTTTTGTACTATATCAGTAGTAGGTTTTTTAAACTCGACATTGTTAAGATCTACTTCAAACTTATCTGCAGCAGCTTTCATAAGTGAGCAGTGCGAAGGTACACTTACAGCTAGAATTTGAGCTCTTTTAGCACCTTTTGATTTTGCTATTTCATTAGCTTTTTCTACAGCAGCTTTCTCACCTGATATTACTACTTGACCAGTCGAGTTGAAGTTGGCTGCTTCTACAACCCCTACATCAGATGCTTCTTGACAGCTGCTTATAGCATCTTCATTTGATAGTCCTAAGATTGCACTCATAGCACATTCTTTATCTGTAACGGCATTTTGCATTAACTTGCCGCGAGTTGATACTAGTTGTAGAGCATCTTTATATGAGATGCACTCAGCTGCTAGTAGAGCAGTGTATTCTCCTAGGCTATGACCAGCGAAATATTCTACTTTTAGCTCTGGCTTTTGCTCTTTTAATACTTTGTATATGGCATAACTTGTAGTAAGTAATGCCGGTTGAGTGAACTCGGTTTTATTTAAAGTTGACTCATCATTTTGTATTATGTCCCATAAATCGTAACCTAAGTGTGTCTTTGCCTCATCTACGATACTTCTAAAAGTCTCAAAATTTTCATAATAATCTTGAAGCATTCCTAGCTTTTGTGACCCTTGACCTGGGAAAACCACAGCTATTTTTGACATAATAATTCTCCTTTAAGATATTGAAGTAGCTTTCAAAAAAACGATTAAATTTTTGCGATAAATCCACCCCAGACGAAACCAGCTCCAAATGCTTCTGAGATAATAGTATCTCCAGGCTTGATTTGATTCGTTCTGACAGCATGGTCTAACGCTAATGGTATTGAGGCTGCTGATGTATTACCATGATCTTGAAGTGTTGTTACTACTTTTGACATTGGCATATCTATCTTTTTAGCAGTCGAATTTAATATTCTATAGTTTGCTTGATGTGGTACTAACCAGTCAATTTCACTAGCTTGTATCCCTGCTTCTTTAATCAGATCATCTGCAAGAGATGAAAGCCTTGAGACAGCGAATTTGAAAACTTTGTTTCCTTCCATAATTAGATATGAATCTATGTTTATAGTTTCTCCTCTTGAAGTAGGAAGGTTGTTGGGTACGTTAAGCATATCTAAACATGACCCGTCAGTATAAAGTAAAGAAGATATAATTTTTTTCTCTGGACTTGTTGAGATAACTACAGCTCCAGCGCCGTCACCAAAAAGCACACATGTCGAACGGTCACTCCAGTCTAGCACCCTAGTCATTTTCTCAGCGCCGACTACTAATATATTTTTTGATACGCCTGTTTCTATATATTGTTTTGCAATATCAAGAGCATACACAAAACCACTACAAGCTGCTGATATATCAAAACACCTAACATTAAAATGATCAATCTGTAAATTTTGATGCACCATGGATGCTGTCGATGGCATAATGAAATCTGGAGTGCTTGTGGCAACTATTATCATGTCAATATCATTAGCATTAATTTTAGCAGACTCTAGTGCCTTTTTTGCTGATTCTGTGGCCATGAAGCTTGTTGTTTCAGTTTCATTCGCGCAATGGCGTCTTTCTATACCAACTCTTTGTTTGATCCATTCATCTGAAGTATCAACAAACTTACTTATATCTTCATTGGTTAAGATTTTCTCAGGTAAGTAACTTCCTGTACCAAGTATTTGTGCAAACATTATATAGTTATACCTATTTAGTTAGATTAGTAACAAAAGTTATATCATAGGCAATCCTAAGAAAACCTACTGTCTAAAAACATTGTATCATGATTGGTAGAGATTAAAGAACTTTTTCTAATGATTCTTGAATAGTTTTAGGAATATTATGTTTGATTTCTTTTATAGCTTCATAAATAGCAGTTTCAAATGCATTTGCACTTGCGCTACCATGACTTTTGACGACAATACCTGTCAAACCTAGGAGTGATGCACCATTAAAGCTATCTAGGTTCATACCTTTTTTCATTTTTTTGAATAATGGCAAAGACATGATTACTGGTATTTTCATTAATAATGATGTTTCAGTGATAGCTTTTTTGATTAAAGATTCTATAAGTCTTAAGCTACCTTCCATAGTTTTTAAAGAGACGTTGCCAACAAAACCATCACATACAATTACATCTGTTGTATCATCAAAAATATGTTTTCCTTCAATATATCCCTGATAGTTAATGAAATCACAACCCTGTAATAACTTTGAAGCATTCTTGATATTGTCTAAGCCTTTCATTTCTTCTTCACCAATATTTAGTAAAGAGACTCTTGGCTCGGCTAAGCCTTTTGAGCTAGCAGCAAGTATCGATCCCATGATAGCAAATTGGAAAAGCTGTTCAGAAGAACAGACAACGTTAGCACCAAGATCAAGCATGTATGTTTTGCTGAGCTGCTTAGTGTCTCTATTAAATGCAGGTAATGCATATACTATGGCAGGGCGATCAACACCATTTACAGTTTTAAGGACAAATTTTGAAGTTGCCATTAACGCGCCGGTATTACCAGCACTTACACAAGCATCTACTGTCCCATCTTTGACAAGATTTATGGCTACGCGCATTGACGAGTCCTTCTTTTTTCTTACTGCTATTGAAGGAGACTCATCCATGCTAACTGTTTCGCTAGCGTGGTGAATAGCTATTCTCTGTAAGACTGGAAGTTTTATTTTTTTGACTTTTGAATATCTGTCTAAAGCTCTTTTGACTTTGTGATGATCTCCAACTAATACTATTTGTAAGTTGGAGTCTTTTTTTACTGCTTCAAGAGCTGCTGGGATAGTGGTATTTAAACCATTATCACCACCCATCGCATCTATAGATATTTTGTAACCCATAATAAATAAAACTTCCTATGTCGCTAATTGATATATTTGTAAATACTCACTAACCAAGGCATAAATATAGTGTGAGATGATTTTAAGATTTGACTGGAGTAAATATTAGTCTTCAGATTTTGTGTCTACTACTTTTTTACCCTTGTAAAATCCATTAGGTGACACGTGATGTCTCAAGTGTAACTCACCTGTAGATTTGTCAGTAGATAATGTTGGACCTGTTAAAGAATCGTGAGATCTTCTCATGTCTCTTTTTGATCTGCTTTTTTTAACTTGTTGTACAGCCATTTTAGATAACCTCTTTTATGTATTTTAAATTCTAAATGTCTTGTTACTTAAGTTTCTTGAGAATCTCGAAAGGATTCAGTTTTTCTTCAGTAACAGTTTCTTGCTCGCTATAGTATGAATGTTTTTTTGTTTTTTTACAAGAGCTAGCATCTTTTTTTGGTGCTAATGGTAGCTCTAGAAGTATTTCTTCTTTGATAATATCTTGTAAATCTATTAATGCGCTTTCGCAGATAAAAGGCTCGTGTAAGCTATCTTGAACTAGTCTATTATCCTCAGTGATTATTATGCTATTTGTAACTGTGATGGGATAGTCAAATGGCTCGAGAGAGTCTTGGCATATTAGTTTGATTGTGGCACTTATATTATACTTGATGCATGCGTGATTTTTCTCTTCAAAAAAAGAGAATGAGCAGTTAAATGAGTGTGTGGTGTTGGCTATGAGTACTGAGATGTTGCTTAAGTTCTCTATAGTTACTTGTATGTTTTCTAATTCTCTTTTTTGTTTTGCATAAATGCTATAGTTTATTTGGCTATGTTTGCCTTTCATACATTATGTTTTTATTATTGTATTGTGATACTATTCTATATACATTTCTTGTTTTATGAAAGTCTCTACTGTATCATCTTAATAGTTATATTTTTTTAAATTGATAACACAGTAAAAGGATCAAGTAATAATGTCTTTATCTATCCCTAGAGAATTTTCAAATGCTATAAGATTTTTATCTATCGACGCAACACTTAAAGCAAAGTCAGGACATCCAGGTATGCCTATGGGTATGGCCGATATCGCTACGGTTTTATGGACCAAGTTTCTTAAACATAATCCTCAAAATCCAAACTGGATAAATCGTGATAGATTTGTACTTTCAAATGGCCATGGTTCTATGCTTTTGTACTCTTTATTACACCTTAGTGGTTATGATTTAAGCATTGATGATATTAAAAAATTTAGACAATTTCATTCTAAAACTCCAGGGCATCCTGAATATGGTTATGCGCCTGGAGTAGAGACTACAACAGGACCTCTTGGTCAAGGTGTGGCTAATGCTGTTGGTATGGCATTGGGTGAAAAGTTATTGTCAGATAGATACAATGCGCCTGACTTAAAAGTAATGGATCATCATACTTATGTGTTTTTGGGAGATGGATGTCTAATGGAGGGTGTATCTCATGAAGCGTGTTCATTAGCAGGTACCTTAGGTTTAAATAAGCTAATAGCATTTTGGGATGATAATAGTATTTCTATAGATGGGGATACAAAAGGCTGGTTTACTGACAATACAGTCGAGAGATTCAAAGCTTATGGTTGGAATGTGATTGAGGATGTGGATGGTCATAATTTTGAGGCTATCGAAAAAGCTATAGCTAAAGCACAAACTGAGCAAAATAAACCAACTTTGATTTGTTGTAAAACGATTATAGGATTTGGTTCTCCAGAAAATGCTGGTACTGCATCTGTACATGGCTCGCCTTTGAATGAACAAGAAAGAGCCTCAGCTGCAAAAGAGCTTGATTGGAATTATGCTCCTTTTGAAATTCCTAATGATGTATACAAGTACTGGGATGCTAAAGAAAAAGGACAAGCTTTAGAAGCAAATTGGCAGAAGAAATATGATTTATATAAGAATAATCCTAAGTTTGAAGAATTTGATAGAGTGCTGAAAAAACAGTTGCCTGCAAACCTTGAACAAGAAGTTGATCAATATATTACTTCACAATTAGCGAATCCTGTAAAAGTGGCTACGCGTAAAGCATCGCAGATGGCTTTAGAAGTGTTGTGCAAGAATATGCCAGAAATGTTTGGTGGTTCAGCGGATTTAACGGGATCAAATAATACAAATTGGAGTGGCTCAATTTGGTTGAACAATACTGATAAAGGAGCTAACTATCTTTCTTATGGTGTGAGAGAGTTTGGTATGGCTGCTATCATGAATGGCTTAAGTTTATACGGTGGTTTAAAGCCATACGGAGGTACATTCTTGGTGTTCAGTGATTATTCTAGAAATGCTATTAGAATGTCAGCACTTATGAAGCAACCGGTCGTACATGTAATGTCACATGACTCAATTGGTCTTGGAGAAGATGGACCTACTCATCAACCTGTAGAACACGTACCTAGTTTAAGATTAATACCAAACTTAAATGTTTGGAGACCAGCAGATACTATTGAAACGATGGTTGCTTGGAATGAAGCGGTTAAGTCTAATGAGACTCCAAGTGTTATGGTACTAACGCGTCAAGGTTTAGAGCCTGTGATTCAAACTAAAGAACAAGTTTCTGATATCGTGAAAGGTGGGTATTTAGTCAGAAATAATAATGATGCTAGATTAACTATTGTATCTACTGGTTCAGAAGTCGAGCTAGCAATTAAAGTGGCAAAAGAATATGATGACAAAGGAATAAAAGTTAATGTCGCTTCTATTCCATGTGTTGACGTTTTTGATACTCAAACTCAAGAGTATAAAAAAGCAGTAATCAAAGATGATATCCCAGCAATTTTTGTTGAGATGGCTCAGCCTGATGGATGGTATAAGTATATGCCTAAAGCTGGTGGTGAAGTAAAAGGGATTTGTAGTTTTGGTGAATCCGCGCCAGCTGAGGATTTATTTAAGCATTTTGGTTTTACTGTAGAGAATATCAGCAACATAGTTGCTAAATATGTGTAATAAACTTTTGAAAGATAATATCTTAAGGAGATTAAAATGAGATTTGCAATTAATGGTTTCGGTAGAATTGGTCGTTTAGCTTTTCGTCAAATGTTTGACAAATCTGGTATAGAAATTGTTGCAATCAATGATTTAACAAATCCAAAAATGTTAGCACATTTATTAAAATATGATTCTGCTCAAGGTAGATTTTCAAAAGCAGCTGTTACAACTGCAAAAGATGATGCTATCGTTGTGGATGGTAAAGAAATTAAAATATATGCTGAAAAAGATGCGGCTAATTTGCCTTGGGGTGAATTGAAAGTAGATCTAGTATTAGAATGTACAGGTTTTTATGTATCAAAAGCAAAATCACAAGCTCATATTGATGCGGGTGCTAAAAAAGTAGTTATTTCAGCTCCTGCTGGTAATGATTTACCAACAGTAGTTTTTGGTGTTAACCATGATATATTAACTGCGGATGAGAAAATCATTTCAGCAGCTTCTTGTACAACTAACTGTTTAGCTCCTATGGCTAAAGGTCTTCATGATTTGGCAACAATTGAAAGTGGTTTTATGACAACTATTCATGCTTATACGGGTGATCAAAATACTTTAGATGCACCTCATGCTAAAAATGACTTCCGTCGTGCAAGAGCTGCAGCTGTAAATATTGTACCTAACTCAACTGGTGCTGCTAAAGCTATTGGTCTAGTAATTCCTGAACTTGCAGGTAAGTTAGATGGGGCTGCTCAACGTGTTCCTGTTCCTACTGGGTCATTAACAGAATTAGTTGCTGTAGTATCTAAGAGTGTAACAGCTAAAGATGTAAATGCTGCAATGAAAGCAGCTGCTAATGAATCTTTTGGTTATACAGAAGAAGAGTTAGTATCTAGTGATATCGTAGGAATTTCTGAAGGATCATTATTTGATGCAACTCAAACTAAAGTTACTTCACTTGGAGATAAGTCTCTAGTTAAAGTTGTATCTTGGTATGACAATGAAATGTCATATACAAATCAAATGGTAAGAGTAGTAGAGTACTTTGGAGCTCTGTAAACACTTATAGGTGGTATAAATGTGTTTTCTAACATTAAAAGACGTTGATCTTAAAAATAAGAAAGTCTTAGTTCGAGTTGACTTTAATGTGCCTGTCAAAGATGGCAAGGTTACAAGCAAAGTCAGGATAGAGGCGGCTACTCCAACCATTCAGTATATTTTAGATCAAGGTGGAGCTGTGATTTTAATGTCTCATCTTGGTCGCCCTACAGAAGGCGAGTATGACTCTCAGTTTTCACTTGAACCTGTTGCTGAAGCATTATCCCAAATCATCAAAAAACCTGTTAGATTTGCTAAAGATTGGCTAAATGGTGTTGATGCTAAAGCTGGTGAAATTGTTATGTGCGATAATGTACGTTTCAATAAAGGTGAGAAAAATTCTGACGATGAGCTATCAAAAAAAATAGCAAGTCTTGGTGATGTGTTTGTTATGGATGCATTTGCTACAGCTCATAGAGCTCAAGCATCGACTTATGGAGTAGCTAAGTATGTGCCTGTATCGTGTGCAGGCCTACTTTTAGCTAATGAAATCAAAGCACTAGAAAAAGCTTTGAAGGTTCCTAAGAAACCAGTGGCTGCTATAGTCAGTGGATCTAAAGTTTCAACAAAGTTATCTGTTTTACACAATCTTCTTGATAAGGTTGAGATTCTTATTGTTGGTGGAGGTATTGCAAACACTTTCATAAAAGCTGAAGGATTTAATATTGGTAATTCACTATATGAGGAAGACCTTGTTGGTGAAGCTAAAGATATCTTAGCAAAAGCGAAAGAGTTTGGTGTAAACATACCTGTACCAGTAGATGTAAGTGTTGCAAAAGAGTTTAGTGAAAATGCCGTTGCAGTAGTTAAAGATGTGGCTGATGTTGCTGATGATGAAATGATACTAGATATAGGTCCGAAGTCTGAAAGAAATATTGCAGAGCTTTTAAAATCTGCTAACACTATTCTATGGAATGGTCCTGTAGGAGTGTTTGAATTTGATAATTTTGCAGAAGGTACAAAAGCTCTATCTTTAGCGATAGCAGAGTCAGATGCTTTTTCTGTTGCTGGTGGTGGCGATACTATAGCAGCGATTGAGAAATTTGATATTAAGGATAAAGTATCTTACATATCAACTGCTGGCGGAGCATTTTTAGAGTTTCTTGAAGGTAAGAAACTACCCGCTGTAGAAATATTGAAAGAGAAAGCAACTATATAGCTGTAGGTTATTTATATGAGAAGAACGAAAATTTTAGCTACTCTTGGTCCTGCTAGTGAATCTAGAGAAGCGTTAACAGAGATGATTAAAGCAGGTGTTAATGCGGTACGATGTAATTTTTCGCATGGATCTGCTGAAGATCATCGTAAAAGAGTTGATCTGATACGTCAAATAGCAAAAGAGCAAGATACTTACGTTGGTATTTTGGCGGATTTACAAGGTCCAAAAATAAGACTATCGAAGTTCAGAAATGGTTCAGTGATAATCAAGAAATGTCAAAAATTTACACTTGATGCAGATCTTGGTATTGAAGATGGTGATGAAAATTCAGTTGGTATTGACTATAAAGAGCTTATTCAGGACGTTAAGAAGGGCGATATACTATTAGTTGATGATGGTAAAATTGTTCTAGAAGTTGATTCTGTTAAAGGTAACAAAGCGGTAACAAAAGTTGTTATCGGAGGTAAAGTTTCCAATAATAAAGGAATCAATAAAAAAGGTGGTGGTCTAACAGCACCTGCTTTAACAGATAAAGATAAGCAAGATATCAAGGTAGCAGCAATGCTTCAGGTAGATTTCTTAGCTGTTTCATTTGTTAGAGATGGCAAAGATATGGAATATGCTCGTCAGCTTGTAAATGAGGCTGGTTGGAAGCCTGCAATGGTTGCTAAAATTGAGCGAGCAGAGGCAGTATTAGAAGATAATTTGAAAAGTATAGTAGATGCTTCAGATCTTGTGATGGTTGCTCGAGGTGATTTAGCAGTTGAAATTGGCGATGAAAATGTTCCAACTGTACAAAAGCTAATTATTAGTACAGCTAGAAGAAATGAGAAGGGTTCTATTACTGCTACTCAAATGATGGAATCAATGATTGAAAACTCATCTCCAACTCGTGCTGAAGCATCTGATGTGGCAAATGCTGTATTTGATGGTACGGATGCTGTGATGCTATCAGCTGAAACAGCAGTCGGTAAGTATCCTGTTGAAACTATCTCTGCTATGTCAAGAATTTGTGAATCTGCAGAGAGAAGCAAATATACACATATTACTAAAAAACAGAAAATTGCTGATTGTGATAGAGCTGATCATGCTGTTTCAGTTGCGGCTGTTAAAATTGCCAATGATATTGGTGCTAAAGGTTTAATAGTATTGACAGAAGGTGGAAATACTTCGCGTTGGATGTCACGTGTAAATTCTGAGCTACCCATCTATGCACTATCACGTAATTCTACAACTCTGGGAGCAATGACATTGTTTAGAGGAGTTGTTCCTTTGTATTTTGACTCTACTAGAATGTCTAAGTTATATGTTAATAGATCAGCTTCTATGGAGTTGGAAAGCAGAGGCTTGACCAAGGATGGCGACATTCTTGTTTTGACAAGTGGTGATAGTATGGGTGTACATGGAAGTACTAATAAAATTAAAGTAATAATTGCAGGTCAAGTAAGATAAGGAGATAAACATGGCTTTAGTTTCATTGCGTCAACTATTGGATCATGCTGCAGAGCATGGTTATGGGTTGCCAGCGTTTAATGTAAATAATCTTGAGCAAGTAAGAGCTGTTATGGAAGCTGCTGATAAAGTTAATTCACCAGTTATTCTACAAGGTTCTGCGGGTGCAAGAAAGTATGCAGGAGCTCCGTTTATTAGACATTTAGTTCTTGCAGCGATTGAAGAGTATCCTCATATTCCAGTTTGTATGCACCAAGATCATGGTACATCTCTATCTGTTTGCCAAAGATCTATTCAATTAGGTTTTTCATCTGTAATGATGGATGGTTCTTTAAAGTCGGATGGTAAGACTCCTTCTGATTATGAGTATAATGTCAATGTTACAAAAACTGTTTCTGATATAGCTCACGCTTGTGGTGTATCAGTTGAAGGTGAGCTTGGATGTCTTGGTTCATTAGAAACAGGACAGGCAGGAGAAGAAGATGGTGTTGGTGCTGAGGGTACTCTTTTTATGGATCAAATGCTTACAGATCCAGAAGAAGCTGCGGATTTTGTTAAGAAAACAAAAGTAGATGCTTTAGCAATTGCTATAGGTACTTCTCATGGAGCTTATAAGTTTACTAAGCCACCTACAGGTGATGTACTATCTATTAAGAGAGTAAAAGAAATTCATGCAAGAATTCCTGATACTCACTTAGTAATGCATGGCTCATCTTCAGTACCTCAAGATTGGTTAGAAGTAATCAATACTTATGGTGGAGCTATGGGTGAGACTTATGGTGTGCCAGTAGAAGAAATCGTTGAAGCAATCAAGTATGGTGTGCGTAAGGTAAATATTGATACTGATTTACGCATGGCTGCTACTGGTGCGATTAGAAGATTTATGGCAGAAAATCCTGCTGAATTCGATCCACGTAAATATAATGCTGTAGCAAAAGTAGCTATGTCAGAAATCTGTCAAGCTAGATATGAAGCATTTGGTAGTGCTGGTATGGCAAGTAAAATTAAACCAATTTCGCTTGAAACAATGTTTCAACGTTATGAAAGTGGCGAACTTGATCCAATCGTGAAATAATATTTCTTTCTAATTTTTATATTTCCAGCCAGAATTTTTTTAGTTAATCACATGAATTTAGCTTGATATTCTTAATGGTTTAAGAATGTTAAGATTTTGCATACTCATAATTTATATATTTTGACAAAGTTTGCAACTACTCCATTTGTCTAACCAAAGCCATCTTGTACTATATACTCGCCACCACCAGCATTTGCTTTAGGATTGACTACATCATACTTTTCACGGATCTTTCCAGTTTCTTTAAATTTTTTATTAATTGTATTTACAAATCTTTTAGCAATGGTTTCAGCAAGCTTATCAAAGCCATAATTTCTTAAACCTATAACAGCTTCAAAATGTAGTGACGCCCAGCCATTTAGAGAATCTCATTGTTGAGAAGAAGTATTTAAAGTTGTAGTATAAGTCCATGGTCTGTTAAAAATTGATTTTCTATAATCTTGGCTACCTTTTGAGCTTGTTCTTGAGTAGCTATATTTAAGAATAGTGGCGTCACCCCTGCTAAGCTTGTAATGTTAGTCATTATATTTGTCTTACTATTTAAATCATAAAAAAATCTTTTCCATTATCCCAAAAAGTATTTTGAATAAGTTTTTTCTTTTTTCAGCTAACTCTAAATATTTAGATGCTTTTTCTTGTTCTAAAACTTCAGCAAACCATTTACCTAATAAACTCTTTAATCCATATAGATAGCTATTTAAATCAATAGGTAGAGTATCTATTGTTTGAATAGTACTAAAATTATTTGTAATAGCGAACCAACGACTAGAAAAATCCCATCCAGACTCACAAGCTGCACGGATGTTACGATAGAAGTCTGGTTTGTTTGTTATATTTTGCGCGTGCTCAATATCTTCGCGATATGATTCTGATCTAGGGGTAGCAGGCTCATCCCAATATCTATTTAAACCATTTACATTTCTTTGTGTATTCATCCAAAATGAATATTCTTTTTCTAAGGTTGGTAAATATTTTTCAATAGTAGAAATACCTAGTTCTTGATATAAGATATCTACAGTTAAGTAAAATAGAGGTGGTTGAGAGCGAGTTAGATAGTATTTTCTATTTGCATTTGGTACAAAGCCAACAGTATCTATCAAATATGCAAAGTTATCTGCAATATCTTTAATCATCTGTATTTCACCATCAACTCGTAAACCTTCACAAGTAAAATAGTAGTCCCAATAATAAACTTCTCTAAACCTACCGCCTGGAATTATATAAGACTTTGGTAATGGTATAAGAGAACTTAGAGAATTTTGTTTGTTAGATGATTGATGTAAAAAATGCCACATTTGCTTAATATACAATGATAGAGATAATTCTTTACTGTTATCAAAAGTTTTTTCTGATACTGGAGGGTAAAAGTTACTTTCAACAAAAGCTTTAAGATTAAAATCATCAGAATTTTGAGCTTTTTGTAATCATTTAAAATATCTTGAGAAGATCTTTTAGGAGTCATATCAACAAAGTACTTTGAGTCATTAAAACATGGTTTTAATTGAACTGCTTCAAAAAGTTCACCAGATAGTTGTATTAGTTGTTCTTGATTATTAGACATAATTATTTATTCCGATGAAGTTTGGCATAAGGAGGTATTAATAGTACTAAAAGTGCTATAGGTATAAGTACGTAGTAAAATGCAGTTACACCGCCAAAGTGAGCAAATATTTCACTGATTATTCTAGAACCAATAGTACCCACCTAAAGCAGAGAATATGATTATCAAACCAGCCATAGCACTTTGTAAGTTTTCAGGTTGGCTACTAAGAATACTTGAACATAATGTTGGATATATTGGGGCCATGAAAAAACCAATCATAGGAAACAGTAATGCTATAATTATAGCCATAGAAGAATCTGTTTGATTAGGGTTTATTAGTTTAGATAATTGTAAAGTTGATACTATTAATATTCCACAGCATATAAGACCTATGATAATAATTTTTTCCAGTCAACTTTCTTCATAATAAAATCAAAAGTGATCCTTCCAGCAGCAATACTTAAGGCAAAAACACTGGCCATAAAAACACTAGTGGAAGCTGATAAGTTAAGAACTTTAGTATTAAAAGTAGGTAGCCAAGATTGTACACCTTGCTCTATAAATACATAAAAAATACACTAATTATAAATAACATCACAATAGGTAGTTTTATGAGCTTTAGCATACTTAGAGTATCTGTTAAAAAATTTGAACTTTTAGATGTTTGTACTGCTGATTCATCAAATTTAGTGAATAAAAGTAGTAAAAATGCAACCAAGCATAAGCCAGCTAATAACCAGTATGTGTCAAGCCAGTTACCAAAGTGAATAAATATGCTAAATACAAAAAAGCATAGTACAACACCTATCTGAAAGACCCCTTCTAATAAACTCATTAAACTAGCATGTGCTTTTGAGTCATCTGTGATTAGACCAACAGTTGAATATACAGAAACTTTTATTAGAGCGAAAGCGACACCTATTAGAATAAATAGTATTTTAGCTGTTAAAAAGCTATCTAAAGTAGCCATAGCAATATATCCTGTAGCAATAATTGCTAGTCCTAAAAGCATAGCATTCTTATAACTAAATCTTGGAATAAATGAGCAAATGGCAAATGAAACTATTGCTATAGTAAGATCTTTATATGCCTCAAGAATACTTGCTTGGACTTCTGTGACTTGATAGTGAGTAACTGATTGTAGAATCACAATACCAACACTATTAAGTAAAATAGCGCTAATAAAGAAAATGAGAAATAGCGAAAGTTTAAGTTGAAAATATCTCATACGATTAACAAAAAATTGTTTCTAACTTTAGGATAAACAAAGTTATATGTGTAAACAAGTCTAAGAAAGAGTAATTCTAAAAAGAACTAGGACTTCAAAAATTGAAATAATCAGTGTTTGTTAATTAGCTAGTGGGTTATAATAAAATTAATATTTTACTATTGGGCTAGCAGAGATGGATGAGTATAAATACTGTATTGGGATTATGTCTGGAACTTCGCTAGATGGAATTGATGTGGCTTTATGCAAGATTCGAGGATATGGATTAGCTACGGATATTAAATTAGTTAATTTTGAAACATATCCATATTCAGAAGGTTTATTAAATGATATTAAGCAGTCTTTAGATTTAACAAGAAGTAATGCTCAGTTATTATGTAATCTTAATTTTAAGCTTGGAATTGAATATGCTAATGCAGTAAAAAAATTAGTAACTGTAAGTAACCTAGAATTAGAAGATATCGCGTTCATAGCTAGTCATGGGCAGACTATATATCACCAAGCAAAAAATGAGGATGGTTTTATTAAATCATCATTACAGTTAGGAGATGCTGCGACGATAGCTTACGAATGTCGAACAACAGTTGTGTCAAATTTCAGAGCCGGAGATATCGCAGCTGGAGGAGATGGAGCACCTTTGGTACCTTATGTGGATTATATCCTTTATAGTGATAAAAATAAGTCGCGTGCTCTACATAATATTGGTGGAATAGCTAATACTACAATTATCCCTAAAAATCCAAATATTAATGATATATATGCATTTGATACTGGCCCAGGGAATATGATGATAAATAGAGCAATGGAAGTTTTGTTTAATCGAGATTATGATAAAGATGGTGAAATAGCAGCCTCTAGTATAGTTATTGTAGATATGTTGCAAGAGCTTTTACAAAATCCATATTTAGCTCTCAAGCCACCAAAGTCAACAGGTAGAGAGCTTTTTGGTATTGAATATACGGATTATATTCTTGATAAATATAAGCAAAGCAATCCTAAAGATATAGTTCATACGCTAACTATATTTACAGCAGAGAGTATAATAAAGGCTTATAGAGATTTTGTATTTGATAAAGTTAAGCTTGATCAAATAATTTTCACTGGGGGTGGTGCGTATAATAAGTTTCTGATAAAAACTATTAAAAAATTAGTCAAAACTGAAGTCTTAACATTTGAATATATTGGGCATAATAGTGACGCAAAAGAAGCCATAGCCTTTGCTGTACTAGGAAATGAAACTCTTAACCATAGCTATAATAATCTCCCATCGGCAACAGGTGCAAAAGATAGAGTGATATTGGGGCAGGTTAACATCTATTAGAAGTGCTGTAAAATAATTTGATTAGTATCAAGGTTCATGTAAGAATGACAAAAATAGATGTTTTGTTGTTTGGGGTTTACATGGCTGAAGATATTAACGATATATTATATGATACTGATGATCTAAAGAAGGAAAAGGTTGATGGAGGTTTTTTTGATTTTATAAAAGCATGGTTTTATAATGACATTGAAAGGCATATGTTTTTTGAGGATGAGATTATTGTTGCTCAAAAATTAAAAACAATAGATGTAATGGCTAACACTTATGCTGTAGAAAGAAAAAAATATTTTGAAAAATTTTTGAAGGACTCGCATAAACAAAAAGGAATTTTTGCAAGAATTAAAGATAGAGATTTTGCTTTTTATAAAGATCCTACTAGAGTTAAACTGTGGAGTAGTATTACTGATACGGAAGTTTACAATTTTTTTATAAAATCAAGTGTAAACCAGATGCTTGGTGGTGGAAATGTAGCGCAATTAACTTCTCTACCAAAATTTAAGTTTAATGCCAAATTAACAGCATCTATTAATAGTAAAAATGCTTCGGCTGCTGCGAGTCTTGTTGCTGCTGGTGAAAAAAGCTTTATGGGTAGTTCTTGTATAAATATCTGGTCTAATTTACCTATATTCGATAGTGAAAGAGGAAATGTTAAATCGTTTATACCTCTATATCTTAGAATGAGTGGTAAAGCATCATCAGCAATGTTTAGCTACAATGTTGATATTGATGCAAATACAAGTAAGTTGAACTTTACAGATTCGAAATCTCTGGAATTGCTAGACAATTTTAAAGGGAATGTAAATCTTAAACTAGTAACAGCAAAAGGCTCAAAAGAAGCTAAGAGCTTTGTTTATATACCTAAATTTAAAGAAGACTATAAACTTTTGAATGAATTGGGCTTTATTTTGAATACCCCTGATGGTTCATATAGATACTTAGTTCCTAAAATTAGAGATGGTCTTGATTTAATTAGAGAGTATACATATCCTGAGATTGAGCAGATTTATTTTGGTAGAAGTGCACTCTCTGGTTATTCAAAAAGTAATTATGAAAAGCAGAGCCTATGTATTGAGAAAAATGGTGAAGGGCTCATGACTCTTGCGGTAAGCTCTAAAGATTATGAAAATCCATTAATTCAAGTAAAGACTTCTACTAACACTGCGAGCTTTGATCTTTTATCTGGCGAAATAAAAGGTAAGATTTTAGCAGATAATTTAATAGGTTTTGCAAATGTTAAAGGTTCTGTAAATAAGTTTAGAAATCAGGTTGATTCAATTATCAAAAAGAATATAGGTGAAAGTTATGAGTCACCTTTTAAGATACCAAACTTGTCTGAGTTTAGTGATATGGAGATTAAGGTAAGATTTGGACTATATTCTAAACAGTCAGCATCTAAGCTTAGAACGCTAAGAATTTCTATACCTATGACTACCAAGATGTTGGATTTCAATCAAACATCTGAATCATATGATATGAAATCGGGGATGGGATATTCGATGGCTCAAAGAAATGATTTGAAAGGAGCTATTGCATATAAGCAAGGGTTATTAGAAAGCTCAGCACAGAGACTATTAACAGGTGAGAATTTAGATTTAAAGAATCAGTTGACATCAACAGCTAAAGATTTGACAAAAGACTACGTTGATTTTGGTAATTATGCAAAGAACAAGGTTGGCTCGATGATGGAGAGTGTTTCAACCGCGGCCCAACAAGACTTTAATCTTGCTAAAACAACAGGAGTAAGGTCATATGGAAGCGCTCAAAGTATATTGTCTAGCATATATGATAAAGGGGGTACTTTTGATTCGGTAATAGGGTCTCTAAGTGAAATATATAAGCTTAAAGGAAGTCAGTTAACTAATATTGATTTTAATGAAATTCTTGATGTATTGTCAAAAAATTCCTCTTTAGCTAATTTATCTGGGAAAGCTGGCGTAGATTTTAATGAACTTAAATCAAAATTTAAAGATATTACATCTTTAGATATAAAGAAAAAAGCTTCTGAGGCAATATTATCAACTAGTCAACAACAATATAATCCTAGTTTTAATAAAGCCAAAACATTTAGTAGCCCGGATTCATTTTATGTCCAAGATACTCTGATTAACTACTCGCAGACTCTAAAAAAAGAAGAGTTTAAAGATCAGATGTCTGTAATAAATGTAGTAGAGTTCGATGATAGTAGTGACTTACCTATATTATTCAATCTTTGTGAAATGATGACTAGTGAGTCAGGAAAGGAAGAAGCTAAAAATTTTCTTAGTAAAAAAGAAAATGCGGAAAAAACAAAACAATTTGTTGAATCTTTAGAAAATAGAGCAACCGTAATAAGTCGAGAATCAAATATTAGTTATGCTTCAATAAATGTGTTGTGTAATAAAGGAGCTGGCTCTGTTATTACGGAAAATAATAAAGCATCCTCAGTTTCTTTGGGTTCTACTGTGAGTTTGGCAGAATTTAATAGAATATACGCTCTTGATTCTAGAGTATCAAGGGTTGGTGCTTCTCCCCTTGAAGAATTATCAAGCTTCTCAACTAGAAAAAATAAGCATAAAGTAACATTTGAAGAGTACTTTGCAAAGCTTACAGTTCAGCGATATATTGAAGTTATGGGTGTGGATGATGAAGCTGATTTTATCAGGTCACTTGTATCACCAATGATGGAGTGTCAAAAGAAATTGCTAGATAATCTAGTGATTTTGAATAAAGAAGCTAAATGGAAGAGTAGCTCGTCTTTTAAAAATGTATTCTCAAGTAGTGATAACTTCAGTTTTACTGGATGGTTGAAAGATAGACTTCCTGGTTTTGATTTCGAATTATCTCAGGAGTATGCATATTTTACAGGTTTGGTAATCAATTTCTCTATTGAAGAAGATAGTTCATCATCTGAAACAGTAATTAAACTTTGTAGTATTACCAGATCTTTAGATAAGCTTACAAGAGGGTTCTATTTGCTATTGAGAAGAATGGCAAAAAACAGAAACTCAAGAGTTGGATCTCATGATGTTTCTGAAAGTCATCTTAATATGGTTAAGCAGATATTAACATCGTTATGTGAACCGTATAAAAACTTTACACAAAAGGTCGAAGATACAGAACTCTTGTCTGCATTAGTTAATATGTTGAATTTTATGGATAGTTTTGTTGAGGTACAAAGACTATGTGCTTCAATATGTGTACCTAGTGATTCTTTCTTTGCTTTAGTCAATGATAATAAAGACCTATTGAGAGATATTTGTTATACAGTTGAAAAAAGTGGAGTTACAGGAATTGTATTTGAATCAACTTTTAGCTATTCCTCAGAGCTTTTTGGCTCAAATAATCAAGATATGAAACTTAACATTAAGAGTTCTTCTATTAAATCTAGTGATGGTAAAGTAAATGAGTTTACTAGCATTGATAGAGATGCTAATACTGAAGCAGTATTACAGAATATTTACGATAACATCGCTAAGCTTGATGAACAAGATTTAGACAGATTATTTAGAGGTTTTAGGATATTAAAACAGGAAAATTCAACAAATACTGATAAAACTGGTTTTAATATAGGATTAACATATGACCCAATAACTAATGATGTATCTGTTGATGTTAATAAAGACAATGAAAACTTGTACTCGTATAGCAATATGAGTAAAGATGAATACGTTAAGAAAATTAAAAATATCGTAGAGGCAAAAGTGGCGCTTAATCTTGGCTTTGAACATGAAGAAGTGAGAAGTTCGCAAGGATTTAGTGTTTTAGCAACAATACCTGCTAAAGGATATTCTATTGATGATTTAAATAGAGTTTATAGACCAATGATTTGGGTTTAATTTTAGCTGTAGAAAGTATTGTTTTACAGCAGATCATAATGTAATTTTTAAATAGGAGATAGTGATAATGGCAAAAAATAAGATTCCAAATTCAAGATTGATGATAAATTATGAAACTAATGTGGATGGAGTTCTAAAGAAAAAAGAATTACCTTACAGAGCTTTAGTAGTTGGTGATTTGTCGAAAGGAAGATCGGTAGATGCTAAAAAAGAGTTTACTGATAGAGCTGTTAGACGAGTAAATAATGGTGTTGATAGAGCCTTAGAAGATATGAATATATCTTTTGATTTTGAAGCACCAAATTTCGTCTCTAAAGACCCTGGCAATTTAAAAGTTAATTATAGAATTCAAAGTGTAAAAGATTTTAGGCCTGATGCTGTTGCTAAGAAAGTTCCTGAGATTAGAGCCTTGCTTGAAATGAAAGAAATATTAGCATCTTTTGCTAAGGATATTGAAAATAATCGTAATCTTAAAAAGACTATAGATATGATTTTTTCAGATAATAATGAGCTAGAAGCTTTAAAGAGTAAGATTCCTGCTTTAACAAACTATACGATTAAAGATTCTGATAATGCAGAAGTTGCAGAGTCGCAAGAGTCAAATAATTAAAAGACAATAGAAGGTAAATAGGAGGATTTTAGAATGTTAGAAAATAGTTTAAGTCTTACAGATGAACTTTTAAATAATTTCGGTGGTTCAGCTGAGGTTGATAGCGTACTTAAAAATATAGATTTTGATGTTTCGGGCGATGCATCTAAAGTTCTTTCTTTATCTTCAGATTATAATGCTAGAAACCTTATGGCATTATCTCTTGTGTTAGCAAATAATGAAAGTATAAATAATTATAACCAAAAGTATATCCAGAAAGTTATTACTGTAATTGATAAACTTATTGATTTACAAGTTAACGCTATTATATCAAATGATGAGTTTAGATCTCTTGAGCAAGAATGGTTGAAGGTACAAGAGGTTTGTCAAGATGATTATGATAATGTAGAAGTAAGTATATTAGACGTTAAGAAAGAAGAGTTACAGTATGACTTTGAGAGAAATCTATATGACATATCTAGTAGCGATTTCTTTAAGAAAGTATATGTCTCAGAATTTGATCAATATGGTGGTGAACCATATGGTGCAATACTAGGACTCTATAGTTTTGAGAACACTACAAATGATATAATTTGGTTAACCGGGATGGGCATGGTGGCAAAAAACTCTCATGCATCTTTTATAGCATCAATTGACAAGTCATTTTTTGGTGTTAAAGATTTATCAGAAATAACTCATATAAAGAGTTTCGAGTCTTTATTAGAACACCCTAGATATAAAGAATGGAATGATTTTAGGAATCTTGATGTTGCCGCATATATCGGTTTGACTGTCGGAGATTTTATGTTACGTCAGCCATATAATCCTGAAAATAATCCAGTTCAGTATAAGCTCATGGAAGGCTTTAATGAATTTGTTGATTATGAGAGTAATGATAGTTATTTGTGGGGCCCTTCATCTATTCAGCTAGTTAAAAATATGATGAGATCGTATGATAAAACTAGATGGTTTCAATACATAAGAGGTGTTGAAAGTGGTGGTTATGTAAGAAACTTAGTGTCATGTGTTTATGATAATAAAGGTGTCTTAGAAACAAAGTCGCCACTGAATGTTTTATTTGCAGATTATATGGAGCTATCACTTGCAAATATTGGTTTAATACCATTTGTGAGTGAAAAAGGTACAAGTAATGCTTGTTTCTTTAGTGTGAACTCAGCTAAGAAAGTCGAAGAGTTTGTAGATAATTTTGATTCTGCTAACTCAATGCTAATTGCTAATCTTTCTTATACTATGTGTATATCCAGAATTTCACATTATATTAAGTGTGTTATCAGAGATAAAATAGGAAGTGTTGTTGGTGCTGAGCAAATTCAAAATATTCTTTCAGATTGGATATCAGAGTTTGTTACTACGGTATATCAACCAACACCCTTAGAGATGGCGAGATACCCTTTTAGGAATGTTTCTATTGATGTTAAAACTATACCAGGTAAACCAGGGTGGTATTCATGCAAAATAAATGTGATCCCTCACATTCAATTTGAAGGTATGGGTACTACAATGACTATTGATACTAGGTTAGAACCAAAATTATTCGGTGCGAATAATAACTAAAAACAAGGAGAATGATTATGAATGAAATGATAACAAGACAGCAAGTAACAAGTGGTGAAACTATTAATGTTAGGACTGATCCTACAGCATGTATAGGATCTCATCCAAACCGTAGATTATTTGTAGACTCGTTTACTATAGGAGGAGTTAATCTTGATAAGAATATTGTTGCTATAGAAGGAGGAGAGGATGTTACAAAAGCTGATTCTGCAACTGCTGCAGCCAGTGTTATACGTCTATCTATAACTCCAGGTTCTATAAATCCAACAATAAGTATTACACTTGGAGCTTTAATTAAATCAAGTGTTAGGACCTTGCTTGAAGGAGCTGTTTCTAATATATTACAAGCGGGTGCAACAGATATGAAAATTAAGCTTGGGAACTCTAATAAAAAGCAAGAGTATAAAACTGATGAAGCTTGGGGTATCATGATTGATATATCTAATCTAGAGTTATATCCTATCAGTTCTGACGCATTTAGTATAAAAATAGAACCAACAGAGCTTATGGGCGTATCTAAGGATGGTATGAGATATCATATAATATCTATTGATGGGCTCACAACTTCACAAGGTAGCTTGCCTGTATGCTGTGCTGCAAGTACTGATAAAGGAGTTGCTAAAATAGGGTACATAGCATCTGCATAGTAAATAGGAATTATATTATTAAAATGTTTCTCGAAAGGATATATTGGGAAGATGGTCTAAGATTAGACAGAGATATTTTAGATCAATCAAATTTGTCTATTTTAGAAAGGTCAAAGTCTGCAAGTTATTTGCCAGCAAATCTTAATAAAGGTATTCTTAGTTTCGATTTAGATATAGAGAGTTTGCAGACGGGACTTATTATAATAAAAGATCTTGTATTGTACTTAGATGAAAAAACATTTATTTTTTATGATAAATGCTATCCTCTATCTTTGCAGATAGTGACAGATGAGTTAACTAATGATATCCCTCTATTCTTGAATGTTAATGAGAAGATAGTTGAAAAAGAAGGTGTTAAGTACATACATAATCAACTATCACTTTCATTAGAGCATGATTATAGTGTTAAGTATAGTACGCAAATTGCATTATTTAAGTTAGATAGAGGTAAGTTAGTATCAGATACATATGATTTTCCTTTACTAACTCTTAATCACTATTCGATGCATGATATTTTTATAAAGCTCAATAGAATAGTTTCTGAATTAAAATCTTTCAATCGTTTTGTTTTCTCAACCTCAAGATCATATGCTGCAATTTTACTTGTATTCTTAATTAATAAATTAGAAAGAGAACTTAAATTTGCTGAATCTAATAAGTTAAATGGTTCTCCTAAACAAATATTTGATCTAGTTCATGATATTTATAGTTTAATCCAGCTTAACTTAGATAAGGTTGAGGATGTTGATAATATTGAGTTTGATTTTTATAAACCTATAAGGAAGATAAACTTATTGGCTCATAGATTATTGACTCTTTGTGAATATAGAAAAATTAATAACTTTATTAAATTTGAACTGCAAGGAAAAAAATATTTATGTGAAAACTTCCCCGAAGAATTTTTCGTTGCTACTAGATATTATATTTTCATTAAAAGAAAGGCAACAGTTCCAGCTAATGTAAAATTTGAAAATAAAAAAGCTATGAGAATAACAAGTATAAGTAGAAATAAAAACGTTGTAACTCTCTCTCTTTCTGGAGTGAAACTCGTTGAAGTTGAGCACTCTATGATGAATTTTACAACACGGGTTGATAATATTGATGCAATATATGAAATTCAAAAAGGCTCGGAATGGGACTTTATACTTGCAGATAGTAGTGCGGTTTTTACAGCTTTTGAAGGTAGTGAAAACTTTGGTTTCTTTATAGCATTTACCTAATAGGAGTTTTTGTTATAGGTATGTGTCACCAATATATTTGTTATTGGGCTTATTATTTTCTACAGTTATGTTTAGTTTTATTCTTATTGAGTTATTTCTAATATTTTTTTTAATTATCTTAATTCTAGTCTTTATTCGCTTTACATCCTTATGATTTTTATTTAAAAGAATTATATTTACTTTAATTAAATATATAAAAGAAGTTATATATCCACCAATATAGATATTGCCAATATTTTTTTGCCCAACAAGAGAAGGAGATCTTTTGATTTTAACTAGTTCCTTTTCATAGTTTATGATAGTACAGTAATCTTCACTTAAGACTTTATATAAAGCATTTATTGTATTATCAATAGTAAACTTAGGAGCTGCTTTAATATAAGAGTTGTTTTGAGTTAACCTATGTAATTCTTTAGTTCTTATAATATATCTATACAATAAGGATCTAATACTATACTCTAATACTTCAAGAGCTAAATCGTTATTATCATGGATGTACTCCTGATATCTTACCTCTAATCTCGCAAAAGGTTTGAGTTTGAAAACATTTATATCAATATATATATGTTCTTGTTTTCTCGAGATTCTAAGGATAGTAGCTGCTGCCGTGCTATCCATTAAGATTGGTTCAAATCTCATATTTTTGGTTTGAATATTGTAGACTAAAAAAATTCTAAGAAGATGATTAAGAGAAAGTTTATGACATATTCTATTTAAATTTTCTATATTCATAAATTATTTATATACTTTTAAAAGTCAAATAGCTTATTTAAATCATCATCACTAATATTATCATTATTAGTATTTTGAATATCATCCTCCGAATCCATAATATTTTGAGGATCATTCGTAGTTTTCTTAATCTTTGTTTTTATATTTATATTCGACTTATGGGCCTCACTATCTTCTAATATTTTATTATTTTCTCTATATTGCTTTTTTGCTTCAGAGTTTGTTTCATAAAAATGATCTTGAGCTAGTGATGATGCGCTATTGAGAAAATTATTTTCGGGCATTCTTTCAAGATTATCTAAAAACTGGTTATAGTCAATTTCATACATTTTTTTTGCTACGCTCCATTGGATACTAGATGAGTAATAGTCTATATTCTTATGTATATCGCCAATGATTGGAGCGATCTTTTTGTATAATGGGAAAAAAACTTCAGGGAAATATTCTTTAGGATCAAAGTTGGCTAATAAATTTTGGATATCATCATAAACTATGGATGTCTCAAATATTCTTTGACTATCTACTAGGCTTTTTAGTACTTCTATTTTCTCAACTAGAGACAGCCACTTCTCAGAACCTTGAGTATTTGCCATTGTAGCTGGTTCGGCTTGTTTACTATTCGTTGTTACCTTTTTAGTTGTTTGAATTGGTTCTTGTTCCTCATTCTGATTTTTTTGTTCCTCAAGAGTAAGTGTGTTTTTGAGCTTATTTAATGTTTTACTAAGTTGTATTTTTAAATCAGAATCATAACTTAGATTATTCTCATCAAAAAAGGCTATCAGCTTATTTATTAGGTCCATAATATTATCTGTATTGGCAGAAGATATAATTTCTAAATTTTTAATTTCACTAAGGTTAGCATCAATTATAATTAAGAACTTATTTATACCTTTTTCCGCAAGTTCATTTTTTTGTTTAGAGTCTGAGGGACTAATATTAGAAAATCTGCTTTCTAAAATTGAAAAATAACTCTCAATAATCTCAGAAATTTTGTCAATTTGATCTAAAGTTAAACATATTTCTGAATTTAAGCAAAGGAATAAACTGTATATATCTATGCTTTTTGTGTCATTAGTATTAGTAACTACTTTCTCTATAAATTGATCGTACTCTGCGTTTTCATATTTTGCATGAATTTGCATATTACTGATAAGATTTATTCTATCTTGAGTTTCTAGCTCTATGTTATTTAAAACTGATATTAACTTACTCACAATAGTCTCCTATATTACCAACTTAAAAAAATTAATAAACTTATAAGGAATAGGGCAATAGGAACACCAAATCTTAATAAGAATTTTGCAATTTTGTGATGTTTTTTGGGAGGAGTTGGGCTATTGGAAGTATCAATAAAACTAATTGAGTCAACTACAGATCTATCTATATGCTTAATAACTTCTTTTTTATATGCAAGGAAATTATGGTTATAAATATTTTCATAGTATTTACCATAAAAATCATTATTGAGAATCAGTGACACTGTTTGATAACATAATTGTGGATAAATATTATCTGATAATAGGTTATCAATTATTTTAAAAACATATTCGCCACCATCTTTTCTATCGTAGTATTCTAATTGTAATAATCCCCAAGAAATACCACTTCCTGATTCCTCTTTTAGAATCATTAATTTTTCATCGACATACGCAATTATTGGAAATGTTATGTATTTACATATTGTTTCACTATATTTTTCTAATAGCTCTTCTTGAAGAAAAAATATACTTTTTCTAATATTGTTACGATAGTATGCAATTTGTTCATTATCAACATACTTTTCTTTAGTGATCTCTCTTGTACTTTTTATAATGTCTAGAATAATTTCTATTTCTACAAAATCTGCCATTTTTATATCCTTTATCAAGAGTTATTCAAAACAATTTTTTTTATAAAGCTAAAGGTATTTTGGTTTATGAACTTACATATAATACCTATAAAAAAATCTAAGAAATATTTATATTTCTCATTATATCTATTGCTTGTGGTTAGAATTAGTTCGTTAATTACCGAGTCTAATTCCACTTTATCCAATAGACTTGATAGTAATGATATATTATTATCATCAGTCTTTAAAAGTTTTGCTATAGCTAGAAATGTTGTTTTTGAGTACATATTCTTAGATATAATCATATCTACCATATTAAACATATCTCTAGAGTTGCTGTTGTAGTTTTCTATAGCTTTATTTATAAATATTGGAGAGATACTTGAGTTTATAGATGTTATTGTATTTGAATTAATTTCAATAAGATCAGAAACCTCAGCTAATTGTGTCCATGTTGTATAAGTATGGATTTTTGTTTCTAGTATTTTATTATTAAGTTCAGGAAAAACTATGCTGTAATTTAGTGATTGAGTATTTCTATTGAGGTAATATTCATTTTGACCCGAAAAAAGAAAACCATCGAAGGAGCAGGGTTTATTATTTTCATATATAGATAATACTTCTATTGCTTGGGCATTGTCTGTTTGATGATGTTTAAGTTTACTATCTGATAAGTTCAATGTAGTAAATGTAGCACTTGAATAATCATCAAAACTATTAAATATGGGTACTAAGTTTGCTCTAAACAGTGAGGATAGTTTTTCTTCACTAAAATTATCGGTTTTAATATTGAAGCTAAGATCTATTTTTTTTAAGTTGTTGTGCTTATATTTAAACAGATCTTTAATTCTTATATTGAATCCATACATCAAACTAGGTGAGTGAATATTGAGCACTAACTTTTCTGTAGGTTTAAGTTGTAGGTTAATAGGCTCTGTTGTTATATCTTTAGTCGTATAGGAATAATCAGAAAATTTAATTTTGACGAAGCTATTACTTACTAATATTTGATTAAAAATATACGTTGCAAAAAAAGGATCTTCTTCACATAATCTAGGATCTAGCCAAATAGTAATATAGTCATATTCAAAATTATTCTCAAACTCTAAAGATACGTTTATTAAAGTATCGCTTTGTTTGATTGTAGTTATATTTTTTAATGGTAAGATAAGACTTTCTGATCTAGTTGTATATGTTAAAGATCTATTAGTTCTCTTATCTTCAATAAAAAAATATTCTTGAGGACGAATATAGTAACCATTATGACCTTTATCTTTTATTTCTAATAAACACGATTTGGGGAGAAAATAATATAAATTACTATAGTATTTGAATAAGAGGCTGTTGCTATAGTCAGAAATTCTTTTATCAAAGTCAGCTTTTATATCGATACTTAATTTATCAAAAGTTTTCTTTAAAATAGCAGCATCATTTCTACTTAGATTATTTTTTATTTCACTCATGTTTATACCTTTTAAGATGTTTTTACATTAATTTGTCCACTACTTATGAAGTTAACAATGCCTCCAGGGGCAAAAGTACACATTGCTTTGCTATTCATAGTAGTTATTGGTGCTCCTTCTAATAGAGTGGTTGGATTTGTTGGTATAAAAGGAGAAAGATTAGGTATGCAAACCCAAGGGAAAACAAAAGGGTTCATCGTTGGATTTGCTGGGTTGGTACATCCTGCAAAAGGAAGTATATTAGCACCAAGTTTAGAATCAGTAATATTTGAAGCTGGTAAATTACCTGCTAGTGTTTTTACTCTAGTACTTAAATAGACTCCAGGTGCGAGACTAAATGAGCATTTGATTTGCGCAGTCATCGAAGGTGTCAACGTAGAAGCACTACTGGACAGATTAAGTTCTGTTGGACTTAGTAATATTTTTATATTATTGAGTTCTGATACCAGATTAGATATTGAGCCTTTAATATTTTCATCATTGTTAGATATTGTTTCCAATCGTTTTAGTGAGTCATTTATAATATCTAGCATTACACACTCCAGTAAGCTTCTTGCTTATTTTTTAATTTATCTATAATTGGACTATCTGTAATCTCTTTGAGTGCTAAGAAGTAATTATTCGAAAAAGGGGGTAAATCATATACTCCGATGAGAGAAGGACATTTATAGTATGCTTGATTTAAAAGAAAGATAGTTAACTCCTTAGCTTTTTCTGTAGCAGTTGCATAATTTGAGTTAGAAATATTTTTATTTATTTTTACTAAGTGCTTATCTATGTTTACTCCTTTATTGTTGGGTATAGATGTTTTGATTTGCTTATATGTTAAAAAGTTTTTTTTATCAATAAAAAGACTAAGTTTTTCTATTCCATTTTTTTCTTTAATTATTTTTTGCTCTCTAGCCTCCAATAAGGAGTAATTAGATTTTAGTAGGTGATATGTTTTATGAACCTCTTTTATAGATTTCTCTATCTTTTGTCGATTAAAATTGGATTTGTTTGCTATTTCCATAGCAATTATTTTTAGATGTTTTTCAAATTCGACAAAAGGGTATATCAGTTCAAAATCTTTATCAAATAATGCAAGGTTTATCGATGTAGCTATTTCTAATAAAGCTTGGAAATATTTGTTAAATATTCTAGTCAGTAAATTTGCAGGTGATTCTTCTATGATTTTTTCTATGGGATTATTGTGATTGTCATTTACGAATAACTTTTTATAAAGCTCACTCTCTTGATTAATCATTTTGTACAAAGATTCTTCATCAAAAATAATGTTTGGGATATTTTTTAGATTTAATACTAGTTGTTCAAATGATTCTGGTTTGGGAGTCTTTTTTATAGTTTTGTAAAAAAAAATATCATCTAGGTCAAAATCATCAAAATATCGAGATATGCTAAAAATTTGTAAATCTATAAAATCGATAATTTTTTCTAAATTTTCTGAAGGTTGTTCTTCTTTTATAGATGCTAATGAAGTAATAAGGTTTATATTTGTTTTGTCATTAATGATATTTAATTTTGTAGTATCCTGTATTGTCGAATAAAAAGCTCTTAAAAGTATAAGATCACTAGCTAAGAGGGTATCTGTTTTGTAAATTCCATTTTTAATTACATAAGCTAAGTTTAATAAGCTTAGTAGAGGATTTTCTTTAAAAGGAAGAAGACAATTTATACCTTGATAATTTTTTATAAAATTCTTGAGTGAATAAAAATATTCTTTATATCTCTCTATAAGATTTTCAGATTGACGATTATTAATGGTTCTAGTATATAGTTGTATAAGCATGTCACTATAACTTTCCAAATCATCAGCTTCTAAAATATTAAAAAGTATAGACTCTAATTCATTAATTTTTTTAGTTTTTGTAAGCTCTGTTCTGTACAATATATCTTTATTAATTACGGATTTGTAGTCATTAAGTAATTTTTTTAAATCATTAAAGTGACTTATAAATAATTTAGTATCAGTACAATCTAAAATATTATCTGTAACCTTCAGTATTTGCTTGCAAAGTCTTTTTGATGTATCAGATAATATAAGATTTGTTGAATATTTAATATCTTCAATAAGATATTTAAGATTATACAAATCAAATTTTGTATAACTAGTTTTATCTTGAACTTTGATAATATTGTCGATACATTCGTCAATTTTGTTTATTCTAAAAGATCTTTCTTGATCATAGTATATACTGATATTTTCAAATAAATTTCTAAACTCTTTATCGACAGTATTATCCATAAGTATTATCCCACCATTGTTGCTGCTGATCCTTTTATGCTTGCTGTTGCACTTCCTTTGATGTTTACGTTTACACCTTCAGCATTCAGGCTCACATCGGCTTTTATACTATTGTTTAGACCTTTTATTCCAATATTTTGTGATGCTTGGATATTTGTATTAGCAGAGCTTTTTATATTAATAGTTCCAGACTCTATAGAAATACTTGAGTCATCAAGCACAATAGTCGAGTTACCTATTTTGATCACGATTTTACTATCGTTGAGCATAATACTTGATTTTTTAGTAGCCAATAATATTTCTTTTTCAGTTATAGAAATTTTTGAATCTTTGACATTTTCAGTTATTTGTTTTTCAGCTGTTGACTCTATAGATTCTGTCGCATTATGAGAAATTTTTCCTGAGGATTCTAATTTAGTAGTACAGCCTTTTGACTCATCTTTTATATCTATAAGTAAACCTTGTTCTTCTAGGTTAAAAATATGGTCTGCTTTTGACATAACGCTATCCTCTTAGTCTTTTTCTATGCTACTATCATTTTTTATAGTAAATTCATTTACAGAGTCTGAGCTTATTATATATTTCCAGTTCTCAATGCTCTTATTATCAGGTAATATGAAATACAAAGCGTAGTCTTTACTATCTTTATTAAGTGGGAACTCATTGTCTCCAGTTTTTAGATTTAATACTTTTACATTATCATCATATATTCTTTGAGAAATTGATTGATAATTATCAGAGTAGAAAGTATTTTTATTGGGCTTTGACTCTAGGACTATTTTTGTTTTAGGCACATTATTGTTGATATACAAACCATTACTTGCACAACTACTAAGCCCTAGAGCTATAACTAATATTAATGAAACTTTTTTAAATAAGTTATTGTACATCAGTATCTCCTTGTTTTTGCCAACCTAATACTTGTAAAAATTTTGATTTGACTTTAAAGCTTACGGGGTATGTTTTACCATTATGTTTAACCTCCCAAGTACAAATATTATTTCCATCACAATTTGCATCTTTAATTGCTTTTAATATAGACCATTTACCATGGTAGCTTATTCGATCAGTGCTGCCATCTTCAAATTTTATAGTTATAGTCGTTGATACAAGTGAGTTCCAATTGTAATTAATTTCCATACTATTTGAGTATGCTATATTCAGAGAATTTACATAATTTTGCTTATCGAGGATTATACTAAAGAAGGTATAATCATTATCCTTATTTGGTATAGGAGTTATCTCAAACTTGATAGATTGAGGATTTCTTTTTTCATCCCATAATAGTTTGTTTAATAAGTAAGCTTTATTAAATTTATTTAAGTAATTTATTTGCTCAGAAGTTGAAAAATCTTCACTATGCCACTTATCATCGGTCTTATCATAAGATAGTAGTGGAGATAATTGCTCTACAAATGCTGAATATATATAACCATTACTATCAAAATCTTTAGTTATCATTTCATTTGTGGCTATAGTATTACTATCTTTATTAAATGGGAATTGACTATTTATAAATTCATACTCAATATTGACAGTATTATCGAGTTTAGTTATCGCATCTTGTATAGCTATGGTTTTGATAGTGTCAATAGTAACATCAAGATGCTTTTTCAGTAATTTATACAAGTTATTATTGTTTGGATTATTTATTTCTGAAAGGTCAGAATAAACTTTTTGTAGAGGTTTATATCCTTGCTTAATTTCTTTATAAGTGGCTGAATAGCCTTGCTTTCTTATTAAATTGTTTAACTGTTTATAGACTTCTCTATAGTCAATATAATTTTTTGATTTAAGGTATTCGTCATTCTCTTTAAAATAATTATCTACAGGTGTCCAAAGTGAAACATCATTCTGTTCTTTATAATCATTTTGTTTACCTAATTTAACTATTTTTCCATAGAATTGTTGAAGCTTATTGATTTTTTTAGTTGGATTTGTTTCAGATTCATCGCTTACTAAATCTGTATTTGAGCTATAGAACTCCATTAAACTATTGAAAGAAGAGTCTTTCGATGACATAGCTAGCAAATAAAGATTTAGAGCATTTTTATTCGAGATGTTTTTACTAAATTCAGTATCATTGTTGAGTCGATCTATCATTCTATTATAAGAATTTATATATTTTGAATTGTAATTGTTTATAGAGCTCTTATAAATAGCAATTATAAAGTCAGGCTCTATGTTAAAGTTACTTTTAAGATTATTAAGAAGTCTATCGAATTTTTTGTTGATAGGCTCTATGTTATCTTTAATATATTCTTTTGAATAAATAGGCGATATTAATATTTTTTTACTGTAGAAATTAGGTGCAAATTCCATATACAGTTTCTTACTTACAGGATTTATTAATGGATGTCCATCTTTATTATATGTAGAATTGACGACACTATTTAGAACATAATTTACTAGAGAAACGGTTATCAATCCTGTTTGCTCTTTGCCTTCATCGGTAACGTCATTAGCATTTTTTTCTAAAGACTCTACTAAATAATAAATGCGATCTAGCATATCTCTAAAGCTTTCAAATTTTCTTTCACTTTCCTCTTGATTAAATATTAAAGAGACACTTTTTGTGACTGAGCTTATGTATGATGAATTACATAATTTTTTTGATGATATGTCAAATTGTTCTTGATACATTGAGAAAATGTTGTTTACTTCAATTGGTATTATGTAATTATTTTTTAAGTCTAGTATGGAGTTGTCGATGGTACATTTATACAGGTATTTTATATATATATCATTGATGAATTTAGCTCTTTTAGTATTTGATATTCCTAGATACTCAGCATTGAAGCCCTGTGTACTTAAATAACTCTCAGAATCTTCTCCTAAAACTAACAGGGGATTTGTATATAACTTATTAGCTCTACTAATAACAGTTTTAATTGTTCCAACTTTCAAATCGCGATTTGTATACTTGATTACAACCTCTAGCTGCTTTTCGGACAGGTTTGTGAAACGGCTTATTATTCTAAGCATACCGTCAGTTTCTTGATTTACATCCTTATTATTTAAATATTCAAAAAATATTAAGAATGATGTGATCATTGATAAGTCATATGAGTCATTATATTTTGGTAAAATTACATTTTTTAGTAGAGCATTAGCATATTGCTCGTAAATAAAATGATATTTTATTGATTTTGGATACAAAATATCAAGAAGCAAAGTATCTTCAATTTCTTTTCTAGCCTCTTTTAAAATTTGATGAGCATTAATTTTAGATGAAGGATCTAAGTTTTTTATAGAGATCTTATCTTTCAATCCAATCTGTTGAAAAATATTAATAATAAATATACAGCTAAATAGTAGAGATATTAAATTAATGATAATGCCTTTGGGAGAACTACTAAAAAAGATTGTATCTCTTTTAGCTATTATGTTATCTGGTATATTTAGACTAAAGTTAATAAATACATCCTTGTCAATTGATTTTAACTGAGGGTAGATGTTTTTTAACGTTTTTCTTATTTGATTTAATATTTTAATATTATGATATTTATCATCAACATCATCTTTATTGCTAAGGATTTTTAAGAGTATAGCCTCACCAACATTATTTGAATTTTCATTTGAAGTTAATTCGAATATTGACTTCTTACCAATAGCATTATTATAGCGTTGGTAATGTTCAGATGATGTATAGAAAGATATAATAAAATTTTTTAATCTTAGTTTTGATAGTTCTTTATAAATCTCGTTTATATTGTTATTTTCGTGAGTATTAGAGATATCAATACAAAAATTAAGCTTATAAAATTGCAAGTTTAATTTGTTTTTAAATTTGTATAGATTCGAAAGATCATCGTTTGCGAATACGAATGAAGGGTTGTTTTTATCAATAACTATTAGAGGTAATTCATCATTATCAATGATTTGAGCATTAGGCTTTATTTTCATTATATACTGTTTTGCTGCTAAATGGTCTCCATAGAATATATAGAGCTCACCCAAGTTGTTTTTTATCTTATTTGTTTTAATAACAGATTTTGCCCGTTTTACAATTTTTGAAATAGGTTTTCTATTAGAAGATTTTGATGCTTTTAGCCATCTTCTTATAAAGAAAATACCTATAACTGACAATATAATTACTATTATTGCTAGAGAAATTATTAATATTTGATGATTTTTTATAAAAGTCATATTTTAATTCCCTTTTGATTTGTATCTAAGAAAGATCCCTTTTTTATTGTTTATTAAAAAAGAATTCTCACAAGCTTCATTAAGTTGAGTTAGTGAGAATGTCTCGCCATCACTTGTTTGTGTATATGCCATTTCACAGTTTTCTTTAGCTCCAAGAAGCTGCCTTTGTAAAAGCTGTTGCTGTGCTTTTTCTGTTGAAATAGCTGAATTTGAGATTAGTTGGATTATCTCGGCACTTTCGAATGATTGAACCTCAATTAAGATAATATCATCATTTCTAAGAGGCATAAATTGGTTGTTAGCAGAATTTATGTTTACCTTCATAGGTAGGTATATAATTGGCTTTTCAGAGGATTTATCAGGCAATATCTCTTTAGCGATTTCTACTGCATAGAAAATACTGGTCTTACTGTTTTGTATAACAGATGTTCCTTTTTCTCCACTTTCTTGAAATTCTGAGAGTGAGCTTTCTTCAGGTTTATAGTTTTTAAAGAATTTATAAGCTTTTTTTGAATCATTATTAACGTTTTCTCCGATTGTTATTTTGCCGTTAATATAAAATCTATCAAATGTTTTATAGTTGGGATACTCTGGAGCTATATTGCTATAGCTTTTAATTCTATATGTCAAAGAGTTATCGTGAGTTCGATTAAGAATTTTTGTAAAAGCTATTTTCTCATATACATCTGATTCAGAATCAGTTTTGTAATGTAATCTATCTAGATTCTTATATAACTCTCTAGTGGTATATTTACTTCTTGAAAATGATAATTTTCTTTCATATATAAGTAGATTTTTTATAGCTATCGTTCCTAAAAGAAAACTATTATCATTTTCTAGCTTGGATAAACTAATCTCGCTATCCATAAATGGAAGGGTGTTTTTTGAAGTTAATAATATTTGAAACTCTGAAGAGCTAACTTCTTCATTTTTATTGTTACTATTTTGTAGGTATTGTACGGCTTGGAAATTATCTTTATATATTGATGAGAAGGGTTTTGCTGAGGCATTAGAAGTTTTTCGTTCTTCTTTTCTTTTGTTATTAATAGTTACATCAGGAGATATATCATTTTCTTTAATATAAAGATTTGGCTTATTAGCTATTAGAGATTGTTTCTTGATACAGCTTATATCATAAGGAGACAGCTTAGTTTTTAAATTCTCATCAGAGTTTGAAATGTTATTTTGTAAGGAGCTATCTACCTCATCAACAACATAGTACGTTACCTTGCCATTTTTTTTGTTACAGAAATATTTTAAGTAGGTTTTGTTTTGCTCAAGCTGATCAATAAAAAAATCATAAAAGCTTCTATTCACCGTTGAAATAAATACTTGTGGTATTCGGCTTCTCAATTTATCGCTTTTGTTTGCATCTAAAGAAAACAAACTATTAAAGAAAAAGTTGTCTTTAAAGATATCATCCAAACTTTTATTAATATCGATATAAGAAGGCTTATGTTTTGACCAAAACGCTTTCAAAGGATCGTGAAATTTTATTTTAAATTCTTTCACGCCCGAAGAAGTATTTTTAGAGTAAGAGTAAATACTGTACTCAAAATCTTCATTAACATCTATATTGTTTGAATTAAATCCTACGACAACAAAACGACTTGATCTAACGTGATGCTCTTTCTTAGAATCTTTTTTATAGAAATTGAAGCTATCATTAATTTGAATATCTATCAATATAGGTTGATTTGGAGTTAACAAAAAATCAAAATCTTTATGGTTATTTACATATGCTAAGTTAAAAGTTAAATCTCCGCTTATTCCATAGATATTTTCACATATTTTTAGATTTTTAATATGTGAGTTTTTGAGTGTAAGAGAATTTTGTTTAAAGTATTGTTTGTTATTTGTAGATATGAAGTTAATATTTTGAGCTTCAAAACTTTCATTAATAGGTTTTATATTTATTACAAATTCTTGTTTTTGTATTACTGAGCTGTAGGCAATATATTTTGAAAGAGTATTTTTTAGTTTATTAAAATGTTTTAGAAGAGTTTTATTCAAAGAGCTAGATCTTTGAATTGCATTGTCAATAATGTTTAGGAGGTTGTCTATTTTTTTGATGTAATCATAAGGTAATTTAAGAATCAAATCCGACTGACATGACTTCTTTAATTCTAAAATGGCTAACTCTAGGCTTTTGGAATCTTTATTGTTTGATGAAAAATATAATGTAAATTGATCTATGCTGTCTTTTAGTTGAGTAAGTTTACAGTATTGTTGATATTTCCTATATTCAAGTATGGATATGAATTTTTTTTTATAAAGTGTCTTAGTTGTTTTAAGTTGTAGATTAATAACATCAATGTTTTTTAACTCATGAGTAGTTATATAGTCATTAACTTCACAGGCAAGTTGAGCAGACGAAGGGGTGATACTATCACTTGTAACATCGGAAGCTAATTGACTGATTATATTGAGTATATTTAAGTTGGTTATATTACTAATAGTTATCATTGCCTAATTATGTAATTAAAATACTTAGTTGAAAACATTTTACATAAGCACATTGATAATACTATATGTTTTACAGCTCAAATTTTATTATGTTATAAAACAGGGTAAATATGTTATGAAGTGGCAAAAAGGCTATATGAAAAGGTGCTTTTGTGATTGAAATAGTGTGTAATATAAAAAAGTTGTAAAAAGTTTAATTTTTTTGAAAAAAGTAGTTGCATTTTGGATGAGTGATGCGTATTATATGTCTTCACCGGCTGACGGGTGATGTCAACGGTAGGAAGCTAAGGCTTCTAAGATATTTAAGAGATATATTATATACAAACACTTTGTTAAAGAATTTGAGTATCAGTAGTTAGAGTCAGAATTTGAGAATTAAACTGAAGAGTTTGATCCTGGCTCAGATTGAACGCTGGTGGCATGCTTAACACATGCAAGTCGAACGGTAACAGGTCTTCGGATGCTGACGAGTGGCGGACGGGTGAGTAACGCGTAGGAATCTGCCCATCTGTGGGGGATACCAGTTGGAAACGACTGTTAATACCGCATAATATCTGCGGATTAAAGGTGGCCTTTGCGCTGCCGCAGATGGATGAGCCTGCGTTGGATTAGCTAGTTGGTGGGGTAAGGGCCTACCAAGGCTACGATCCATAGCTGATTTGAGAGGATGATCAGCCACATTGGGACTGAGACACGGCCCAAACTCCTACGGGAGGCAGCAGTGGGGAATATTGGACAATGGGGGAAACCCTGATCCAGCAATGCCATGTGTGTGAAGAAGGCTCTAGGGTTGTAAAGCACTTTAGTTGGGGAGGAAAGCCTGTGAGTTAATAGCTTGCAGGAAGGACGTTGCCCAAAGAATAAGGACCGGCTAACTCCGTGCCAGCAGCCGCGGTAATACGGGGGGTCCGAGCGTTAATCGGAATTACTGGGCGTAAAGGGTCTGTAGGTGGTTTGTTAAGTCAGATGTGAAAGCCCAGGGCTCAACCTTGGAACTGCATTTGATACTGACAAACTAGAGTATGGTAGAGGAATAGGGAACTTCTGGTGTAGCGGTGAAATGCGTAGAGATCAGAAGGAACACCAATGGCGAAGGCAACATTCTGGACCAATACTGACACTGAGGGACGAAAGCGTGGGGATCAAACAGGATTAGATACCCTGGTAGTCCACGCTGTAAACGATGAGTACTAGCTGTTGGATTCGGTGTAAAGGATCTAGTGGCGCAGCTAACGCGTTAAGTACTCCGCCTGGGGACTACGGCCGCAAGGCTAAAACTCAAAGGAATTGACGGGGACCCGCACAAGCGGTGGAGCATGTGGTTTAATTCGATGCAACGCGAAGAACCTTACCTGGTCTTGACATCCTGCGAACTTTCTAGAGATAGATTGGTGCCTTCGGGAACGCAGTGACAGGTGCTGCACGGCTGTCGTCAGCTCGTGTTGTGAAATGTTGGGTTAAGTCCCGCAACGAGCGCAACCCCTATTGATAGTTACCATCATTAAGTTGGGTACTCTATTGAGACTGCCGCTGACAAGGCGGAGGAAGGTGGGGACGACGTCAAGTCATCATGGCCCTTACGACCAGGGCTACACACGTGCTACAATGGGTATTACAGAGGGCTGCGAAGGTGCGAGCTGGAGCGAAACTCAGAAAGGTACTCTTAGTCCGGATTGCAGTCTGCAACTCGACTGCATGAAGTCGGAATCGCTAGTAATCGCAGGTCAGAATACTGCGGTGAATACGTTCCCGGGTCTTGTACACACCGCCCGTCACACCATGGGAGTGGGTTGCTCCAGAAGTAGATAGCTTAACGAATGGGCGTTTACCACGGAGTGATTCATAACTGGGGTGA
The DNA here is from genome assembly GCF_001042525.2 of Francisella orientalis FNO12. NCBI lineage: Bacteria > Pseudomonadati > Pseudomonadota > Gammaproteobacteria > Thiotrichales > Francisellaceae > Francisella > Francisella orientalis. Next base: position 1,299,685 of record NZ_CP011921.2, on the reverse strand, counting down.
AGTCGTAACAAGGTAGCCGTAGGGGAACCTGCGGCTGGATCACCTCCTTAACGAAAATACGAAAAAATAGAAATAAGCTCTAATTACATATTCAAGTGATTTAGCATAGTGTTTGTAGGTAATATATTTTAGTGTAAATAGAATATGGGTCTGTAGCTCAGTTGGTTAGAGCGCACCCCTGATAAGGGTGAGGTCGGTAGTTCGAGTCTACTCAGACCCACCAGTAATTTTGGGGCCATAGCTCAGCTGGGAGAGCACCTGCTTTGCACGCAGGGGGTCAGCGGTTCGATCCCGCTTGGCTCCACCATACTTATTTACGCGAAGATAGAGATATTTAACAATTTAGTATAGAAATAGACTTAAGAAAATAAGTGCAAGCGGTGGATGCCTTGGCATTCAGAGGCGATGAAGGACGTGTTAATCTGCGATAAGCTTCGGGGAGCTGGTAAATAAGCTTTGATCCGGAGATTTCCGAATGGGGGAACCCACCTGGCATAAGCTGGGTACTCACTCGATATGGAGTGTAGAGCGAACGAGGGGAACTGAAACATCTAAGTACCCTTAGGAAGAGAAATCAATTGAGATTCCCATAGTAGTGGCGAGCGAAGTGGGAAGAGCCTGGTATGATTTAGCTGTAATTATAGTAGAACAAGTTGGGAAGCTTGACGATAGAGGGTGATAGTCCCGTATACGAAATAATCACAGTGGAACTAAGCATGCGAACAAGTAGGACGGGGCACGTGGAACCTTGTCTGAATATGGGGGGACCATCCTCCAAGGCTAAATACTCCTGAATGACCGATAGTGAACTAGTACCGTGAGGGAAAGGTGAAAAGAACCCTTATAAAGGGAGTGAAATAGAATCTGAAACCGCTTGCATACAAGCAGTAGGAGCATGATTTAGTCATGTGACTGCGTACCTTTTGTATAATGGGTCAGCGAGTTACTTTTAGTGGCGAGGATAACTGAATAAGGGATCCGTAGCGAAAGCGAGTTTTAATAGGGCGATAAGTCGCTAGGAGTAGACCCGAAACCGGCGCGATCTATCCATGGCCAGGTTGAAGGTTGGGTAATACCAACTGGAGGACCGAACCCAATACTGTTGCAAAAGTATGGGATGAGCTGTGGATCGGAGTGAAAGGCTAATCAAGCACGGAGATAGCTGGTTCTCCCCGAAAACTATTTAGGTAGTGCCTCGTGTATAACTCATTGGGGTAAAGCACTGTTTCGACAATGGGGGTTTTACGACCTTACTGACTCGATGCAAACTCAGAATACGATGAAGTTTAATCACGGGAGACACACTGCGGGTGCTAAGGTCCGCAGTGGAAAGGGAAACAGCCCAGACCGCCAACTAAGGTCCCTAAGTCATAACTAAGTGGGAAACGAAGTGGGAAGGCCCAGACAGCCAGGAGGTTGGCTTAGAAGCAGCCACCCTTTAAAGAAAGCGTAATAGCTCACTGGTCGAGTCGGCCTGCACGTAAGATTTAACGGGGCTAAGTTATGCACCGAAGTTGCGGAATATATTTAGTATATTGGTAGGGGAGCGTTCTGTAAGCTGATGAAGGTATGTTGAGAAGCATGCTGGAGGTATCAGAAGTGCGAATGCTGACATGAGTAACGTAAAATAAGTGAGATTCTTATTGGCCGAAAACCCAAGGATTCCTACGCAATGTTAATCAACGTAGGGTAAGCCGGCCCCTAAGGCGTAGCTGAAGAGTGAAGTCGATGGGAAACAGGTTAATATTCCTGTGCCGCTTATATGAACGAAGGAGGGACGGAGAAGGTTAGGTAGGCCTGGCGAATGGTTGTCCAGGTGAAAGTATGTAGGTAGGAATGCTAGGCAAATCCGGTGTTCTGTTGATCTGAGATACGAGACGAAGTCAAACTTGTTTGACGAAGCTATTGATACCATGCTTCCAGGAAAAGCTTCTAAGTATATTGTATAAGCGACCGTACTGTAAACCGACACTGGTGGGTAGGTAGAGAATACTAAGGCTATGAGATAACTCTGGTGAAGGAACTAGGCAAAATGACACCGTAACTTTGGAAGAAGGTGTGCCCTTGATGGTGATGAGACTTGCTCTCTAAGCTGTTGGGGGTTGCAAATACCAGGTGGCTGCGACTGTTTATCAAAAACACAGCACTCTGCTAAATCGTAAGATGAAGTATAGGGTGTGACGCCTGCCCGGTGCTGGAAGGTTAATTGAAGGGGTTAGCGCAAGCGAAGCTCTGGATCGAAGCCCCAGTAAACGGCGGCCGTAACTATAACGGTCCTAAGGTAGCGAAATTCCTTGTCGGGTAAGTTCCGACCTGCACGAATGGCGTAACGACGGCCACACTGTCTCCACCAGAGACTCAGTGAAATTGAAATCGCTGTGAAGATGCAGTGTACCCGCGGTTAGACGGAAAGACCCCGTGAACCTTTACTATAGCTTTGCACTGGACTTTGAATATTTATGTGTAGGATAGGTGGGAGACTTTGAAGCAGTTACGCTAGTAGCTGTGGAGTCATCCTTGAAATACCACCCTTGAGTATTTGAAGTTCTAACTCAGGAGAGATTCGAGGACAGTGTATGGTGGGTAGTTTGACTGGGGCGGTCTCCTCCTAAAGAGTAACGGAGGAGTACGAAGGTGCACTCGGTACGGTCGGAAATCGTACCAAGAGTATAAAGGCAAAAGTGCGCTTGACTGCGAGAGTGACGGCTCGAGCAGGTACGAAAGTAGGTCTTAGTGATCCGGTGGTCCCGTATGGAAGGGCCATCGCTCAACGGATAAAAGGTACTCCGGGGATAACAGGCTGATTCCTCCCAAGAGTTCATATCGACGGAGGAGTTTGGCACCTCGATGTCGGCTCATCACATCCTGGGGCTGAAGCAGGTCCCAAGGGTATGGCTGTTCGCCATTTAAAGTGGTACGCGAGCTGGGTTCAGAACGTCGTGAGACAGTTCGGTCCCTATCTGCCGTGGGCGTTAGAGATTTGAGAAGAGTTGCTCCTAGTACGAGAGGACCGGAGTGAACGAACCACTGGTGTTCCGGTTGTTTCGCCAGAAGCATTGCCGGGTAGCTATGTTCGGAAGGGATAACCGCTGAAAGCATCTAAGCGGGAAGCCTCCTTCAAGATTAGATCTCTCTGATGAAAATCAGTAAGGAACGTTGGAGACTACGACGTTGATAGGCTGGGTGTGGAAGTACAGCAATGTATGAAGCTTACCAGTACTAATGATCCGAGAGACTTAAGTCTATTTCTATGCTGAATTGTTAAATATCTTTATAAGATATATTATCCAAAACACAGTTTTGGCGATAATAGCTTGTAGGAACCACCTGATCCCATTCCGAACTCAGAAGTGAAACTACAAAACGCCGATGATAGTCTGGCAATGCCCAGGTGAAAGTAGGTAATCGCCATCTTATTACATTAAAGACTTATCGTGATAAGCATTTTAAAAGCCTCATAGAAATATGGGGCTTTTTGCATTTATAGACATCATGATTTTTAAAACTATTACTGCTATATTAAACAGCAACTTTCATCTATAATCTCCTGATATTTATATTTATCACTTATATAACTATGATTCTATCAAAAGTGTTTTAAGTAAATTCGTTAATTACCATGTCTAACAACTATATTATTATACATAACAAATGAATCTTGACTGTTTTGATTATCTTGCTTTTTTTGATTAATTAATCCTTGTGTTTCAGTTTCTACTGCTGTCAGCTCTTTTGTATAGACTGTAGAATACTTGCGTTTGTATTTTTATCTAAATTAATATCTGTTGTTACATATATAAATGTACAAGAGAATAATAAAAAAATAAAAGTAATAATCTTTTTTTAAGTCATTTCACTTCCTCAAATTGCTCTAGTAAATAAATTATAACTCAAAAGTGTATAAATAGTTCTTCTTAAAAAAATAAATCGAATACTGTATATGATTTTTTAATTTTGATTATTTAAAATATAATAATTTAAGAAAATCCATAATTAGTTAGTAATTTGATGTTATTAAATGTTTTACTAATTTTTAAAATCTAGATTTGCTTTTATTTTGTTAAGAGATATTATTGGTATTAAATACCATAAAAATGAGAGGATTCTTATAGTGTATTATTATTTTTGATAAAATATAAATTTAATTAGGAGTAATCTTAAGAAACGAAAAGCATGTTTCTATTCAGATAGTAATAAAATAAGTGCAGAAATTATTTTCCTAATAATATATCTAAAGAAGGTGCTCCAGCTATAGTCATGTGTCATGGTTTTACTGATATAAAGGAACATAAACTACCTCCTATTGCAGAATTTTTTTCCTCCAATGGCTATGTTGTAGCTACATTTGATCATGGTGGCTCTGGTAAGAGAGAAGGCATTATAAGTTATCTTGTTCCACAAGAACAGGTTAATGATATTAGAAATATGATCACATACTTACAAACCTTACCAGAAGTGAATTATGAAAGAATTGGACTTTTGGGCTCATCTTTTGGAGGTGCTAATTCTATTGTAACAACAGGAATAGATAAACGAGTTAAATGTTTATGTGCCCAAGTAACATTTGGAAATGGTGAGTGAGTTTTTTTAAAAAGTAAAAGATGAAAAAAATTACAGATGTTTAATGAAATGGTTTCTAAAGCTTCGAGACTTGCTGTATTGGAAAATAATCTATTGCGTATATCAGCAATAGTAGATAAGCAATCTATTAATTTTTATAATTCTGAAGTTTTTAATTTCCCCCATTTTGATGTTGATATCCCTTTGCTTTCTATTGAAATAATTACAGAATATTTTCCTGAAGACTATATATCAAAGATAAAAATTCCTATATTTATAGTATCTGCTAAAAATGATACAGTCGTTCCTGTACAAGAGTCAGAAATTTTATTTGAAAAGGCAAATGAGCCAAAACAGTATCATTGTGATGGTACTGGACATTATGATGTTTATGTTGGAGATCGTCTTAAAGAGATATCAAATAAACAATTAGAATGGTTTAACAAATATTTATAATTTAAAAAAAGAGAAATTAATTGTGAAATTACAAAAAGTTAGTGATAGTTGTTATGCAATATTAAATGAAAAAATAGGATGTGTGATGCAAATTCAGGTTTTATAAATCTAGGAGATGGAATATTAATAGATACTCAGTCTGATGTTAAGCATGCTCAGATGATGATAGATTTACTATCTACTATTTCAGAAGGACATCCTAAGTTCATTATAAATATACATGAAGACTGTGATCATGTTTTTGGTAATCAATTATTTAGAAACTCTGAAATTATTGCTCATAAATCGGTACCTGAAAGAATAAAATTAGTAGCAAACCTAGAACATATGAAAGAATCTTCAACAAATGATGATAATCATCTACGTTTGAAAGCAGTTGAGAAACAACTTGCTGAAGATTATAATTTGAGTGATGTAGAGCTTGTCTTACCGACAAAATTATTTGATGAAAAATATACTTTAAAAATTGAAGATTACAATATTGAGCTTATTTATGTAGGTCCATGTCATTAAGTTGGCGATACTATTGTTTATTTTTCATAAGAAAAAGTTGTTTTCGCTGGAGGTGTAGTTTTTCAAAATAGTATACCAGTTGGTTGGGTAGGTTCTTATAAAAATTGGTTTAAGGCTTTAGATTATATTATCTCTTTAAATCCAGATGTTGTAGTACCAGGCCATGGGCCTATTTGTGATAAAAAGGGTGTTTTACATTTTAAAAATTTATTAAAACATATTTTATCAGAATCAAAAAAATATTATGATTAAGGAATCTCATCAATTGAAGCAGCTAAGATTATAGATCTTAAAGAATATAAAGAATGGAAGGGTGTAAATAGAGTATATATGTGTATAGAAAGGGCTTATAGAGAGTTTAAAGAAATGCCAGAAGATACCCCCTTGGAGTGTTACAGATTTATTCGATATTTTTTATGATACGGCTAAATGTAGAAATATTGATATAGAGTTTTAATAAATATAATAGAATATTATTGCTTTAAATATCTTCACAGTAGTTTATAACTCGTTGATTTGTTTTAATATTTATATTATGATTATTTTATTAGAAGTAGATAACTAGTAGGATCATCTGGGCATTCATGTGCACCACACTCAATAAATGTTGAAGTGACGTTAGTGAAAATAGCTATTAAGAATATTACAAATACAATATGAGTTAATGCAAGAACCTTATTATTTTTAGCCTATTTTATTTCATTTGGATCTTTATTTATTTTGTATTGATCTGGATATGACATGGTAATGGCTACATAAACTATTGCAACCGTTGATATTACAAATACCCATTATACATGGGTAGTCCAAAGACAGTTGATCCAAAACCAACAGGATCTGAAACATGAAGAGCAATTTGTCTTAATGAAATGAATGATGTTAATACTGCAGCCAATAATGATAAAGCATAATGACTAGGCCTAACGTTATAGGCATATTTAATAGAAATCCAAATCCTATTGCTAGTAGTCCTAATCTTTGTAAAAGACATAGTGGACAAGGAATTTCTCCCATTATAAATTGAAAGTAAAATGCAGAAATAATGGTAATCGTTATACCTGTAAGTTCTATAGCACTTAGAAATTTAATTAAATCATCTTTAAAATATTTCTTCATATATAAAAACCTCTAAGTTATAAATATATTGTTAAGTGATCAGTTACATGATGGAGAAAAACAAGTCCAGCTACAATAAGGAATATGCTGAACATTATAATACCTAAGCGCTAACTAAACCAAGCAAAAGAAACAGAAATAAAAAGCAATATGAAACTTATTAATATACCGGGCATTTGAAATACTCCTATATATTGATACACAAATTTAATAATAACAGTAATTCAATATCATTTCATTTTATATTTTCCTAAGACTAGTCAAAATTATATTTCATACCGTTATCTAAAATCATAATTAAGATATTGTAGTTCTTATCTTTAGGTAGTTTTTCAATTAGCTTCTTCGCTATAAAATAATTTGCACCACTACTATGACCAGCGTAAATTCCTTGTTCTTTTGCCAACTCATGACATCCTAGTATAGCTTCATCATCAGTAAACTGAATTATTTTATCTATGTATGACATGTCCATAGATTTACATAATATGGGATTACCAGGACCTTCAACCTTATAGCTATAAATATTTTCTTGTATTGATCTACCATGATAAAAAATATCATAATAAATAGATCCTTTGGGATCTGGCATGACAACTTTGGTTTTCGGATATATTTCTTTTATTTTTTTTGCACAACCAGTAATAGTTCCACCAGATCCTCCGACTGTTATAAAATAATCAATATTTTGAGAGTGAGTTAAAAAATAATTAACTATTTCTTGCCCTGTGGTTTTGTAATGACACTCTGTATTTAGTAGATTATCATATTGATTAATTAATATGCCATTTAAATTTTTTGCTAATTCTTTAGCTTTATTGACATAAAAATCGACATCTGTGTGATCAGCAGTATTTTTACATATTGTTAGGTTAGCACCAAAACTCTTGATCATTTTTCTTTTTACTTTTCCAGTTTTTTCTGGGCATGTAATATATACAGGATGATCATATAATTTTCCAATTGCAGCGAGAGAAGTTCCCATATTACCAGAGCTTGCTTCAGTGATTACTTGTTTAGGATTTATTTTTTTGTTTTTAATTAAGTTATCTAACATATATTTTGCAACTCGATCTTTTATACTCCCTGTAGGATTAAGCCATTCGCATTTGGCATACAAGTTATGAGTGTTGTTGGTTTTTAGTTTAATAATAGGAGTTTTGCCTATTAGAGATATCATGATATTTTCGAGTATATTTTAAATTAGATAATTTTAACAAAATATTTGCTGTAGAACTGTTTTATTAGTTATGATGAGTATAGTCGGGAGTTGCCTTTTAGATATTATCTGATTGGGTTAGCAGTGTGTGATAGCGTTTAACTCCAATTGAATATGATCTTAATTTTGTTGGGTTTGCATTAACAATAGATGTAGTACCAGCTAAAATCAAAACTAATATGAGTATTTTCTCATTATTCATTCCTCATTTTTTACTATATATTTTATTTATTTCTAGTATATATCTGGTGAAATACTAAGTCTGTACCATAATTTACATACCAGCTATGCATAAACGAAATATAAAGGTAAATTAGATATTTAGATGAATTTTTTATTTACTTTTGAGGTTCTAGTTTGCTAGTTACATCACCAGTTAAAGTTTTATCCATAACTGATACGCTTCTAATTGGTTGTCCTTCTTTTAAATTAGCTTCATTTAAGTTTACATAAATTCTATTCCCTAAAGAGTATCCGATATGTAAAGTTTTTTATCTTTCATAGATATTACATTTTTCCATTGTGTTGGCCATTTGTCTTGAATATCAGAAGCTGTAAAATCAACTTCTTTATATCCTTTTACAAAAGGTACCGATACAGAATCAGCCGCGGCGAACATGTAATTAACAGCATCGTCAGCAGTATTTGCACTAGCTATATTTTTGCTGATAAAGTTTGCTCTTATAAATCTATTTTCTGATTTGGCACCTCCCGGAATCATATCTATGTTATATAAATCAGTTTTTTGATATCTTTTAGTTTTTTTACCTGTTCATCATAACTTGGCTCATTTGTCATAGCTTTAGTATGTCTATGAATTTTTAACTTACCATCCACATATTCAATCATTGCACTATCTCCACTAGCATCTTCTATTGAATAATTGTATAGGTAAATTTCCTTTTTTGCCTTTAAGTTCAATCTGAGGAGTATAAATTTGATAGTTATTTAAGTTGTCAATAACTTCCTGTACGGATGCGTAATTGCCAAGTACATATCTTACCCATACCAGTCCGTTGACTCCCTTTATGCTAGTGCCTCTTTCTGGTTGCTGCATTGTTCCAAAATATAATAAGTGTACGGCTAATCATTTTCATTAATACCTTCAGCAGTTAAATTCTCTAGATTAGTTTCATCAACAGAAACATAGCCGTATTTGTCAGTCCAATCAAGAGAATTTTTTTCAAGAGAGCCATACCTCTTGGGTATACTGTTAAATTTGGTTTTAGATCTATAAATACATCCATGGTTCTAGTAGAGTATTTACCTATATTTCCACTAAAATTATGATTAAGTTCAGAACACGCCATAGCAGGCACTGAAGTAGCTAATACTGTACTAGTTAGTAGAATGTTTGATAATATTTTTTTCATTTTTTACTCTCCTATTGATTATTTAAAAAAGCTAAAGTTAATTTGTTAACTTACACAGCTATTATATTTGTAGTAGTATTAATATGTCTGTAGCAAATAATGCATAAGAGCTATGCATAAATGAGGGTAATGATAAATTTTGATGATATTTTTATAAAGCTTATTGATATAGGTACTTTTACAGAGTTAGCAAAGCATTTAAATGTTTCGCAAAGTACTGTTTCTCGTAGAATTCAAAACTTAGAAGAGTCTGTGAATATGAAACTAATAAAGCGGAACTCAAGAGGCCTAATAGAAATGACTGAGGATGGAGAGTCATTTTATATGAGCTTTAAAGATATTGAGAGACAAGCTAATACGACACTCCAGCAGATAGTGAATAAATCAAAAGAAATTAGTGGTACTTTAAAGGTAGGTATACCAAAACTTTTTCTCGATAATATACTTGCTGATAAGCTAGGTATTTTTTATGCGCGTTATCCTAATGTTAAATTAGTATTTAGTTACACAGCAGGAATTATAGATTTGGTTAAAGATGATATTGATATCGCAATTACTATAAAAAAACCTATAACTAGCAGTTGTACTATAAAAACTCTCGTAAGAGCAAAAAATAAACTATACGCTAGTCAAGATTATATTCAAACATATGGACAGCCAAGTTTACTAGAAGATCTTGAAAGTTATGATGTAGTTGGATTTTTGCATAATGATAAATTTCAGACCACATTGATAGCTTTCTCTGAGAAAGATGATTCTAAAAAAGAGGTCAGTATTAATCCGAATATGTTTCTTAATAACACTATATGTGATATTAATATAGCGACTAAATGCAATAAGATTATTAACACCTTAGATATTTTTGCTAATAGTAAACTAAATGTGTTACCAGTACTTGATGATTATTATTTTGGTAGAACTGATTTTTATTTGGTAAGAGCAACACGAGTTAGAAATAATTTAGAACAAGAGTTTGTTAAATTTATTGATGTATGTTTACAGGAATATTAGATGAAGAAGATATTAACAACTTTTATTATGCTAGCTATTAATATTAATCTATATGCGATTGTAGCTGGTAATTCGCTCAATGTAACGAGTAGTAGGGTTAAAACAGTCACGACTAATAAACATATTGATGAACCTATTACTAGAGATCAGTTTGAAGATAGCATTACTATGGCTAAGAGTAATAGTATGCGATAAAAAAGTTTTTTATTTACCAATACAGAAACTTGAGAAGATTTCTCCTAATAAATCATCGGAACTAAATTCTCCTGTAATAGAGTTAAGATACTCTTGAACTATTAATAACTCTTCAGCTAAAAGCTCGCCATTACCAAGCTCTAATTGTTCCTTAGCAAGCTTGATATGATCAAATGCATTATCTATGGCTGTGACGTGCCTTTCACGAGCTGTATAAATACTCTCATTCTGAGTAGTATATCCAACTTTAGCAAGTATGTGATCTTTTAGTTTATCAATACCAATATTACTTTCAGCTGATATGTAGATATGATTATCATGATTTAGAGGTATTTCTTTAAGAAGATCTATTTTATTATGGACATAAGTAATATCTATATCTTTGGGTATTTGATGGTAAAATTCAGGAATTATATATTTTATATCACTAAATTTAATCTGACTATTTGTATAGTCATCAGTTACAAATAATATTTGATCTACCTCTTGAATTTTTTTGATAGCTCTTTTAATCCCTTCGCTTTCGATAATATCGTCGCTGCTACGTAATCCAGCAGTATCGATAATATGCATTGGAACACCATTTATTTGGATATGCTCTTTAACGATATCACGAGTTGTACCTGCTATGGATGTCACAATAGCAGACTCTTTACCAGCTAAGGCATTTAAAAGACTGGATTTACCAGCATTGGGTTTACCCACTAGTATTAGTGTTATACCTTCAACAAGAATTGCTCCTTGTTTGCAGCTATTTTTTACATCGAGAATTGTCTTATATATATCTTGTAAGCTATTGTGGATTTTTTGATCTTCTAAAAAGTTAATTTCTTCTTCTGGAAAATTAATAGATGCTTCTACGTACATTCGTAGATAAATAAGTTTTTCTAGAAGATTATTAATTTCTTTAGAAAAATCTCCTTGAAGAGATTTTGCTGCTGATTTTGCTGCTGTTTCTGAAGATGCATTAATAATATCTGCTACAGCTTCAGCCTGAGTCAAATCAAGTTTATTGTTTAGAAAGGCTCTTTCAGTAAATTCACCGGCATTAGCTATTCTAGCACCATATTCTAATGTAGCTTTAATTATTAAATTAAGTATAAAAGGATTGCCATGTGCTTGTATTTCAACGACATTTTCACCTGTATATGAGTTAGGGGAGTTAAAGAATATTACAATACCATGATCTATAATCTCATTAGTGCTATAAATATTACAAAATGTGGCATACCTAGGTTTGAGTCGCTTTTTTGTGAGCTTTTTGGCTATTGACAAAGCATCAACGCCAGAAATACGTATTATACCTATGCCACCATTACCTTGAGGAGTTGCAATTGCAACTATAGTATCTTTTGTGTACATTTTTATTTTAATTTGTGATTTGAGTTATTTTCGTTATCTTCTTCTTGATCTATTACTCGCCCTTTTTTGCTAGTGTATTGTCTAAAAAAATCAGGATTTTCTTTAATTATTTTTCTACGTACAAAAAATGAAAAAATCATCAGGAAAATAATCAGAAAAACAAATAAAGGCGCAAAAATAATAAACGATATAAACGCTATTACAATAAGACTTATAGAGGCTAAAATTTGTTTTACATTATTGTTCATTGCTTTGCTTTATAGTATTTAGCTTGTATAATATGAGTACAAGTATATCACTTAGGTGGTTATTAAAATAGGGCTCTACAAAATTCTGTGGGCGTGGTATTCAAAATCCGGAGGTTTATATGAATATTCAAATTACTGGTAGACATGTTGAAGTTACTGATGCAATCAAAAACTATGTAAATGAGAAAGTTGGAAAGGTAGGGCATTATTTTGACAATATTACTTCAACAAAAGTGATCTTAGATGTTGAAAAAGATCATCAAGTTGCAGAAGCTATAGTTACGGTTCCTGGTAGCGAATTTGTTGCAAAAGCTGAAGATAAGGATTTGTATGCAGCTATAGACATGCTTGAAGATAAATTAGCTCGTCAAATTAAGAAGCATAAAAACAAATTAAGAGATAACCACGCTACCAGCCATTCTGAATAACTATTCTACTTATAACCTTTCTATCTAGTTCATGAACTTAAAAGCTCTAATAAACAAAAAAGATATAATTTTAAATCTTAATATTGAATCAAAAAAACGTTTGATTGAATTTTTTGCAAATAGAATATCTGATTATCCTGATATAGATGAGGATCTTGTTCTAAAAAATATCTATAAACGTGAAAGAATGGGTAATACATATATAGGTAAGAATATTTATATTCCTCATTGTCGAGTTGAAAATCTTATGACTACTAGATTGATAATAGTCACATTAAAAAATAGTTATTATGATGACTCCATTGATGATGATATTAAAATAGCAGTTGGTGTTTTTTTTCCTGATAAAATATCTGCTATTCATATGGAGCTTTTAAAGCAATTAGCACTATACTTGAAAGAAGATCGTACCCAGCAATATTTCCAACAAGCTGAAAGTTCTGAGGATTTATATAATTTAATTATTAATACGAACAATGACTGATTTATTTGATAATATACGCATAGTTCTAGTTGAGCCATCTCATAGTGGCAATGTAGGTTCTACAGCTAGAGCAATGCTGAATATGGGATTAACAAATTTATGGCTAGTTAACCCTAAAAAAGGTATAGATGATGAAGCTATAGCGTTATCATGTCATGCTACAGAAGTAGTCAAAAGTGCTAGGATTGTGACTAATCTTCAAGAAGCGCTTGACGGTATAGATTATGTAGTAGGTACTAGTGCAAGAGTGCGTAGAGTATCTCTGCCTATAGAACCTATATCCAAAGTAGCTACAAACATACTTAATAAAATCCAAAAATCTGATGAAAAAATAGCAATATTATTTGGTAGAGAAAGAAAGGGACTTTTAAACGAAGAGCTTTTGATGAGTAATGTGCATGCGTATATTCCGTCAAATGAAGGATATACTTCACTTAATCTAGCTCAAGCAGTACAACTAGTAGCTTATGAGATTTATAAGCAAGCTGTTGAGATTAGTGATTTAAAAGAAGTGCCTGAATATAATCATCTGCATAAGAAAGCTTCTGTCAAAGAGTTACAAGGGTTATATCAACATTTTGAAAATAGTATGCTTCGATCTAGATTTTTGGATAAAGAGAAACCTGGCCATGTGATGGATAAAGTACGCAGACTTTTTCAAAGATCTAAATTAGAGAGTCAAGAGGTTAATATTTTGAGGGGGTTTTTGACATCATTGGATAATTTGGATAAGTTAAAATGATTATACTTGGTATAGATGAAGCAGGGTGTGGACCATTATCAGGACCTGTAGTTGCAGCTGGAGTAATATTAGATCCTGAAAAAATTATTGATGGTCTTACAGACTCTAAAAAATTAACAGAAAAAAAACGTCAATCACTATATAAACAAATAATTGCTCATGCAAAAGCATATACAATAGTTGAAGTTTCACCTCAGCAAATTGATGAATTAAATATTCTTCAAGCAACGCTCAAAGCTATGAATCAAGTTGCAGATAATTTAAAAAAACAATTTGATAAAGTGCTGGTTGATGGTAATAAATTACCAGACTGGGATTATAATTCAGAAGCTATTGTGAAAGGTGATTCAAAAATTCAAGAAATATCAGCAGCTTCGATATTAGCAAAAGTACATAGAGATAATATTTGTCTTGAGCATGATAGATTATATCCGCAATATGGTTTTGCCAAGCATAAAGGTTATCCAACAAAAGAGCATCTTAAAAATATAAGAAAATATGGTGTATTAGATATCCATAGAAAAAGCTATAAACCAATTCAACTATTGTTATAAATGAATAACTCTGAAAATTACTATACAGCAGGAAAGAGTTTAGGACTTTTTGCACTTACAGCTACTCTTGTAATGACGGAGCTAAATGTATCAACTCTGATAGGTTTCTCGAGCTTGGGATATGTATATGGATTCTCAGCACTATCTCTAGGAATTGTGTTTTTAGTTGGATTATTATTTTATTCTTTTAGTGTCGCTAAAAAGTGGAAAAACTTTGATGCAATCAGTGTTTCTGAATTTTTTTCTCAACGTTATAATCCAGTATTTGGATTGGTAGTAGCATTATGTTTATTAACTGCAATGACAGGATTTGGAGCTAATTTTATATATTCTACTACAATTTATCTACAAGAGGTTTTTCCTGCTTATAATCATTGGTTAATAAGTGGGGTAGCTTGTAGTGTAATGTTGTTATTTACCATAAGAGATGGACTACTAGTGATAGTGAAAATAGATAAATTGAGCTTTTTATTATCTATAGTTCTACTTATATATTTAGGGTATTCAGTATATAATGCTGATGCTTCTGCATTTGGATGTATTAATAATGCACAAATACTAACCTTACCATTTTCTTTTTCTATATCTCTAGCAATTCTTACAGCATTTACATACATACTTTCACCATGGTATGGACAAAAAATATTTGCTGCTAAATCTAAGAAAGTAGCATTTTATGCAGTGCTGATTACATCATTTATTGTGAGTTTGATTTATCTGATAGCTGTCTATACTACGGCTAAATATGCAGGTGTGATTAGTTCCACCAATCCTGACGAAGCCTTTTCATATATTGTACGAAATCTCTTTAGTAAACCTATGTTAGTGATATTTTATCTTATGATGTTTATGATAGCTTTAACAACTATAGCAGCATTATGGAATACTATGGCATCGATGTGTTCTGTACATTTTCAAGATAATAAAAGCGAGCAGAAAAATATCCTTACCGTAATTATTATTGCAATTTTTAGCTATATACTTGCCAATACTTTTATAGATCAGGTTCTTGATAAAATGTTACTTTTCAATATTCCTATAGCTGCCTTAGCATTTAGTTTACTATATGGCTTTTATGGTAGTAAGACTAATTTATTAGGAGCTATTCTAAGTACTGTTATAGGTGTAATAAGTGCTTTATGTTGTTATTTTGTTTTTAATCAAGATGATTTTGTTTTCTATTGGGCAACTGTGTGTATACCTTTGAGTTTTATGATTGGGTATTTACCTGTGGTATTAGGATATTTAAAAAAAATTATAGTTTATCGTTTCTGAGTTTCTTAAGTAGTATGAATTCAGCAAATATTCTAAGACCTATACCTATTAGAGTGTCAAAAATTTGTGCTATAGTAAACCTGATTACTGTCATATCTGATTTGAGAAAATAAAATACTGCAATTAACCAAATTGTTGCAAAAACAATGCCAACTCCATAATTATGATTAATCATAAAATATGTAAGAAAAATGAAAATGAAGCAAAAGTATATTGCTAACGGATACTTATCAAAAATAAAGTGTGATAATACAATGCCTATAGCAGCTCCAATGAGAGTGCCAATTAATCGATGCAGAGATGTTCTTATCGATATTATATAATTTCCTGTAGATACTATAACTATAGAATAGCAAATCCAAGCAGGATTGGTTATATGTATAAATCTAGCAGTTATATAAACAGAGACTATAAGGACAGTAATAATAGCTTGTTTAAAAACAAATGAGCCCTTATTAATAGTAGTAGTTTTGATATCAACACTTGGCATAATTATTGTAAATAATGAAGTTGATATGAAGCCTATTAGTAGTCCAGTTAGGCAGGAATTAAGAGAAGGTAATAGGGTATTCTCATATAGAATTGGATCAAGATAGAAAAAAAGTAGTATATATACTATCAAGAATATGATTAAAATACGTCCACCATTGAAATATCGTTGTGAACATAGACAACAAAAAACTAAAATTCCACGAGCTAGTTCTTGCAATATTGGTGAATTTATCAAACTAACAAAAGATGCTAGAAGCATCATTATTAGAGCTAGAATTGTATTTGTAGTTAGGCTTTTGATTTGTTCAAGCTTAGTATTTCCAAAGCGATAAAAAGGTAGAAATATTCCAAAAACAAAAGCCCAAATCATAAGTAGAGTTTTATGATTGTAAAGGTAAGATGCGCTTAAGCTAGAAAAAAATATAGAAGCTGTAATTGTCGAAGCAAAATATAGCTTCTTTTATCTGTGAAAATATTTTTTGTCATATAAGCTAAATTTTGATTGCTACAATCTTATCTATGAAGTTAGTTATGTCAGCTCTAATTCCAGATACTCCGATAACTTTATCCTTATTATAGATAGGTTGTCTTAATATGAAATATGCTCTTGTAACACCTTTTTTATCAGTGAAAATATTAATAGGATTAACATCTTTACCAGCAATAATATCTTGATCTTTTTTTCGATATATAGCCCCAATTTCAGCCCCAAAAATTTCTGAGTCATCAAAATCAATAAAATCTTCTAGAGTTAAGTCTGCTAATGCGGCTGCTTGATGATTTATATAAATATATTTGCCATCAATATTTTTTATAAAAAAGGTGATTTCTGTTGCATGATAGCTTTGTCAAGTAAGATTTGTTTTTGATTTAATGTGATCTTATTTTAAGACTAGTTAGATAATTACGAAAGACATATTATCATTGGTTGAAATATAACGCGATGCTCCATATAATTGTAAGTAAAAAATATATTCTTTTATGTCATTATATAAATTTACAAGTTTAAATTAGCAATGGAGAAGAATTAATGCCCTATGGTATAAAATATTCATGAACTATTTAGAAAAAACAAATTTTACTTACACTGAGGCTATTGTTTTATTAGCTGCTTTGGGACTAAATGGACCTTCGAAATCTGATATTTCTAATTATATGAGATGTGAGCCTCAGAGTATTACTAGAGCTATTAACAGTTTAGTATCTAAAAAATTATTGCAACGCTAAATTGACTCACAAGATAAGAGAGTTGTACGTTTTACTTTAACACGGTTAGGAAAGGAGTTTTCAGTTAGGACTCAAGATTTTATAAATATAAATTGGCAAAAATCTTTAGGACATATCGATAATAAAGATTTAGATATTTTCACTAAGCAACTTAGATGAGATAATTAGTAATCTAGAGCGTATAGTAGATAATGATAAAAGAAAAGATTAATCTAGAGAAAGAACATTGTCTGAGTTTGCTTCGCCTAATTTTTTAGGATTAACGGCTTCATCATCTTCACCTTCATTAATATTGATTCCGTAACCGAATTCACGAGCATACATTCCTTGTTCAGTTTCTTTAGAGAAAACTTCTAAAACAGATTCTATAGGAATATTAATGGATATTGGTTCACCATCAAAAGTAGCATCGAAGCTAATATAGTTATCATCAATATCTAAGTTCTGTATAGCTTGAGGAGACAAGTCTAGTAGTATTTTGTTATCTTCATCAATATAGTTGTTAGGTACGACTACACCTTCATACTCAGTATCAACCAAAATATATGGTGTAAATCCGTGATCAACTAGCCAGTTGTATGTAGCTTTGACTACATATGCTCTAAGCATAGCCATATCAAGCTCCTTGTGCTTTAATCGTTTTTATAAAATTAGCTTCACTCAAAAGTTCTTTGATTTCTTTGATAATGTTCTTATCTTTCGTAGGAATTGAAATCTTAAGCTTAATAAAGTAATAAAAAACAAAAGTTATAATAAGAGTTAAAACATTAATGTTTTGTGCATCTGGATTGCTTTCTGCATTTACCTCTCTTTCACTGACAATAGTCTTATAAGTGCTAATAATATCTTTTTGCATTTTCACTTTTATCTCAGATGCTTCTTCTTCTGTTAAATTTGAGTCTTGCAATTTTATGATATTTTGTAGAAATGTTTTATTAACATATTCTAATAATATTCTTGCATTAGCTCTTTGCTTTGGAAAAACTGGGAACATTGGAGGAAAAGGATACAAATCTTCTATAGCTTCTATAATAACACTTAGTCTATAAACAGCAAAATCATCAGTACTAAGCGTAGGAATATTGCCATTAGGTGTTATTATATTTAGTTCTTCTAAGTGTTTTGAGTTTTCTTCTTTAGAAACATCTATAATCTTCGCATTAGCTCCTTTGATAAGAAGAATCATACAAACTATGTCGCTATAGATATCATCCTTTTTTATATATAATAACAAGATTTTATCCTCCTGGTGATAAAAATAAAAAGAATAATAGAAAGGTAATAAAAACGTATTAACGCTTAGAGAACTGTCTTCTTCTACGAGCTTTTCTAAGACCAAACTTCTTACGCTCAACTTTACGTGAATCACGAGTCACGAAGCCTGCTTCACGAAGAGCAGGTTTTAAATCTTCATCAAACTCGATAAGAGCTCTAGTAACACCTAAACGTATCGCACCAGCTTGACCAGTAGTACCACCACCTTTTACTGTTACTTTGAAGTTAAAGTTTTCAGTGTTGTTAGTTAATTCTAAAGGCTGTTTTACAACCATACAATCTGTTTCACGACATAAATACTGCTCTAATGGAAGACCATTAACGATAAATTGACCAGTACCTTTTTTCATAAATACACGAGCTACAGAGCTTTTACGACGACCTGTACCATAATTATATTCTGACATTTTTACCATCCTTTATTAAATATTGTGAGCTTGAGGTTGTTGAGCTGTATGTGGGTGATTTTCACCAGCATAAACTTTTAACTTTTTGTACATAGCACGCCCTAGTGGAGTTCTAGGAAGCATACCTTTAACAGCTTTTTCAATAGCTCTTTCTGGATGAGTTGCAATTAGCTTCTCAAAAGAGATTGATTTGATACCGCCAATATATCCAGTGTGGTGGTGGTAAATTTTGTCTTTTCTTTTGTTACCAGTTACAGCTATTTTTTCAGCATTAATGATAACAACATAATCACCAGTGTCCATAGAAGGAGTATATTCTGGTTTGTTTTTACCTCTTAGGATCATTGCTACTTCAGTAGCTAGACGACCTAAAGTTTTATCTGTAGCATCAATCAAAAGCCATTGTCTTTTGATATCTGATGGTTTTGCAGTAAACGTTTTCATCTTTTTTCCTTTATTTATTGTTGTCAATTACTCAGTTTTTGCAAAAAATTCTTAATCATGCAAACCTATACAGCTCGCCGTACTTTAAAAATTTAAGCAGTCTACATAGTACACTGTCTATGTAAGATAAGCAAATAAAAATTAATGAAGAAAATTTATAGTATGAGCTATTTTGTATCTGGTCACCCCCAATTTTGAGTATTTAGAAGATTTTGACCAATAACTTTTGTTTGTCTTAGCTCTTTTTCTATCTCAATTAGGTTGTGGTTTGGTAGTTGTTGTAGACATTTTATCAGTTCTTTAGAGTGTGAGATAACCCAAATTTGAGTTTTAGTAGATGCTTTAGCAATCAATCTTGCAAGCGGTGTTATCAAGTCAGAATGTAGGCTTGTCTTAGGCTCGTTTAGAACCATAAGTTCAGGAGGTCTTGGGGTAAATAGAGCAGCTGCTAACAATAAGTATCGCAACGTTCCATCAGAGAATTCACGAGCTGATAATGGGCGTAATAGCCCATGTTGACTTAGTTCTGTGATGAATTGCCAATCAGAATGTTTTTTGATATTTAGACTACTACCTGGGAAAGCATCTTCAATAGCTTCATTTAAGGCTTGGCGGTCACCAATATCAATAATTGTCTGTAATGCTGAAGCAAGATCGTGGCCATCATGACTTAGTACTGTTGTAAGAGTACCTAATTGATTAGCTCGTGCTGGAGCGTCAATATCTGTGCGAAAATGATCATAAAAACGCCATTGTTTGATTTTCTCACGCAGGCCTACAATTTCGGATGTTTTATCTATATACGAAGCTTGAGTAAAAATACTTTCATAGTTAGGACAGTGTTGCTCGATGACCTGCCATTGTCTTTGCTCTCGGACTTTTATAATATGACTATCTCTATCAACTAGAGCGCTTGGATGTTTATAGGCTTCGCCCGCCCAAATTGTTTCACGCTTGATTTCAGCATCTAGAGAAAAAGAAGTTGTAGTTAGCGGGCCGGGATAGCCGAGAGAAATCGTATAGCCAAATGTTTCATCACTAAATCCTAGGCGTAGACGAGGCTCTTTTTGTTTAGATCCTCCTTGTATTGGAGCTTTACCCTCACGCATTTCTTTGGAAATTTTTTCAGGGCCTGCCCAGAATGTTGTGGTTAGCCCACTTTCTTTAGCAAGTGAGTTTACCCCACCACCTTGAGTTGTTTCTGCTAGTAGTCTCAAAGCTTTATAAAGATTTGACTTACCGCTTGCATTAGCACCTGTTATAATATTTAGTTGCGATAGAGGTATTACTAGATTTAGTAATGAGGGTAGTTATTAACTGCAATAGTTTTTATCATTGAATTATGCTCTTAGAATTAAGTATATTTGAGCCAGTTTATTTAGAGAGATTTGATTAGTCTACTGGCTTCTTTGCTTGATCTTCTAATACAGTTTTCAATTGCTAATCTATCAAAAAAATTACCAGTAATATATAAGTTAGGTATTTCTAAAAGCTCTTTTTCTAAATCTTGTAGGAAAATATGATGATTACGATGATAGCAGGGTAATGTGTTTTGTTTTATATAGGTATGAAGAATATCCTCCTCAGTTATACTCAAAAGCTTTGTTATTTTATGCATTAACTCTTTTTGAGAATAATTATCTTTACAATGAAATGCTATAGCTCTATAGCTTGGATTATCAACAACATCACGAGAGACAGCTGAGTAAAAGAACTGGTCTTTACCAATTAATCCAGCTAAGTTTTTAATATGTTTCAAGCTTTTTTTACTAGTAACAATTCCTATACTTATTAGATTTGACATCGCAGGTCTATATTGATGTTTTGCTATATTTGGTAGTATATCTTCTAGCAAAGACTCCGTTATATTCCATGGTGTTGCAATACATAAACTCTCACAGTGATAATTGGCATGGTCTGTTTCAATTATCCATTTGTCTTGCTTTGAAATATTGATAACTTTTTCTTTGATAACACTTTGTTTTCGATTGGTAAATAGTTTAGACAAACCATCTTTGAATGTAAAACTTCGAGGTAGAGAGGTATCTCTATCATATTTTTTAAATAAGTATTCCATGGGGAAGCTTTGGCTATTTTGAGATAGCACAGCATCAAAACAAAATTTTAATGTTCGGTCGTAATTTTTTTTGCCAAATAGCTTTGTTGCATATTCGCTAACTGTTTTATCTTTTTTTGAGATATTTCTATTCTTTAAGAAACTAAAAGCAGCTGTAAAAGGATTTATATTAGTAAAAATACTTTGAATTTTGTTGTTAGGTTGTACAAATAGGAATGGGGCTTTTCTTCTTGGTTGGATGTTTTGCTCGAGAGAGTTGTTGCGGATATAGTCTATAGTTTCGTTGTAAGAGTTATATATCGTATGCGCACCCATTTCAAACCAAAAATCTTTATATTTTGGGGAGTTTATACATCCTCCGATTTTATTTGGTTCAAATAGACAGTAGTCTATATTTGTTTGAGATAGTTTTTGTGCTAGGGATATGCCAGAGATTCCCGCACCAATAATAATAGTGTTAAAATGTTTATGGTTATTCATTTGGTAACAGAATCCATAGTTTACCTTGATTATTCATATGTCCAGCGTTGAATTCAGCTTGTTGGCCATGTCCCCAGAATACATCACCTCGAATAGGTCCTCGAATCGCACCTCCCGTATCTTGAGCTATCATTAATCGATCAAGTGGTTTAGTGTCATGATGATTATCTTCGTAGTAATCGGTTTCTAGCCAAAGAGGAACTCCATATAGATAGTATCTGTCATCAATAGCCAAGGAATAACTAGGGGTTAATTCAACATCTTGAGCGCCAACTGCATTTTTGCGATCTACATATCTAAAGAATACAAAAGAGGGATCATAATTCAGAACATCATCTATTTTGTCTTTATTTTTGTTTAACCAAGCTTTAATTGCTTGCATTGACATTTGATCTCTGCTCATATAGCCATTATCAAGTAGATATCTTCCTATGGGTTTATACTCATGTCCATTTTGACTATCGTAACCAACTAAAATATCACCACTATCAGTTTCGATCCTTCCTGAGCCTTGTATTTGCAAGAATGTTCTATCAACTTTTGATTTAACCCATACCAATACGTCTTTTTTTGTTAGCAGGTTACCATTTGATATTTCTGCACGCGTATAATATGGAACTAATCTACCATCTTTATATCTACCAAAAGAAAAATTATCATCGCCCTTAGGTTGTTTGACCAAGTCGTTGGGAGTTCTATAAATAGGCACAGTGTATTGTAGAGTTTTGACTAGATTGCCTTTTATAGTAGGTTCGTAGTATCCTGTGAATGTTCCTGTATCCTTATTCTTATATATTACCTGGTATGGAGTTAAATTTTGCTCAAAAAAAGTCTTTGCTTGATCTTTTGATTCTATTTTAGCTGCTATTACCTTATGGCAAATATTTATCCAATTTGCATATTCAGGTTTATTTTCATCAACTATTTTTATACACGATTTTTTAAAGGTATCAAAAGATGTAAGTTGATCACTAGTATCCCAATTATTTAGATCTTTGAAACTAGCTTTTTTATAATCAACTTTATCTGAATATTTTTTTGATAAATAGCGTTGAGCAGTTACATTTGTGCAGCTACTTATAAGAATAAAAAGTGCTATAAAGCTTATTTTTTTTAAATTCTCTTTTATTTCTCTAATATTCATATAAAAAAATGCCAATAATTTCTTGAAAATACAAAAACAATCACTATGTATAAAACATCTAATAAATTGTAGTATTAACAAGATTAAAATAAAAGGTTGTTTTATGGGTAAAGAAGAAAAAAATAATATTGAAGATCAAGCCTTAGATAATGAACAAGAGATAGGTCAAGAGTCTATTAGTAAAGCTATAGAAGAATTATCTATAAAAGAACAATTAGAAAGAGCAAAAGATGCAATCAAAGAATTAGAAGAAACTTGTGACTCTTTTAAAGATGAAGCTCTAAGAGCTAGGGCAGAGATGGAGAATATTCGTAAAAGAGCAGAAAGGGATGTTTCTAATGCGCGCAAGTTTGGTGTAGAAAAATTTGCCAAAGAGCTTTTGCCGATAATTGATAGTATTGAGCAAGCATTAAAGCATGAAGTAAAGCTTGAAGAAGCTATCGCTATGAAGGAAGGTATAGAATTAACTTCTAAAATGCTTGTAGATACACTTAAGAAAAATGGTCTAGAAGAGTTAGATCCAAAAGGTGAGAAGTTTGATCCAAATATTCATGAAGCAATGGCTATGATCCCTAACCCAGAACTTGAAGATAATATTATTTTTGATGTATTTCAGAAAGGTTATATGCTAAATGGTCGTGTGGTTAGAGCCGCTAAAGTAGTTATAGTAAAAAATTAAAAAAATACTTGAAAAGCTAATAGAGATACCCATCTATAAGTCGAGATTGAAAGGAAAAGTTTAAAATTAAAATAATACAGGAGAATTTCATGGGAAAAATTATAGGAATAGATTTAGGTACTACTAACTCTTGTCTTGCTATCATGGATGGTAAGAGTGCTAAAGTTATAGAAAATGCTGAAGGTCATAGAACTACACCTTCAGTTGTTGCATATACTGATAGTGGTGAAATATTAGTAGGTCAGGCAGCTAAAAGACAGGCGGTAACTAACTCTGATAATACATTCTTTGCTGTCAAGAGACTGATAGGTCGCAAGTATGATGATAAAGCTGTTCAAGATGACATTAAAAAGAAAGTGCCTTATGCGGTAGTTAAAGCTGATAATGGTGATGCTTGGGTTGCTACTAAGGATGGTAAGAAAATGGCTCCACCACAAGTATCTGCTGAAATCTTAAGAAAAATGAAAAAGACAGCAGAAGAGTTCTTGGGTGAACCAGTTACAGAAGCTGTAATTACAGTTCCTGCTTATTTTAATGATAGTCAAAGACAAGCAACAAAAGATGCCGGTAAGATTGCAGGTCTTGATGTTAAAAGAATCATCAACGAGCCTACAGCTGCAGCATTAGCTTACGGTGTTGACTCTAAAAAAGGTGAGCAAACAGTAGCAGTATATGACTTGGGTGGTGGTACTTTTGATATCTCCATTATTGAAATTGCTGATGTCGACGGTGATAGCCAAATCGAAGTGTTATCTACAAATGGTGATACATTCTTGGGAGGTGAAGATTTTGACTTAGCTTTAATGGACTACTTAATAGATGAGTTCAAAAAAGAGCAAGGCATAGATCTTCATAATGATAAGTTAGCTCTGCAAAGAGTTAGAGAAGCAGCTGAAAAAGCTAAAGTAGAGTTATCTTCAGCTCAGCAAACTGATGTGAACTTACCATATATTACGGCTGATGCTACAGGACCTAAGCATTTAAATATTAAAATCACTAGAGCTAAATTTGAATCTTTAGTTGGTGATTTAGTAGCTAGATCTTTAGAGCCTTGTAAAAAAGCTCTTGAAGATGCCGGTTTAAGCAAGTCTGATATTACGGAAGTACTGTTAGTAGGTGGACAAACGCGTATGCCTCTAGTACAAGAAAAAGTAAAAGAGTTCTTTGGTAAAGAGCCACGTAAAGATGTAAACCCTGATGAAGCCGTAGCAGTTGGAGCAGCTATTCAAGGTGGTGTATTAGCAGGTGATGTAAAAGATGTACTTTTACTAGATGTGACACCACTTTCTTTAGGTATTGAGACTATGGGTGGTGTTATGACTAAGCTTATCGAGAGAAATACTACGATTCCTACTAAAAAATCACAAGTATTCTCAACAGCGGAAGATAACCAACCAGCAGTTACTATTCATGTACTTCAAGGTGAACGTGAAATGGTTTCCGCAAATAAATCTTTAGGTAGATTTGATTTGGCGGATATTCCACCATCACCGCGTGGTATGCCACAAATTGAGGTTACATTTGATATAGATGCTAATGGTATCTTAAATGTATCTGCTAAAGATAAAGCTACTGGCAAAGAGCAAAATATTGTGATTAAGTCATCTAGCGGTATATCTGAAGAAGATATCGAAAAAATGGTACAAGATGCGGAAGCTAATGCTGAGTCAGATAAAAAGTTCCATGAGTTAGTATCTGCAAGAAATACAGCGGATAACTTAATACATAGCTCTAGAAAGGCTATAGCTGAGTTAGGCGATAAAGTAACCGCAGAAGAAAAAGAGAAAGTAGAAGAAGCTTGTAAAGATCTAGAATCTGTAGTGAAAGGTGATGATAAAGAAGCAATTGATGCTAAAACAAAAGCTCTAGAAGAAGTGTTCTCGCCAATTGCTCAAAAGGCATATGCTGAACAAGCTCAAGCTGCAGGTGCTCAAGGTGGTGCTCAAGCTGAAGAGCCAAAAAAAGATGATGACGTTGTCGATGCAGACTTTGAAGATGTTGAAGATGATAAAAAATAAATAAAATCTGAATAAGTCAACAAAGTGTGGTTTATCCACACTTTTCTTTTTGTTATAATAGTCAGTCCAAAATTTTTAGGTTAGGTAAAATGCAACAGAAATGCTATTATGAAATTTTAAATGTATCTAAAACAGCCTCAGGTGTTGAGATTAAAAGGGCTTATAGAAAGCTTGCGATGAAATACCATCCAGATCGTAATCCTGATGATAAAGAAGTAGAAATAAAATTCAAAGAGATCTCCGAAGCTTATGAAATACTAAGTGATGATACTAAAAGATCTAGGTATGATCAGTTTGGTCATGCAGGAGTTAATCAGCAAGGCGGGGCTGGTGGTGCAGGTGGCTTTGGAGGTTTTGAAGATATTTTTGATACATTCTTTGGAGGTGCTTCACGTGGATCTGGTAGGTCTAGAGCATCTAGAGGTAGTGATCTAGAATATACTATCGAGATTTCTTTAGAAGAGGCTTTTTTTGGTGTTGAAAAAGAGATAAATATACCAAGAATGGAATCTTGTGATAGTTGTGATGGTACAGGCTCTAAGTCAAAAACTAAAACAACATGTCATGCTTGTCATGGACAAGGAACAATTAGAAGACAGCAAGGTTTCTTCGCTTTTGAGCAAACTTGCCCTGTATGTAATGGTACAGGTTCAAGTATTGCTGATCCTTGCGATGATTGTTATGGCGGTGGTAAAGTTAAGAAACAAAAAACTATCAAGGTTAAGATACCTGAAGGTGTTGATAACGGTGATAGAATTAGGTTACAGGGTGAAGGTGATTCAGGATCTAACGGTTCAATGAATGGCGACTTGTATGTCCAAATTTTAGTCAAGGATCATAAAATCTTTGAAAGAAGAGATATAAACCTATATTGTGAAATGCCAATTAGTTTCACAAAAGCTTGTCTAGGTGGTGAAATAAAGGTTCCAACTCTTGATGGTGGGGTGGTACTTAAAGTTGTACCAGAAACTCAGACTGGTAAAGTATTTCGCTTAAGAGAAAGAGGAATGAAATCTCTCAGAGTTCAAAGAAGAGGGGATCTACTTTGTAAAGTAGTTGTTGAAACTCCTATTAATCTAAACTCTGAACAGAAGGAGCTATTAGAAAAGTTCGCAGATAGTTTAGGTGAGGATTATCAAAGTAAACATTCACCT
Organism: Francisella orientalis FNO12; assembly: GCF_001042525.2. Lineage (NCBI taxonomy): Bacteria > Pseudomonadati > Pseudomonadota > Gammaproteobacteria > Thiotrichales > Francisellaceae > Francisella > Francisella orientalis. Next base: position 1,272,752 of record NZ_CP011921.2, on the reverse strand, counting down.
AAGAGTAAAACTTGGTTTGATAATGTTAAAGATTATGCCAAGAAATTTTTTGAGTAAATATTTATAATTATTTAAATGAATCTATCTCTTTTATAGGTATGCAGTCTACTTCTAATGTTAGTTTGTTTCTAGCTATCCATAGATGACTAGGTAATTGATCATCATCTGAAATAATTTCCCCTATTGTAGTTATAATGGTAATGCTTTTTTTATTAAAATGATGTTCTGATGAAATCATCTGTATTGAGTCTGGAGAGATTTCTTTTTTAGAGGAGCTTGGAAAAGCATATTCATTTTGGCATTTAAATATAATTCCTTTTGAATTTGTTTCCCATGAGATATGTGTTAATTTGGCTGTTCCTGTACGAGCTATTTGCGAATAATTTTCTCCAAGAAATGTTATTGTTATTGTATAATCTTTTCGTTCTAACTGAGATTGATGTTCTAGGAAGCTAAAAGGAGTTACGCCTATTACTGATACAACTATAGTTATAATAAAAAGCCATTGTTTAAAGGATTTCATAAGAGAATTATTTAAGAATATTAGCCATGTACAACTTCTGTTGAAGCATAGTATGTAGTACCATCTGCAAACACTTTAATTTCTAGGTTATATTTCTCGCCAGTTTTACCTTCGCCATGATTTTTGCGACAATTAATTTTAACAATGTCCCAATCGCATGCATCACCTATAAATATTTGATTTTTTCCTGGTTCATCAATTTTTTTACTACCATAGTCAAAAACACTACAATTAGTTATTGCAGAGAGAAGTTATAATGTTGTGATAACTTTGATTTTCTACATTTGCTGGAAGAGTACCTGATTTATTGAAATTTATATCTTGAATATCAGGAGCTTTCTTATCAATATAGAGCTCTGTCATTTTGTCACTATTGCCTAAGTGAGCACAAGCAACAAGCAACAGTAAAAAAGGAGATATTATAAATAGCTTTTTCATTATGATTTCTAGTTGATTCTTTTTAGTTATGATATATTGGATTTTTAATTATAGTCAAATATAATTTTGAGAGTTTTATCAAAAGTCTGGGGTAAAAGCTATAGATCTTTTGTGATGACTACGATTATGCCAGAAGTTTATTCTTTCAAGTGCTTTCTCTGAGACTTCTTTACCATCTAGGAAATCATCAATTTCTTTGTATGAGACCCCCATTTCATCTTCATCAGTCTGGCCTTGCCATAGACCTGCAGATGGAGCTTTATCTATAATATTTTGTGGAACTTTGAGATATTTGCCTAACTCGAAGACTTGTGATTTTTTAAGATTAACAAGAGGTAGTATATCTGCTGCACCATCACCAAATTTTGTAAAGTAACCCATATACCATTCGCAGGCATTATCTGTGCCTATGACAATTCTGTTATTTTGTTGAGCATATGCATATAAATACATCATTCTAAGACGAGCTTGAGCATTACCTTTGATGACATGTTGGCGGTTATTTTGTGCGTTTGTGAAGTTAAAAGTGGACTCTATAAATGTATCATAAGCAGGTTGTATTGGAACAATATGATGTTCTATATCAAGATTTTTAATGAGCTCTAGTCCATCTTTCATATCTTGATCTTGATTATTTTTTGATGGTAGTATTAGTGCTGTTGTAGGTAATCCAGTTTTAACTGCTAAAGATGCTGCTACTGCTGAATCTATGCCACCACTAATGCCAATCACAAAACCTTCAGCAGGATAGTTTATACAAATTTTTTTTAACCATTCTATTAATTTTTTAGAATACTCTTTTGCAATGAAATTTTTTATTATTTTCATATTAGATTGCCTTTAACTAAGATTTTAATTTTGAGAGATTTTATCATAACAACAAATTATTTATTACTAAGATAATGTGTTTAGGTTATTGAAAGGTCACTACTTATCAAAAGCAGGGTTATCATAATGAGGATCTATGTAGTTATCAACATTGTAACCAGCACCTAGAGCTTGGTATAGATTGACAATACTTATCAAAGATTTTAGCTTTGCTTGATTTACCTGCATTTGTTGATAAAGTACATTAAGAGTAATATCTGTATACTGTGCTTTGCTAATAGCGCCAGAACTATACTTTTTAGAGAATATACTTTCTTGTCTTTCTGTTGATTTCAGAGAAACTGTTTGTTTCGTATAATTTTTTTCATTTGCAGATCTTTCAGATAGAGTATCATCAACATCTTGGAATGCTTTTTGTAGAGTACTAATATAGTCATAATATGCTTGGTAGAATTGTGCTTTAGCTTTATCACTATCTGCAAGAATGCTCAAATTAAATATTGGTACAGCTGTTACAGCTTCAGCTGCCCATGCCCAAGCATTCATGGTTGCAAGCTCTCCAAGAGCAAGGGTTGCGTTTCCAAAAGTTCCTGTTAGATCTATGCTCGGGAAGAATTGAGATCGAGCTAAACCTATATTTGCATTAGCTGTTTGTAACTTATATTCAGCAATAGCTACATCGGGTCTATTTTCTAATACTTGGGAAGGCATATTAACAGGCACCTTAACATCAGCATCTATATCATTTAGCATTCTTGATGTTACTATCTTACCGGGATTTCTTCCCATTAATATTTTGAGAGTGTTTTGGAAATGGACTATATTATTCTTGATCATATCCACTTTCCCTTTTTGAGCTTCAAGCTGTTGTCTGATAACCTCTTCTAACATTGGAGATGTTGCCCCAAGTTTATGTTGATTTTTAGCATAATAGAAAAGTAACTCAAGTTGATTAACCATTTGAGTTTGTAATTTTAATTGTTCTTGAGCTGCAATTAATGAGAAATATGCTGCACTAACCTGACTTATGATTGATAGTCTAGTAGTGTTTTTAAGGTTGACTTGCATCTTTTTGCTTAATCTAGAAATTTCTCCTAATTTAAACTGTCTAGCAATATTTATTGTATAACTAGGGATTATACCTACTAAAGAGCCATCAGCAGTTTGGGTGCCAACATTGTTAAGTTGAGGTATGCTTGAATTTGAATTAATATCAAAAGCTTGAGCTACAAATCCACCACCTCCAACACTTGTTGTAGGTAACCAACCATAGTTAGCTTTATTTATTTCTGCATTAGCTTGGAGGATATTTCCTATAGAAACTTGTAATTTATTGTTATCTTTTAGTGCTGTGGTTATAAGGTTATTTAATATTGGATCGTGAAACTCTCTCCACCATGCAATTTTTGTAAGATTCCAGTTTTTCGTTATTTCGACATTCTTATCTTGGCTATTCCATAGAGCTGGTGCTTTAACTTCAGGTCTTTCATATTTCGGATCGAAAAAGCTACAACTAGATATTAAGAATGTCGTTGTAATCAATACTGATGAAATAATTTTATTTTTAATCATAGTAGTCACCTATAAAGTATCTACTTTTACTATTGTACTGGCACCAACCCTCAAAGGATATTTAGTGTCATTTTTTAGTACTATTTTTACTGGAAAGCGTTGCGTAACTTTAACCCAGTTACCAGAGGCATTTTCAGGTGGCAGCAGTGAAAATACCGAACCAGTTGCGTAGCTAATACTATTCACCGTACCTGTATAAGTATGACTATACATATCTAGTTCAATTTTTACTGATTGTCCAGGTTTGATTCTATCAAGATCAGTTTCTTTAAAGTTGGCATCTATCCACCACGTTTTGTTATCAATGAAACCAAATAATGGTTGTCCAGTAGAAACAAGTTGCCCTTTATATATTTTTAGGTTTGAAACATAACCATCGTCTGGAGCAATAAGAGTTGTATAGCTTAGATTTAGACTAGCATTATCGTATCCAACTTTTGCAGCACCAACTTGAGCTTTTGCTATTTCTACTTGTACAAGAGCTTGTTTCAGAGATGAATATGCTTCATCCTTAGCTTTTTCTGCTTGTATTTTTTGATTTATGTATTTTTGAGCATCTTGTAGAGATCCTGCATCTTCTTTATAGAGTTTTATATATCTATCAGCCATACTTGTAGCTGTATCAAGCGATGATTGAGCTTTGGTGAGATTTGATTTTGCAACACTTACTTGCTCCTGGGCTACAGCTAATTGCCCTTTAGCTTGAATAATTTTTGCGTTTGCATTTGCAACTTGTAGTTGATAGTCTTTAGGATCTATTTGTACTAGCTTATCGCCTTCATGTACATACTGGTTGTTTTGTACATAAACTTTTTCAATATATCCACCAACCTTAGGTGATATGTTAATTACATCAGCATTTACATATGCATTATCAGTATTTGGAAAAACTTTATTATATTTATAGTATCCATAGATACTAAGTGTTGTTAAAGTAATTATACCAAGTCCAATAGCTATTTTCTTAGGTGAAAATTTTGATTCTTTTTTCACATTCTGTTCTTGCTTTTTTTCCGGTATCTGAGTATCAAGTATTTTTTCTTCTGTCATTTTAAATTATTCCTATAATAAAATTAATGCATTGCTTGAACAGCAGCGTCTTTAGGAGGTTCTTTTAATAAAAATGGTACTATAGCTAATAAGAGGCTAAGAATACCTACAACATAAAAAGAGTTAACGTAGCTTAATAAACTGCTTTGATGCAGTACTTGTTGTTTTGCTATAGCTATGGCCTCTGTATTATTTGCGATCGGTAATGTATTTGTCCAAGCTTGAAAGCTATTATTCATATATGAAATATTTTGTGATAATTCTTGATATGTAGTTTGTTGATTTCTTGATATAAAAGTCGCCACAAAAGCAGTACCCACGGAACTACCAAAATTCCTGAAAAAGTTAAAAGAACCAGACATATCTCCCATATCTTCATCAGCTACTCCAACTACAAGTACGCTCATAAATGGAACAAAAAACATCATTATTCCAGGTCCTTGAATAGCGGTAGTTAAGACTATGCCAAACTCACTTGCTGTCGGTGAGAAGCTTGCTTGCATTAGACAAGATGCTCCAAATGTAAGCATTCCTAAGCTGATAGTAGTTCTAATACCTAGTTTTTTTACTAAGAAGTTTTGAGTTATTACAGCGCCAAAAATTGCAGCAACTCCTCTAGGAGCAGTAATATAACCTGCTAAATCAACAGGATAACCATATACTTGTTGTAGCATTGTTGGTAAGTATGCCATAGCAGCAGAAAACAATAATACAAACATAAAACATAAAAAACATGCTAGGATAAAGTTGAAATTTTTAAATATTCTAAATTTTACTACGGAAGAATATATTAAACCTCTCCAAATAAAAAATCCTAGTGAAACAATAGATATACTCAAAAGTATAATCATTTCTATAGAAGAGAACCAATCATTAGTATTTCCATTATCAATAAAAAGTTCTAGACATCCAACACCAATAGCCATAAAGCCAAAACTGATATAGTCTATTTTGATTTTTTTAATTTTAGTTGCATCCATCATGAAGAAAATGATCACAAAAGCAACTATACAAAGAGGTACGTTTACATAGAAAATCCATTCCCATGACATGTTTTCACAAATAGCACCACCAAGTACAGGCCCAATAATCGGACCCATAACGATAACCATGCTATATACAGTCATCATTTTATTGTATTCTTCATTTCTAAAATTTGTAGAGATGTATGTTTGAGCTATTGATGGTAAAAATGCTCCTCCCATACCTTGAAAGGCTCTAAATACAATCATTTCTGCTAGAGATGTTGATAAACCACACATAATAGATGATATACCAAAAATTACAGATGAAACTAAAGCAACTCTTTTAATGCCATATTTTTCTATAATTAAACCCGATAATAGTATAAAAATTGCAGCGGTAACAATATATACCGTAGTTACATCGGCAATAGTTTCAACATTTGCTCCTATTGCCCCCATGATTTGAGGAATAGCAACTACCACGATTGTTAAGTCAACAATTTCAGCTAATGCTAGCAAGCTTATTGCTAACGCAACTATTGTTCTTTTTTGACTCCAAAAGCCAATTTTTGTTGTGTTATCAGTCTGCATAATTTATATATTTTATAATCAAAGCACAGCTAATATACTATAGTTTTTAGCTATGTTATTAAGAAAATTAATTTTACAGTTTATTTTATTGTAGAATTATTGCAGACTTCTACCAATGTATTATAGCATTATATGGACAATAAATAGTGAAAAACGGCCGAAATGTTATTGATGTTGAAATATCAAATTATGGCCAGTGGCTTGATGGGCCCTCAATAATAGCTATAAAAGGTGGAAATACTTCTGATAGTGAAAACAAAATAAGTAATCAAGAAACTGACTGGCACGACCACTCACTAGGTAAAATATTTTGTATTGAGTCCGGTGTACATGTAAGTACTCCTGATGGATCATGGGTACTTCCGTCTAATAGAGTAGGATAGATCCCTCCAAATACATCTCATAAAATTCGCATAAGTGGATTAGTAACTGGTTGGGTTATTTTTATATTGCCATGCTTATGTGATGAAATGCCTAAAAGTTCGAGAGTAATTCCGATGAGTGAGGTGCTTAGAGCTCTTGCTCTTAGAGCAACAGAATGGGATAAACAACAAATGCTAACATCAGATCAAGAGAATATTGCGAAAATTATATGTAATGAAATTAGCTCAGCTCCAGAAGAAGCTCTTCATTTACCTATGCCAAAAACTGATAGTGCTTTAAAAGTAGCTAATGCAATTATTGATAATCTATCAATAACAACAAGTCTAGAGCAATGGGCCTCATTTGGAGCGATGTCGGCTAGAACATTAAGAAGAATCTTTTTGTCTGAAACTGGTCTTAGTTTTTCTCATTGGCGTCAGCAGGCTCAGTTAGCACGTGGGCTTGATATGCTAGCAAAAGATATATCTGTTACTGAAGTCTCTGATTCGCTTGGGTACGCATCTCCAAGTAATTTTATAGTGATGTTTCGCAAAGCTTTTGGTAAAACACCAAAACAATATTTTTTCAGCAAGAATTAATGAGAATTTTATAAAAAATCTTTTTTTAACTTTTTAATATCTATTTTACCTGTATTATTTTTAGGTAAAGTTTCGACAAAAATACAAGATTTAGGAACTTTATAGCCAGCTAACTTTTCCTTACAGTGCTTTATAATATCATCTTCAGTTGCTTTGGAACCTTTTTCTAAGGATATAAAAGCAATAGCTCTCTCCCCAGAAGTTTTAGACTCAACTCCTGTAACCGCTACTTCTTTCACATAGTCTAGTTTAAGTATACATATTTCAACTTCACGAGGGTAAACATTAAATCCTGACACAATAATCATATTCTTGAGTCTATCAGATATAGTTAGGCGTCCTTTTTTATCGATGTATCCTATATCACCAGTTTTTAACCAACCATTATCAGTAAAGTATAGTTCATTATTTTGTTTATCATTCCAGAAACCACGACATTTTTGAGGGCCTTTAAGCCAAATTTCTCCCTCTTTATAACACTCATTAATTTCTTGTTGTGTTTCAATATCTCTAATACTAAGGCCTGTACCTGGAATAGGGTAGCCACAAGTGCCGAAGTAATCATCTTCTGACTCATTAAACTTGTTTAAAGTAATAGCTGGTGACATTTCCGTCATACCATATCCTTCTTTAAGTTCGACACCTGTTCTATCTAGCCAGTGTAAATATATTTTACGAGAAATAGGCATACCACCACTTAAAGAGTATTGATATCTAGTTTTATTTATCTTTTCAAAATCAGGATGCTCTAACATGATCATATAAAAAGTATTAAGACCATTGAATATAGTAAACTCATTTTTTGACATAGTTTTTATTAGATCTTTAATATCTCTAGCATTAGGAATCAAAACATTTTTTGCTCCAGCAAAGAAAAAACATAATAAGTTCGCACTCAAAGAGAATATGTGATAAAGAGGTAGAGCTGTTATTATGACCTGATTAGACATATCCATATCATGCTTTACCCATGCCCATATCTGCTGAATATTTGAGGCAAGATTATTATGCGTTAATATAGCTCCTTTGGGTTTGCCAGTAGTACCACTTGAATATTGTAAACATAATATATCTTCTCTATCTATTTCAGGTTTTTTATATAGTTTTTTATCAGCTTTAATAGCTTTACTAAAAGGTATAAAAATATTTTTATTGTATTTAGGTTTATCTTTTATTAAGTTTTTTGATACAAAGCCGATAATCTGCTTTTTGGGGAATGGATATAAATCAGCAATATTTGTAACAATAACATTTTCTAATGAGTTAATATTTACTTTAGCTTTTTGTATATGATGAGCGAACATATCCAATACAATTGCTGCTTTAATATCACAGTTGTTAAAGATTGATTCAAGTTCATCAGCCGTATATAAAGGATTGGTATTGACAAAAATAGCGCTAATCTTAATACAGGCAAATAAGCAGACAGTAAATTGTAAGCAGTTAGGCAGCACAATAGCTATTCTATCACCTTTTTGAATATTCAGATCATTCTGTAAGAAACTCGCGACACTAGTAGCTAAGTCATCAAGTTCACAGAATGTTAAATTTACATCATGACATGAAACAGCATCTCTATATGGAAATTGTATAATTGTATTTTCGTATAGATCTAAAATTGTATATTGATTTTCTTGAATATCTGCTGGAGCATATTCTGGATAGTTTGATATCCAAGTTTTATTAGAAAATGTACTCATAGTAAATAAGATTTTTCATCATTAGTAGTTATTCTAGCAAAAATACAACGTATTAAAATAATTTTAGGATATTAAATTCATTAAGGAGTAATAGGTTTCAGTATTTATGGCTACGTAACTTTAATTACCACGCTAGGAGCATCTGCTCTATGATCATCAGTAACTTCTATTCTTTTTATGTATCTATTAAGAATAGGTGTCATAATAATCATTATGATAGTAACTATTAGTATGGATATTGCAACATATCCAAATACAGATGTGTAAGTATCTAAACTTTGTTGACTAGTTATAGTATTGTCAAATAGAGGAAGTGCTATAAATGATCCTATATATGATGCTAGGTAAGAAGCAACCATTGTCGCAAGGAACCAGAATCCCATCACAAAGCCTGATATGGCAGCCGGACATAGTTCAGCAACCATTGCTAATCCTAATCCAGATATTAATAATTCTCCTAAAGATGAGCTAGCATAAGTTAGAATTAACCAGTATCCTGAAATAATTCCATCTGTAGCAAAATATTTTGTGCAATAAAGAATAGCATATGAGACAAACATAAGGGCAATACCTATACTAAACTTAGTCGCATGTGTCATCTTACTTTTTTTATACAAAATCGCAAGCACAGGAGATAGTATCATTAACCATAGAGGATTTAGAAGTTGGTATTGCGCAGCAGGGACATGCCATCCAAATATAGATAAATCAACATTATGTAGGGCAAAAAATGTTAGAGTTGTTGGCATCTGGAAATACAATGCATAGAAGAAGATTGCTTCAATAATTAGTACTAAAGCGACTAACATTCTATTTCTTTCATATGGCTTAAGTTTTAGAGCTATTTCTAAGAAATAGATTGTAGCTAATATAACTACAATAGCAGTAATTGAAATACATAGTCCGGTATTCGGAAGTATATTTGCTATCAGTAATATTAAGATAATACTCGCAACTATTACGTATGCCAAATTTGCAATATTTAAGGGCTTTTTACTTGCTTCTGAACCTAAGTTTTCTAGCTGTCGGTAAAACATTATAAAACCAACTATACCGATAAATAAACCGATACCACAAATCACAAAGGCTTCAACATATCCATAAGTTTGAGATATTACAGGAGTTAAAGCCATACATAATAACCCTCCCATATTAATAGCAAGGTAGTAAAGAGTCATTGCGCTATTTAGACGACCATCTCCTTTATCAAACATTTTAGATATTAAGGAAGAAGGATTTGCTTTGAATAGTGAATTACCGACTATGATACCTGCAAATATGTAATATATTGATTTTTCATTAGCAAAGATAAAACTTAGGTATGATAGACAAAGAATTATTGCGCCAATTAATATTGTGCGCTTGGTTCCGAGGACTTTGTCGCCAATAATTCCGCCTACCCATATAAATCCATAGGTAAAAGCAAAGAAAGAGCCCATTAGATAAATGGTTTCTAGTTCGCTAAGATGTAATTGCTGTGTGAAATACAAAGCAATAATTGCCTGGAAGCCATAAAATCCAAATCTTTCCCAGAATTCAATGGCCCAAACTATCCAAAAAGGACGAGATAGGGTGCGATAATTTTTGTCCATGAATATTCTTCCTGAAAATTAACAGTATTAAGATACTTAATTAAAGCATTACAATAGGCGTTTTGCAATAATTATATGTTGAGTAAATTTACTATTTAATAAAGTTAATTATTGAAAGAATATTTATAGGAGCAGTCTCTGCTTTGAGTATTCTTTTACCTAAATTAATAGTATTGAAACCGTTAATTTTAAATAGTTCCTTTTCTTTTTTGCTAAAACCACCTTCTGGACCTATGAAAATATTAAAATTATTGTGAGTTTTGATAAGATTTTCAAAATTATTAGGAGTATTAGAATATGGGCAAAGAGTTATATTCATATCACTATCTAATAGCTGTACAGTATTAGTTTCAACGGGATTATGAATTTTAGGTATAAATACTCTTTCGCATTGTTCTGCGGCAGAGATAGCTATTTTATTCCAGCGTTCTAATTTTTTATCAAATCCTTTTTTATCAAATTTGTGGTTTGTGTACTCGGTTATGGTAGGATAAATATTATTTACTCCAAGCTCTGTGGCTTTTTGTATGATAAGTTCAAAATTTTCATTTTTGATAATAGCTTGATAGATATTTACAATATAACTATTTTCATTATGTATTTCTTTTTTTTCTATTACGTCCAACAATATATTTTTATTGTTTATGTCGATAATTTGTGTCTTATATTGTAGGCCATCATCATTATTGAATAACTCTATGAAATCAGATTTTTTAAGTCTAAGCACATTTTTAAAGTAGTTATAATATTCACCAGTAATAGATAGTTTCGTTGTTTGTATCGAAATATCTGCAAAAAAACCTCGAATAGTTCTCATAAAATTAAAATTTGATAAAATATTGTTTCTTATTATAAATTCAGAATCATTTAAAAAGTAGGGTATATTTATGAGTATTTTTAATAAAAGTTTTTTGACTAATCTTGTTGCCGCAGTATTGGCGATATTAGGATGGTATTTTGCTGAGGAACACGTTAAGAATATTGGGTTTTACGCGCTATCAGGGGCTTTAACTAATTGGATAGCGATATATATGCTTTTTGAAAAAATTCCTTTTCTCTATGGCTCTGGAATAATTCCTAACAAGTTTGAAAGCTTTAAGAAAGCGATAAAAAAAATGATTATGGAACAATTTTTCTCTCAAGCTAACCTTAACAAATTTCTTAGTAATGATGAGATAAAAAGGTATATCGCAAATAATATAGCTACAAAAATAGATTATAACAAAATCTTTGATAGTTTTGTTGAGATATTAATGGATAGTAAATATGGCTCAATGATTGAAATGTTTTTAGGTGGTAAAAATGGGTTAGAAGGATTGCGTAAACCTTTTATTAGTAAGCTTGATGCAAAAGTTATTGAGCTTTTGGGTAATTTAAACATAGATACTAATAGTGTTTCCCAAAAAGCATTAGAAAAAATAGAAAGACTTATAGATGCAAGATTAGATGAGCTGACACCACAGATGGTTAAAGAGATTATTCAAAAAATAATTCGTGAGCACCTTGATTGGCTTGTTGTGTGGGGAGGTGTATTTGGAGGTATAATAGGATTGGTTGCCAGTTTTATTGCTTAACTGCCAATAATGATTGAATACTATTTGTGGGTATAGTTTTTTCTCTTTGCTCTATTTGTTTATTTTTATGTTTTTCCTTTTGGAGATTTTCTAATAACCATGGTTTTAATTGAGAAAATATATGCACTAAAGCATCATTTGTCATTTTAGCATACTCATCAGAAGTTACATTATCATTATCAAATTTATGGTGATACTTTATGGTTTTTATTTTTGTATATCCTGTTCTTTCATTCTTTAAGTAAAAAGTAATATAGAAAAAGAATTGTTTGTTATCTAAGTCTAATATAGGTCCGTAAGTAGTGGTTCCGGATAATGTAAACTCTTGTCTAATATTAATATCTTGGAACGCAAGATTATTAACAATATTATTATCAAGAATGTATTCAAATACTGCTACAGTCAGCATCTTTGATACAGGTAAAGCCCACTCACTATTTTTAAAAGTATATAGTCTATTACCTTTAACATAAAACATTTGTGTAGATTTAGAAGCTTGAGTTTGAATATTGTATATAAGTAAGGTTGTACTAATATCCGCATCTTTAGTATCAGGAAGCTTATTAGCTTCTATCTGTTGATTGTATATTACATACGGCTTTTTTGTAGGTACCTCTAGAGGATCTCCAAATATAGAAAAAGCTAATAATTGAAAAGGTATAAGTATTATAGTAAATAAAATTATATATTTTTTCATTATTCTAGTCCTCGTCGTTATGAGTCACGCCTCTAACAATTGTTGATGGATCATAATCAAGTATGCTTATCACTCTGTTAAGTCGACTAAATGTTTCCTGACCCTCTAACATAGTGTCATTAAAATTCATAAGAGTTCTGTTAAAGTATATTGATGAATTACTTAAATTATACAATAGAATATTTAAGCTATCAGCAAACTCATTAAATCTTTGAATGTTTTCTTGAGACATCATTTTATTAAATTTACTAGAAATTTCTTCGAGAGAGCCTGCAATCCCATTTACTTTATTCAAAATAGTTTCAAGTTGTGAAGGTTTTGATTTTATTTCTGGTATTTTGCCTTTTTTTAAATCTATTAAGTCTAAGCTAGTATTTTTTTCTGAAATATCTAAAGAGAGCTCAACTTTAGATTGACCTGTAATACCTACGCTTTGTAAAGTTGCTACTGTCTGTTTATATATTGGAATTTGACTGTTTATTTTCATATAAACACTAACAAGTTTGGGATTTTCCTTATTTATTGAAATATCGGATACTTTACCAATATTAAAACCTTTATATGAGACATCAGAGCCTACATTTAGACCAGAAATGCTCTTGAAATTCGTAACGAATGTTGTGGTGTCTTGGTTTTTAAATCCTCCTGATAGGAAGAAACCTATAAATACCATTACAAATACCATAAAAATTACGAATAGTCCTGCAATTAGGTTTTTTATACTATTTTCATTCATTTATAAGCGCCTAATACTTACTATCATTATGTGAGTCAAAAAACTTTCTAATACTTTCATACTGAGTTTGTTGTGATACAAATTCGACAGTATCATGTAGCATTATTTTCTTTTCATCCATGTATATAATATCATCAACAATATGCCAAATAGTGCTTAAATCATGAGTAATCATAACTACTGACATTTTAAGCTCTTCTTTTAGATATAAAATAAGATCATCCATAGCTCTAGCAGAGTAAGGGTCTAATCCTGCATTCGGTTCATCTAGAAATACAACTTTAGGATCTAAAACAATAGTTCTGGCTAGAGCAACTCTTTTGAGCATACCACCACTTATTTCTGAAGGATATTTGTTAAATGCTTCTTCTTTTAATCCAACTATCTTTAGTTTGATAATAGCTATATCCGTCAAAACATCTAAAGGAAGGTTTGTGTGTTGCTTTAGTGAGAATATTACATTTTGTAAGTTTGTTAAAGATGAAAAAAGAGCACAATGTTGAAACATCATACTCATTGTGCTAGATATCTCTTTACGTTTGATCGGATTATCTGCTAGTTTTGAGATTTCTTGACCTAATAAGAAAATTTTACCAGAATATATTGGTTGTAACATTAAAATTTCTCGCATCAAAGTCGTTTTACCACAACCACTAGCGCCGATAATACAGCTGATTTTTTCAAAAGGTATGTCTAAGTTCAGATCTTTATGAATCCACTCTTTACCAAATTTTGTACTTAAATCTCTTACTTGAATTAGGCTTTCACGCATCTTTTTCTCCTAAGATCCATTTAGACCTACTGCGAAGATAGCATCAACCAGTATTATCAAAAATATTGAGTAAACAACACTTGTAGTAGTTGCTTTACCAACACTTTGGGAGTCTCTTTTAACAGATAGTCCTTGATGACAACCTATTCCAGCAATTACTAATGCAAAAAAAGGTGTCTTTAGAAGACCTATATAGAAGTGATTTACATTTACATTGGAAAATAGTCTTCCTATAAACTGTAGAGGCGTGATTCCTGCGATTAGGTCCGCAATAATGATACCACCAGTAATATTTGCAATCATTGCTATAACTGTAAGTACAGGTAAGCTAATGACCAATGCCGTTATTCTTGGCAAAACAAGACGCTGCATGGGATCTTCACCTATTGTCTGTAGAGCATCAATTTCTTCATTGACCTTCATTATTCCTATTTCAGATGTAAATGCAGAACCACTTCTACCAGCAATGATTATGGCAGTGAATAACGGAGCAAATTCTCTAAATGATGAAATTCCAAGCATATCAACTACAAATATTTGAGTTCCATACTGCATTAGTAAATTAAGAGGAAGGTATGTCAATACTAAGCCTATAATTAATGACAATAGTATTACTATACTCAATGCTCTGATTATAGAGTCGTAGCAAATATTTAGAACAATTGAGAAAAAAGCTTTATAAGGTCTACGAATTAACGTTATGTAACATAAAAAGATAGCGCCAAGAAAGCTTATACTTGTTTTAACTTCTGATAATAAGTTATTTGTGTTTTTACCAAGAGTATAGATACTATTAAAAACAACGTTTGATTTATTTGATAACTCTTCCTCGGCCGTAGTTGGAAAATTTTTGAATACAATATCTACAAGATTTTTATCTTTCTCATTAGCAAAAATAATATCTTCTTTTGATAGGTTCAGATCATTTACTGTTTTGATAACTATATATGCGCCAGCAGTGTCTAATGATACAATCTTAGTCAAATCAATTTGTTTTATTTTATCTTTGTTCCGACTTATTTTTTTATCAATAAGCTTAGAGTCTATTTGTTTTAGAGTTAATATACCTTCAAAATAAATAGTATCTTGTTTTATTATTATTTCCATTTATTTTCTATATGGCGCTATCTTATTATTCAAATATACTAAAAAATAATAGTAATACCAACTAGAAGCATATTATTTACAATATTTAATAGAGTCATATTGAGTTAAATTGTTATACTCAATAACTGAAATAAGTCTGTTTTTATATTCATCACTATCGAGAGCAGAGTAATTTTCCAGAGTATTCAGCAGATCTTGTTCAGGGAGTTGATTATTATTTATTTTATCCCTAATTATTCTAAAATCTTTGAATTTTGAGCCTGTATTTAGCCTATGGTAATAGCCAAGAACGCTTTCCGCAGCACTATTGAATGTTTCAAGATAGACATTTGCTGATTTAGCCTTTACACCACAACCTTCATAAAAACAGTGTAGTCCAAAGTAATTGTTATAATCTTTGGAGAATCTGGATGTTCCCCAGCCACTTTCAAGAGCTGCTTGAGCCAATACAAAGCTCGTTGGAATTCTCTCAGCTTTAATATCGAGGTAGTCTAATTCATCAGCAGGATTATGTATAGAATCAATTTTATAATACTTTAAGTATAGATTTAGCTTGTTAAGCTGTCGGTTACTAAGTGTATCGTTCTTAGATAAATCTTTTTGCAAATTATGTATTTGCTCTCTTTGTAGGCATATTTCATTATTGGCTTTTTGGACAGCTGAAAGCATATACGCTATGAATATTTTTTTTCTTTCTTTAAAGTCTTTAATTTCAGAGAAATTAGGTTTTTTGACTATAAAAGGAGCTCGGGATTCCAAAAAATAGTTCATTTTCTCATGTTTAGAGTTACCGATAGGTGATAATATTGCCGCAGATATGAGTACAATAAATACACCAACAAAATACTTGAAGCTTAACTTCTTATCAACTTTATTCATAATCGTAATAATCTTCTTCATAATCGTCGTAGCTTTCGATAGTTTGTTGCAACTTTAGTTTTAAATTTAACATATCTTCAGGTAGTTTGCTTTTAAATCTAACAATCTTTTGAGAGGTAGGGTGTATAAAAGATAGCTTATATGCATGTAAAGCCTGTCTGTTTATATTTTCTATTCCAATTTTATCTAATTTAGTTGATGACTTATTATAAGTTTGATCGCCAACCAAAGGGTGTTTGATACTCTTCATATGAACTCTTATTTGGTGAGTCCTTCCTGTTTCTAGCTGACATTCAATTAGCGTGAAACCATCATATACCTCTATAGGCTTATAATGTGTAATGGCTTCTTTCCCTTTATAATTAATGGCCATTTTTGTACGATTATTAAGGTCTCTTCCTATCGGCTGATTAATGGTGCCTTCTTCATAAATTTCACCTTCTACAATTGCAAGATATTTACGAGATACTTTCCTTTCAGAAAGTTGCTGAACTAAATTATAGTAAGCAATGCTACTCTTAGCCGCAACCATCAAACCGGATGTATCTTTATCTAGACGGTGAACAATACCTGCTCTTGGTAATTTGTCTTGATTAGGATATTTGTGAAGTAAGGCATTTGATATAGTACCTGTCATGTTACCAGCACCGGGATGAACAACCATATCAATTGGTTTATCAATTACTATAATATCATCATCTTCAAAAATAACATTTAGATCAATATTTTCAGCTAACCATTCATTTGTAGGTAGAAGCTCTATATTAATTTCAATCTCTTCATCTCCTAACAGAATATGTTTTGGTTTAGTAGTCTTTCCATTGATTGTAATTAAACCGTCTTTTATCCATTTCTGTATTTGAGAGCGAGAGAACTGCTCAAATAATTCATTGATCGAGCTGTCAATTCTCTTTCCTGCATGATCAGGATGCATCATAATTTTTTGATGAAATTTATTAGATAGTGTATCATTTGCCATGTTGTATGCTTAATATAAGTATTTTTTACTAAAAAGTAATTTTTATATAGAATTATATAAGAAAATTCTAAGGATAGTTAAATTAAATGAAAAGGTTTTTATATTTAATAATTACTGCGCTTGTGGTAATGATGCTAGCGTCTTGTGGACCTAAGAAAGATAGTGAACTTCCTCAGGTTTATACTAGTTATACAGCAAGTTTTATTTATGCAAAAGCCCATGAACAAATGCAAAATGAAAAGTATTTTGATGCTATTAGATCTTATAAGTCATTAGTAGCACAGTATCCATTTACTCCATTAGCTGAGAAAGGTATGGTAGATTTGATCTATGTTTACTATATGGATGATGAGTCAACTATGGCTTTAGCACTAGGTCAACAATTTATTAAAATGTATCCATATAGTTCATATAAAGGGTATGTGTATTATATGATTGGTGTCGTTGGGTTTGAGGATGGTAGGGGAATGTTACAAACGTATGCCCCTTATGACATGAATTATCATGATCCCACTGGTTACCAAGAGGCTTATGTTAACTTTGAAAAGGCTATAAAGCTTGATCCTAATGACAGTTTTGTTCCTGATGCAAAACGTAGAATGATATATATAAACAATATTATTGCAGAACATTATTATGATATTGCAAAATTTTATTATAAGCGAGGAGCATATAATGCAGCTTTGGATAGGGCTTCTCAAATTATAAGAAATTATCCTCAGAGTACAGCAACTCAAGATGCTTTAGTATTGACAATTAGAGCATATAATAAGTTAGGTTTGTATGATCAGGCTAAAGATAATATAATAGTGCTTAAGAAGAACTATCCTAAAAATAAGTTTGTAAATAACTTACGTCCAGATGGTACGGAAAATCCTACTTGGTTTGATAGATGGTTTGGCTGGTTGTAGAAATTGCTATTTAAAAATATCTTTTGAAATACATAACAACTTTTCTTTAAAATATTAATACTTTAGTATATTTCTTATCAAAGAATAATTTCTTGGTAAAATGTACAAAAAAAATTATTACAAGCTGTATTTTAACCTCAATAGTTGGTTTAACATATAGTCAAACGCTTTCAAATACTTCAAATGAAACTTCAAAGTTTAGCTGTCGTTGCTTACCTTCAGAAATGTGCTAGCCTGATCATAAACAATGGGATGCATTGGCAAAATCACTTAAAGGCAAGCTTATAAAACCAATTTCTATTTTTTTTACATGTAAAAAGATTCAGAAAATAATAGTTGTAAATCAATTTTACAAAATATGAAAAATCCTTTTTATATGCGGTCAGATTCTAGTAGAAATGAATCTCAAGGATGGTATGGAGCATGGCATACTCAGCCAAGTAGCTATGCTGTTGAAGCAGAGGATAGACAAGATGTTGTGAATGCTATTAACTTTGCAAGGGAGCATAACTTACGTATTGTTATTAAAGGTGCAGGACATGACTATTTAGGGCGCTCTAGCTCTCCTAATGCATTGTTGATATGGACTCATAATATGAGAAATATTAACTATGATAAACACTTTCATCCTAAGAATTGTCCAAAAGATAAAGAGTATTCAGCTATTATCGTTGGAGCTGGAACAAGATGGCTTGAGGCTTATGATGTTGTTACTAATAAACATCATGAATATGTGCAAGGGGGAGGCTGTACAACGGTTGGTGCAGCTGGAGGTTTTCCTCAAGGTGGAGGTTTCGGTAGTTGGTCTAAGAAATATGGTACAGGCGCAGGTGGAATAGTGCAGGCTGAGGTTGTTACCACAGCTGGTAAGACACTTATTGCCAATGAGTTCCAAAATTAAGATTTGTTTTGGGCAATTAAAGGAGGTGCGGTGGAACCTATGGAGTTGTTACAAATTTAACATTAAGAACACATCAGCTTCCTATTCATTTTGGTCTGATTAGTGGTGGAATATTAGCGAACTTTGATGAGGCATATAAGGCTTTGATAAAAGAGTTTCTTTCATTTTACTACTTAAACTTAAATAATGAGCACTGGGGTGAGCAATTTGCTTTTTGTCCAAATAATAAGATAACTATAGCAATGGTAACTCAGGGGTTAAGTGAGAAAAAGGCTTTAAAAATTTGGCAACCATTTAAAAAATGGGTAGAAAATCAATCGGATCTTTATTATCAAGCTAAATATATAGATTATTCCACCAACTCAGATTTGGAACTATGATTATTGGCATAAAAATTATCCTGATATGGTTGTTAAAAATACTGGTCCAGATGCGCGTAATGGAGAGTTTTGGTGGGCTTCAAATACTGGAGAGGTTTCTGCATATTGGTATACTTATCAGTCATGGTATTTGCCGGAGAAGCTGTTTGATCCTAAAAATATTGACACAACAGCAGATACTTTCTATAAAGTATCTCGATTGGCCCCTGTATCTATACAGATCAACAAGGAGTTAGCAGGAGCATCTAAAAAAGCTTTACATTTAACTAAGAAAACATCAATGCACCCAAAAGTATATAATGCTGGAGCTTTGGCTATTATGAGTTATAGTACTGATGAACCTCAGATTGGCAAATCAAAAATAACTCCAGAAACACAACAAAAAATAGATAATATTTATAAAGCCATGAGGATAATTATGTCTTTAGCTCCTAATGCAGGAACCTATGCAAATGAAGCAGATTATTTCCAAAAAAATTGGCAACAAGTTTTTTGGGGAGATAACTATAGTAAACCTCTCAAAATTAAAAACAAATATGATCCAAATGGTCTGTTCTATTGTCATCACTGTGTAGGCAGTGAGTACTGGCAAGAAGGAGGCATGTGTAGAAAATAATTAATATCTAGTAAGTTCGCACCAAACATTTTACTATTGGAAAATTAGTTATGAAAATCTAAATAAGAATTTGTATAAGAGTATAGAGGATTATAATTAGTTAGGAATAACTTTGTTTAAGTTTTCGAACATAGTTGCTTGAAGAGCTACATAAACTTGTTCTTTGAAAGCGGCATCGATAGTTTGCCCTTTAGCTATTTGTCCTGCTATTTGCTTAGTAGCCGCGACCATTGCTTTAGCGACAGGATTTTCGCTATTTTGAGCAGCAGTGAAGTTACAAGCATTTTGGCCAAATAGTATGCTATCAGCATCACTTACTTGCTTATATATACTATTTTCAGCGATAGCATTAGCTACAGGAGCTGCTACTGCACTTGCAGGTCTTAACATTAAAGTATGATCTTTAACATATATAACACCTTCAGAACCTATAGCAACAGCGATAGCATTAACAGCCCAATTATTTCCAAGCTTATCTAAACCATATACTTTTAATATCACCAACATTAATGATATCTAAGAATTGAGTAAGAATAGATTCTACAGCTTTTTCATCAGATAAGTCACTTAAAATATTTCTTGCTGTAGCAATATTACTATTAGCTCTGATATCAAGTAAATCAGCTTCACATATTGATTGAGCAGTTCTAGGAGAAGCTATTTTCTCTTGAATTCCACTCTCTAAATCCCCTAGTGTAGTTACTGTATATGCAAGTGTATTTACATTTGCATATGTAGCGATAGCTTTATCACTGTTACCACCTTGAATAAGTTGGATAGCCTGAATAGTTAAATAGTTAGTTATATTATTGAACTCTATTGCAGTTTCAGCATCTTTACTATTGATGTTATATTGACCATTCCAAAGAGCAACTCTTGCACTCCAGAATTTATCTATATTATTTCTATAACCGATGTAATCAAGAGCACTAGCTGAATTCCATACGGTAGTCAACTCAGATGAAACAGGTTTAGCAATATCATTATAGTATGCTGTAGGACCATTTACAGTTATGTTTTTAACAATATTAAACTGAGCAATTTTTTCTTCAGCATAAGCTTTATCACCATTCTCAATACCTTTTAAGATATCAATTTTAGTGTTTATAGCTTTTAACACAGCTTTCTTTTGAGCTATTTTATGATCATAATTTAATTGTTTAACTTTTTTACCGACTCCTGAAACATTGTTTCTTTTTTCAGTTCATCTTTCGATAGTTTCGTTAATTTCATCTCTTTCAGCTCTATATTTTTCAAGACCTTGAGCAGCAGAAGCTTCGTCTTTCATATATATGTCTTTAGGTTTAACAGCATTAGGTATTTTAACTTTACCATTATTTGTTAAAACTAGACCTCTAGCTATTTTTCACCATTTGCTTGTATGTTAGCGGCGTCAGCAGCTATGCTTTTAACAGTATAAATTGGAGAATTAGGATCAGTATCAGCAGCTGTTTCAACTTTATTTGAATAATCAATGATAGAGTTGTTTACAATGTTAGCATTTAAATCATCTGCATAAACAGAAGTAGCTGCAATTGAACCTAAAAGAGCGATAGTGATAGTTTTTTTCATTCTAATCCTCATAATTAATAAAATATTAAATTAGTGTTACTAAAGTATTTAAAATGGCCAATAATTATATTTTATATTAATTTTATTTAAATATTAAAATTAAAATAAAATTCAAATAATTTATTTATAATTAAAAATACGGCCGAATATGTATGAATATTAGTACATAGGTGTAGTTAAATAGGCGATTTGGTAGTAAAATTAAAACTAATTTCAGAATTGTGAGAGTAATCAATAATATTTAAAATAAAATTAAGATATCTATTTGTAAACAGGGAATCTGTCACAAAGCTCTAAAACTTTTGTTGCAGTTTCATTTTCAACTTTCTCATCTCCGCAGTTGTATACAACATCTGCTAGCCAATTTGCGACTTGTTCACACTCAGCTTCTTTAAATCTTCTAGTTGTGATAGCAGGACTTCCTATTCTCAAGCCACTTGTGACAAATGGAGAGCGAGGGTCATTAGGTATAGAATTCTTATTTACAGTGATATTCGCTCTACCTAAAGCAGCTTCAGCTTCTTTGCCTGAAAACCCTGTATTTGTTATATCTAGTAGTAATAAGTGATTATTGGTACCGCCTGAAATAATATTAATGTCACGTTCTTTTAGAACTTTTTCCATAGCCTTAGCATTTTTCAATACCTGCTTTTGGTAGTCAATAAAGCTAGGTTCTAATGCTTCTTTAAAGGCAACTGCTTTAGCTGCAATTACATGCATCAAAGGTCCACCTTGAATACCTGGGAAAATAGCTGATTGAAATTTTTTAGCTAGTTCAGGGTTATCATTACAAAGTATTAACCCGCCTCTTGGACCTCTTAGAGTTTTGTGAGTAGTTGTAGTTGCAACATCAACATATGGGAATGGGTTAGGATATAGTCCAGCTGCAACAAGTCCTGCAACGTGAGCAATATCAGCCATAAGTACAGCATCTACTGAATCTGCAATTTCTCTGAACTTTTTCCAATTAATAATTCCAGAAAATGCCGAGAATCCAGCAATTATCATTTTTGGCTTATGTTCTTTAGCAAGTTCAGCTACCTGTTTGTAGTCTATATCACCATTTTCATCTAGACCATATTGGATAGAATTATAAATTTTACCCGAAAAATTTACTTTACTACCATGGGTTAAATGTCCACCAGCACCAAGATCCATGCCAAGCACTGTATCACCTGGTTTAAGTACCGCATTATATACAGCAGCATTTGCTTGTGATCCTGAATGAGGTTGAACATTTGCGTAATCAATACCAAATAGTTTTTGAGCTCTTTCGATAGCTAACTTCTCTGCTATATCAACAAATTCGCAGCCACCATAATATCTTTTTCCATGATAGCCTTCAGCATATTTATTAGTGAGTTGAGAACCCTGAGCCTCCATTACAGCAGGGCTTGCATAGTTTTCTGATGCAATAAGTTCAACATGTTCATGTTGTCTTTTAACCTCAAGTTCTATAGCGTCAAAAATTTCTTTATCAGTGTTTTTTAAGCTATTTTTTTCAAAGCTAAACATATTGGTAGTCTCCTGGTATCTTTTAGGTGGATAAAATAAATTAAACGTTTAGAATTATATTCTATTATATATATATATGTAAGCAAATTAAAATAAGCCATGAGCAAAGTAATTGATCTAGATGAAATAGAGCGTTTAGAACGCGAAGAGGAAAACTTTCACTACAAAACTGTAAAAAGTAAAACATCTGTAAAAAAAGATGCCCTAGAAATAACTGATTTTGGTAGATCTTTAACTGAGTTAAGTAAAGAACAGTTAGGTAAGCTACCAATAGATGAAAATCTCAAAAATAATATTATTAGTGCTAAAAGTTTGCAAAAGATAGCCTTGAAAAGACAAGCACAGTTTATAGGTAAATTGCTGCGCAAAACGCATAATTTAGAAGAGATTTATAAGGCTTATGACGTTCTGGTTAACGAAGATAAAGATGCAAATCTTATGATACAGCGCTTGGAGAATCTTAGAAGTAATCTTTTAGATCCTATAAAGGCTAATGAGACATTAGAAAAACTAATACAAGAGCATCCATATCTGGATGTGCAAAAATTGCGCCAACTAATTAGAAATCATCATAAAGAGGCTGAGAAAAAAAAGCCTAATAAGTCATTTAAGGAAATATTTAAACTTTTTAAAAGTTTAGTTTAATTGATTGAATCATTTTATTAATTAAAACAAGAGCTGCTATACTATAAGATGTAGTATGTAAGAATTTTATTTTATGTTAGGAGAAAAGTTTTGAGATCTGAAATATATACCAAGATAGTATTTGTACTTATGTTGGTAATGTTTGTAAGTATATTCTTTTTTGCTAGATTTTTTATTTCAATAGGCTTTATATTAATTATTCTTTTTTCTTTCTTAAATAAGGAAGTTTTTAAAGTCTTTAAAAATAATAAGTCGCTTCAGTTTTTACTGCTATCAGCAATAATGATAAATATTAGCATAATTTATGCATCTTTCGCTAGTGGTAATTTAAATATTAAATCAATACTTGGGTTCTCAAATCCTGTATTTATATTTCTATATATGTGTTCTGCTAGTTATTTTTTGTCTAAAAATATTAAATATGCTAATTATCTCTTAAATTTTTATTTATCCATTGTAGTTATATTCTCTCTGTATGTGCTAATTAGATACGTATTGCACATGGACTTTGTAGTTAGTCAAATATATTTTGGTATACACGGAGGTAGTGTTATCCAATCAATAGTTGCATTGACTTTTCCTTTTTCAGCTGTAGTAATTATCGGTAAAGCTATTAGAATACCAAATATGATGCCAAAGATTTTAATGTTTGCTGCTGGTTTGTTGGTCATTTTTATAGACCTTTTTGTAAACCGTAGTAAGGCTGGTTATGTTATTGAATTTGTGGTATTTATTTATTATTCATTTATAGCTTTGAAGTATTTTAGTTTTAAAAATAATAAACTATGTATAAAACGACTTATAACGATTGTAACTTGCTGTATTGTCATAATTAATATTATCTTTGGAGTTGTTTATAAATTCTCGGGTATTTTTCATTATAGATTACAAACATCTGTAGAAGAATCGCGAGTATTCTTTAATCAAGATTACAATAAAACTGATGCAAGAAAACAGTATGAGACATCGACAGGACTTAGATTGCTATACTATAGTTCTTCATTCAAAGTTTTAAGAGAATATCCTAAACTTTATATAATGGGATGTCCTTATCTTACCAATACAACAGATGTTATTGAATGTACTAAGATTTTAATAAACAAGAATCAAAGACTAAGAGATGATCCTCGCGTAGTTAATGATGGTATTATGGCTCATGATGAGTTTGTCAACTATATTTTTAGAGCAGGTATTATTGCTGGAGTTTCTCTTTTATTGTGTTTTGTAGCATTTTTTGTTGAGGCGCGGTGGTTAGATTATCGTAATCGTGTGTATTTTAGAGTATTGATATTAGCAATGTTTATTGGTTGTTTATTTGATTATTTTTTTACTACACAAATAATGATAATTTTATTTGCAAACTTAACGGCAATATTCTTGTCTCAAAGGAAATATGATAACAAAAAAGACCGTAATGCTATAAAAAACAGTTAGTTATTTCTACTTCATTATCATATTGGCAAGAGTTATATTTTAAGTTAGTATTTATTAAAGTTCTACTATGCAATAACCTAGCTTGTAAACATTAAACTATTAGGACTTTTATTTATGTCAACTTCTATTAAAAAAATTTCGGCTTTTATTCACTCCAGAGCTAAATCATCAAATTCTATAGAATATCAGTACATTCCTAAAAAGATTTTTAAAACTTGGAGAACAAGTGAAGTAAGTCAAGAGATGTATAATGCAGTTTATACATGGATTGATAAAAACCCTGATTGGGAGTTTCATTTTTTTGATGATGAAGCATGTCGCGAGTTTCTAAAAGAGAACTTTGAAAAAGATGTGCTTGATGCATATGATAATATAATACCGGGAGCATATAAATGTGACTTATGGCGCTATTGTGTGCTATACGTACATGGTGGCGTGTATAGTGATATTAAGCAAGAGTTATTAGTTAGTCTTGATGATACACTATGCTTTGATATTGAGTTTGCTTCAGTTAAAGATAAATATAAATCAGACTATGAGTTTGATGGCTACATTTATCAGGCATTTATATGCTCAAAGCCAAAGCATCTATTTCTAAAAAAAGCTATTGATATGATAGTGGAGAACTCAAAGAATGGCTTTTATGGTAATGATCCTTTGAGTATTACAGGACCTGGATTATTGGGTAAGGCCATTAATCTAACAGTTGGTCAACAAGAAAAGACTCCTTTAAATTCAGGTGTTAATAATATAGATAATTTTAGATTTGAACTCTTCCCATACATAAAAGATACAATTTATACGCATCAAAATACTATGTTTATAAAGCCTGAGTATAATCGTTCATATAAAAAAGACCTTCATGTAAATCTAAAGAAAAGTTTTGCCGGTAACTATTCGCTATGCTGGTTTACTGGCAAATGTTTTGCTTCTGGAAAAATTGATAGAATTAAGTCAAAATTCTTTAACAAGAGAAAAGGGCGCTATATTAGTGATTCACTATATCTTGAAGGCAAATTTAATAAGGCTAGATTGACAGGTATCAAGTATATCCTATTACAACCAACTCGTAGTTTATTTCTTATTAGAAAAATAATTAAGAACGAAAAGCAATTCAAGAATTAATGTCTATTTTTAATTTCGCATTGTAAATTTTTCAGTGATTGGCAATATAGTTGATCTGAGTATTCTTTGAGGTTTTCGCGCATTTGCAAATAATCGTGCTGAGATAACTCTATTGCTTTAGTCATAGCTTCTGCATAATTATCATCTTGTTTATAGAGTATAACATTATCATTATTAAAACCATTTATTGGAGCAAAACTTTCTCTGATAATAATTGGCTTTAGAAAACCATAGACAAGTTGAAATGTACCACTAGTCTTACAAGTAATATATTTGATATGGTCAGGATTATCTTCGTATGCTGATAGGATAAAGTCAGCTTTTTCAATTTCAGTATACATTTCTTTGAAATCAAGACGTCCTTTGATATCAAAATACTTTTGCAGGTGTGTAGGTAAATCTTTGATATTTCCTTTACCAATAACAACAACTTTGAAGTTAGTAACACCCGTATTTACTAGTTCTTCTACAGCATTTACAAGCAGTTTAGTGCTTTTTCTTTTTTCTGAAATTGCACCAATAGTAACAAAAGTTGTTAGAGAGTTTTTGTTATTTAGTTTGAATTGTCCAAAATAGTGGGGGTTAACAGCTATAGTAGTCGCATTTTTGTAGTCCATTGTTCTAAGTGTGATAATATCTTTACGTGTTTCAGGATTGTTATCAAAGTAGCTATCAATTTCATGCTCGACAAAGAAAAGTTTATTTCTATCCGCTTTTTTATTAAAAAAGTTATATGCTTGGTCTAGATCTTTACCATCATACAGTTTACCAATGGTAGTGATTAGTGCTCCTTGGACATTAGCTAGAGTACTTTTTTTGAAAAACTTGCGAATTTGTCTTTTAGACATTTTATTATACGAGATATTTTCATTATCAAATCTACAGAATAATCCTTCTTTGTATCTTTTAGGATTAATTAGGATAGAAACATGATAACCTAAATCAAGTAAATACTTTGCAAATCCAGGAACTATTTCAGCATGACTATGTGTACAAGGTTCCCATAGCAAAAATGTATTGTCTTTTATGATGGGTTTTTTGTAAGAAAAAATATTACAAATTTTTTTAAAAAAGAACATCTATTACTTTAAACAATTAATTAATATATGAAAACATTATAACACTTTAAGCCAGTAATTCTTACATTACAATTATTAGATATCAGTAAATATTAATAATTACATTTCTTGGATTTTATGACTCTTGTAAATAATCAGATATTGCTTTAGTATGTCTGATATAACCTATTATTATAATTAAATTAGTGGAAACTAAAGATATAAAAGATATTGAAGTTATTGCCTTGTCATTAGGTCGTAGATTTTCTGGGATTAATGCTAGTATGTTAGCTGTGATTCCAGAGCAGGCTAAGCTAGTAAATATTGTAGGTATGGGTTTTAATATTGATTCAAACGGTATTAAAACGATTAGATTTAGAGACTTTTTATTTAAGTGTTGGCGTGATAAATGGCGTATTTGGCATGCACGTAGAAACATCGATATGCTTGTGGGGATTATCTTAAAATACGTTTTTAGATATAAAATATTACTCGTTTTTACCTCTGTAGCACAAAGGCATCATAAAAAACTGACAAAATTTTATATAAACAGAATGGAAGCAGTTATATGTCCATCTGAAATATCTGCAAAATATCTTGAAAGACCACCCTATATAGTACCGCATGGAATTAATACTGAAATTTTTTATCCGGCTGGTAATAAGGCTCAAGAGTGGCAAAGTAGAAAATTACCAGGTAAATATGGTATAGGAATATTTGGCAGAATCAGAAAGTCTAAAGGAACTCATGAGTTTGTTGAAGCAGTAATAGCTATGCTAATAAAATATCCTGATTGGATAGCAGTAGTTATTGGTGAAGCAACACCCAAAGATTTAGAATTCAAAAAACAACTAGAACAGATAGTTAAGCAGGCAGATTTGTCAGATCGGATAATATTTACAGGGTTTATCAAAAATAGTAAAGAGATTCCAAGTTGGTATAGAGCATTAGATATAGTGGTTTGTGCTAGTCATAAAGAAGGTTTTGGCTTGCCAGCTCTTGAGGCTATGGTATCTAAATGTGCTGTGATTGCTACTAAAGCTGGTGCTTGGCCTGAGATTATTACTGACGCTCAAAATGCCTATTTGATTGAACCAAAATCAAGTCAACAAATTGCTGAGAAATTAGATATCTTAATGTCTGATGATAAATTAAGATATGAAATAGCTCAAAATGGTTATGATTTGGTATCATCAAAATATAAAATCCAAAATGAAGCTGAAGGAATTCAGAAGGTTTATGACAAACTTTTGAAAAGAAAGTAATTAGAATATACTGTTTAGTTTTTATTCATCGTAACTAATTTATTTGTAATATAATTATTTGGGAAAGGTAGTTTTTCTAAAATAATATCAAAGCTTTTTGTATTATCTTTATCTAAAGTATTTAAGTCTATCATAACAGGATTAATGGGTTTGTTATATGTTGTTATGTATAGTTTATTATTATTATTTAAATCTTTAATTACTACGTATGCTGTATGATCAAACATTTTTTTATTTTGAATTTCATCAGCTACAACACCTTTTGGAATATCAACATTATGTAATATATGGGTTACTTTTGATACAAGGCTGTCATCATCTTTAGGACTTTTATTGTTTGCATAATAAGCAATTACAGCTATTCTAACAAATCTTGATGGAGGAGAATAATCTCCAGGAATTCCAAGTAATCCACCACCTAAGAAACCACTGATATCTTGAATAGTTCTTTCATGTTTTTCAGTATTAATGATATCACTGATTTTAAGATTCGTAGGTGTTCTATTATCTAATGATAAATAATTTTTTAGATTAAGTAGCTACCAATCATAAGTTGGCGCATTAGTCATTACTTTAACATTTGAGTTTATATTGTAGAACTTAACTTTACCATCTATGTATTAACAACTAAACCAGCACCATTTTTATCTGTTATTAAAAAATGAACTTCTGGAGATACTCCATCAATTTCTATATTCGTATCAGACCAAACTTTATATTCTTTTAAAGCTTGCTTGACTTCATTAACATTAGTAAATTGACTCAAAATAAATGTTGTAGATTCAATTATTGATGCGTATTTAGTATCATCTTTATCTACAGTTTGATATTTTGTAAAACCTGGTAAATAATTTGCACTTAGACTTAATCCTTGACTATTTTGTCCGTCAATTACAAGAATTTGTTCATCTTTTGACAAACCAGTAGCTAGTACTGAATATTTAGATTTGTATTCCTGTTTCGGTAAATTAGTATTACTAGGAGCTGTTAAATAATGAGAAGTATTTTTAGGAATATAGAGAAGTTATCAGTTCCAATCAAGAGCCCATTCCATAGTTCTTCCCGATACTACGTCACCTTTTTTATCTACTAGGGTTACAGCTGTGCATGCTATAGATTACGAAAATAACAAAAGTAATAGAGAAATATAGGTAAAAGTTTTTCTGAGTAGAGATTCCATTGATAACTATTCTTTATTTATCTTTATTTATAATTAGCTGTTTTGATATTAGCATAACTTTAATAGATTGGTACCATTCATATTTTGATGTCAATGTATAATTTTTAATAGGTGAAATTAAACTTTCACTGACTAATTTGTTTATTTATAATCTATTTATATATAAATAAATTTTGTTAATTAATGGTAGAAATAACTCATCGGTCAGATAAACACCCTAAAGCATTATGGTATATTATAGCAATATATATGTGGGAATATTTTAGCTTCTATGGTATGAGAGCTCTTTTAATCTTATATTTAGTAGAGCACCTTAAATTTAATGATACAACCTCTTATGCAATTGCTGGGGCATATGTGACCTTAGTATATCTTTCACCGATTGTTGGTGGAGTAGTTGCAGATAGAGTATTGGGGTATAAGAAAGCTGTTATTTATGGAGCGGCACTTATATCTATTGGACATATTATTTTAGGTTTTGGTGGAGATGCTAAACTATATCTAGGAATGGCCTTTATAGTTTGTGGTTATGGTTTTTTCAAGAGTAACGTTTCATGCCTATTGGGGCAGCAGTATAGTTCTCATGATCCTAAAAAAGATTCAGCATTTACATTACTATACTTAGGAGGGAATTTCGGAGGTATATTCGCTCCTATGATATGTGGCTTGATAGTCCATTACTATGGTTGGCACTATGGTTTTGGAGTTGCTGGTATTGGTATGATATTTGGTTTAATTTTATTTATACTAGGTTCTAAATATATTCCAGATATTTTTCCTGAGAAACCTTTACCTAAATATTTTAATGGTTTTATAGTTGTTTTGAGTATAGTTGTTATGGTTGTGCTTGCTTATTTTGCTTTAGAGTATCTTTTTGATGGTTATCTTTTAGCCGTAGCTGCTTGCATAACAACATTATTTTTTATAATTATTTTCATCAAAACAGATTTTTCTACACGTAAATCATTAGTTACTTTATTGCCTTTTTATATTTTTGGCATAGTTTTTTGGGTTTTTGATGAGCAGTTATATACTTCTGTAGAAATATTTATACATAGAAATGTGGATACTTATTTATTCGGGATTGATATACCAGCTAGTACATTCACTTCTATGAACTCTCTGTCAATATTATTTGGAGGTTTAATTCTTGCTTGGATTTGGAAAAGAGTAAAGTCTTTAGATGATGATTTCGGTAGGATGATAAAATTTTCATTTGGATTTATTTTCCAACTGACATGTTTTGTTTTATTCTTTATAGCTGCTAAAAATGCTAGTTTGGATGGTACAACATCAGCATTATTAGTAATTATTGCTTTGGCATTCTTAGGAGTATCTGAATTATTTATAGATCCTATTGCACTTTCTGAGATTACCTCTATTGAAGATAAAAAATATTCAGGTTTTTTAGCAGCATCATATATGCTTTTTACAGGAAGTGTTGCAGGATTTATAGGGGCAAAAGTTGCTGACTTAGCTGCATTTAAAGGAGTAAGTGAAAATATTGATTTAGTTAAGCAGGCCCATTTGTTTGAAGGATTATTTACTCATATTATGATTATCTTAGGCGTGACTATTTTACTATGGTTTGTGGTCGCATTTTTTATAAAAAAACTAAGATAATAATTTTAGTTGCAGATAAAGAAAGGATAAACTGCGATTATTTTATCATTTAGTAATATAACTTTTGTTATGGAGCGTTCTGATGCTGGTATTTTTAGCTCTTGGAATAGTACTTTCAATTTATTTGCTTTGTTTCTGCCTTGATATCCGCATTTATCAGAAGCTTGTCTTTCTCGGACTATAATTTCTTCAGCATTAAAGTCCTTATTCCATTTCTTTTTGAGCCATTCAATTATATCTTTATTATCTGAGCTTAAATCTATTAGGTTATTATTTTTGATTATTAGCTGATTATATTCTACAGATATTTGATATTGTTGATTGATATCAAGCTGCCAGCCAGTATGGATATCACCATTAAGAGCTTTATGTATCTCTTTGATTTGCTTACTTTTTAGACTTTGATTTGTTGCTTCTTTAAACCAATGATGAATTAAACTTTTTTGTATATCATTATCTAAGGTAAGTAACTCAGAGACAACTAGATTATTATCTTTAGAAATTTTCTGTAATTTTTCCTTAAGTAGCTTTTGTAATATGTTACTACTTTCTGCACAGATCTTAGCACTTCGAGAAAGAGTTCTGCTAATATTTGGATTAATTTGCTCTAATATTGGCATTATTTTATTACGAATAAGATTTCGGAGATATTTTATATCCTCATTACTATCATCATAGATATAATTAATATTATGCTGTTTTGCAAATTGTTGGATATCTTTCTTTGTATAGTCTAAAAGAGGGCGTAGCACATCCCCATGATTTAATTCTTTATAGAATGGCATACTCGCTAGTCCAGCTAATCCCGATCCTCTTATTGCTTGAATTAGGAATGTTTCAGCTTGATCATCTAGATGATGACCTAGTAGAAGAATCGGACTAGAATACTGACGCATGATCTTAATAAAGAAATCCATCCTTTGTTTACTTGCCCAAGCTTCAAAACTTTCTCCTTTAGGTGCATGACTTAGAGAATGAGCAATGAATTTTATGTTTGCATTACGGCATGTTGTTTGACAGTGCAATTGCCATTCTAGTGCATCAGGATGGATATTATGGTTAACATAAATAGCAATAGTTGGGATGTCTAAATCTTTTGTTATGTCTAACAAAACACTAGAGTCTATACCACCACTATAACCGATAATTATGTGAGAAGGAGAGTGTTTTAAAATTTGGGAGATAATTCGGATTTTATCTAGAGACATTTATACAAGAAAACGAGCTTTTATTGTTGTTTTGATTTTTTTGAATTCATCAACAAGATCTTTTGCTTCATCAGAAGTTGATTTAATATCCATTACAACATAACCAATATTTTCTAGAGTTCTAAGATATTGACCTTCAACGTTAATATTTTTTGCAGCTAATATCTTGTTTAGCTCATTCATAGTGCCAGGTATATTTTGGTGTATGTGTAATATTCTATGTGTCTCTGTATGACTAGGTAGTGATAATTCTGCGAAGTTTACAGCATTTAGAGTAGAACCATTATCAGAATATTTAATAAGTTTAGCAGCGACTTCATTAGCAATATTCTCCTGCGCTTCAATAGTGCTACCACCAATATAAGGCGTTAAGAAAACATTATCAAAGCCTCTTAGAGGACTTTCAAATATTTCTCCTTTAGCAGATGGTTCTTTAGGGAAAACATCTATAGCAGCACCTTTTAGTTTGCCATTTTTCAAAACTTCAACTAAAGCATCAATATCAACAACATTTCCTCTAGAAGCATTAATTAGTACAGAGTTTTCTTTCATGAAGCTAAGCTCTTTAGCAGAAATCATATTTGCAGTTGTAGGTAGTTGAGGTACATGTAGTGAGACAACATCAGAATTTTTAAGTAGAGTCTCTAAACTTTCTACAGCACTAGCATTTCCTAAAGGAAGCTTTTCTTCTATATCGTAAAATATGACATTTAAGCCTATACTTTCTGCTAAAATACCAAGTTGCATACCAATATGGCCATAGCCAATAATTCCAAGATTTTTACCTCTCACTTCATTAGCATTATCAGCTGATTTATGCCATTCACCACGATGAGTTTTAGCATTTTTATCAATTACATTACGTATTAACAAAATTGCTTCAGCTAACACAAGTTCAGCAACACTACGAGTATTTGAAAATGGAGCGTTAAATACAGGTATTCCAAGATTTTGAGCTGTTTTAAGATCAACTTGGTTTGTGCCAATACAGAAGCAGCCTATAGCAGTCAAATGAGAAGACTGTTCTAGCACTTCTTTAGTAAGCTGTGTACGTGATCGCAAGCCAACGATTTTAAAATCTTTAAGCTTATCTACAAGCTCTTGACCTTCTAGTGCTGTATTCAATAGTTCAATATTTTCGTATCCAGCAGCTTTAAATGATTCAAGAGCATTTAAATGAATACCTTCTAAAAGTAGAATAGGGATTTTCTTTTTGTTAAGAGATAATTGATTCATTTTATATAATATCCTTATATAGAAATTTTTGCTTTTATAGCTGGGTGATATTTATGATTTTCAAATTCAAAGTCTTCATATTTGTAATCAAATATAGAACTTGGTTTTTTTAAAAATTTAAGTGTTGGTAAGTCTAAAGGCTCTCTACTAAGCTGTTCATTAACTTGCTCTATATGATTGTTATAAATATGACAATCACCACCAGACCAAATAAATTCACCAACATCAAGGTCACATTGCTGAGCAATCATGTGCGTTAGTAAAGAGTAGCTTGCAATGTTAAATGGAACACCTAGGAAAGCATCCGCACTTCGTTGATTAAGCATGCACGATAATTTGTTTTCAGCAACATAAAATTGGAACATGGCATGACATGGAGGTAGAGCAGAGTTACCTTGTAGAACATTTTCTTGTGGAGAGATTTTTTCTGATGGAACTACACAAGGGTTCCACGCTGATACCAATATTCTACGAGAATTTGGGTTGGTCTTTAGTAATTGAATTACTTCAGCAATTTGATCTACACCTTCGTCATTGAAGTTACGCCATTGCTTACCATATATAGGTCCAAGCTCACCATCTTCTGTAGCCCATTCGTTCCAAATTCTGACTTTGTTATCATTTAGATATTTTACATTTGTGCTCCCACTTAAAAACCATAATAGTTCGTGAATCACACTTGGGATATGAATTTTTTTTGTGGTAACTAGTGGAAAACCTTCCTGTAAATCAAAGCGCATTTGATAGCCAAAAATACTTCTTGTACCAGTGCCTGTTCTATCACCTTTTTCAGTCCCATTGTCTTTGATATATTTTAGAAAGTTTAGATATTCTCGCATTTATTCTTCCTTGTTTTTATAAACACCATGATAAGAATTATTGCCCCTAACACGATCATAGGAATAGATAGTATCTGTCCCATAGTCATCCAGTTAAAGAATATATAACCATATTGAGGGTCTGGCTGTCTGAAAAACTCGCAGATAAATCTAGCACTACCATATAAGAACATAAATAACCCTAATATTAAGTAACGTGGTCTTTTTTTGATACTAACTAGCCATAAGACTGTAAATAATACAACTCCCTCTAAAAAGAATTCAAACAGTTGAGAAGGGTATCTAGGTAATGGTCCTCCTGTAGGAAAAATCATCCCTATTGGAGAATTTGTGACCTTCCCCCATAGTTCGCCGTTTATGAAGTTACCAATTCTACCAGCACCTAAGCCTATGGGCACAACTGGAGCTACAAATTCACCAAGGTCAAAGAAGTTGACTCCAAGTTTGCGTGCATATAATGCAAATGCTACTAAAACGCCAATAAATCCTCCATGGAATGACATACCACCATCCCATAAGAAAAACATTTGTAGCGGATTATGAAAATAGTAAGGTAGATTGTAAAAGATTATATAGCCAATTCTACCGCCTAATATAACACCTAATGCAATATAAAAGGTTAAATCGCCAGCTTGTTCAGGTTTGATTGGAGCCCATGATTTAACTTTTGCTCGATATCTTAATAAATACCAGCCAGCAAAAATACCAAATAAATACATTAAGCCATACCAGTGGACTTTTATTGGCCCTAGATGTAGAGCAACTGGATCAATTTGAGGATAGTGTAACATTAGATAGCCTTGCTATTCAGATTATTGACTGAGATTCAAAATCAAGAGCAGCAGAATAGCTTATATATTCTAGTTCAGGTTGATTTTGTTTAGTTACCTTTTCTACTGTCTTTTCTTTCTTGTTATTTTTAACAGTTTTAGCCTTGTCTTTTTTAGCATTATTTTGTTTAGATGCTTTATCATCTTTATCTAATTTAGCTTTTTTAGGTTGTTGTTCTTTAACAACAGCTTCATCTACTATTTCAATGGTTTCTTTTATTTCTTCATGAGTACTATTGCTTTCTGCTTCTATATTTTCAAGTTTTGCAGTTTCTTCAGCTTGTCTAGCAGCTTCTTTAAGAATATTTATTTCTTTATCTACTGAAACAGTATCAAATTTTAAGTATTTATTAGTTTTTGCTTTCTCTTGGGTAGCAACTTTTGTAGCTCCATCATCTTTCAAGCTATCATAGTTTTCTAAAACATCTTTAACCATAAGAGAGACAAACTCTTCAGGGTTTTTAGATATTACCTTCTTAATGTTATCTGTTTTTTCTGCTATTTGATTCTGGTATTTAAGCTGAGTAATATCTACAACCTCTTCAGCATTATTAAGATTTAGATTATTACTTCTGCTGTTGTTACGATTGTTTGATTTTTTATCAAATTTATCATTACCTGATTTATTTTTGTTACGATCATTTCTGTTATCATTATTTCTACGATCGTTACGTTGGCCATTATCTCTTTCTTCTCTATTGTCTTGAGACTTTTGGACTGGAGGTTTTTGACCTTTATTATTATTTTTGTTATCGTTACGATCATTATTATTGTTATTGCCTTTACGATCGTCACGCTGATTATTTCCTTTTTGAGGTCCTTTATCTTGAGACTTTTGAGGTTTTTGAGCATTGTCTTTATTGTAGTTCTGCTTATTTTGAGGTTTCTCATTCTCAGCAGCGATATCTTCAGTACTACCTGTAAGCTTAGTTAATAATTTGCTAAAGAAGCCTTTCTTCTTTGATTCTTGTTTTGTATTACTTTCTCTTTTATTGTCTTGAGTAGTATTAGCATCAATGATCTTATTTTCTTGAGGCTTGTCTTCTTTAGCATCTAAGTTTTGATCGTTAGACGTTGGTTTGGTTAGCTCAACTGCAGCAATTTTCTTTTTTCCTGCTTTAGGGATTTCAACGTTAAATACATCTTCTATTAAGTCAGAGCTAGTACGATTTGATTTGTAGCCTGTACCCCAAATTCTTTGCATTTGAAACTTTGGAGATTCCATGTTGAAGTTAGGAATTAGCATAACTTTGACTTCAGAAATTCTTTCGATTTCAACGATACTATCTCTTTTCTCATTTAGTATATATGCAGCTATATCAACTGGTACTTGAACACGTATCTCATTTGTATCTTCTTTGATAGCTTCTGCTCTGATTTTGCGTAAAATAGTAAGCGCAGTAGCTTGAGTAGTTTTAATGAATCCATGACCATCACAACGAGGGCACTTTTGCATTACACTTTCATTAATTGATGAACTTAAACGTTGTCTAGATATTTCGACAAGTCCAAGTTTGGATATACGTGACATCTGGATGCGTGCTCTATCTTGTTGAAGCGCTTCCATTAGCTTTTCTTCAACCTGCTTTCTATTTGGATAGAATGCCATATCAATAAAATCAACAATAATAAGACCACCAAGATCTCTAATTCTAAGTTGACGAGCAACTTCTTCAGCAGCTTCTAAGTTTGTTTTAAAAGCTGTTGTTTCAACATCTTCAGCTTTGTTAGCGCGAGATGAGTTAACATCAATGGCAACTAAAGCTTCTGTTGTGTCAATTACTATAGATCCACCAGAAGGTAATCTAATTTTTCTTTTGTAAGCATTTTCTATCTGTTGGTCTATGCCAAATTGAGCAAATATTGGTAGTTCTTCGTTGTATAACTTTACTTTGTTTATATCAAAACTTTGTCTAAGTAGACCTAGTTGTCTTTTAACATCTTCAAAGCATTCTTTAGAGTCTACAATAATTTCTTTGACGTCTTCTTTTAGATGATCTCTAACTGTTCTGACAATTATGTCACTCTCTTTGTGAAGTAGGGCAGGCTTTTTAATTCTATGGTAAGCCTTGAATATTGAATCCCATAACTCAACTAGAGTGTCGAAATCATGTTTTAACTCTTCAAAAGAGCACTCAACACAAGCTGTTCTAGCAATTACGCTCATGTTTTTAGGAATATTTAGATCCTTTAAATACTTTTTCAGTCTTTCTCTATCTTCACCTTCTACACGACGTGAAATACCACCACCATCTGCATTGTTTGGTAGTAAAACCATATATGAGCCAGCAAGTGTAATAAATGTAGTTAAAGCAGCACCTTTATCACCACGCTCCTCTTTGTCGATTTGAACTATTAACTCTTGACCCTCAGAAAGAAGATGCGCAATATTCTCACCATTTGGTACGTCTTTTAGATAATATTCAGAAACTTCTTTGAACGGTAGAAAGCCGTTCTTTTCTTCACCATAATTGACAAATATCGCATTTAAACTAGGTTCGATTCTAGAAATGTAGCCTTTATAAATATTAGCTTTTTTTTGTTCTCTATCAACATTCTCGATATCTAAGTCAATAAGTTTTCCGTTATCTAAAGTAGCAATTCTTGTTTCTTCACTACTTTTACTATTTATTAGTATTTTTTTCATTTCTTAGTTAATTCCTTTAATAATATAATGTTCACAACTAACTGTTTAATGAGCTAGCTCGTTAAGTTCAGACCTTTTTGGTCTTTTTAATAAATCGCTTTCATAGACTATTTCATATATGAAACTGACTAAATTTACCATCTTTAATCATAAGCCTATTTTGTTAACGATTTTGTTAAAGTACTATGTACACAATTATTTGATATAATATCAATATTAGCTAATAATTAAAAGAATTATTGATTTTTAATGAGTCTTATTTATCTAGATTATGCAGCGACTACTCCACTTAGTCAAAATGTCAAAAAAACAATGCTAAAGTCGATTAGTGATGACTCTGATTTTTTTAATTCTGGATCATCAACTTATGAGCAGGGTTTATTAGTTCGAGATAAAATTGAGCAAGCAAGGGTATCTATAGCAGATAGTTTGTCTGTTTTGCCTAGAGAGATTATTTTTACGTCAGGGGCTACTGAGTCAAATAATCTTGCAATAAAAGGAGTTGCTCGCGCTTATCAAAATAAAGGTAAGCATATAGTTACATCAAAAGTTGAACATAAAGCGGTACTTGATGTTTGTAAGTTTTTAGAGGCCAAAGGATTTGAAGTTACATACTTAGATGTAGATGGATTTGGACAGATTGATTTAGAGCAACTTAAAAAAGCTATTAAACAAGAGACTATACTTGTAAGCTTAATGGCTGTGAATAATGAACTAGGAACCTTAAATAATCTCCGTGAGATCGGCAAGCTAACTAAGCAAAGAGGTATAGTTTTTCATGTTGATGCTGCTCAAGGATATGGCAAGATTGATATTGATACAAATGATATGAATATTGATTTGTTATCGGTATCTGGACATAAAATTTATGCTCCAAAAGGTGTGGGATTTTTATATGTGAGATCTAAAAGGCCGAAGATTAAACTAGAAAAACAGATACATGGTGGGGCGCAGGAATTTAATCTAAGAGCAGGAACATTAGCAAATTATCAGATATTTGCATTAGCTGAGGCTGTAAAAGAGATGTTTGCTAATAGACAGAATAATCTACAGTACATAAAGGATTTGCGAGATGCTTTTTTGAACGTTATTAGAGAAGTTAATAATATAAAGATAAATACAAAGCTAGATAATAGCTATCCTGGGATTTTGAGTATTACTTTTGTAGGTGTAAAAGGTGAAGCTTTGTTAGCAATGTTAGATGGCATTTGTACGTCTATGGGTTCTGCATGTAATTCTCAAGCTGTTGAACCATCTCATGTTTTAGTTGCTATCGGTCTGAGTGCTGATCAGGCAGAATCTACAATTAGAGTTTCATTTGGTTTGCATACTTCAAGAGAGCAGGTTGTATTAGCAGCTAAAAGACTAACAGGAAAAGTTAAGCTTTTGAGAGCTATATCTCCACAAGGAGAGGAAAATGTATAACGATTTAGTAAAGAAACTCCTTGCTGAGATTAATTTTGAAGACGCTGTTATTTTGCCTGAGCAAGTCAAATATTGTGTGATTGATAATTTTTCGGTTATAGAGATGTATATTTCTGAAGAAAAAATCTCATTTAGAGTTTATAGTGATGCTTATATGCTAGCAATGATAAAATGGTTGCAAAAAAAATTACAACATAAAACTGATATTAAAAAAATAACACTACAAGAGCTTGTCAAGGAGTTTGATCTGCCTGAGTTTAAATATAGAAATGCTTCGCAAATAATCGAACTTATTGAGAAAATAAATGCAGCAGTTGTATGACTTTTATATATTGCATCAGTGTAAATATAAAGAAAACTCTCTACTTGTAAGTATATTCACTCGAGAGTTTGGCAAGATTTCGGGGTTAATAAGGGTTAATAAAAAAACAATAAACCTATATCAACCTTTAGTTAAGTTAAGAGGGCAAATTAGTCTTGCCAAAAAATCAGATGGATTATCTAAAATCTATAATGTAGAGTTTGTTGAGTCATTTTATCAAAACACATATATCAATCTATTATCATTGCAGTACATGAATGAGTTGATATATCTGCTGTTGAATTACTCCCATGAAGAAGAATTTTTATTTGAGAAATATGCTTTTATTCTAAAAAATATAAATGAAATTAATTATAAATATTTGTTGAGAATGTTTGAGCTTGAGTTGCTAGATAGTCTTGGGCAGAGAGTTTATGTCGATTGTGATATTGATGGTATGCTTATTGATGAGAGTTTAAGTTATTCGATATTTGCCACGGGTTTTAAAAAAAATCTATCAACTATTCCAAATAGTATTGCTGGGAAAAATCTTTTGAAAATCAATCAATCAGTGAGCTCATGGACAACTAAAGATTTAAAAGCCATTTCTAAAGTTACTCGTGCCTATATTGATTATGCTTTAGCAGGTAAGCAGTTAAAAAGTCGTAAACTTTTAATAGATTATTTGAATTTGGGTAAAAAATAGTCTTTGTAATTATATTTTGTTAGATAACTTGTTCTTAAACGCTTTGATGAAAGATATTGTAGGCGGTATTAAAGATACAATAATAATTAAAATGACAAATAAACCGAAATATTTTTTGACAAAAGCATTATTACTAAAGAAAAATGCTAAGTAGACAATAGAATAAACCCATACAAAAGCACCGATAATACCCATTAATACAAATTTAAGATATCTCATACGTGCCATACCGGCTGTGAAAGGCATAAATGTTCTTGCAAGTGGTGTAAATCTTGCCAATATGATTGCAGCAGCACCATATTTATTAAAAAAATCTTGTGCCTTAAGTAGGAGAGCTGTTTTGAGGATTTTTGCATCATCTTTAAAAATCCGTTTACCGACCATTCTGCCAAGGAAATAGTTGCATGAGTCACCACATACAGCTGCAGCCACAAGTATTGGAGCTAATATATGAACATTTAAACTAGTCGCTACTCCAGTAAGTCCTAGTGCAAAAAGTAAAGAGTCTCCAGGTAAAAAGGGTGTTACCACAAGCCCAGTTTCACAAAAAATTACTAAAAAAAGTAATAGATAAGTCCAGTCACCAAGTATGTTTATATAGGTACTAATAAATTGATCTAGATGTAGGATAATATGAAATAATGCTGAAATCGTATCCATAAATTATTCATTTTGAATGTTTTGTCGTTAGATTATAAAAAAATAATATCTAAAGGTTAAGTTCTTTTTACTTTTATTTTATTTATAATCCCTTTTAGAATAATTTGAATCACTACTACAGCTACAATAATGGCAATAATTAAGCTTAGATACTGTTTTACAAAATAATTATCACTAAAGAAATATACTGTATATGTAATTGAAAAAGACCAAATAACAGCTGATATAGCTCCTAATGTAACGAATTTTGCATAGTTCATGTTGCTAACTCCAGCAACAAAAGGAGTAATTGTTCTAACAAAAGCGATGAAACGTGAAAAAATTATTGCTTTTGTGCCATATTTGTCCAAAAGCTCTTTGGTTTTGATCAAATATGCCTTTTTGAGAATTCTAGCATGTGTGCTAAATAACTTCTCACCAATAAATTTACCAGTAATGTAATTGCATGAGTCTCCGACAATAGCTCCTAAACAAATCGATAAAACTGCTAAATGAATGTTGATGCTTGTAGCTGCGGCTGTTATGCCGATTGTAAATAGTAAAGAGTCACCTGGAAAAAATATTCCAAGAACAATTCCTGTTTCACAAAAAATTATAAAAAATAGTAGTATATAAAACCAAATACCTAAAATATCTATGAAGTAATTTATATACTCATTGAAATGGATAATAAAATCAAACATTGCTTTACTCCGGTTTGATTTTTATTGATAAAGCATGGATTTGTGACATAAGTGATTGTGTACATCTGAATATTTCTTTATGTGCTTTAATTTTTGCCATATCACTTAATTTCTTAGATGAAATATTGATTACATAGTAGCATTTGCCTTCTATAAATCCTCTATGTTTTGCGTGTTTGTGTGTTTCATCTATTATTTCAATTGTTGCTAGGGGATCAAGTTCTGATAGTATTTTGTTTTTAATTTCATTAGCTACAGTAGTACTATCCATATTATACTAATATCCTCGTAGGTGTAATAATTAAATCAAGCTTAATATCATATATATCTATGATGATATCATCATTTTGCTGTTCATCAAAGGCTATACCTATAGTTAAAGGGGAATTACTGTTTTTTTTGAAGCTTAAAGTATAGTCGTAAAAACCTCCTCCCATACCCATTCTAAATTTATCTTTATTGAAACCAACAATTGGTATGATAATAATATCAAGCTCCCAAGCAGTGATAATATCAGGTGCTGAATATATAGGTTCTTTAATCTTATATTTATTTAGATAATACTCTTTTGAATCTTTTGCAAACCATAAACCATGTTTTATAAAAGGATGAACTATAGGTAAATAAATATTTTCGAAGTAGCTATTGATTGAAAAGGTATTAACTTCATTTTTAAGAGAAACAAAGCTAGCTATTTTTGGATTTGAGAAGTTGTTTTTAATATAATCTATGACTTTAAAGTTGATTTCAGATGACAGTTCATCTTTACCATTTAGATTGTTCCTAATATTTAAAAGTTCTCGGCGTATATGCTCTTTAATCATGACTAAAACAATAAAATAATTAGTTGTCCAGATTACCGTTTTAGTTCAATGTTCTTGATCTCTATGGCATCAAGTTTGGGTGCCATAGTCTCAACGTTGGGCTTCTTTGTGAATGCATTGCATCAAAGCTTGCTCTCTAGTTCAAACACCAAGCTCCCTATTCTAAGTATCGGTACAAGATTGCAACTAAATCACCAATAGTCCAGACAACTAAACTTTTGAATACGTATGTATTATAAATGACTATATGTTTTCTTTGAATAATTTATGGTAAAAAGTTTGTAGATATATTACTTGACTTTGTTTGATTTGACTTATCTACTTTTAGTGCGTGCCGAGAAGTTATTTTATTAAGCTAATACTTTTAAAAAAATACCTATAACTAATTATCTATATACAGTAAAATATCAGTTAATTAAATATATAAAATAAATTCTATCTATGAAAAATGAAAAACCTAATTTTGAAGATGTCGCGGAAGCTCTAAAAGTAATGCAAGCTTTAACTACAGCTTCAGAAGCACATGGGCTACTTTGTGCATTGTTTAGCTTCGGAGCAGAAGTCAAATTCACTGCGTGGTCAGATTCTTTGATGACAAAGCCAATCGAAGAAGGTGATTTGATAGCGGCTTCGGCTTTACAGACTATGAAAAAACTTTATGACTACACTCAGTCGCAGTTTGATGAAAAAGGGTTAAGTTTTGATCTATTCTTACCAGAAGATGATGAGCCTTTAAACTATAAAGCTGAAGCATTAACTTATTGGATTAGAGGTTTTTTGTCTGGTGTGGGTTTATTTGGTTTAGACTACGAAAATTCTAAAGATAGAGAGACTAAAGAAGCAATAAGTGATTTGATGAAAATATCTTATATGGATTATGAAGCTCTTGAAGATAATGATGACTGTGAACAAGACTTCATTGAATTGCTTGAGTATACAAAAGTTGCAGTATTACTAATTGATAGTGAAAAAGTTTAGGTATTTATATGAATACTAAATATGATATAGCGATTGTTGGTGGAGGTATTGTTGGCTTATTAACTTCATTAGCGCTTGCTAGAACGGGATGTTCAATTATTCATATTGAAAAAGATGAACTAGAAGTCAAAAATGATAATCGCAGTATCGCTGTGTCTTATTCATCTATAGCATTTTTGAATACTCTTGGCTTGTGGGATAAAGTCGCTAGTAAAACTCAATCCATAAAAAAGGTTCATGTCTCTGATAAAGGACGATATGGTAGAGCTGAGATTTTTGCTGAGGATGAGAATCTGCCATTTCTTGGGGCCATTGCTCCAATGCAGGAGTTATTGTCAGTTGCTTTACAAAGTGTTACAGAAAATCAAAACATTGAAAAAGCTTTTGAGACTAATGTGATTAGTTTGCAAAAAGATATTGATAGTTACTCATTAATTGTTGAGCAGGAGCAACAAAATAAAATAATACAAGCTTCTCTGATAATCGCTTGTGATGGTGCGAACTCAAGTATGCGTAAAATGCTAAATGTAGGTGCTAAAACTACTGATTATAAACAAGATGCGATGGTTTTTGATATTCAGACGGATCAAGACAATCAAAATACAGCATATGAAAGGTTTATGACTGATGGTGTGCTTGCAATGCTTCCTAAATCAAAAACTACAATGGGTTGTGTTTGGACTGTTGATAGAGATAATTCAAAAGAAAAACTAAATTTAGACAAAAATGAATTTCAAGAGATGATTCAAGATAGATTTGGTTACAGATTAGGTGAAATTAGGGTTGCAACAAAACCTGCTATTTTCCCTTTATATCTTGTTCAATCAAATGAAGTATATAAAAATAATGTACTATTTTTTGGTAATGCCTTACATTTTTTACATCCAGTATTTGGTCAAGGAATGAATTTGAGTATTCGAGATATCGGCTTTTTATATGATTTA
The DNA here is from genome assembly GCF_001042525.2 of Francisella orientalis FNO12. NCBI lineage: Bacteria > Pseudomonadati > Pseudomonadota > Gammaproteobacteria > Thiotrichales > Francisellaceae > Francisella > Francisella orientalis. The sequence goes on along the minus strand of NZ_CP011921.2, from coordinate 1,228,281 downwards.
ATCGTTGAAAGTGATTTTTCACAAAATTCTATAGCAGAAGTTCTAGAAGAGTTTACTAAAGTTAGAAAGCCGGATCATGATAGAACAATTAATATTACACATGGATTTGTGAAATGGTTTGTTTCAAATGATTTTAAATTTGTTGTAAGTAGAAATATTGGATTACATTTGTTACAAAGAAGCAAACTGGCCAAAAAAGTTCTATCTCGAGTGATGATGGGTAAGCTAACAAGAGGTTCAACACTAATGAGAAAGGTGGTTGAAGATGAACATTAGAAATATCCAGAAAGATGTAGTGATTGTTGGTGGTGGTATGGTTGGGCTTAGTTTAGCTTTATCTTTGCATCAAAATGGTCTACAAGTCGCTGTAATAGAAGCAAGAGAAATAAATCATAAGCATCACAATTCAGATAGAGTAGAAACTAGGGTGAGTGCGGTTAATCATACATCAAAGAGACTGCTACAAGATTTGGGTGTTTGGAAAGCCATTAAAAGCAATCGTATATCACCATATTATCAAATGCGTGTTTGGGATGATGTTCATAGTGAAAGTATTACTATTTCAGCAGAAGAAATATCTGAGCATAGTTTGGGTAATATTGTAGAAAATGATGTTATAACACAAGCTCTTATTGCTGAAATTAGTAATACAGGTATTGAAATTTATGCGAATCAGATGATTGAAAAGATCCAAAAGAATGGTAACACGGAATTAGTTGTTTTAGCTGATAAAATTATCGAAACTAGCTTGATCGTCGGCGCAGATGGAGCTAACTCTTTTGTTAGAGATTATTTTAATTTTGAAACTAAAGTTAAACCATATAAACATACTGCGATAGTAGCAACTCTTGAGCTTGAAAAACAACATAATCAAACTGCATATCAAAGGTTTTATGATAAGGGAGTTTTAGCATTTTTACCGTTAGAAAATCCTAATAAAGCTTCGATCGTTTGGTCTGTAAAAACTGATTATGTTAATTTCTTGATGAGTTTAGCTGATGAGAAGTTTGAATTAGAGTTAGCAAAAGCAATTAATAATACTCTTGGGAGTGTAAAACTTTTATCAAAAAGATTTAGCTTTGAACTAGCTCAACGTCACGCTAAGAGCTATATTAAAAGTAATGTTGTACTAGTCGGTGACGCCGCTCATACAATCCATCCACTAGCTGGTCAGGGTGTAAATATTGGCTTTAAGGATGTTATAGCTTTGAGTAAGGTTGTAAGAGAAGCTTTTGCCAAAGGTAGATTGATTGGGCATATCTCAACGTTAGATAAATACCAACGCGAAAGAAAGCTTGATAATACTAAGATGATAGCTCTTATGAAAGCTTTCAAAGAAGTCTTTGGTAGTGAGAATGATTATATTAAAAAAGCTCGCAGAGCTGGATTTGAGTTTGTTGATAAGTATAGTATTGTTAAAAGTTTAGTAGTAAAACAGGCTTTGTAAACTTATTGATTAATTTCTTGTCGAGCTTTTTCTAAATCTTTTAGAAAATCTTGGTTTCCATTTAAAATTGTAAAGTTTGCTAAAGCTACAGTTCTAGCAGCTTGGATATCACTTTTCCAATGTACTCCGCAAATAACTCGACTTTGCGATTTTCTATCAGCTAACTCAAAAAGCTGCTTAGCTGTTTGTGGTTTCAGTTCTGCTAGAATCATAGCGTAATTCCAAGCTCTAGATGAGTGTCCAGAAGGGTATGAGTAGCTACTAGGATCTTCATCAGGGTCGCAAGGTCTTCTATCAAAAAACACAAAAGGTCTTACTCTCTTGTATTTTTCTTTTGCTGATTGTTTTATATTTGATACATCAGTTGTTGATCTATTTAATAAAGTGTATATTTCAGGAGTTTTGTTTTTAGTGATTTCTTGGCCAAAAGCTTTGCTAAAATCAGCGATATGAACATCTTGGTCATTGGATGCGTCATGAATTGCTATTTTATAGTCAGTAGTATTTTTATTTTGGCTAAATACTGCTTCTGATATAGCTTTGTCACTAGAAAATGCTTGTGAGTCTGTACTTGGAGGAGCCCCGATAATGTCATCTATATTTATGATTTTATTTTTGGGTATATATCCACTAGGCCAGTTGCTAGCGAAAGATGCTGATAATGTTACAAAAATAATAATTGTAGTGCATAGAAATTTTTTCATAGTTAGTTTTTGGGTATTAAATTAGTTTTGGAAAATTATATTAACATATTCAGATGTATAGGAAATATTAGTTAAGAGTAAATCTTCATAAATTTATCCTTTAGTTATCACTTCTAACAGAAACTCTATATTGCTATAAATATAAAAAACAGATGATTTTAATTATAAATTAGATTTCTAAATAGGTGAATTTACAAATATTAAAACTTCTTAATATCAATTCCTAACTTCTTTTGTAGTTTTTCAATATAGGAGAATTCAGATTCTTTAATTAGCAAAATGCTATTACCAGATTTACCCATACGACCTGTTCTACCTGCTCGATGTTGGTAATCTTCTGCTTTTGATGGGATATCATAATTTATTACAAAATCAACATCATTAATATCAAGTCCTCTAGCTGCAACATCAGAGGCAACTAAAACTTTGATTTGTCCAATTTTGAATTTTTTGATGGTATTAGCTCTATCAATTTTATTTTGTTCACCATGAATAGAGCCAACCCCACATTCTAGTTTATCTATTTTTTTTGTAACGAAATCAACGTCATTGTTTCTATGTAGAAATACTATAGATTTGGAAGGAGATATTTTGTTTAGTAACTTTCGTAATGAATCGGTTTTACGATTACCATCAGCTATGATATAGCTATGTTCTATAGTTTCTTTTTCTTTGGAGTCATCAATAAGCTCTAAATTTTCAATAAAACCACTCGCAATATCAAAGGCGTGGTTTTTGATAGTAGCAGAGCCTAATATATATTGTAGATTTGTGGTTTTAGAGATGATTTGTTTTAAAAGCTTTAAGCTGTCATCTTCAAGCATACGATCTGCCTCATCAATAATACAGTATTGTAGATGAGCAGCCTTTAGTTTTTTTTGATCGATAAGTTCTAGAATTCTGCCAACAGAGCCAACTACAATATTTGGTTTTTTCTTTAATTTTTCTTTTTGTCTGTCTATCGATGCTTTACCAATTAGTGCTAGTGATTTAATGCCTATGCTTGAGAATGTCTCATTTATAAAATTACTAATTTGAATGGCTAACTCATGAGTGGGTGTGAAAAAAACAACTTGAGTAAGAGGTTTTTTATCTATTAATAGTTTATTTATAATTGGCAAAATATAAGCAAGTGTTTTACCACTACCAGTTGGTGACTTTAGCCAGATATTTTCTCCATTTGAGATTTTTTCAAAGCTTAAAATTTGTGAATTTGTAGGTGTTTTGATGTTTTTATTTTCTAATATTTCTATAATGTCTTGGCTTATATGTAAGTCTGAAAATAGCATATATATTTATAATTAAATTATTATACCTATGGATAATAACACAATAGAGAGATAATGGCCTAAATTGTTATATCTATTAACTAAGATATGGTAATATTTTGCTCAAAAGCTTTTTTTAAAAAATAATTTTATTTAAATGAAAACTGATGATTTTGATTATAAATTGCCTGAAGAGCTAATTGCTTGCTACCCACTAGACAAGCGCGATGAAAGTAGGCTTTTAAAGTTAAATAAAGATACTGGAGAGATACGGGATTTTATATTTAAAGATTTTTTTGAATTTATAACACCAAAAGATTTATTGGTATTTAATAATAGTAAGGTTATGTTAGCACGACTTTATGGTGAAAAAACTACTGGAGGAAAGCTTGAGTTTTTGATCGAGAAAATAAAATCGCCTAAAGTTTTTGAAACTCATATCAAGGCAAATCGTTCTCCTGTGGCAGGCATGGAAATATATGTGCAAGACACTTTAGCTAAAGTGCTAGAAAAAGATGGTGGAATGTATCTTCTTGAATTACAGGGTGAAAAAGACATTTATCAGCTTATGGAAGAGTTCGGACATATTCCATTACCACCATATATGAAACGTGATGAAGAGGCTTTTGATGCAGAGAGATATCAAACAGTATATGCTAAAGACTTAGGCTCTGTTGCTGCTCCAACAGCTGGTTTGCACTTTTCAGAAGAACTAATGCAACAAATAAAAGCTAAAGGTGTTGATATAGCTTATATCACTTTGCATGTTGGATCAGGAACTTTCAAGCCTGTTCAAGTCGATGATGTTAATAATCATAAGATGCATGCCGAGGTAATATCTGTATCTGAAGATGTTTGTGAGAAAATTCGCCAAACTAAAGCTAATGGTGGTAGAGTAATAGCTATTGGTACAACTTCTGTACGCTCACTTGAAACAGCAGGTCAAAGTGGAGAAATTCAACCTTACCAAGGTCAGACTGATATTTTCTTATATCCAGGGAAAAAGTTTAATATCGTTGATGCAATGATTACTAATTTTCACTTGCCAAAGTCTACTCTAATTATGCTAGTTAGTGCATTTTCGGATAAAGAAAAAGTTATGAAAGCATACGAACATGCTATAGCTGAAAAATATAGATTTTTTAGTTATGGTGATGCGATGTTTATTTTTTAAAATAAATTTAAGGAGTGTTTCATGAAGTACTTAAAAATAATAGTTTGTATAATGTCAGTTGTTTTGCTAGGTGCGTGCTCAAATGAGCAAGATACTTCAAGTGCTAGCAGCAATGCATCAATTAAAAGTAACTTTAAAGATATGGGTGATTCTATTGGAGATTCAGCTAAAGATGTAACTAAAAGTATAGGACATGATTCGAGAAATATAGTTGATGGTAATTAATCATTTTTTTACACCTTTAAGATAATTAAAATCTTTTCTTGATGATAGCTATATCCTTTTAGCTTTTAGTAAGTTATCATTATCAATATTAATGAAAATCAAGTTAGTTAAATAATGAACAAAGCATTTTTTTTTTGATATTGATGGTACTTTAGTATACGAAAATAAGGGTGAACTTTTTGTTTCAGATAAAAATATCCAAGCAATCAAAAAATTAAGAAAGTAAGGTTATAAAACTTTTATAGCTACAGGTAGATCGCCGAGTTTCATTCCTTCAGCAGTTCTTGATTTGCCTATGGATGGTTATGTTACGGCAAATGGTTCTGTAGTCAGTGTTGGTGATAAACTTGTTTATGAGAAGCTATTTCCACAAAGTGCGATTGATAATGTTTTAGAGTTTTGTGAAAAACACAATCATGACTGGCTTTTCGAGGGTGAATTTGCGTATGTGAACAACCTTGAATCAGAAGATCTTAATTATTTTTATGATAACGTTATAGTAAGTAAGAATAAGATCATTACAACACATAACTTATATAATGTAACAATTTATAATGCTTTAGTTTTGGGTAGGAATGTTGATACTGTAGCTTTAGAACATACGTTAGGAGATGAGTGTGTGATAGCTCCGCATAATGAAAATGGTTATGTTGATTGTTATTTAGCAGGACATACCAAAGCAGATGGTATTGATAAGGTTGTAGAATATCTAGATCTTGAAGGATATGAGACCTATGCATTTGGTGATGGTAATAATGATCTAGAAATGTTTGATCGAATCGATGTTGCTGTTGCTATGGATAGTGCTTCACCTCAATTAAAAGAAAAAGCAAGTCTAATAACTAAGGCAAACTATAATGATGGTGTATATTATGGTTTATTAAAGTTAGGCTTGATTTAGACTTTATTCTTCTGTAGTTTGTTTAGTGGTGAGAGCTAAAATTAACAAACAAAGGAAGATAAATGAAGAAGCCTCTTATATTAACTTTAAGTTTTACCTCTACTGGCATTAGCTACAGATCAAAATCAAACATCTTTAAAAGGCTCTGATTTAATATCAACTAATGTAGGAGCTACTTATACTTATGTTTACAATCATTTAGATAAGCCTGCTAAACTTACTCCAGCATTTGATCTGACTGTTAAAAGCTGTAATGAAGACAAAACAAAATGCGTCTATGAGACAAAAACATCATTAGGTCGAGATAAATCATATATTTCAAATGAGTCTGTTTATGAAATTAAAGATGGTGCAGTATTCTTTGGCAGCAGTAAGGCAGCAGATAAAGATGGCAAGCTACGAAGTTTAGATCTCAAATTACAGCAACTTTTTCCTAGAAATATTGTTCTCAATAAAATCGATAAAATAGATAATACCGATGAAATGTCACATAGTACAGGAACTTCGATTATTACAGATATAATTCCAGAAATAGTAATAAATGGTAATGCATATAAAAACTGCATTCGTATGGATAATAATGTTAAGCAATGCAATAGCAAAAACTTAGGAGGAGAATGCTATCACTTTATAGACTATGAAATCTACTGCAAAGGAGTAGGTTTAGTTACAGAAAATGTTAATGGAGATACGATATTGCTTGAGAAAATTACGGAAAAGTAATTTGACCAGTCTAATTTTTTCTAAATAGTCTCTTGATATAGATCTTGTTTAATAGATCAGTTTTGGGTGTTGAATATGTTTGTTATAGTTTTGAGTTTTGTATTAATTGGTATTTTGGTAGGTGTGCTAGCAGGTGTGTTTGGCTTTGGAGGAGGCTTAATTGTTGTTCCTGCAATCGTAATATTTATCTCTATTTATGAACCATTATTTGTATCTAATTCTATGCACATTGCTGTTACAACATCTTTATTTGTTATGTTTTTTACATCTATAAAAACAACATATGCTCACTATAAAGCTAACAATATAATTTGGAGTATTGCCCTAAAGCTAAAGATGGGATTAATAGTAGGTACAGTTTTAGGAGCGGCTATCGCCTGTTATCTTAGAATCTTTGTTTATAATATTTTTGATATATACAGTTATTAAACTAGTCTTAAAAATGTTGAATAGTGCGAAATCCGAAGCTGATGAATATTGTAATAATATAGATAAACCTCTACCGATATTATTGTATATTTATGGGCTTTTTACAGGTTTTGTTTCCGTTGTATTAGGTATTGGAGGGAGTATAATTATCATTCTTTTTTTAAGAGGTTGTAATTATAGGCTTACAACAGCGGCAGCAATCGCATCATCAATAGTACCTTTTTTAGCACTTTTTGGAGCCATCTCATATATTATTGCTGGTTACGGATTATCAAACCTACCTGATTATTGCTTGGGATTTGTATATCTACCTGTAGCGATTAGTTTGATAATTGGATCATAGGGGTATCAATAGGAGTTAATTTATCAGGTAAAATCTCTCAGAAGTTACAAAATTGGGCGTATTTAGTAATTATGCTTATTATCCTTACAGTTATGATTCTCTAGGCTTTGTAAACGCTAAAATATAGAAAAGAGGAGCATTTATAAGCGCAATTATATATTTAATAACCAATGTTGAAATTATGACTTCAAAAACATATTCCATCGGGATAATCCCAGCAAATGCAAATCCATAAGTTATAAGTGTTGTATCAAGAATTTGTGATATCAAAGTTGAACCAGTATTTCTTAGCCATAACCATTTTATATCAGAACTAAAGCTTTTTATCTTAGAGTATATAAGTACATCAAATAGTTGAGATACAAGATAAACTAGGTTTCCAATAATTACTGCTTTTAAAGCACCACCATTTATTGAGAAAAATAGATTTAAAGAGTTATTTACATCATTATAGAAATCATCATTTAAGCTTGTAAATAGCGTTGAGATAAGCATCAAAAGCACGAATGATAGACCAAAAAATATTGATTTTAGAACTGCTTTGCGAGCCTCCTGTCTACCATACTTTTCATTTAGTATATCATTGGCAGTAAATATACCACCAAACATTACATTGCCAAGTGTTGCAATAATATGAAAACCAGCAATATCGTAAGCAACGCCTTTGTTAACTTGGATATTTGCGGCAATCACACTAACAACTATAAATACATGTAATCCTTTTTTGCCAAAAAGTTTATATGCTAAAAACAAGACAAAGAAGTCTACAAAAGTAAATAATATTAAAATATCGAAGTTTGTCATTATATTCCTTTAGTTTTGTTAACCCTGGATATTTACGAACAGGAGATTAAAAAATCTGCTATAATATAGCAAAATAGTTTATCAATAACAAATAAACTTTCTAAAGGAGAATTAAAATGCGTTTTGCTCATGTAATGTTGCGAGTTAAAGATTTAGATAAGTCCATAGATTTTTATACAAATATATTGGGTATGACCGTTCAAAAGAAAATGGATAATTCAGAGTATAAATATACTTTAGCATTTCTTGGTTATGGTGATATTTTAGATCATACTGTGTTGGAGTTGACATATAACTGGGGCGATCATGTGTATGATCATGGCAATGCTTTTGGTCATCTATGCATGCAGGTAGATGATGTCTATAAGGCATGTGAAGATGTCAAAGCAAAAGGCGGTATCATAACTCGTGAAGCTGGTCCTGTAAAAGGTGGTACTCAAGTTATAGCATTTATAAAAGATCCGGATGGTTATCAAATAGAGCTTATCGAATGAATAAAGACAAGTTAAATATACTAGTAATTAAGGGCTACTATAGTAAAGGTGATAGTGTTGAGCATATTGATATTGATGGTATCAAAGCTAAGATAACAACAGTGGCTCTAGGTCGACCAGTATTTGTAAAGCGTAAGCTTAAAAGAATTATCAATAAGTATAAAGTTGGTGCTGATAATTATGATCTTATCTATGCAATATCAATGTCTGCGGGTATTTCATCTTTAATTGATGAGGCCTTGTATCAAAGACTTCATTTGATTACGCCATTTTTTATTCATCATAAAACAATGAGAGTTCTTGGTAAGATTAGGATTAGAAAGATGTTGGGAGCGTACTTACTATTATTGTTTAATGGCAAGCTTGGGAAATTCCATGAAGCAATAAAGGTTACTTTAGCTGAGAACGATAACGTTGTTGATAATAAATTCTTTGAGAGTACTTGGGGAAATGTCAATTTAATTAAAGGAATAGATCATACCCTGACTAAAGAAGTAGTCGAATATATTATTAGAAAAGATATTGAGAATTTAAGAAAAGAAGTTTTTGGTGGAGAAGAAGTCTGTTAGCTATTGTGTCTTATAGGCAATAACTCTTAATCGGACATAATCTGCATACCACTTATTATTTTTATACAGATATGGTTTAGCAATTTTTTTAGCATATTTTAAGAATTCATCAGTATTAGTTACTTTATCTAATAAATTCTTTCTAAAAGTCATAACCCAGTTTCTAAAGCCATTAGAGTCTTCTAATAGCGTAGGTCTTTCAAATAAGATGGCATATTTGACTAAAAAGCCATTATTTTCAAGTAGAGAAGTTACTCCGAAATACTTGGGTAAAAATTCTCAAGGCTATAGTCTTGGATAGCATATTTTTGAGATGCTTTATCTAAACTTGCTAATAGATTTTTTATATTTCCTTTACCGCCCATCTCCAAAACAAATCTGCCATTTTTCTTCAAAACTTTATTTAAATTTTTTATGACAGCTGTTAGATTCAGCATCTAGTGTAAAGCAGCATTTGAAAAAACAGCATCAAAATTCTTTAAGTCGAATGGTAAGTCCTGTTGAGCATCTGCTTTTATAAATTCTATATCTGGATAGTTTTTCTTGGCTTGATTTAACATCTGATTTGATACATCAATACCGACTATGCTAGATCATTCTAGTTTTATTTTATTAGTGAGTTCACCCGCACCACATCCAATATCTAAAATTTTCTCATCTTTTAAAGGGCTTAGAAGCTCAACAATTTCATTGCCATATTCTGTGACAAACTTACCTATTGATTTATATGATTTTGGTTCCTATAAATTATTATTACTCATGGTTTGTTAACCTTTTGATATAGTTGAATGATGACATAACCAGTATATAAGTAATCCCCATATACCAAATACTAATCCAACAAGTATCCAAATATTTTTTGGTAGAATTATCGTAGTAAGTCTTCTGTCTAAGACTTTAGGAATGTCTTTTGCTATACCTAAACCACAAAAAATGTGAATTAGAACTGTAAAAGCTGTAATAATAGGAAGTGAATTATTAATCAAAGTTACTGAAATAGTATTTATATCCATGTACAAAAACCTTTAAAATACCATTTTTGAATGTGCTTTTGAACTGTAGGTATTCATATAATGTTCGGCTACTATTTCTAAGACCTCATCAATACTGTCAACAAGAGTTAGAAGATTCACGTCTTCTTTACTAACTACGCCTTTTTGTACTAAGGTAGTTTTTATCCACTCCATTAATCCCCCCCAGAAATCTTTACCATAGAGGATAATTGGCATTTTGACTTTTTTACCTGTTTGTATCAGAGTTGTAATATCAAAAAGCTCATCTAAAGTACCAAAGCCACCGGGCATGACTATATACGACATAGAATGTTTGATAAACATTGCTTTACGCGTAAAGAAGTATCTGTAAATCAAAAAGACATCTTGATAGCTATTAGGTTTTTGCTCGTGAGGTAGTGCTATATTCAAGCCTATACTTGAGCAAGATCCTTGTTGAGCGCCTTTGTTTCCCGCTTCCATAATACCAGGACCACCACCTGTGATAACAGCAAAGCCATGATTTGACAAAGATTTAGCTAGTTCAACAGTATCTTTGTAGTACTTATCATCTTCGGAAATCCTTGCTGAACCAAATATACTAATAGCTGGAGATATTTTATCTAATCTTTCATACCCTTCGACAAGTTCGGATGATATTTTCATAATATCCCAACTTGCCTTAGCTTTATCAAAACCTATTTCGCTAGATGGTGCAGAGACTATTTTTTTTTCTTTCCAATGCATAGGCAATCACCTTAAAATTAAGCTAGTGTTTTATATTACTATTAATTATAATTATATCTATTAGCTTGGGATATTGCTATACTAGTGTTTTATATTACTATTAATTATAATTATATCATTATTAGCTTGGGATATTGCTATACAGCTTATGTTGGTTGTAATTATTTAAGCAAAGTTTTAATTTAATCTACTAAAGGAGATATTAAATGGGTTTTTTAGCAGGAAAGAAGATACTAGTTACTGGTCTGTTAAGCAATAAATCAATCGCTTACGGTATTGCAAAAGCTCTTCATAGAGAAGGTGCAGAACTTGCGTTTACTTATGTTGGTCAATTCAAAGAAAGAGTAGAGAAGCTAAGTGAAGAGTTCAATCCAGCTGCAATTTTACCTTGTGATGTAACTTCTGATCAAGAGATGCAAGACTTGTTTGTTGAGCTAGGTAAAGTTTGGGATGGTCTAGATGGTCTTATTCACTCTATCGCTTTTGCTCCTCGTGATCAGTTAGGTGGTGATTTTATAGATACAGTTACTCGTGAAGGTTTCGCTATTGCTCATGATATCAGTGCTTACTCTTTTGCTGCTTTAGCTAGAGAATGTCGTGCGATGATGAAAGGAAGAAATGCTTCTATCGTAGGTCTTACATATATTGGTGCTGAAAAAGCTATGCCTAGTTATAATACTATGGGTGTTGCTAAGGCATCTTTAGAAGCTACTATGAGATATACAGCTCTTGCATTAGGTCCAGATGGAATCAATGTGAACTGTGTTTCAGCTGGTCCAATCAAAACTTTGGCAGCGTCAGGTATTGCTAATTTCAAAAAGATGTTGGACTATAATGCTACAGTATCACCACTTAAGAAAAACGTTGATATTATGGAGGTTGGTAATACAGTTGCATTCTTATGTTCTGATATGGCTTCTGGTATTACAGGCGAAAATATTCACGTTGATGCTGGTTATCATGGCGTTTTAATGGGTAATGTTCTTTAATTATTCTAAATTAGCCTAATCCAATTTTTCTGATTTAATTTCATATATCTTATATAATTAAAATTGATATTTTTTATAAAAAATTATTAGTTATAACTATTTGTCTTAACCATTGATAATGACCTTACAAAATTAAATTTATAAGGTTATTTATGAAAAAAAGGGCTTTTAACTTTGTGTTTACTTCAATGTGTGCTTTTGGAGTATCTCAAGGTGTTGCACAAACAAATCCACAGTGTTTAGATAAGTCTTTCACCTTACAGCTTCTTGGTTCTGGTGGACCAATTAGAGATGATGCTAGAGCATCTGCAGGTGAGTTGATATGGATTGATGGTAAATCTAAAGTTTTGATTGATGCTGGTGGTGGTACATATCTTAGATTTGGTCAATCAGGAGCTAGATTAGAAGATTTAGACTCAATCAATATGACTCATTTCCATGCTGATCATTCAGCAGATATTCTAGCGATATTAAAAGGAGCATATTTCTCCAAAAGAACAGAGAATCTTCCATTCTCAGGTCCTACACATTCAGGTCTTTTCCCAAGTGCGACGGATTTTCTTCAGAGAGTATTTGGAAAAGATCATGGTGCTTTTGCATATTTACATGGAATACTTACGGGTACAGATGGTTTCCCTTTTAAGCTTGATCCTGTAACAAATATTGATTATACAAAATTAGAACCAACGAAGGTCTTTTCAAATGATGAGTTTACTGTTTAGGCGTTAGGTATTTCTAAAGGTGATGTTCCAACTTTGGCATATAAGATTGTGTCTAAGAAAGGCACTATCATTGTAACTGGTGCTGGTGGTAGTAATGAACATGATAAATTTAGAGATACGTTTATTAAATTTGCAAAAAATGCAGATATTCTAATGATGCCTATGCCAATTGACGAAAGCGCTGATGCGGCAAGTAGTTTCTTACATGCTAAGCCGTCAGTCATTGGACAAGTTGCTACAACAGTTAATCCTAAAGCATTAGTTTTAAGTCATTTCTTAGGTAAAGGTTTGGTACTTAAAGACGAGTCAACAAAAATAGTTAAGAATATTATAAAGGGTCTGTTTATGAAGGTCGAGATTTAGCATGTTTCCCAGTTAATGGAGTTAAATAGGAGAATTTAATATGAAAGAAATACTTTTAACAATTGCTTTAACAGCTTCTATGTCATTTGGTATTGCTTTAGCAGAAGAAGCAAAAGCACCAGTTACACAGGTTCAGGATTCATCTGAGAGTAGTCCAATAGCTCAAGGCGAAGGTAAATATGGCTCACTTAAAAAATTTGGTGTGGTTGATGTTGATGCTGATGAGCAAGATAGAAAACTTGTCAGAGCAAGAGATGGTAATTGTGGTACTAAAGTCTGTAAAGCTTATGGTAAGCAAGATAAAAAAGAGATAGCACAGTTGGGTAAATGCTCTAATGGAGTTTGTGGACAATGATCGGTAAATGTCAAGGTATAGGTCTAAGGTCTGAACATCAGTCAATATTATCAGCACAAAAAGTTGATGGGATTGATTTTCTTGAACTTTCTCCTGAAAATGGGATGGGCTTAGGCGGATTTAAGCAAGATTATCTTGACAAGGTTGCAAATATTTATCCTATCATAGCTCATGGTTTGAGCCTATCAATAGGAGGATTTCAGCCACTTAATAAGAAATTTCTGAATGAAGTTAGAGCATTCTTAGATGATTATAATATTGATATATATAGTGATCATTTATGTTTTTCTAATGATGAGAAAGGGTACTTATATGATCTTTTACCAGTCCCTAGAGAGAAAGAAAATATTTCTTATATTTGCAATCGTATAGAGCAGGTTCAAGAGATTATAAAAAGACCACTTACATTAGAAAATATCTCATATTACTACCAATATGATAATGATATGAATGAGCTAGATTTTATCAATGATATTCTGCAGAGAAGTGGTGCGAAAATGCTTCTTGATATAAATAATGTTTATGTCAATGGACATAAACATAGCTATGATGCTTATGAATTTATAAAAGGTATAAATAAAGGTAGCGTCAATTATTACCATATAGCAGGACATTATAAAAAAGATGATTTCATTTTAGATACTCATGGCAAAGATGTAATACAGGAAGTAAAGGAGCTAGCTAAGTTTGTTGTAGAGCAACATGGTTTGCACTCAATGTTACTTGAACGCGATCATTTTGTACCAAAGCTTGATGATCTGGTAAATGAGCTAAATAGCATAATAAATGTTATAGAGGGAAAAATATGAATATATCAGAATCTATAAAAACTAAAATGCAAAACTTTACTCATACTATTCGTTATGATAATTCAAGTGATGAAAAGATACAGATGTATCGCGAATTTATCGTCGGGAATGTCTTAAGTGTCTTAGAAAATACTTTTCCTTACTTTAATAAACATGCTTCTCAAGAATTAAAAGATAAGGTTTTAAAAGTTTTTTTGAGGACAATATATCATCTGAGCCGGCATTTCATCAAATAGCCACAGAGATACTGAAATCTTCAAAGTTGGTAGAAATAGATGAAAAATTATTTAAGTTAATAGAGTTTGAGTGGCTACTTTTCTCTATAGAAATAGATGAATCTAAAGTTGTTGAAAATATAGAAATCACTAGAAATATAAGTTTTAAAGATATCCGAAATATAAAAGAAAATCCGACACTAACTTTTATACTACTTCCTTTTGATATAAATAATTTGGATGAAGAAATAAGTACAGAGCAAAATATTATGTATGCGCTTTATTGCAATATAAATCATAGAACCTCATACCAAAGAATATCTACAGTTGAGTGCGCTGTGTTAAGTTCAGCATTAGAAAAAGGAATAGATATTTTTGAATCAGAAGATTTTAAGCAAATAAAAAATGGGCAACAAGAGTACTTAATTAATCGTTTAGTCTCTTGGCATAACCAAAATATGATTACTTTATCAGCATAAGGAGCAAATTATGATAAATAGAATATATGATATATATTACAAGATTATTCAAAAGTTTTAGTCTATCGACTTTTTACTTTTGTTAGGTATAAGACTTTATTTAGTACCGACTATGTTTGTAGGAGCTAGATCAAAAATAGAAGGTTTTAGTACAACTGTGGCATGATTTGGTGCTCCAGCTTCTCAAGGTGGTTTAGGTATGCCTATGCCAGAAGTTATCGGCTGTGTTGGTATAGCATTAGGTTTGTTTACTAGACTTGTTTTTATTCCAATGATGTTTGTAATAGGTGTTGCTGGTGCCGCGGTTCACTGAGCTCATGGATGGCCTGCGATTGCAGACAAAACTGCAGAATCTACACAGAGACTAAATGATCTATTTGAATGGTTATCACAAAACTTCCCAGATAGATATAACTATGTTACTGCGTTAGGTAATCCTGTAATGCTTAATGGTGGTATGGAATTTTCTGTTACATACTTCATTATGTTATTTACATTATTCTTATACGGTGGCGGAAGATATGTAAGTGCTGACCACTGGCTGAAGAAAATTTTTATAAGAAACTAGTGTTTATCTAAGCCCTAACTTAACTAGGTCATGCATGGTTATTATACCTTCTACATTATTTTTACCATCAACTACAGCTAAACTGGTAATTTCAAATCTCTCCATTTCCTCGAGAGCTGATATAGCCATTTCATCACTTGATACAGTTTTAGGGTTTTTGCTCATGACTTCACTGATTGTTTTCTGAGAATTGAAGCTCTCGGCTTCAAACATTCTTCTTAAGTCACCATCAGTAAATATACCTAAGAGTTTGTTATCTTCAACAACTAATGTACTACCTATTCCTTTGTCACTTATTTCTAGAATTGCTTTGCGTAGATTATCTGTTGATTTGACTTCAGGTATTTCATTGCCTTTACGCATAATATTTTCTACTTTTAATATCAGCTTTCTACCAAGAGCGCCACTAGGATGAGAAAATGCAAAATCTCTAGCAGAGAAATTCTTAGCTTTAAGTAAAGCGATGGCTAAAGCATCTCCTAAGACTAGTGTAGCAGTTGTACTAGATGTTGGAGCAAGATTAAGAGGGCAGGCTTCTTTATTAACACCTAAATCAAGAGTTAGATCACTGTTTTTTGCCATTAATGAGTTTTTGTTACTTGTAATAGAGATTACTGGTATACCGAGGTATTTAATCATTGGCATGATTCCCATAATCTCACTTGAATTACCAGAATTAGATATAGCAACTACAACATCTTTATCTGTAATCATACCAAAATCACCATGACCAGCTTCACCAGGATGAACAAAGAAAGCAGGAGTTCCAGTACTAGCAAGAGTTGCTGCAATCTTTTTGCCAATTTGACCAGACTTACCCATACCAGTTATAATTACTCTACCTTGTTTGTTGTTTAGAATAATGTCGCAAGCCCTCTTAAAGTCATCACCTATAGAGTCTTTTAAGTTCTCTAAAGCTTGTATTTCAAGTTCAAATGTTAGTTTAGCATTTTGAATATGATCCATTTGATTCTCTTTCCTTATCTATTATAAAAAGCATTTATTAGCATTAGATATTATAGTTTTTGAGATTTATTAGCTCAAATATTTTTTATTGTTATGTTAAAATTATTTCTAATTTTTATATATTTAGACAAATAGCAATGAGAAAATTCCAGATTAATCCATCGATATTATCTGCAGATTTAGCAAGATTAGGAGATGATGTTCAAGCAGTTTTAGAAGCAGGAGCTGATAACGTTCACTTTGATGTGATGGATAATCACTATGTGCCTAATCTTACATTTGGTCCTATGGTTCTCAAGGCTTTGAGAGATTATGGTATTTCAGCTGGTACGGATGTTCATCTTATGGTTAAGCCTGTAGATGCATTGATCGAGAGTTTCGCCAAAGCTGGTGCTAGTAGTATAGTATTTCATCCCGAAGCTAGTAAGCATATTGATAGAAGCTTACAACTAATCAAATCTTTTGGTATAGATGCTGGTCTTGCTTTGAGTCCAGCGACAGGGATAGATTGTCTAAAGTATGTTGAAAGTCATATTGACAGAGTGCTTATTATGTCTGTAAATCCAGGCTTTGGTGGACAAAAATTCATACCAGCAATGCTAGATAAAGCTAAAGAAGTTTCGGAGTGGATTAAATCAACTGGTAGAGATATTTTACTAGAGATAGATGGCGGCGTTAACCCTAATAATATCGCAGAGATTGCAGCTTGCGGAGTTGATGCTTTTGTAGCTGGGTCGGCTATTTTAAACTCAAATAGCTACAAACAAACTATTGATAAGATGAGAGATGAACTCAAGAAAATCTAGTTTATTAGTATTTATGCTCAAAATGATAGAGCTGATATTGTCAGTAATAGTTGTTTTACTGAGTTATTTTATACCATGACATATTTTTGATTACAATATTACCAATTTTAGTAGCTTTAATTTTTTAGCCTCGTTTATAGCTATTACAGCATTATTAATTTTTCTTGTTGCAGAATATACCAATGGTGAGAAGACTTCAAAATCGAGAAATATACTAAAAGTATTATTATGCTCATTTATGCTAGCAATAGTAATTACTTCTTTAGCATTTTTTCTAAGAGGTTTTGCTTTTCCTCGTAGTGTAATTATTTTAGGTTTTGCCATACAGATTATAGTGTTGTCATGTTTGTGTATTTACTTTAGATCTCTTATGAGAAGAACTATCTATAATAAAGTGCTAGTGATAGGGCAAAATAATGAGCAGGATTGGCTTTTAAATAAAGCGGTATCCTCTAAGTTACCTAATGAAATTATTCATGGTTATTTAAGTATAGATGTTGTGGGCTTGAAGCTAGCTGATATTATCAAAAGTTATACTAAGGTTTTTGTTTCAGACAAGGCTTTGAAGTTACTTGATGATAATGATTTATCACTTTTGAGTCAGTGTAATGTTGAGATGGTGATTATTCCTCGAAAATATGAAATATCTGTGTGGGGAGCTACTCTAGTACCTCTTGGTGATAGTCTTGCAATGAGTATCAAGAACTTTGGTCTATCTTATGAGGCTAAAGTTATAAAAAGAATTTTTGATATTATATTTAGCTCGATTGCTATAGTGTTAATGGCTCCAATAATGTTTATAACAGCTTTGGCAATCTATATCGAAGATAAAATCTCTCCTTTTTTTATCCAAGAAAGAGTTACTAGAAATGGTAAAAAGTTTAAATTGATAAAATTTCGTAGTATGAAACTAGATGCAGAGTCCCAAACCGGAGCTATATGGGCAAGTAATAGTGATGATAGAATTACAAAGATTGGAAGAATAATTCGTCCTATATGGTTAGATGAATTACCACAGTTTTTTTAATGTATTAAAAGGTGATATGTCAATAGTAGGGCCAAGACCTGAAAGACAAGAGTTAATCGATGAGTTTGCAAAAGAGACTCCGGAGTTCTTATATAGAACCAAAGTTAAAGCTGGGATTACAGGATATGCTCAAGTTTTGAAAAGCTATGCAACTTTGCCGGAAAATAAGCTTAAGCTCGATCTTGTATATATTAGAAGATGGAGTTTTGTTTTTGATTTACTTATTATTATCGAGACAGTTAGAGTTACTTTTATGAAGATTTTTAGTATATTTTTATCAAAAAAAGAGGTTATAGATAGTAAGGTATTAAATCAAATAGATACAAATTATATAGAGTACAAATATGAATAAAAAAATATTAGTAACAGGTGGTATAGGCTACATAGGTAGTCACACAGTTGTTGAGCTTCTTGATAGAGGATATCAAGTCGTTGTGGTTGACAATCTTTCAAATAGCAAACTATCTGTAGTTGATAGAGTTAAGACAATCACAGGTAAAGATTTTGATTTTTATGAGATAGATCTTTTAGACAAAGATAAGTTAGAGAAAATCTTTCAAGAGCATAATATAGATGCGGTGATTCACTTTGCTGGTTTTAAAGCTGTTGGCGAGAGTGTGCAGAAGCCTTTGGCTTATTATCATAATAATCTATTAAGTACACTAAATTTACTTGAGTTAATGCAAGAGTACCAAGTTTATGATTTTGTATTTAGTTCATCAGCGACTGTATATGGTATGTCTAATATACCACCATTTGCAGAGGATCTACCTCTTAGTACAACTAACCCTTATGGTGCGACTAAGCTAATAATAGAAGGTATTCTAGTAGATCTACAAAAAGCTGATAATAACTTTAATATCACATGTCTTAGATATTTCAATCCAGTAGGAGCTCATAGCAGTGGGATGATTGGCGAAGATCCTCAAGGTATTCCAAATAACCTAATGCCTTTTGTTGATCAAGTTGGGTCAGGTAAATTGCCTAAACTTAGTATTTTTGGTGGTGATTATGATACTCAAGATGGCACCTGTATTAGAGACTATATCCATGTTGTTGATTTGGCGATAGGGCATATATTAGCACTTGAGCATATCTCAAAGGTTAAACCAGCTTGGCGGGCATATAATCTAGGCTCAGGTAATGGTTGCAGTGCACTAGAGATTGTCATAGCTTATGAGAAAGCTTTAGGCAAAAACATTCCATATCAAATAGTGGTTAGAAGAGCTGGAGATATTGCTGAGATGTATGCAAATGCTACAAAGGCAAAACAAGAGCTAGGTTTTGAAACAAAAAAAACTATAGATGATATATGTGTTGATATTGTTAGATGGCGGAATTACGCCAAAGAGAATGATATTTAGAAATGAGGATTTTGCATGTATTTAAATTATTTTATCCAGATACTTATGGTGGTATAGAGAAGTTTATACATGAGCTATCAGTCGCTATGGCTAAAAAGTATGATTTAGATATACATATTCTAGCTATGGGTAAAGAGAATCGAACTATACACAAAGATTTTTATACTTTGCATTTTGCTAAAACAAATTTGAATATAGCTTCAACAACTTTTTCACTATCGGCAATTAAGAAATTCAAAGAGTTAGCTAAACAAGTTGATATTATCCACTATCACTTTCCATATCCATATGCCGACTTGTTGCAGACTATTTGTAGAGCAAATAAGCCATATATAGTCACGTACCACTCAGATATTATCAAGCAAAAAAGGTTGATGATGTTATACAAGCCTTTAATGAGAAAGTTTCTTAATGGTGCAAAATATATTTTACCAACATCACCAAACTATCTTGAGACTAGTGAGATTCTTAGAGAAATAAAAGTACCTAAAAAAGTTATTCCAATGAGTCTGAATAAGTCAGATTATAATATTGATGAAGAAAATTATTCACATTGGAAAAATAATATAGGTTTTGAAAAATTCTTCATCTATATTGGAGGTCTAAGGTATTACAAGGGTTTGGATGTCTTGATTGATGCTATGCAAGGACAAGATTATCCACTTGTTATAGTTGGTGATGGCGATCAAAGAGATCTGCTGGAGCAAAAAGTTAAGCAAAATAAGCTACAAAATGTAAAATTTGTCGGCGCATTAGATGATAAAGATAAGCTATCATTACTAAAGCTAAGTTATGCTCTGGTATTACCATCAAATATAAGGACAGAAGCTTTTGGATTAGTCTTACTAGAGGCAAGCATGTTTGCTAAACCAATGATAACTTGCGAGATTGGTACAGGCACAACCTTTGTAAATATTAATAAACAAACAGGATTAGTAGCTAAGTCAGATGATACTCAAGATTTAGCTAAAAAGCTCAATCAACTTTGGCAAGATGAACAAACAGCTAAAGACTACGGAGCTAGTGCTAAAGCTAGATTTGATGATATCTTTAGTCTAGAAGAAATGGTTGAGTGTTATAAATCAGTTTATGATGAAGTGATAGATAGTGGTGTTAAATGAAGCAGTTTTTTAGATATTTTTTTGGTATTTTAGATACTACTCAGAAAAAAAGATTTCTTATTTACCTTATTCTTTTATTTCTAGGTTCTACATCTTCAATGCTAGGTGTTGGAGCAGTTATTCCTTTTGTGAGCGTGTTAGTTAATCCAAATCAGTTTGATAATATACATTTTCTGAGTGGTTTTAGCCATTTTCAAATAATACTTATAAGCATAGCTTTATTGATCTTAGCTTTTTGGATAAAGAATATAATTGGTATTCTACTATTTTGGTTTCAAACCAAATTTTTAAACTCTATAGTTCTTAGTATTCAAAAGAGATTATTTAAACTTTATATTTCTATGGATTATGAATCTCATTTAACTAGAAGTACACCAACACTTATACGTAATATAAACGCGGAAACTAATCAATTATCTGGAGGAATAATTAATCCTCTAGGAATATTAGCTACTGATTTATTTTCATGTGTATTTATAGTTGCTTTATTGTTATATATAAACTTTTTATTTAGTTTTTTTACTTTGCTTATTTTGGGAGTTTCATTATTTATCTTTATGTTGAAAATAAAAGGAATTTTAACTAAATATGGTAAACAAAGAGCAGAAGCATGGAAGAGATGACTCAAACAACTATGAATGGTTTATCAGGGATAAAGGAGATAAAACTCTATAACAAAGAAAAAGTATTCACGAATGAGTTTAGTGAAAAAGCAACTATGTTGAATAAGTCATTACAATTCAATCAAATATTTCAAATCATACCAAGATTTTTTATAGAAGCAATAGCTATTACATTTGTTTTGATTACTTTGTTAGTCCTAATAGCCTTTGGTGAGTCGACAAATTCAATTTTTATATTATTATCTGTATTTGGTGTTGCTGCGACACAG
The DNA here is from genome assembly GCF_001042525.2 of Francisella orientalis FNO12. NCBI lineage: Bacteria > Pseudomonadati > Pseudomonadota > Gammaproteobacteria > Thiotrichales > Francisellaceae > Francisella > Francisella orientalis. Next base: position 1,206,785 of record NZ_CP011921.2, on the reverse strand, counting down.
CTGCTACCAGCACTTAATAGGATTATGCAAGCGGTTACAAGTATCAAGTATTCTGTTCCAGCTTTAAAAGTAATATATGAAGAGTTAGAAAAATATCAAAACTATACAAATAGCATAGAAGATAGTTTTGCTTCAGGTATGAAGTTTGAAAAGAATATCCATCTAGAAAATATTAGCTATAGTTATCCTGATAGTACACAAGCATTAAAAAATATTTCTTTAACAATAGAAAAAGGTAAAAAAACTGCTTTTGTAGGGCCTTCAGGCTCTGGTAAAAGCACCTTGGTTGATTTGTTAATGGGTTTCTATACAGCGCAAAGTAGTAGTATTTATATAGATGATAAGCAAATTAATAGTACTAAGTTAATACAAAGACTATTTGCACATATTCCGCAACAAATTATACTCTATGATACATCTATCAAAGAGAATATTGCTTTTGGTGAACCAAAGGCAAGTATAGATGAAACTAAAGTTTGGGAATGTCTAAAAGTGGCACAACTTGATGACTTCGTTAGTAATTTGAATAAAGGCTTAGATACTTTTGTCGGAGAGAATGGTATTAGGCTATCAGGTGGTCAACGTCAAATGCTTGGTATAGCTAGAGCATTGTATCAAAATCCACAAATATTAGTGATGGATGAAGTAACATCAGCTCTTGATAATGACACCGAAAAAGAAGTAACAAATGTGATAAAAAAGTTAAAAGATATAACTATAATAACCATAGCTCATAGGCTTAGTACTATTGAGGGGTATGATGTCGTTTATAATTTAATAAATGGTAGTTTAGAAAAAGTGTAGAGCGTTATAATGTTTGATAATAAAGTGGTTTTAATGACAGGTGGTACAGGTAGTTTTGGTAAAAGTACACAGAGATATTATTATCTGAATATAAGCCTAAAAAAATAATCATCTTTAGTAGAGATGAACTAAAGCAGTTTGAGATGTCTCAAGAATTTAATGATCCTTGTATGCGATATTTTATTGGAGACGTTAGGGATGGTGAAAGATTAAAAGAAGCTATGCATGGCGTTGATTATGTTATTCATGCCGCAGCCCAGAAGCAGGTTCCAGCAGCTGAGTATAATCCAATGGAGTGTATCAAGACTAACGTACATGGCGCAGAGAATGTCATAAAGGCAGCATTATCAAATAATGTCGAAAAAGTCATAGCATTATCTACTGACAAAGCAGCTAATCCAATTAATTTATATGGTGCTACAAAGCTAGCATCTGATAAATTGTTTGTTGCTGCAAATAATATGGTTGGAACAAGAAAGACAAGATTTGCTATTGTTCGCTATGGTAATGTGCTTGGTAGTAGAGGTTCGGTTATACCTTTTTTTCAGAAGTTGATAGATGACGGAGCTACAGAGCTACCTATTATACATGAGAAAATGACTCGTTTTTTAATTACATTAGAAGAGGGAGTTAGATTTGTACTCAAAAATTTTGAAAGAATGCAGGGCGGAGAGATTTTTGTACCTAAGATTCCGTCTATGTATATGACAGAGCTAGCAAAAGCAATGGCTCCAGATTTACCTCATAAAATTGTTGGTATAAGACCTGGAGAAAAGCTTCATGAGATCATGTGTCCTTCTGATGACTCTCATTTAACATTGGAATTTGATGATCATTATGTGCTTTGTCCTACTATTCAATTTGCTCATAAGGCTGACTTTACGAAGAATAAGTTAGGAGAAGTTGGTAGTCCTGTAGAGCTCGGCTTTGAGTATAATTCTGGAAATAATACTGAGTGGTTAACACATGAGTCATTTTTGGAAATGATGGCGAGGATGTAATTATGGATTTTATTCCTTATGGAAGACAAAATATATCTGCAGATGATATTGAGGCTGTAATAGATACTCTAAAGTCGGATTTTTTAACGCAGGGGCGGGTAGTTGTTAATTTTGAAAAGTCTGTCGCAAGGTATTGTGGAGCTGAGCATGCTTTCGCTGTGGCAAATGCAACATGTGCTTTACACTTGGCATATTTGGCATTAGGGGTTGGTAAGGGAGATATTGTTTGGACATCGCCTAATACATTTTTAGCTACTGCTAATGCTGCTATCATGTGTGGAGCAGATGTTGATTTTGTCGATATTTGTCCTAGAACTTATAATATGTCTGTTGAATGTTTAGAACATAAGTTAATTGAGGCAAAAAAGATTGGTAAATTACCAAAAATAGTGGCTCCAGTACATTTTGCAGGACAATCATGTGATATGCAACAGATACACTTGTTGTCAAAGGAATATGATTTTTCGATAGTTGAAGATGCAGCTCATGCTATTGGTGGTAGATACCTTGATAAGCCAATAGGATCTTGTCAATATTCTGATATTGTAATCTTTAGCTTTCATCCTGTTAAGATCGTGGCTACTGCAGAAGGTGGTATGCTGATGACAAATTCTAGTGAGCTTGCAGCAAAGATAGGTTTATTGAGAACTCATGGGTTGACTAGAGATGAGTCTCTAATGACAAAAGAGTCAGAGGGTCCTTGGTATTATGAGATGATAGATTTAGTCTACAACTATCGTATTACAGATATGCAGTGCGCACTTGGTCTATCACAAATGTCTAGGCTTGATGAGTTTGTAGCAAAGAGGCATGCTGTATTAACGAAGTATGAGAAGCGATTGTCTAATTGTTCAGAAGTTGTTTTGCCACATCAGTTTGACAAAAGCTATTCAGGATTGCATCTATATCCGGTAGTTGTTCCAGCTAACAAGAGAAGAGTGATGTTTGAATATCTTCGTAATAATGATATAGGAGTCAATGTTCATTATATACCTGTATATATGCAGCCTTACTACCAAAAGATGGGATTCAAGAAAGGATACTGTCCTAATGCAGAAGCATATTATAATGGGGCAATAAGTTTGCCTATGTATCCAGATTTGACAGGTGAGCAGATAAAGTATATTTGTGAACGAATAAAAAAGTCTCTTAATAAAGTAAATAAGGACAGTTTATGAAAAAATTTAAAACTGAACAAGAAGCTTTTTGGCCAGATCCAAAATGGGCTGTAGAATACATAAAGCGTAACAACCAAGATGTAATTAAGGATAACATAAAGGTTTTTTCCGATATTCTTTCATCAATGACCAATGTTTCTAGTGTCATTGAGTTTGGCTCAAACATAGGACTAAATCTTCATGCAATAAATAGTTTATCACAAAATATGGATATTTCCGCTATTGAAATTAGCCAAGATGCAGTGAATGAACTGAATAAATTAGAATTTGTAAAAACCGTATATCATGAGTCTTTCTTAGATATTCAAATAGACAGGCAAAGAGACTTATCTTTAATAAAAGGGGTCTTGATACATATTAATCCAGAGTTTTTAGAATTAATTTATGAAAAATTATATAAATTTTCTTCTAAATATATAGTTATAGCAGAATATTATAATCCAACTCCTGTAACGATTCCATACAGAGGAAATAATGAGCGACTTTTCAAAAGAGACTTCGCTGGAGAGATGCTGATAAATATCCTGATTTGGAATTAGTGGATTATAAGTTTCACTACCATAGAGATAATAACTTTCCACAAGATGATATAACATGGTTTCTTCTTAGAAAAAAATGAATAGATACTCTAATGTCGTAATAATACCAGCTAGGGGTGGAAGTAAGAGAATTCCTAAGAAAAATATTAAAGATTTCCATGGTAAACCGATTATTTCCTACTCTATCGAAGCTGCTATAAAATCAAATTTGTTTGATAGGGTAATTGTATCTACAGATGATGATGAGATTGCAATTGTTGCGAAGCAGTATGGAGCAGATGTTCCGTTTGTAAGACCAGTTGAGTTAAGTAATGATTTAGCTGATACTCAGTCAGTAATTGATCATGCTATAAGGTTTTTAGTATCTAATGATGAAAGATATGATTATGTATGTACTATATATGCTACAGCTCCATTCCTACAAGAGAAATACTTGGTAGATGCTTACGAAAAGCTATCTACAAGTGATGCCATTAATGCATTTTCTTGCACTAGTATGCCATTTCCTATTCAGAGGATATTTAAAATCACAGATGAAAATAGATGCAAAATGTTTTGGCCTGAAAACTTTTCAAAAAGAAGTCAAGACTTAGAAGAAGCATTCCAAGATGCTGGACAATTTTATTGGCAAAAATTGACATTAAATAAAGAACAACAAAATTATGATGTTCTATTTGGCAAAACAAGTATACCTATAGTTCTACCAAGATATTTAGTTCAAGATATTGACACATTAGAAGATTGGAAAAGAGCAGAGTTGATGTATGGAGCTTTAAAAAGTTCAGGAGAAATCTAATGAAAGCTATAATTAGAGCTGATTCTTCATCAAGTATTGGCACTGGTCATATCATGAGAGATCTTGTATTAGCAACTCAGTTTGATGATGTAACTTTTGTAACAAGAGACTTACCTGGTAATATTAGCTTCAAGATTATAGAATCTGGTTATAGTGTTGAGATTATTAGAGATAACAGCTTACTTGAGTTTATCAAAGTAGTTGAAAAACTGAACCCTAATATAGTGATTCTAGATAGCTATAACTTAGATTATGATTTTGAAAGAGCTTTTAAAGAAAAATACTCCTATATCGAACTTATGGTTTTAGATGATACTTATGAGAGGCATTATTGTGATATTCTTTTAAATCATAATATTAGTGCTGATGAAAATAAATATAAATGTCTAGTTCCTGAATATTGTGAAATGAGATGTGGCTCTAAGTATACTTTACTGAGACAAGAATTTTATGATTATAAAAATAAGTCTAAACCTAAAAATATAATACCTAAAGTCTTTGTCGCTATGGGTGGAGCTGATCATAGCAATAAGAATATAGAAATATTGAGAGCCATTAGTGAAGTTGGCGGCATAGAAGTAAACTTAGTGACAACAATAGCAAATAAGAATTTAGAACAGTTGGTAGATTACTGTAAAGATAAAAATTGGGTTAACCTGCATATTAATTCTACTAAAATGGCAAGATTAATGCATGAGAGTGATTTTGCTATTGTAACGCCTAGTGTCACAGTTAATGAAGTATGTTTTTTGAACCTTCCTCTAATAGCTATTAAGACAGCTGAAAATCATCAAGATATATTTGAATACTTGTCAATCAATAGCCATTATGTATTAAATAAATATGATAGTAATTCTTTAAAGAGATATATTAAAGTGCATAAAGAAAATGTTGTAGTAGGTTGTGAACTATATGATTTTGTAGATATATCTCGACAAGAAAGCTTAAAAATTTTATCGTGGCGTAATCATCAGTTGGTACGTAGTAATATGTATAATACAGATATAATATCTGATGATGATCATTTAAGTTTTGTAAAAAGTCTGAGTGGGCATCAAGAAAAAAAATACTTTATAGTTAAAAAGAATAGTGAAGATATTGGAGCAAATGCTATCAAACTACAAACATATAGTGCAGATACTCTAACTTTGAATTCTGAAAGAGAAGATTTTATAATTAAAGGCGGAACTTTATGGGATTCTCAAAAGCTATATGACTTATATAAAGAAGCATATTTGCCATGGGAATGGCATGAGGAGTTATTTAGATATGCTAGAGAAATTGGTATAGATATTTTTTCATCGCCATTTGATAAGTCAGCTGTTGATTTTCTTGAACAATTTAACCCTAGTGCGTATAAGATAGCATCTTTTGAAATAACAGATTATGGACTTATTAGATATGTTGTCTCAAAAGGTAAACCAATAATTATATCAACAGGAATTGCAACTATTGATGAGATACAAGATGCTGTAAATATCTGTAGAGAAGCAGGTAATAACGATATAGTATTGCTTAAGTGTACTAGCTCGTATCCGGCGCCGCTAGAGGATGCTAATCTAGCGACGATACCAAACTTAGCTAATACATTTGGAGTTGTTGCAGGATTTTCTGATCATACTTTGGGTATCACAGCACCAGTCGTAGCTACTACTTTAGGAGCTAGAGTAATTGAGAAACATTTTATATTAGATAAGTCCATAGGTGGTCCGGATGCTGATTTTTCTCTAGATAAGGATGAGTTTGCAAATATGATATCTGAAGTAAGAAATGCTGAAAAATTATATGGTAAAGTAGACTATACACTTACAGAAAAGAAAAAGAAAAGTAGGCAGTTTGCTCGTAGTTTGTATGTAGCAAAAGATATCAAAAAAGGTGAAATATTTACGGAGGAGAATATTCGTAGTGTAAGACCTGGATATGGTATGCATCCTAAATATTTGAATGATATCTTAGGTGAAACTGCAGAGAAGGATTATGCGTTTGGGGATAGGTTTTTGAATATGTTGGCTAGCGATATATAATGAAATACAACTTACAAAAAGAATTATTTAGTAAAATATTAAAAAATATTCCTGAATATGCGCCAATGGAACTCATATCTGAGATTGATTATTATGGATTTTCAAAATATTTGGCTGATAGGCTAGGTATAAAAAAACTTATAGTAGAGGAATCAATTGGAAGCATGGATGGATTTTTGCTTCACCTAAGTATATAGAGTAATTTGTTATTGATAAATATGCTAGAGTTAATTTTGTTGCTAATATGCAACAGCAAAACTTTTTGGATAGCGAAGGAGTTAAATCTATAGTAGTAGGATTACCTTTTGCTTATGTTAATCAGTATGATATAAAAACTAATAAAATTAAAAGAATACCGAGAAGCTTGTTAATAATGCCTCCTCATTCTTTACCATATACAAATCATTCGTTTGATGAAAAAAGATACATTGATGATATTCTCA